>JAEWOI010000022.1 GCA_023460935.1 Actinomycetes bacterium
GGCTCGGCGGCTACGCCAGGGCCACGCCGCGGGCGCAGCTGCCCAGGCGGGCCGGGCCGCCGGAGGCCGCCGGCCGCTGGTCGGCGCTGCCCCCGCTGGAGGCCGACGCGACCACCCGTGCCCTGGCCAGGGCAGAACTGTTGCTCGACCGCTACGGCGTGGTGACCAGGGGCAGCGTCGGCGCGGAGGAGGTGCCGGGCGGGTTCGCAGCGGTGTACCGGGTGCTCGCCGCGGCGGAGGAGTCCGGCAGGGTCCGCCGCGGCTACTTCGTCGAGGGGCTCGGCGCAGCGCAGTTCGGCGGGGTCGGCGCGGTGGACCGGTTGCGCGCCTCCGCCCGTCCGCTGGAGGAGGTGGGAGGCGGGCCGGCCCTCGTGCTGGCCGCGGCCGACCCGGCGAACCCCTACGGGGCCGCCCTTGCCTGGCCCGCCCGCCCGGACGGCGAGGGCCGCGGCCACCTGCCCGGGCGCAAGGCCGGCGCGCTGGTCGTCCTGGTGGACGGCGCCCTGGCGCTCTACGTCGAGCGCGGCGGGCGCACCCTGCTCTCCTTCACCGACGACCCCGCGGCACTCGCGCCGGCAGCCGCAGCGCTGGCCGCAGCGGTCCACGCCGGGGCACTGGGCAAGCTGACCGTCGAACGGGTGGACGGCGAATCGGTGCTCGGCTCGAACCAGCCACTCGCGCAGGCGCTGGCCTCGGCCGGCTTCGGGCTCACCCCGCGCGGCCTGAGGCTGCGCCGCTAGCCATGCCCGAGGGAGACACCGTCCACCGCACCAGCGCCCGGCTGCACGAGGCGCTGGCCGGGCGGGAGCTCGTGGCAGCGGAGTTGCGCTGGCCGGGGCTGTCCACAGCGGAGCTGACCGGCCAGGCCGTGGTCGAGGTGCTGGCCAGGGGCAAGCACATCCTCACCCGGCTCGACTCCGGGTGGACGCTGCACTCCCACCTGAAGATGGAGGGCCAGTGGCGGATCGAGCGCACCCTGGCCGGCGGGCCGCCTTCCCCGCGCTCCCACCAGGTGCGCGCGGTGCTGGCCAACTCAGAGTGGACCGCCATCGGCCTGCGGCTCGGCCAATTGCACCTGCTGCCGACCGCTGCTGAGGACACTGTCGTCGGGCACCTCGGCCCGGACATCCTCGACCCCGGCTTCGACGCGGAGCAGGCCCTGCGCAACCTGCACGGCAGCGACACCACGATCGGCGCCGCGCTGCTCGACCAGCGCAACCTTGCCGGCATCGGCACGCTGTGGGCCAGTGAGTCGCTGTTTGTGCAGCGGCTGCACCCGTGGGCGCCGGCGCGGAGCCTCGCCGCGGCAGAGCTGGCCGCCCTGGTCACGAGGGCCAGGCGGCTGATGGGCGCGAACCTGCCGCACGCCGTGCAGTCCTCCACCGGTAGCCGCAGGGAGGGTGAGAACACCTACGTGCATGCGCGTTCGGGGCGGCCCTGCCGGCGTTGCGGCGACACCGTGCGGGTGGCTCCGATCGGCCCGCGGGGCAGGGAGCGGACGATGTTCTACTGCCCCGGCTGCCAGGGTGGGCGGGCCCCGACGGACGACTGCCGGCCGGTGGCACCGCTCGGCTCCACGCCCGGCCGCGGCGGCCGGCGGGCGGGCTGAGCCGGCGGAACTGTCAGGCGCGCACGGGAACGGGCTGCCCGGCCAGCTGGCGGGCCACGTGGCTGCGCGCGTGCCGGACGGCGGCGTCCAGGTCGTCGAACCGGTGCTCGCGGGTGCGCAGCGCCGACAGCACGCCGCCCCGCCGGGCCAGCCGCTCGTGCTCGGGGCGCAGGCCCTTGATCAGGACGGTCTTGCCCTGGGCCTCCAGCAGGCCCATCAGTTCGGTCAGCCGGTGCACACCGGTGGCGTCCATCAGTTCGACCTGGGACAGCCGCAGGACCACGACCCAGGCGTCGGAGTCGCCGATGTCGTCCAGCACGCGGTCGGCTGCGCCGAAGAACAACGAGCCGTCCAGCCGTAGCAGCGCGATGTGCTCGTCCCCCGGCTGCGGTGGCCCGGGCAGCGGCTCACTGGTCACGTGCGTCGTGTCGGCCAGGGCCCGCAGCGCGAAGAAGGCGGCCAGGGCCACGCCCACCTCCACGGCAGCGATCAGGTCGAGCAGCACCGTGCAGGCGATCGTCACGACGAAGGTCGTCGCCGCGCCGCGGCTCACCCGGAACATCGCCCGCACCTCGCGGGGGTTCACCATCCGCAAGGTGGTGGCGAGCAGCACCCCCGCGAGCGCGGCCAGCGGGATCCTGGAGGCCAGCCCGGCCCCGAACGCGACCACCAGCGCCAGCAGCGCCGCGTGGGTGACCGCTGCGAGGCGGGACCGGGCGCCGGCCCGGACGCTGACCGCTGTCCGCGCGATCGCCCCGGTGGCCGGCATCCCGCCGAACAGCCCGGACGCGATCGAGGCCAGCCCCTGGCCCAGTACCTCCCGGTCGGGCAGCACGCGCCCGGTCTGGTGGTCCATCCCGGCGGCGACCCGCGCCGAGAGCAGCGACTCGATCGCAGCCAGCGCCGCCACCGAGAGGGCTGCGCCCCACAGGGTGCCGAGGGCGCCGAGCGGCAGCTCGGGCAGGGTTGGGGCGGGCAGGGTGGAAGGCAGGGCGCCGATCCTGGCGACCGGCAGGCCGGCGAGTTCCGCAACGACGGTGGCGAGGACGACCGCGATCAGCGCAGCGGGCAAGGAGCTGCGCAGCCGCCGCAACCCCTCGATGGTGAGGATCACCCCCAGGGCGAGCGCCAGAGCGGTGGTGGCTCCCGGCCACGCGGCGAGACGGACCGCCTCGACGGCTGCGACGAGCGGCCCCTCGCCGGCGGGGGCTGCCACGTCCAGGGCGAGCGGCACCTGCTGGAGGGCGATGATCACGGCGATTCCGGCAGTGAAGCCCTCGATCACCGGCCATGGGATGTAGACCACAACGCGGCCTAGCCGCAGCACCCCTGCGACCACGAGGATCACCCCGGCGAGCACGGAGACCGCCACGACAGCCTGCGGGCCGTGGGCTGCGACGATCGGGGCGAGGACCACGGCCATCGCCCCGGTGGGGCCCGACACCTGCACGTTGGAACCACCGAACACGGCCGCGACCACGCCGGCCACGATCGCCGTCACCAGCCCGGCGGCCGCGCCCATCCCGGAACTCACCCCGAAGGCGAGCGCCAGCGGCAGGGCGACCACGCCGACGGTGAGGCCGGCCAGCAGGTCGCGGCGCCAGTTCGCGCGCACCGGCCGGAGGTCGGCCGGGCCGGGCAGCAGCGTCAGCAGGTGGCGGCGGACGTGGGAGGGCAGCACCCCGGCGCGCACGGCGGGCTCACTCATCGCGGTCGCCCGCCCGCAGCGGGGGCAGCGTGGCCGCTGCCGCCAGCTGACCGCCCTTGACTGCCAGGGTGTCCAGGAGGAAGACCCGGGCACTCGCCAGGAGGTCGGCCACCGCTGGGTGGGCCGCCCGGTACAGCACGTGCGACCCGGAGCGCCTGGACGTGACCACGCCGTAGTTGCGCAGTACCGCCAGGTGCCCTGACAGGTGGGACGGCGACACCTCGAGGTCGGCGAGCAGCTCGGCAACGTTCACCTCACCGGTGGCGGGCTCGGCGGCCGGCGCGCTGACCAGCAGCTCGAGCACGCGGATCCGCACGGGGTGGGCAAGGGCCCGGAACAGGTTCGCCTTAATCTCGTACAAGGGCTCGGCAGACTTCACGGGTTCACAATATCGTGAAACCGCGAACCCGCCGCACGCTGGCCTCCGGCGGGAACATCCGCAAGGTCGGGCCCGTCGACCGGCGGGCTGCCGCCGGCGCCGCGGCGTAAGTAGGGTGATGCCCATGCGGGGTTGGGGCGGGCGCGTCTGGAAGCTGCTCAGGGCGAACCCGTCCGGGGTGCTGCTCGTGGTTCAGGTGCTCGGCATCCTGCTGTACGCGTTCGTCGACGACGTGCCGGCCAACTCGGTGGGCCGGCTGGCGCTGACCCTGTTCGGCATGCTGGTGGTGGTGCTGGCGCTGGGCGTGGTGCGGGCAACCCCTGCCTACACCTGGATGGGCGTGCTGATCGGCATCCCCGCCGTGGTCCTGACCGTGGTCGACTGGGCCAGCGCGGCAGCCCAGCCGTGGCACCTCGCCTCGGACCTGGTGCACGTCGCGTTCTACGGCTACACCCTGGTCGGGCTCCTGCGCTACATGTTCGCGGACGAGGTCGTCACCCGCGACGAGGTGCTGGCCATCGGCGCCACCTTCACCGTCGCGGTGTGGCTGTGGGCCTACGCCTACTCCGCGATCCAGGGGATCGTGCCCGGCTCGTTCATAGCCGCCACCGAGCCGGAGGCCCAGCGGACGTGGCTGGAACTGCTGTTCCTCTCCACCACCACGATGACCAGCACCGGGCTGTCCGACGTGGTGCCGGTGAAGCCGCTGGCCAGGTCGGTGGTGATGATCCAGCAGATCGCCGGGATGCTCTACCTCGCGGTGGCGGTGTCCCGCATCGTCGGGCTGACCCTGAGCTGGCGGCGGGCGAGGCGGGACGCATGAGGCAGCTCGGGCAACACACCTGGTGGCTGCGGGCGGCGGTCGGTGCCCTCTGCTACTGGTTCGACGGGGCCGGCAGGGTGGCGATCGTCGACCCGGGCATGCCCGCAGGCCTCAACCGGGTGGCGCGCGAACTGCGCGAGGCGGGGCGCTCGCCGTACGAGGTGACCGACATCCTGCTCACCCACTACGACTTCGACCATGCCGGGGCGGCCGCCGAGTGGCAGCGGCGCACCGGGGCCAGGGTCTGGCTGGGTGCGGCCGACGCCGCGATCCTCACCGGGGCAGCGCCACCACCCTCGCCGTTCCGGCAGCTCACCAGGGCCCTCGGGCTGGCCGAACTACCCCGCAACCTGCACCTCCTCGACGGCGACGCCGAACTCTGGCCGGGCGTCCGCGCCCTGCACACCCCGGGGCACACGCCCGGCCACCACAGCTTCAGCTGCGGCCGCAGCCTGTTCGTCGGGGACACCGCGCTCGTCGGCAGGGACGGCCTCCGGCCGATGCCGGCGGCGTTGATGTCCGACGTCGGCCAGGGCCTGGCCGACCTGGCGCGGCTGCGCGCGCAGGACGTCGACTGGTGGTGCTGCGGGCACTCCGACCCGGTCCGCCGCCGGGACTGAGCCGGAATCAGTCCGCCGGCAGCCCGGTGGGCAGGCCGTCGATGCTGACCAGGTTGTGCTCCTGCTGGTAGGCGTGCAGCCCTTCGGGGCCCTTCTTGGTGGCCCAGCTGTCCATCAGGTCGCGCTGGTCGACGAAGTCGTAGAGCGGCACCCCGTAGCCGCAGGAGGTCTGCACCAGGTCGACGTCCAGCACGAAGAGGTTGCGCGCACCGCTCAGGGGCGGGAACAGCGCCGCCAGGCCGGGCCACTCCGCGTCCGCCGGGTGCACCGCCCGCGCCGTCCCGTACAACCGCAGGATCAGTGGCTTCCTTTCGAACGAGCAGAACATGATGGTCATCCGGGGCACATCGAGCAGGTGTGCAGCGGTCTCGTTGCCGCTGCCGGTGCCGTTCAGCCAGACCACCCGGTTGGGCGCCACCACCCGCAGGCTGTCCAGCCCCTTGGGCGAGATGTTCACCCGGCCGTCCCGGGCGGCGGTCGCGACGAAGAACATGTGCTGGTCCTCGATGAACCGAAGCAACCGGTCGTTGATCTCACTGAACTGCTGTGCCACGGCCCCAGCATGCTGCGCCCGGGCCCGCCGGGGGAACCCCGCCCGGCAGGCGGTCAGCCACGGGCAGAGTTCAGGCGCCCTCGCCAGCCCCGCGGTCGGGATAGAACACGCCGGTGTAGCGCACCGCGGACCGCGGCTCGGCCATCATCGGGGCCACCTGGTCACGCCAGGCGGCGTAGTGGGCGGTCTCCTTGTGGGCGACCGCGGCTTCCTCGGTGCGGTAGGCCTCCACCAGCACGAACCGGCTGGGGTCGTCCTGCTGCTGCACAACGTCGAACCGGGCTATGCCGGGCTCCTGGACGGAAGCTGTGGCGTTGGCCAGGGTGGCGTCGATGAAGGCGGGTACCGCTTCGGGCTGGACGTGGACGAAGACATGGACGATCAGCATGGCCACCATCCTGCTCCGGCCGCCGCCCGGCGGTGAAGCCGCCGCTGCCGGAATTGCGCGCCGCTTCCTGCGGTGGGAGCATGGCGGGCTGCCCATTCCCGTTTCCGGTGAGGAACCAGTCATGCCCGCCTCCGGCCAGTCGCGCGAACTGCTCGCCAACACGCCGTTCATGGTGCTGCTGGCCGCCCGGACGACTTCCATGCTCGGCATGGCCTTCGCCCCGGTGGCACTGGCCTTCGGCGTGCTCGGCCTGCCCGGAGCCGACCCCGGCACGCTTTCGGTGGTGCTGGCAGCGCAGACCATCCCCCTGGTCGTGTTCATGCTCGTCGGCGGCGTGATCGCCGACCGCTACCCCCGGGCGCTGGTGCTGCGCTGGGGGCAGTCGCTCGCTGCGATCGCTTGGGCCGCCATCGGCGCGATGATGCTGGTCGGCCACACCCCGCTGTGGCTGCTCTGCGTTGCCGCTGCGGTCGCGGGCATGGCCGGCGCCGCGGTCTACCCTGCGCTCAGCGGCATCATTCCCGACCTCGTCCCCGCCCACCTGCTGCAGCAGGGCAACGCCTGGCTCTCGATGGGGGCCAGCGCTGCCCGGCTGGCCGGCCTGGTGGCCAGCGGAGCAGTGGTGGTGTGGCTGGGCGGCGGCTGGGCGATGGTCGTCGCCGGCGCCCTGTACCTGGTCGCTGCCGCGCTGTCCTCGCTGCTTCCTAGGGGTGGCTCGCTCGCCCAGCCCGAGGAGAACCCGTTGCGGCAGCTGGCCGACGGCTGGGGTGAGTTCCGCAGCCGCCAGTGGCTGTGGGTGTGCGTGCTGCAGTGGTCGGTGCTGCTGATGGTGCTGCAGGCGTCGCAGGGCGTGCTCGGACCGGTGGTGGCGAAGGCCGAACTGGGTGGCGCCGCCGGTTGGACGGCGGTCCTGGCCGGGGAGGCTCTCGGCGCAGTGCTCGGCGTCGGGATCGCGCTGGTCTGGCGGCCCCGGCGCCCCATCCTGGTGGCCACGCTGCTGACCTTCACCGCCGCGGCCCCGCAGCTGCTGCTCGGCTTCAGCGCCCCCCTGTGGCTGGTGGTACTGGCGGCCGTGTTCATGGGCATCGGCTTCGACCTGTTCGGCGTGCTCTGGATGACCACCATGCAACGCGAGGTACCGCCGGAGTCGCTGTCCAGGGTGGCCTCCTACGATGCGCTCGGCTCGTTGATGCTCGGACCGGTCGGGCTGCTGCTCGCCGGGCCTGCTGCGGCCGTCTTCGGCGCACACGCCGCCCTCGTCGCCACCGGGGTGGTCAGCGTGGCCACCACCGTCTTCGCCCTCGGCTTCCCCGAGGTGCGCCGGCTGCGCGCCCGGCAGCCGGCTGACACCGACGTGGCCAGGGCCGCCTGAGCCCACGGCCCGGCGCTAGGGTGGTACGCCAGTGGGGCACGGCGGCCCCGCCGAAGAGGAGGGGCGGGTGCAGGTGGTCCAGCCCGAGCCCGAACCGGCTGCGCACCCGGACGACCTGACCGACTGGGTGCGGACGGTCGCGGCCGACCAGGACCACCGGGTCACCGCCACCACCCCGGTGGTGCCGCTGGTCAGGCGCGGCCTCCCCACTCGTCCGGTAGCCCCGGAGCACTCCGAGGTGTTCGTCTGCGCCGGCGTGATCGTCAAGCTCCACGGCGCCGGTACGGACCCCGGGCGGCTCCGGCTGCGCCTGCGCGCCCTCACCGAGCCCGACCTGGACCGGGTGTGGATCCAGCCGCTGCGGTTCGCTCCGCTGACTGCGCCGGGCGACCGGCTCGCCACGGTCTGGCCTAGGGTCAGCGTGCTCTCGACCGTCGACCGGCCACCGTGGGGGGAGGCCGGCGCGCTGCTGGCCCGCCTGCACCGGCTGCCGCCGCCTGCCGGGCTGCCCAGGCTCGGTGCGCTCTCGCGGCTGGGCCGGGCCGGCGAACACCTCCGGCTCACCGGCCGCACCGACCTGCGCTGGCTGGCCGACCTCGCCGCAGCGCTGGCCGAACGGCTCGCCGCACCCGGGCTCGCCACCCCTGCGCACGGGGACTTCCACCTCGGCCAGCTCGGCCACACCCCGCTGCGGAGCAGCTGGAAGCTGCTCGACGTCGACGACTTCGGGCTGGGTGACCCGGCCTGGGACCTGGCGCGGCCGGCCGGGTTCTGGGCCGCCGGCCTGCTAGCTGACGACGCGTGGCAGGCGTTCCTCTCCGGGTACCGCGACGCCGGAGGGCGTGCGGTGCCCCCCACCGGCGACCCCTGGCCGCGGCTCGACCTCCCCGCGCGCGCGGCGGTGGTGATCGCTGCGGTGCAGGCGCTGCGGCTGCCGCACGGCGCTGAGGCCGCCGGCGCCCTGCTGGCGGCTTGCCGCAGCATGCAAGCTGGATGACATGAGCCACCCGAGCGACCCCCCACCCTACGAGCCCTACCGACCCGCCGGTGCCGGCCTGACCTGCCCGAAGTGCCACGGGTCGATGCGCACCTACGAGCGCAACGGGGTCCACCTCGAGCAGTGCGACGGCTGTCGGGGAGTCTTCCTCGATTTCGGCGAGCTCGAGCACCTGACCCAGCTGGAGAGCCGCTTCGCACCGCAGCCGCCCGCAGGGTACGGGCCGGCCTGGGGGAACCACGGCGGCCATCGCTACCGCCGTGGCGGCCTCTCCGGGCTGTTCTTCTCCAGCTGAGGCTCCCGGTCAGACCTCCGCGAGCGCCTCGGTCGGCGATGCACTGGCTGCGCGGCGTCCGGGCAGGACGGAGGCCAGCCCTGCCGCCACCACGGCCAGGGCCAGCATGCCGAGGGTCTGGGGCACCTCCACGGCGAAGCGCACTCCGTGCAGCCGCATCGTGCCGCTGAGCGAGGTGACCGCGAGCCAGCCGAAGAACGTCCCGGCGACCACGCCCACCAGCACCCCGACGAGGGTCACTTGCAGTGCCTCGACGGTGAGCATCGAGCGCAGCGAGCGGGCCTGCAGCCCGAGGGCGCGCAGCAGCGCCGACTCCCTGGAGCGTTCCAGCACCGACAGCCCAAGGGTGTTGCTCACCCCGATCAGCGCGATCAGCACCGCCACGCCCAGCAGCGCCGTCGTGATCGCCAGCAGGATGCCCAGCACCTGTTCGATGTTGGCTGCCATCGCGATCGAACCGCTCACCTGGCCGCGGTCGCCGACCACCTCGGTCACGGCGACGATCGCCTCCACCGCACGGGAGCGGTCGGGCACCGAGAGCCAGGTGACGGCTGCCGGCACCGGCTTGCCCAGCCGGGCCAGCACGGGGGCACTGACCATGGCCTCGCCGAACCCCACCAGCCTGGAACCGACCGGCTTGAGCTCGACCTGCCCGCCGCTGCCACGCACGGTCACCCTCGCTCCGAGCTCGGCTGCCAGGTCCGGGTCGACCAGCACCTCGTCGTCGCGGACGCGGATGTCCGTCCCGGTCACAACGGTCGCTGCCGGGTCGAAGCCGAGCACGGTAAGGCTGTGCCCGCCACCTGCGGCTGAGACCTCTGCCGACAGCGCAGCCAGGCTGACCGAGCCCTGCACTCCAGCGGCCAGGCCGAGCCGGGTCGCGGTTGGCGCCGGGGCTGGGGCCAGCCCGTCCTCGCCGGACCAGGTGACACTGATGTCCACCGGCGTGTCCCGCTCGATCTCGTCCAGCATCGTCAACCGGATGCTCGCCGTCCCCACCTGCAGGGTGACGATCAGGCCGACGGCGAGCATCAGCGCCGACGCGGTCGCTGCGGCCCGGCGGGGATTCCGCTCCGCGTTGCGGGCAGCCAGCCGGGAGGTGGTCCCGAACCGCTCGACCAGCCTGCCGCTCAGCTTCAGCAGCGCCGGGACGAACAGCGGGGCGCCGAACAGGACGCCGAGCGAGATCAGCGTGCCGGCGCCGATCGCTGCGAAGAAGCCGATGGGGGCCACGGTGAGGGCCACCACCACCAGACCCGCGCCGGCGGCGAGCAGCAGCCCGCAGCTGACCGCCCGGACGGTGGACCCGCGTCGCTGCTCGGCAGCGGTCGGCACCGGTTGCAGCGCCTCCAGCGGGAGCACCCTGGTGCCGCGCAGGATGGGGAGCCAGGCAGCGCCGAGCGTGGCAGCGATGCCCAGACCCACCGCCACGCCGAGCTGGACGGGCGGCAGCGCCAGCCCCCAGAACAGGGCGCCGGTGTAGGCCGACCCGGCCGCGGCCAGCCCCGTGCCCACGGCGACGCCGAGCAGCGACCCGACCAGCCCGAGGATCAGCGCCTCGGCCAGGAACCGGCTTCGCACCTGGTTGCCCCCGGCGCCGACGGCGCGGAGCAGCCCGATCTGGCGGCGCCGCTGCGCCAGCGTGATCGTGAAGGTGTTCGCGATGGTGATCATCCCGACCACTAGCGCGACCGCCGCGAACCCCCAGAGCAGGTACATGAACACCTCGAAGTCGCCTGCCAGCGCGGCCAGTGCCCGTTCGCGGGCGGCTTGCGCCGGGAGGACGCGGGCATCGGGGTCGGCTGCGGCCAGGGCGGCCCCGAGGCCGGCCGCCAGTTCCACCGGGTCGGTGCCGGGCGCGGCCTTCACCGCCCAGCTGCCACTGCCGGCCACGGGATCGACGCCCCGCCTGGCGAAGTGGCCCGCGTGGGCATATGCGGTCTTGATGAACATCGAGCTCGGTTCGTCGGTCAGCCCGACCACGACGAGCCTGGCGTCGTCCGCCGCTGCGGTCAGCTCTCCGCCCAGCCGCACGCCGAGTGCCTGCGCAGCGCCCTGGCTGAGCACCACCTCAGCAGTCGCTGCGGGCCAGCGGCCCTCGGCCAGGCGGGACCAGCGCAGAGCGTCCGGGGGGACGTTGAGGAACTGCAGCAGCACCGAGGTGTCGGCGCGGCTCACCGGTTCGGTCCAGTTCAGGATCGGCGCAGCGTCGGCCACCCCGGGGAACCCGTGAACGGTCGCCGCGGCTCCCTCCGCAAGGGCCTGCTCCACCAGGACGTCGGCATTGGCGATCGGGACGTTGAGCGCGCGGCCCTCCGCCTGGGCCTCGGTGGCCACCAGCACAGCAGAACCGGCCAGGAACGCGACGCTGATCGCCACGGCCAGCACGGTGGACAGGAACCGGCCCGGGTGCAGGCGCACCTCCGACCACGCCTGGCGCAGCATCAGGCGCCCAGCCGCTTCATCGCGTCCAGCACTGCGTCCGCACCCGGATCGGCCAGGTCGTCGACGATCCGGCCGTCGGAGAGCAGCAGCGCCCGGTCGGCGTAGGCGGCAGCGTTGGGGTCGTGGGTGACCATCACGATGGTCTGGCCGAGCTCGCTGCTCGTGTGCCTCAGGTAGTCCAGGAGGCGGTGGCTGGAGCGGGAATCCAGGGCTCCGGTGGGTTCGTCGGCGAACACGACTGCCGGCTCGGTCACCAGGGCGCGGGCGATCGCCACCCGCTGCTGCTGGCCGCCGGACAGCTGCGAGGGCAGGTGTCGCAGCCGGTCACCGAGGGCGAGGGAGTCGATCAGCCGCTGCAGCCGGTCGGGGTCGGCGCGGCGGCCGGCCAGCTCGAGCGGCAGCACGATGTTCTGCTCGGCCGTCAGCGTCGGCAGCAGGTTGAACGCCTGGAAGACGAAGCCCACCTGGTCGCGGCGCACCCGGGTCAGGGCGCGGTCGTTGAGCGCGGAAATGTCCTGTCCGGCGAGGTGGACGCTGCCGGACGTCGGCCGGTCAAGCCCGGCCAGGCAGTGCATCAGCGTCGACTTGCCCGAACCGGACGGCCCCATGATCGCCGTGAACGAGCCGCGGGAGAACGAGACGCTCACCCCGTCGAGGGCTGTGACCGCGGCCTCCCCCGAGCCGTAGATCTTGGTCAGGCCGGCGGCTGCGGCGATCTGGTCGGGCATTACTGGTGCTAGGAGGCTCATGCAGCCAAGCTAGGCACCGCGGCGCTTCCACACGTCCTCCCTGGCGGCGCACCGGGTCGTCCGCAGGGACGATCTGCACCGCCCCTTCCGGACGACCCCGATGCGGCGTGGCTTCCCCCCAGCGACTAGGGTCGGGGGTATGGCGCTCGGCGTCTTTGACCTCTTCCGGGTGGGCATCGGACCATCCTCCTCCCACACCGTCGGGCCGATGAAGGCCGCCGGCCGGTTCGTCGACGCCCTGGCCGCTGACGGTTCCCTGCCGGGAGTGGCCAGGGTGAAGGTGGAGTTGTTCGGATCGCTCGGCGCGACCGGCCACGGCCACGGCAGCGTGCCCGCCGTGGTGCTCGGCCTCGCCGGGCACAACCCCGAGACGGTAGATCCGCCCTCGGTGCAGCCGCTGTTGGCTGAGGTCAGGGCAACCCGCCGGCTGCGCCTCGCCGGTGGGCCCGAGATCGACTTCAACTGCGACGAGGACGTCGTGCTGTATCGGCGCCGGTCACTGCCGGTGCACTCCAACGGTATGGTCTTCACCGCCTGGGACGAAGCCGGCGCCGAGCTCGGCAGCCGCAACTACTACTCGGTCGGTGGCGGCTTCGTCCTGGATGAGTCCGAGACCGGGCCGAACCGGATCGTGCCGGACTCCACGGTGCTGCCCCACCCCTTCCGGACGGGCACCGAGTTGCTCGCCCACTGCGACGCGACCGGCTTCTCCGTCGCGCGCCTGATGCGGGAGAACGAACGCACCTGGCGCAGCGACGCCGAGATCGACGCCGGACTGCTGCACATCTGGGCCGTGATGCAGGAGTGCATCCACTCGGGCATGACCACGGAAGGGGTGCTGCCGGGAGGGTTGCGGGTGCGCCGCCGCGCGCCCGACCTGCTGCGCCAGTTACAGGTTGAGGGCGACACCGCCGACCCGCTGCGTGGCATGGACTGGATCACGCTGTACGCGCTGGCGGTGAACGAGGAGAACGCCGCCGGCGGGCGGGTCGTGACCGCACCAACCAACGGTGCCGCCGGCGTAGTACCGGCCGTGCTGATGTACTACCGGCGGTTCGTCCACGGCGCCAGCGACGAGGGCGTCATCAGGTTCCTGCTCACCGCGGGCGCGGTCGGCGTGGTGATCAAGGAGCTCGCCTCGATCAGCGGGGCGGAGGTAGGTTGCCAGGGCGAGATCGGCGCAGCCTGCTCGATGGCCGCAGCCGGGATGGCGGCGGTGCTGGGCGGGACCCCGAGCCAGGTGGAGAACGCCGCCGAGATCGGCATGGAGCACAACCTCGGCCTCACCTGCGACCCGGTCGGTGGGCTGGTGCAGATCCCCTGCATCGAGCGCAACGCGATCGCTGCGGTGAAGGCGGTCACAGCGGCCCGCACGGCGCTGCGCGGGGACGGCCGCCACATCGTCAGCTTCGACTCGGTGCTGAAGACCATGCGGCAGACGGGGGCCGACATGAGCGTGAAGTACAAGGAGACCGCGCGCGGCGGCCTCGCCCTGAACGTCATCGAGTGCTGACCGGCACGGACGACCCACTTGTTCAGGTGCCGGCCAGGAGCCGCAGCACCTCGACCCGGCGGAGGAGGAAGCGGCTCTCGTCCAGCCGCTTCCTGCGCAGCCACGAGGTGACCTCGAGGTTCCACTTGCTGGCGTTGCAGGAACCGCACGCTGGCACGACGTTGGCCAGCGTGTAGCGACCGCCCCGCGAGATCGGCAGCAGGCAGTCCTTCTGCAGCGGTCCGGCGGGCGAGCCGCAGTACGCGCAACCGCCCCACGCGGAGACCAGCGCTGCCCACTGGGAAGCGGTCAGGTCGTGCTCGACCCTGGCCATCCGGCGCTTTCGCCGCCGGGCGTGGACGGCTGCTCGATTGCGCGCAGGCACGGGTAGATCGTACGCACGACTCGTTCCCGGGACGGGCGCGCGCGCCGGGCCCGATGCCCCTCGGCGACGGCAAGGGGAGGCCTAGGATCGCAGGGAGACCTACCGAAGGAACCCGATGATCCTGGACCGCTACACCCCCGACCCCGACCGCTACGACGGCCGGATGCCCTACCGGCCGGTGGGCCGCACCGGCCTGAAGCTGCCGGCCATCTCGCTCGGGCTGTGGCACAACTTCGGCGACGACGTGCCCTTCGCCAACCAGCGGGCCATCCTGCGGCGGGCGTTCGAGCTGGGCGTGACCCACTTCGACCTGGCCAACAACTACGGGCCGCCGTACGGCTCGGCCGAGACCAACTTCGGCCGGCACCTGCGCGAGGACTTCCGCCCGTACCGCGACGAACTGGTCATCTCCAGCAAGGCCGGCTGGGACATGTGGCCGGGCCCCTACGGCGACCTGGGCTCCCGCAAGTACCTGCTGGCCTCGCTCGACCAGTCCCTGCAGCGGATGGGCCTGGACTACGTCGACATCTTCTACCACCACCACTACGACCCCTCCACCCCGCTGGAGGAGTCGATGCTGGCCCTCGACACCGCCGTCCGGCAGGGCAAGGCGCTTTACGTCGGCATCTCCTCCTACTCCGGCCAGCGCACGCGGGAGGCCGTGGCCATCGCCCGGGAGCTGGGCACGCCACTGGTGATCCACCAGCCGTCGTACTCGATGCTGAACCGCTGGATCGAGGGCGACCTCCTGGACGCGCTGGCGGAGACCGGGCTGGGTTGCATCGCCTTCTCGCCACTGGCCCAGGGGATGCTCACCGACAAGTACCTCCAGGGCGTCCCGGAGGGCTCTCGCGCAAGCCAGCAGAAGTCGTTCTCCACACACTGGCTGAACGACGTGAACCTCGCCCACGTCCGCGCGCTGAACGACCTGGCCGGACGTCGCGGCCAGAGCCTGGCGCAGCTCGCGATCGCCTGGGTGCTGCGCGACTCCCGGGTCACCTCGGCCCTGATCGGCGCCTCCAGCGTGGAGCAGCTCGAAAACAGCCTGGCAGCGCTGCAGAACCCCGACTTCAGCGCAGCCGAGCTGGAGGAGATCGACCGCCACGCCAAGGACGCCGGGATCAACCTCTGGCAGGCGCCGAGCACGGCGTAGCCGCGAACGCCGACGCCCCCGGCGGGCCCTAGGCTGCGGCCATGCAGCAAGCCCGCGTGACCGACACCGGAAGCCCGCACCGGCTGGGTGCCGCTGTGCTCACGGTTGCCGACGCCGCCGGCCGGCCCCTGCCTGAGGTGGACGTCGTGGTGGCCCAGGCCAGCCACGAGTTCAGCTTCGGCAACCTGGGCTTCGACTTCGTCCACCTCGCCAACGGCCGTGGAACCGCAGCGGACGAGGCACTGGCGAGCCAGTGGCTGGACCTGTTCAACACCGCGACCCTCGGCTTCTACTGGCGCGACTTCGAGCCCGAACGTGGCTCGCCCCGTACCCGCGAGCTGCTGGCCACGGCGCGCTGGTTCGCCGATCGCGGGATCCGGCTGAAGGGCCACCCGCTGGTGTGGCACACCCTCTCGCCACGGTGGCTCCTCGACCTCGGCACCGCGGAGGTGGAGAGCCTGCTCCGTGCGCGGATCCGACGGGAGGCGGGGGACTTCGCCGGGCTGGTCGGGGCGTGGGACGCGATCAACGAGGCCGTGATCCTGCCGGTGTTCACCGCTGAGGACAACGCCGTCAGCCGGCTCGCGCGGGCCCGCGGCCGGATCGCGACCGTTCGGCTGGCGTTCGAGGAGGCGCGCGCCGCCGACCCGGGCGCCGTGTTGCTGATCAACGACTTCGACCTCTCCAGCGCCTACGAGCGGCTGATCGAGGAATTGCTGGAGGCAGGCATCGGCATCGACGCGATCGGCCTGCAGACCCACATGCACCAGGGTTTTCGCGGCGAGGAGCAGATCACCGCGATCGCCGACCGGTTCGGCCGGTTCGGGCTGCCGCTGCACTTCACCGAGACCTCCCTGGTCTCGGGTGAGCTGATGCCGGCCCACATCGTCGACCTCAACGACCACGTGGTCGACAGCTGGCCCAGCACGGCCGAGGGCGAGGCCAGGCAGGCCGACGAGATCTTGCGCCACTACCGCGCGCTGGTGGCCCACCCGGCAGTCGAGGCGATCAACTACTGGGGGATCACCGACCGCGGCGCCTGGCTGGGCGCGCCGATCGGGCTCGTCCGCGCCGACGGGACGCCGAAGCCATCGTTCGCCGCGCTGCGAGGGCTGATCAAGGGCGACTGGTGGCTGGCGCCGACCACCCTGCGCACCGACGCCGCCGGACGGGTGGCGGTGGCGGGCTTCCGCGGTGGCTACACCGTCGCGCTGCCCGGCCAGGGCGCCGCCGCAGCCTTCACCATCGGTGCCGGTGAAGCCCGGCTCGACGTCCGCCTGCCGCCGCCTCCGGGGCCCCGGGACGGTTAGCGCAGGAACAACGACCGGAGCCGACGGGTGGTGAAGGCCACCCCGAGCACGGACATCACGGTGAAGTAGGCGAGGTGCACCAGGGTGCCGGCCTCGAAGTGGCCGAACGAGAGCTGGCGCATGAGTTCCACACCGTGCCACAACGGCAGCGCCATCACCAGCCACTGCACCGGCTCGGGGAACACCGTGATCGGGAACAGCGTGGACGAGAACATGAACATCGGCAGCAGGGCGATGTTGATCCACTCCATCTGCTGGAAGGTGGTGAAGTAGCTGGTCACCGCCATGCCGAGGGCTGCGAAGCCCAGCGCGATCAGCAGCGCGACCGGGATCATCGCCAGTGCCCACCACGACGTCGCCAGGCCGAGCAGCGCGATCACGGCGGTGAACCCGAGCGCGTAGAGGAAGCCGCGGAACAGCGCGAGGAAGATCTCCCCGGCTGCGACGTCGAGCGGACCGAGGGAGGTGGCGAGCATGCCCTGGTACAGCCGGGCGAAGCGCAGCTTGAAGAACACGTTCCAGGTGGAGTCGTAGATCGCCCCGTTCATCGCGGAAGTGGCCAGCAGGGCCGGCGCGATGAACGCGGCATAGGAGATCGGCTGACCCCCGGGGCCGGCCACCGTGCCGACCAGGGCCCCGAGTCCCAGACCCATGCTGAGCAGGTAGAACACCGGTTCGAAGAAGCCGGAGACGATCACCACCCAGTTCTGGTTGCGGATCACCTTGAAGCCGCGTTCGACCACGGCCGCGGTGTTGCCCGAGGAGTTCGCCCCGAACCACCCGGCCAGCCGGCCGCCGGGCGGCGCTGCCGTCGCGGCCTGGCGTACGCCGGCGCTCACCTGGCCAGCCTCCGTTCGAAGTTGCGGACGGCGAGCGCAGCGCCGGCCGCGGCCACGGCCAGCAGCACGCCCAGGTGGAGCACCACCATGCCCGCGGGGAGCTGCAGCCCGAAGCTGAGCTCCCTGGCCAGCTGCGTGCCGTGCCACATCGGCGAGATCCAGCCGATCCACTGCAGGTAGGCGGGCATCGCCTCGAGCGGGTAGAACGTGCCGGCGAACAGGAACATCGGCATCACGATGAAGCGCTGCACGAGGGCGAACTGGTAGCCCTCGTTCTCGATCGTGGCCGCGTAGGCCATCAGGGGCGCGCCGAAGGCGATGCCCGCCAGCGCGGCCACAGCGACCACCGGCCAGGACCGGCCGGGGTCGACCGCGCCGAGCACCACCAGCACCAGCCAGAACACGGCGGCCTCGGCCACCATCCTCAGGAAGATGGCCAGCAGCTCACCCAGCGCCACCTGGCGGGGCGTGGCGGCAGTGCTCGCCCGCGCGTAGTACAGCCGGCCCCACTTGAAGCCCTCCATCACCGGGTAGGAGGTCTCGGCGGAGGCCGACATCACGATCGTGGCGACCAGCAGCCCCGGCGCGACGAAAACCAGGTACGGCGCCCCGCCGATTCCGCCGGAGCCGGCGTCGACCAGCGAACCCAGCCCGATCCCGACGGCCAGCACGTACAGCGCCGGGGTGAGCAGCGCCGTGCCGAGGATCGAGGTCCAGTACGCCCGCATGCCGATCAGCCGCCACTCGGCCTGGTACCACCAGCCGCACCGCCGAACCAGTTCCGCCTGCCTGGCAGCACCGGGCGCCCGGCCGGAATAGGCCAGGGCGTTGGAGTCGGGCAACGGGTCCGTACCGGTCAGCTCAGTCAATGAGGCTCCGACCGGTGAGCCGGAGGAACACGTCCTCCAGCGAGGAGCGCCGCACCAGTGACGTGATCGGCTCCAGCCCGTCGCGGTGCACCGCCTCCAGTGCGGCCTCGCCGTCATCGGTGTAGACCAGCACGCGGTCCGGCAGCGCCTCCAGCCGGTCGCCGAAGCCCCGCAGCCGGTCGACCAAGGCGGCGTTGCGCTCCGAACCGAACCGCAGTTCCAGCACCTCACGCGTGGCGTACCTGCGGATCAGCTCGCCCGGGCTGCCTTCGGCGACAATGGCGCCGCGATCCATCACGACCAGCCGGTCACACAGCTGCTCGGCCTCGTCCATGAAGTGCGTGGTGACGATCAGGGTCACGCCCTGCTCCTTGAGGCGGAACAGGCGGTCCCACAAGATGTGCCTCGCCTGCGGGTCGAGCCCGGTGGTGGGTTCGTCCAGCAGCAGGATCCGCGGCTCGTTGACCAGCGCCCTTGCGATCGTGAGGCGGCGCTTCATGCCGCCGGAGAGGTTGTCGACCTTGGTCTCGGCCTTCTCGGTGAGCTGGGCGAACTGCAGCAGCTCGTCAGCCTTGGGCCTCAGGTAGGAGTAGGGCAGCCCGAAGTAGCGCCCGTACATGACCAGGTTGTCCCGGACGCGCAGCTCGGTGTCCAGGTTGTCCTGCTGCGGCACCACACCCAGCGAGGCGCGGACGGCAGGGCCGTGCGCCTCGGGATCCAGCCCGTTGACCAGCAGGGTGCCACCGTCGCGCAGGCTGGTGCCCCCGATCATCCGCATCGTCGTGGACTTGCCCGCGCCGTTCGGACCGAGGAGGCCGAACGACTCCCCGGGACTGACCTCGAACGAGATCGCGTCCACCGCGCGGAGCTCGCCGTAGGTCTTGGTCAGCCCGCGGGCCTCGATCACCGGCACGCGGCAACCCTAACCTCAGCCACCCACACGCTCCTCAGAACTCCTCGTGGAAGGCCGGGTCGCTGCCGTTGAGCCGGCCGTCCGGCCGGGCCAGCGCGGTGATGGCGGCGACCTGGGCGTCGTCGAGCTCGAAGTCGAACACGTCGAGGTTCTCCCGCTGCCGTCCCGGGTTGGCCGCCTTGGGCAACGGCACCACGCCGAGCTGGACGTGCCAGCGCAGGATCACCTGGGTCGGGGTGCGGCCGACCGCCTCGGCGATCCCGGCCACCACCGGCTCCTGCCGCAGGCCGGAGGCCTTGCCGATCGGGCTCCACGCCTCGGTGCGGATGCCGAGCTGGTCGT
The DNA here is from genome assembly GCA_023460935.1 of Actinomycetes bacterium. Taxonomy (GTDB): domain Bacteria; phylum Actinomycetota; class Actinomycetes; order Propionibacteriales; family Propionibacteriaceae; genus Propionicimonas. Next base: position 19,242 of record JAEWOI010000022.1, read on the forward strand.
GCACTTCCCGCTGCTGCTCCTGCGGGAAGTAGGGGTGCAGCTCGATCTGGTTGACCGCGGGGGTCACGCCGGTCTCTGCGACGATCCGGTTGAGGTGCTCGGGCAGGAAGTTGCTCACCCCGATCGAGCGGACCACCCCTTCCCTGCGCAGGTCGACCAGCGCCTGCCACGCCTCGACGTAACGGTCGACGCCGGGGTTGGGCCAGTGGATCAGGTAGAGGTCGATGTGGTCCAGGCCGAGGCGGTAGGCCGACTCGTGCACGCAGGTGACTGCCTCAGCGTAGGCGTGGTGGCGCCCGGGCAGCTTGGAGGTGACCACGATCTCCTCGCGCGGCACCCCGGAGCGGCGGACGGCTTCCCCGACCGCGCCCTCGTTCTCGTAGTTCACGGCGGAGTCGATCAGCCGGTAGCCCTGGTGCAGCGCGCTGACGATGACCCCGACGCCGGCCGGGCCGCCCAGCGGGTATGTGCCGAAGCCGATCCCCGGCAGGGTGTGGCCGTCGTTGAGCGTGTAGGTGGTGGTCATGGTGACGACGCTAGCCCCAGCCCGGGCAGCCTCCAAGCCGGCCGGGGCGCGGACGGGCGCGGGGGATCAGGAGCGGTTCGCGCGGTAGCGCAGCGGGTTCGGCCGGCAGGGGCACTCGGTGGCGATCTGCATCCGGGCGATCCGGCGCTGGTCGCGCAGCGTGAACAGGGCAGGCACCAGCCGGTCCCGCAGCGCGTACGGGTCGATGGTGTTCAGGTAGATCTTGGTCGCGCCCTCGAAGCCGGCGATCGTTGCGTTGCGCCACTTCAGCATGACCCGCCACGGCATGGGCAGGTCGGAGTCGACCGGACGGTAGTGCCACTCCTCGTTGGTCGGCACGTCGACGCCGGTGGCGGCGTGCATCGCGTGCACCAGGTCGGAGACCCCGCGCAGTTCCTCCTCGGTGTGCGCCCACGGGTCGCACGCCTCCGACTTGGAGTACACCTCGATCGTCGGATAGCGGTGCCCGAACCCGGCGAACGCCACCGCGTGGTCGTTCTCGGCGAGGATCAGGTTGCGGTAGGAGGCGTAGTTCACCCCGAGCTCGTTGTAGATGTTCGGGTTGCTGCGCAGCCGTTCCATGGCCAGCTCGTGCTGCACGCCGCGCTCGTCGATCGCGACCAGCTGCTTGTGCAGGTGGTCGAAGGATGCCCCGGCCGGGCGCAGCCAGTTCTGGAACACCGCGACGTAACGGGCGTAGCGGTTGAGGTCGAACAGCGCTGCCACCGACTCTGCGGTGAACGCGAGGAACCTGGCGTGCTCGTCGGGGGTGAGCGTTCCGGAGGCTGCGAGCTGGGTGTTGTCGGTTGCGCCGTCGACGAAGTGCCTGCGGGCGATGATCACGTCGTGCCCGCCGCCGAAGAAGCCCGACGCCGCCTCCAGCTGGGCGTCCTCCCCCATCGCATCGATGACCTGGTCACTGCGGCCACCAGCTTTGAGCCTTGCCCGCACCACGGACAGCACATGCGCCCGGCCGGCCGGCGAGGCGAGGTAGGCCGTCTTGCGGTCGCGCACCCGCACCGGCAGCTCGTAGCCGTAGTTGTCGTGCCAGTAGTCGTAGGAGAGGATCTCGAACAGGTTGGGCACGCGCCGGAACTCGGCGACGGTGTCGTGCAGGTTCTCCGCCGCCGTGCGGTAGCGGGTCTCCCAGCTGCCATCGGCATGGCGCACCACCCGGGCCTTCTCCGGCGGGGTCTCCAGGTAGCGGTGCTCGCAGAACGCGCAGTACCGGCCGTGCTGGCCCGGCTCGAGCGGCACCGGGTCAGGCAGCACCACGCCCAGCGGACGGTTGCCACGCCCGGCCACGGTCCAGACCTCCGTGCCGCTGAACGGGTTGAGCTGCTTGACCGTGCCGTCCTTCAGCTCGGTCAGGAACTCCGGCTCACGCAGGTAGGGATGGACCACCACGTCTCCCTGGATCGGTTGGACCGTTTCAGGGTAGACCGGCCGGGCACGGACCGCGCGCGGGGCGCGCTGGGGCGGTCGCCGGCGACGGCTCAGCCGAACCAGCGCAGCAGTTCGGAGACCGTGCCGCCGGCAGCGAACGTGCCGGTGACGTGGTCGGCCGCTGCGGCCACCTCCTGTGCCGCGTCGCCGACCGCGACCCCCCGCCCGGCCCAGGTGAGCATCTCGATGTCGTTGCGGCCGTCCCCGATGGCCAGCACGTCCCTGCGGTCGACGCCGAGGCCGGCGGCGACCTGCGCAAGCGCAGTGGCCTTGTTCACCCCGGCCGGGGCGATGTCGAGCCAGGCGCTCCAGCCCACGAAGTAGCTCACCCCGTGCAGCCCGAGGCGCTGCGCGAGCTCGATGAACTCCGCGTCGGTGGCGTCCGGGTCGCGCACCACGATGCGGGTGACGTCGTCAGCGGCGAGGTCGTCGACGCTGACCAGTTCGATGTCGCCGTGCAGGTCGCCGTCGGGGAAGGCCCGGCTCACGCGGTAGCCCTGGCCGATCACCTCGGCCGCCAGCGCAGCCGTGGGGTACTCGGCGAGCACCCGGCTGATCACCTCGGCCGGGTTGAACGTGACCACCTCGGTGATCTCGAAGGGCGGGTACTGCACGGTCACCGCGCCGTTGGACGAGACCACCGGGCCCGGCGGCAGGCCGAGCGCGTCGAACACCGGCCTGGTCGAGTGCCAGCTGCGTCCGGTGCTCAGCACCACCGGCACGTCGGCGGCGACCACCCTGGCCACCGCTGCGTGCACGTCCTGCGGCAGCTGCCCGGCGTGGTCGACCAGCGTGCCGTCGATGTCGAGGGCGACCAGTCCCGGCCGCCATTGGGACGGGAGCTTCCCGCCGTCTGCATTCCTGTGCACCTGCCTGCCACCGACGGGCGTCCCGCCGATCCCAGGTGCCAACCGCGGCCCCCTGGCCGCCATTTCCTGTGTTGTCATGTTCGTTCAAGGCTAGCCGACGCCCGGAACGCCCCGGTGAACACTGCCGTACGCGCCGGCCAACCCTGCCCGAAGCTGCGGGTTCACACCGGCCGGAGGTACTCCATGCCGTCGAGGTAGGGGCGCAGGGCCGCCGGGACGTAGACCGAGCCGTCGGCCTGCTGGTGGTTCTCCAGCAGCATGATGATCGTGCGGGTCATCGCGCACAGCGTGCCGTTGAGGGTCGCGACCGCGCGGGTGCCCGACCCGTCCCGCATCCGGATGTTGAGCCGGCGCGCCTGGAACTCGGTGCAGTTCGAGGTGGAGGTGATCTCGCGGTAGCGGTCCTGGGTGGGCAGCCAGCCGTAGCAGTCGTACTTGCGGGCAGCGCTCAGCCCGAGGTCGCCGGCAGCCACCTCCAGCACCTGGAACGGGATCTCCAGCGCGCTGATGAACTCCTTCTCGAAGGCCAGCAGCTTGCTGTGCTCGGCCTCAGCGTCCTCGGGAGCGCAGTAGACGAACATCTCGGCCTTGTCGAACCAGTGCACGCGGAAGATGCCGCGGGTGTCCTTGCCGTAGGAGCCGGCCTCGCGGCGGTAGCAGGGGCTGTAGCCGACGTAGTGCCGCGGCAGCGACGCGCCGTCCAGGATCTCCTCGGAGTGGTAGGCGGCAAGGGGCACCTCGGAGGTGCCGACGAGGTACAGGTCGTCGGCCGGCAGGTGGTAGACGTCCTGGGCGGCCTGGCCCAGGAAACCGGTGCCCTCCATCGCGGACGGCTTCACCAGCGCCGGCGGGATCACCGGCGTGAAGCCCCAGCCGAGCGCCTTGGCCATGGCGAGATTGAGCAGGGCCAGTTCCAGCCGGGCGCCCAGCCCGGTCAGGAAGTAGAACCTCGACCCGGACACCTTCGCGCCCCGCTCCATGTCGATCGCGCCCAGCAGCTCACCGATCTCCAGGTGGTCGCGAGGGGTGAAGCCCTCCGCGGCGAAGTCCCGCGGCGTCCCGACGGTCTCCAGCACGGTGAAGTCGTCCTCGCCGCCGCGGGGCACGTCGGCGAACACCAGGTTGGGCAGCTGCCCCATCAGCTGGTCGAACTCGGCGCCGGCCGCCTCGGCCGCGGCCTGGGCGGCCTTCACCTGGGCGGCGAGCTCCCGCGTCCGGGCCAGGACCGCTGCCTTCTCCTCCCCCTGGGCGCGCGCGACCTGCTTGCCGAGGTCCTTCTGCTCGGCGCGCAGGTTCTCGAACGCAGCGATCGCCGCGCGGCGCGCCTCGTCAGCGGCCACCAGTGCGTCAACCAGCTCCACCGACTCCCCGCGCGCCTCCTGGGAACGCCGGACGAGGTCAGGGTCGGTGCGCAGCAGCTTGGGATCGATCACGAGGCGAAAGCCTATCCCCCGCCCGCTGCCGGCCGCTCAGTCGTCCTCGGGGTGCACCAGGGAGGCGTACCAGCTTCGGGCCGCGGCGTAGTCGGCGTCGGTGAAGCCCGGCGCGATCTGTGGCCGGACGCCGTCGGCGCGGGCGTAGGAGCCGAGGAAGATCACGTCCTCGCAGATCCGGTGCAGCCCCTGCATCGCCTCGGCCAGCCGCGGGTCGCGCAGGTGCCCCTCGGCGTCGATGCTGAAGCAGTAGTTGCCGATTCCGGTCTTGGTCGGGCGGGACTCGATCCGGGACAGCGAGACGCCCCGGCCGGAGAACTGCTCGAGGATCTCCAGCAGCGCGCCGGCACGGTCGGCGTGCATGTAGGCCACCAGGGTGGTCTTGTCCGCGCCGGTCGGCCTGGGCGGGTCGGCCGGACGGGAGACCAGCACGAACCTGGTCACAGCCGTGTCGTTGTCGGCGATCGCGGACGCTGCCGCCTCCAGCCCGTACAACTGCCCGGCGACCTCGGCGCACACCGCGGCGTCGTACTTGGAGTCGGGGTCGGCCACCTCCTCGGCGGCACCTGCGGTCGACCCGGCCTCGGTGACGGTGGCCTGGGGCAGGTTCGCCGCCAGCCACCCCCGGCACTGGGCGGCGGCGTGGGAGTGGGTGAGCACCCGCCGCACCTGGTCCAGCCGGGTGCCCGGCCGCACGTAGAGGCCGAACTGCACCGGCAGCAGCACCTCCCGCACGATCATCAGCCGCTTGCCCGAGGCCAGCGCGTCCAGAGTGACCGTCACCCCGCCCTCCACGGAGTTCTCGATGGGCACGAGGGCTGCTTCGATCGTGCCCGCGCGCACCGCGTCCAGCGCCTGGCCCACCGTCGCGAACGGGGTGGCCGCTGCGTCGGTGAACGTCAGCAGGGCCTGGTGGGTGAAGGTCCCGGCGGGACCGAAGTATCCGAGCACGCGCCTCAGCGTAGCGGCGGCGCGGTCACGTCCCGAGGCTGGTCGCCCCGGCCACCGGACGGGCCCGCCGCCGGCGCAGCCAGGCCGGCAGCCTGGGCAGTTCGCGGCCCCAGGTCCACCACCAGTGCACGATCACCACCAGCACCAGCACCTGGGCGCCCGAGCACAGGCCGTCCCGGACGAAGCCGGACACCGCGCGCATCTCCGGGCTGAACTGCAGCGGCAGCCCCTCCACCTGGCTGAGCTCGAGCGAACGCCCGGTGACGTAGGCCACCGACAGCCACACCCCGCGCCAGATCATCAGCAGGTCCAGCCGGGAGGCCGCCATCAGCCCGAGCGGCACCCAGGTGGTCAGGTCGTACCAGCTGAGCGTGTAGGGCGAGGTGACCAGCCAGGCCGCGGTGAGGATGGCTGCGGTGCGCACGGTGATGGTCAGCGGGTCCCGGGTGGGCTCGTCGTCGCCCGGGTTGCCCGGCACCAGCCGCCAGGGCAGCACCCGGGACAGCATCCAGGCCACGACGGCCATGGCGATCCAGCCGGCCCAGCCGATGAAGCCGCGCGCGGCCGGGTCCCCGATCACCAGACCGAGCGGCCACTGCAGCCAGGGCGCCCACGAGCCGGCGGAGATGTAACCGGTGTTGCGCGAAGCCGCCAGCAGGGCGCCGGGCACCCACAGCCCGTACGCGATCGCCAGCGGGATCGCTGCGCCGAGGCAGAGCTGGGCCAGCTTGCGCCAGTCACGGCGGTAGCCCCAGGCCATCGCGATGCCGTAGAACACCAGGGACACCTTCACGGTGCCGGCCAGGCCGATGCCCAGCCCGGCGACGAACGGGCTGCGGCGGATGAACCACAGCCCGACGATCGCGAACACCAGCGTGAGGGCCTCGTTGTGCGCACCGGCGAGCACCGACCAGATCATGATCGGGTTCAGCACGGTGAACAGCACGGCCCTGGTCTGGGTCTTGTGGTCGTCGTGGGCCAGCTTCACGACGAGCGTGCCGATCAGCAGGAACGGCAGCAGCGCGAACATCTGCAGCCAGAACACCGTGTTGTGCATGTTGTCGTTGCCGAGCCAGGCCGCCAGCCACTGCGAGGCGGAAGCCAGCGGACCGTAGACGCTCGGGGTGTCCTGCCAGGGCCGCTCGGTCCAGATCAGCACCGGGTCGTACTCGGAGCGGAAGATCTCGGCAGGGGTGATGTCGTAGGGGTTGAGCCCCAGCACCTGGAGCCGACCGTACGCCGCGTACATCAGCACGTCGGCGGAGGTCAGCGGGGGCACCAGGGCCGTGACCACGCTCAGCCCCGAACCCAGCAGGAACAGCCGCCGGTTGTCGGGGCGCCAGCCCCGGTTGACCGCACGCCAGCACACGTACATGCCGGTCGCACCGAGGAACAGCCCGGTCCAGAGCGCGGGGACCGCCACCCACTCGCCGAGGGTGACCGACCCGACGGGCAGGTACCACGGGGGCAACAGGTTGGGCCTCGGGCCGAGGGTGAGCGCCACTGGCGACGGGCCGCAGAACGCGACCGCGACGGTGACCAGGGCGCTGGCGACGATCAGCCACACGCCCAGGCGGTGGTTGGTGGTCCAGGGCGCGGTGACCACGGCGCGAAGCCGGTTCAGCGCAGTCCGCACCGCCACCTTCATCCAGTCTCCCCCGAATCCGTCTCCGCCCAGCAGGCTACCGGCTCCCCGGCGGCCTCCCCACGCCGGCCGAGGTGGAGACCGGACTGTTACCCAGGCGCGCCGGTCAGGATTCGCGCTGGCGCTGGGCCACCTGCTTCACGCCCTGCTCCACCACGATCCGCACCAGCTGGGTGCCGGGCACGAAGATGTTCACCGCCTCGACGCCGACGTCCAGCAGGAAGCGCGGCTCCAGCACCTTGCCGAGGTGCTGTTCGAACGTGCTGCCATCGGGGCGGATGTCTCCGGTCAGGCCGTCGAACTCGATCACGGCCTCCTTGCCTGCGCGGCGGTACCGGAACGCGTAGACGGGACGGTAGAAGAGGTCGACAGCATCGACCGTCACCCGCTCCTGGTGCACGTGGTCGGCGTCGATCTTGCCGATCGCTGCCGACACCACCTGCCGCACCAGCATCGATGCCTTGTTCTCCGGCGGCACCACCACGGTGCCGGAACGGGCCGCCTCGGCGAGGCTCTCTGCGTCCGCCACCGAGCCGGGGAACTGCAGGTAGCTCGCCAGCGCCGGCGCCTCGTTGCGGGTCAGGCCGTCGAACAGCCACTCCCTGGCGTTCTCCTCCCGGCAGGCCTCCAGCCCGGTCAGGCGCAGGCGGCCCTGCTCGACCGGCACGGCCTCACCGGCGATCCGGACGGTGTGCACCGACGGGGCCACGTCGACGACGTAGCTGCGCTTGCGCTCGTACTCCGCCACCGCGGTCGCGTGCAGCCGCCAGAACGGCTGCAGCCGGCGTTCCCGGTAGATGCACTCGTACTCCTCGGGCCCGGAGCGGTTCAGCAGGCCGCCGAGGCGGGCGACGGCACCGAAGGCGTCCGCCCGGCGCGACCAGGCCCGGCCTTCTGCGTGGTCGAGGCTGAACCGGTCGGTGAGCACATAGATGCGCTCCTCTGCGATCTCCACTTCCATCTCGTCCGTCCCCCCTTCGCGGTGCAGGCCAGCCTAGGACCACAGGCGGGCGTAGCGGCAGGGGCAGCGTCGCCCCTTGCCGGACGGCCGGTGGCGGGCTACTTCAGCAGCCGGGACAGCCGCCGGTCGGCGAGCAGCTTGCCGCCGGTCTGGCAGCCGGGGCAGTACTGCAGCGAGGAGTCTGCGAACGAGACCTCCGCGATCGTCGTGCCGCACACCCCGCAGGGCTGGCCGGTGCGGCCGTGCACGCGCAGGTTGAGCTTCTTGTCACCCTTGAGCTCCCTGGCCGCCAGGCCGGAGGAGCGGGCCACCGCGTCGGCCAGCTCGCCCCGGATCGCAGCGTAGAGCGTCTGGCGCTCGGCTTCGGACAGGCCGTTGGCGGGCTTGAAGGGGCTCAGGCGCGCGGCGTGCAGGATCTCGTCGGAGTAGGCGTTGCCGATGCCGGCGACGATCCGCTGGTCGCGCAGCACGCCTTTCAGCTGCGCCCGGCCGGCCTGCTGCAGGATGCCGGCCAGCACCTCCGGGGTGAACTCCACTGCCAGCGGGTCCGGGCCGAGCACCGCGATGCCGGGCACCTCGGCGGGGTCGGCGACGACGTAGAGCGCCAGCCTCTTCTGGGTGCCGGCCTCGGTGAGCTCGAAGCCGCTGTCGTCGGCGAACACCACTCGGGCCGCCAGCGGTCCCCGTCCGGGACGGGCCGGCTTGTCCGGCACCACTTCGCGCCAGGTGAGCCAGCCGGCTCGGGCCAGGTGGAACACCAGCCACAGCCCACCGATGGAAAGGCACACGAACTTGCCGCGCCGCTCGACCCCGTCCACCTCGAGGCCGTGCAGCGCCGAGAGCGGGATCTGGAACGTCTTCAGGCAGGCGAACGCCACCAGTTCGGTGCGGGCGACCGTCCGCCCGACGCAGGCTTCGGTGAGGAAGCCGCGCAGCGCCTCCACCTCCGGCAACTCAGGCATGCCGCTCCTCTCGGCCCGGCCAGCGGGGCTCGGGGACGGCGAGCGCCTCCGCCAGCAGCTCCAGGTACTCCTCGCGGCCCACCTCCACCACGCCAAGGCTGGCCAGGTGTTCGGTCTGCCACTGCACGTCGATGATGCGCTCCTCAGCATGCTCGTCCGCGAGCAGGCGCACCAGTGCCAGCAGCGCGACCTTCGATGCGTCCCGGCCGTGCACCGGGTCGTGGAACATCGACTCACCGGCGAACAGCCCTCCCAGCGACACCCCGTACAGGCCGCCGACCAGGCGGCCGGCAGAGTCCCAGGTCTCGACGGAGTGGACGTGGCCGGCGTGGAACAGCTCGGTGTAGACGCTGCGCACGTCGGCGTCGATCCAGCCGTGCTCCCGGGCCGGGTCGGCGCAGCGCTCGAGCACCAGGGTGAAGGCACGGTCGACGCTGGTCGTGTAGCGGGCTGCGGAGCGCCGCAGCGACCGGGTGACCCGCAACGCGTCCAGGGGCAGCACGCCGCGCTGCACCGGCGACCACCACCCCATCTGGCCGAAGCCGGAGGCGTGCAGCGGCATCGGGAACACCCCGCTGCGGTAGGCGTCCAGCACGAGTTCGGGGTCGAACTCGGAGGAGAAGGCGATCAGGTCCTGCGCCGGCCACTCCGCCGGCGCCCCGAAGACGCCTCCGCTCGCCATGGGCCGATTCTGCCACCCGGTCGCGACACCCTTCAGGGGCGGCTCGGGGTCGGCTCGGGGCCGCCGGGGGGCAGCCGTCGCGCGCTGACTCGCCTAGGCTGGTGCGCGTCCCACGCCGAAAGGAACACCGATGGCGAATGCCGCCGACTTCGGCAAGCAGCTGGTCACGCGCACCCCGGAAGTGGCCGGCGGCGTGCTGCGCAGCATCATCGAGTTCGCCATCGACGGCAACGCCACCTTCCCGGGCGCCAAGGCCACTGCGGCCCAGTCGCTGCAGGCCAAGGGCGACCGCGAGCAGGCCATCGACTCCGTCGTGGTGCAGCACGTCGGGATCGCCTCGGCCCAGGGCTTCCTCACCAGCGTCGGCGGGTTGATCACGCTGCCGGTGGGGCTGCCGGCCAACATCGCCGGCATGGCGGTGCTCACCGTCCGCATGATCGCGTCGATCGCCCACCTCCGCGGCTACGACGTCGACGACCGCAGGGTGCGCGCCGCGCTCACCCTCGCCATGCTGGGCGACGACGAGGTGCGCCGGCTGGTCGCGGACGGCAAGCTGCCGACCGGGCCGCTCGCCGTGGCCACAGCGCCGATGTTCGACTCCGACCTCGAGCGCCGGATCAGCGAGCGCGTGATGGGCTCCCTCGCCGGACGGCTCGGCGGCAAGCACCTGGCCACGGTCATCGTCCGTCGCATCCCGCTGGTGGGCGGCGGCGTCGGCGCAGCGGTCGACGGCTGGCTCACCTTCGGGCTGGCCGCCTACGCCAAGCGCGAGTTCGTCGCCAGGCACCAGCCCTCGATCCAGCGCGGGTAGGCCCGGCCCCGCCTCCCGCTGCCAGACGCCCCCGAAACTCACAGACGCCCCCGAATATTCGGGGGCGTCTGTGGGTTTCGGGGGCGCGAAGGGTCGGGAACGCGAGTGTTGGGGACGCGAGTTTCGGGGGCGCGAGTTGCGGGCGCGCGAAGGGGTGGGACGGTCTGAGCCCGGCGTCAGCCGGTGACGGCGCGACCCACCCTGCGGTTGATCAGGCAGGTCACCTCGTAGGGGATCGTCCCCATCAACCCGGCGACCTCTGTGGTGGTGATCTCCTCCGGCCCGCTGCTTCCGACGAGCACCACCTCGTCGCCGACCGCCACCGTCGGCTCGGGTCCGACGTCGAGCATGGTCTGGTCCATGCAGACCCGGCCGGCGATCGCGTAACTCCGCCCGGCGATCAGCATCCGGCCGCGGTTGGACAGCAACCGGGAGTAGCCGTCCCCGTAGCCGACGGGCACCGTGGCTATCCAGGTGTCGGCAGGCGCGGTCCAGGTGCGGCCGTACCCGACGGTCTCCCCGGCGCGGACCGGCTTGACGAAGCTGACCTGGGTGCGCCACTCCAGCGCGGGCAGCAGCTGGACGGTCCGCGGGGTCTGCGGGTCGGGGTACGCGCCATAGACCATGATCCCGGGCCGGACCAGGTCGAACCAGGAGTCCGGATGCCCCAGCACCCCACCGGAGTTGGCGAGGTGCTTCAGCGGGACGGGGCCACGCGCGGCCTCGACCTGTGCCACCGTCCGGGCGAACCGGGCGATCTGGTCGGCGGTGAAGCCGTCCCCCGCAGGGGAGTCGGAGATCGGCAGGTGGGACATCAGCCCGCCCAGCCGGACTCCGGCGGTGGCGTCGGCAAGCATCGCCAGGCCGGGCGCCTGCTCGGGCTCGCAACCGATGCGGCGCATCCCGGTGTCGACCTTGAGGTGCACCTCCGCCTCGACGCCGAGCGTGGTCGCGGCCGCGCCCGCGGCGAGCACCGACTCCTCGTCCACGACGCACAGGACCAGCCCGGCCGCCACCGCGGCGCCGACCTCGTCGCCACGGGCCACCGACAGCTTCAGGACCGGCAGCGTGACCCCGGCCTGCCGGAGCTCGAGGCCCTCCGCCACGGTGGCAACGCCGAGCCAGTCGGCTGCGGCGGTGCGTTCGACGTGCCGGGCCACTTCGACCGCGCCGTGGCCGTAGGCGTCGGCCTTCACCGCGACCAGCACCTTCCGTCCGCCGACCCGGGAGCGGATAGCCGCCAGGTTCGCGCCGATGTTGTCGAGCCGGGTCGTGGCAACGCTGGTGCGGCCGGTCACGGCTCCTCCCCGGTCGCCACCGGGCGGGACGGGTCGGACGACCATCCGGACCACGAGGCAGGGAACAACGCAGCCTGCACCCCCAGCGCCGCCAGCGCCAGCACCACCTGGGCGGCCGAAACCCCCGAGCCGCAGTAGACCGCCACGGGCCGGTGCTCCGGCAGGCTCAGCAGGCCACGCAGGGCGGCGTCGTCCGGAAGCCGCCCTGCGGCGTCCCAGAAGCCGGTGACGGGCCGGTTCACCGCGCCGGGGATGTGACCGGCCCGCGCGTCGATCGGCTCGGTCTCGCCGCGATAGCGCTCGGCCGCCCTGGCATCCACCAGGATCCCGTCGAACAGCGCTACCGACTCGGCGTCCAGCGTGGGCAGCTGACCGGTGCGCAGCTGCAGCGGCCGCACGGCAGCAGGCTTCGGCTCTTCGACCTCCAGCTCGTTGCCCGCGGCCACCCAGGCCGTGATCCCCCCGTCCAGGACGCGGACGTCGAGCCCCGCCCAGCGCAGCACCCACCAGGCCCGTCCGGCGGCGAAGGAGCCGGGCTCGTCATAGACCACGACCGGCAGTTCCGGGTCGACGCCAAGGACGCCCAGGCCGGCGCCGAGCTGCGCGGCGTCCGGCAGCGGGTGCCGCCCGTCGGTCGGCTCCGTTGTGGGTCCGGTGAGCACAGCCTCAAGGTCGAGGAACCGCGCGCCCGGCAGGTGTCCTTCGAGGTAGCGTCCGAAGCCGGCGCCCCACGGCTCGCCCAGCCGCCAGCGCACGTCCAGCAACTGCGCGCCGGCGGCCAGCGCCGCCGGCAGCTCGGTCACCGTGATCAGGACATCAGCTCGGGCCACGCCAGCACTCTAGGGTCAGAAGAGGAGCGAGAGGCCCGGGTCGGACATTATCGTGGCCACGTCGGCGAGGAACTTCGAGCCCATCTCGCCGTCCACCAGCCGGTGGTCGAAGGTGAGCGAAACCGTGCAGACCGAGCGCGGCTCGATCCGCTCTTCCTCACCGCTGCCGACCACCCACGGCTTGCGGCGGACGGTGCCCAGGCACATGATCGCGGCCTCGCCGGGATTCATGATCGGGGTGCCGCCGTCCACCCCGAACACCCCGACGTTGGTGATGGTGAAGGTGCCGAGCGCCAGGTCCCCGGGTTGCACCCGGCCCTGCTTGGCGATCGCGACCATCTCGTTCAGCGCCTGGGCGAGCTCCAGCAGGGTCATCCGGTCGGCGTGCTTGATGTTGGGCACCACGAGCCCGCGAGGGGTGGCCGCCGCGATGCCGAGGTTGACCTCGCCGTGCAGCACGATCTCCTCGGTCGCCTCGTCGAAGCTGGAGTTGATCTCGGGGTTGCGCGCGATGGCGAGGCACGCCGCCTTGGCGAACACCAGCAGGGGCGAGACGCGCAGGCCGGAGAATTCCCGGCGCTGCTTGAGGGTGTCGATCAGCTCCATGGTCCCGGTCACGTCCACCTCGACGAACGCCGTGGCCTGGGGGACGTTCAGCGACGCGGTCATCGAGCGGAACATCTCCCGCCGGATCCCCCGCAGCTGCACCCGCCGGTCGCCGGACGGACGCTGCCCGGAGCGGCCCTGGGCAACGCCGAGCACGTCGTCGGCCGTGATCGTGCCGCCCGGCCCCGAGCCGGTTACCGTGGCCAGGTCGACGCCGAGGTCGCGGGCGATGCGGCGCACCGGCGGCTTCGCCAGCGGCGGACGGCCCGTGCCCGCGTCGGCCGGTGGGCGGCCCGGGTCGGGCAGCCGCTCGCCGGAGGGCTCGGCTGTGACCTTGGCCGAAGGGGTCACGTCGTCGGTGTGCCGGGACACCGGCCGGTCGGTGTCGTAGGACTCGTGCACCTGGTCGGTCGCCGGCACAGCCACCGCGTGCCCGGCCTTGCGCGGACGGCGGCTGACCGCCCCGGCCTTCACGCCGTAGCCGACGAGCATGGATCCGCTGGCGTCCCTGGCCGGAACCTCCCCCAGTTCGTCCTGGACGGCCCCGGTCACGGTGTGCTGCTCGACCCCTGCCCCGCCGGACGGCGATCCGGCCGGAGGATCGCCGGCTGGTGCCGTCGCTGGGACGTCAGCCGGCGGGTTGCCGCCCGCCGGCGAAGGCTCGGCGTCCGCCCCCGCCTCCCGGATACGGATGATCGGGGTGCCGACCTCGACCGTCTCGCCCTCCGCCGCCAGCAGCTCTGCGACCACCCCTGCGTACGGTGAGGGCAGCTCTACCAGCGACTTGGCGGTCTCGATCTCGAGCAGGATGTCGTTGACCGCCACCTCGTCGCCCACCTGCACCTTCCAGGAGACGATCTCGGCCTCCAGCAGTCCCTCGCCGGGATCGGGGAGCTTGAACTCGCGCATGCTGTTGGCCTCTCAGTACGCCAGGGACCGGTCGACGGCGTCCAGCACCCGGTCCAGGTCGGGCAGGTAACCATCTTCGGTGCGGCTGGGCGGGTAGGGAAGGTCGTAGCCGGTGACGCGCAGCACCGGCGCCTGCAGCTGGTAGAAGCACTCGGCCTGGATCCGGGCGGCGAGCTCTGCCCCGATCCCAAGGGTGCCGACCGCCTCGTGCACCACCACCGCGCGCCCGGTGCGCCGGACGGAGGCCAGCACGGCCGCGTCGTCCAGCGGGGAGAGGGAGCGCAGGTCGATCACCTCGAGGTTGCGGCCCTCCTCCGCCGCCGCCAGCGCGGCCTCCACGCAGGTGCGCACCATCGGCCCGTAGGTCAGCAGGGTCACGTCCGAGCCGGGCTTGACCACCCTGGCCTGGTAGAGCGAGAGCGGCGCGGCCTCCCCGCCCGGGTCCACCTCGCCCCTCTCGTGGTAGCGCCGCTTCGGTTCGAGGAAGACCACCGGGTCGTCGTCCGCCACGGCCTGCTGGATCATCCAGTACGCGTCCAGCGGGTTGGAGCAGGTGACCACCTTCAGCCCGGGAGTGTGGGCGAAGTAGGCCTCGGGCGACTCGCTGTGGTGCTCAATCGCGCCGATGCCGCCGCCGTAGGGGATGCGGATCACCATCGGCACCCCCAGCCGGCCGTGCGAGCGGAACCGCAGCCGCGAGACCTGGGAGACGATCTGGTCGAAGGCCGGGTAGACGAAGCCGTCGAACTGGATCTCGACCACCGGACGGTAGCCGCGCAGCGCGAGCCCGACGGCCGTGCCGACGATGCCAGCCTCGGCCAGGGGTGAGTCCACGACGCGGTCGGGGCCGAACTCTGCCTGCAGGCCCTCCGTGACCCGGAACACCCCGCCCAGCTTGCCGATGTCCTCGCCGCCGAGCAGCACCTTGGGGTCTGCGGCCAGCGCGCGGCGCAGGCCGGCGTTCAGGGCCTTGGCCATGGTCATCGGGCTCACCTGGCCACGCTCCCGGCCTGGGGTTCGAAGGAGGCCTCGTAGTCGAGGTAGCTCCTGCGCTGCTGCTCGAGCAGATCGGGGGTGTTGGCGTAGGCCAGGCCCCAGAAGTCCTCCAGCCGTGGCTCGGGCAGCGCGACGCAACCGTCCCGGAGCCGCTCGGCGAGCGCGTCGGCCTCCGCCGCGACCCCGTCCAGCCAGCCATGGTCGATGGCCCCGGCGGCCAGCAGGTAGGCCTTGAGCCGCTCGATCGGGTCCTTGGCCCGCCACTCCTCCAGTTCCCCGGCCCTGCGGTACTTGGTGGGGTCGTCGGAGGTGGTGTGGGCGCCCATCCGGTAGGTGTAGGCCTCCACCAGCACCGGTCCGTCGCCTGCCTTGGCGTGGTTCAGCGCCCACTCGGTGACGGCGTGGACGGCGAGCACGTCGTTGCCGTCCACCCGCACGCCAGGGAAGCCGAACCCGGCGGCACGGCGGTACAGCGGGATCCTGGACTGCAACTCGATCGGCTCGCTGATCGCGTACTGGTTGTTCTGGCAGAAGAACACCACCGGCGCTGCGTAGGACGCGGCGAAGATGAACGCCTCGTTGACGTCCCCCTGGCTGGTGGCGCCGTCGCCGAAGTACACCACGGCCGCGGCGTTCGCCGCCGGGTCTGCGTTGCCGACCAGGCCGTCGCGCTGCAGCGCCATCGCCATGCCTACGGCGTGCAGCGTCTGGGTGCCGATCACGAACGAGTACAGGTGGAAGCCGTCCGGCGCCGACGGCCAGTCGACCATCGAAGTGCCGCGGAAGGTGCCGAGCAGGTCCACCGGGTCGATCCCCTTGCACCACGCAACAGCGTGCTCCCGGTAGGAGGGGATGATCAGGTCCGCAGCGGAGGTCGCGCGGGCCGAGCCGACCTGGGCCGCCTCCTGGCCGAGCATCGGCGGCCACAGCCCCAGTTCACCCTTGCGCTGCAGCGCTGTGGCCTCGGCGTCGATGCGGCGCGACAGCACCATGTCGCGCAGGTAGCCGGTCAGGTCGGCGTCACTGCCGCTGAAGCTGAACCGGTCATGCTCCACCCGCCGTCCGGACGGGTCGAGGAGCTGTACGAAGTCGGTGCCTGCGGGCTCGGTCAAGGGGTCTCCTCTGGCTGGTGCCTCCGGCAGGACCACAAACCTACGGTTACGTAACCATAGGCGTCAAGCATCGCGAGGTACCAGAGGCCACTCCGACACCACCGCGGGCTGCCCCACGCCCGCCCGGCGGGACGGTTCCTATTTCGGTTCAGCCACCAGCCGCGCGTCGGCGGCCCCGGCCGGCGCGTCGGTCGCGGTCACCGGCTCGAGGCCCAGCTGCAGCGCCTTGACCAACCGCGCCGGCGGCCGGTCAGCGCCGAGCAGCACCAGCCCGAGCGCGAGGTACCAGGGGTGGACGAGCGGCTGGACGAACGCCAGCAGCGTCGAACCGAGCGCCACCACCCGGATGGGCAGGTGGCAACGGGTGAGGACCAGGTAGGCGATGCCGAGCAGGGCGAGCGCGGGCACGGCCACGCCGAGGAACGGAGCCAGCCCGAGCGAGTCGAGCAGGTCGAGCAGGTCGTTGGTCGCCAGGCCCATGACGTGCAGCCAGCGGGTCCAGCCGAAGCCGAGCCCGGTGGCCAGGCACGCTGCTGCGAAGGTGGCCAGGGTCACGGCCGAGGCGACGGCCAGGCGCCAGATCGCCGCACCCATTCGGCGCACCGTCGGCATCGCCGCCAGATGGCCGGCCACCGGCAGCAGCACCGTCACCACCGCCAGGCCGGCCTGGGGCTTCACCGCCATCGCCACTCCGAAGACCACCGGCGGGAGCACCAGGCTCGCTCCCCGTAGCGGCCTGCCGACCAGCCAGATGCCGAGGACGACGATGCCGGCCATCAGCGCGTCGTTGTGGGCCCCACCGACGTACTGCAGGATCACGAACGGGTTGAGCACGCTGAACCAGGTGGCCCAACGGCTGGAGCCGCCCCACTCCCGCGCCACGCGCGGCAACAGGACGGCGATGATCGCCACCCCGGCGACCGCGAGCAGCCGCTGGGCGACCATGCCCCAGTAGGGGTGGAAGCCGGCCAGCCAGGCTGCCGCGTAGTGGGCGCGCAGGGCCAGCGGCGGGTAGGCGACCCCCGAACCCGCCCACAGGCTGTCGACGTGGGGTGCGTACGGACCGCCGAGCACGGCCAGCCCGGTGTCGTAGGGGTTGTGGCCCAGGGCCTGGATCCAGCCGAGGTCAGCGTAGAGGAACGCGTCCTGGCTCATCACCGGCGGCACGAGGAGCAGCGGCGCCGACCACATCAGCAGCACGAGGAACCGGTTCGCCGGCTCCACCCCCGGCCGCGGACGGAGCATCCACCACCCGACGCTCCACAGCACGTAGCCGCTCAGGAACAGCATGAGGGCGGGCGCCACGCCCACGACCTCGCCGAGCATCCGCACCGGCTCCCAGGGCCACCCCTGCGGGCCTTGGGAGAACATCGCGCTGCACGCGCCGGTGGCAAGGGAAGCGCTGCCGAGCATGCCGAGCCACGCCCCCGGCGGCGGCTGCAGCGCCGCGGTCCGGAGGCCGGGTTGCGCAGCCCGGGTCAAGCGTCCTCCTTCGGCCCGTCCGGGCATCTCGAAGTCGGAAGCCAAGGTAGCGGCACCCAGCGGCTACCGCAGTGAACCAGGGCAGATCCGGGCGCGGGTGTCAGCGTCCGTCAGGGACGGCGGCGAGGGCCCAGCGCACGACTTCGGTGCTGAACCGGCCGAGCGGGCGGCCGAGCAGGTCGGCCAGGCCTCCGGTGAGCGGCAGTTGCAGCTCCGCGCGCGCCCAGGTCGGCAGCAGCGCTATCGCCCCGGCCGCCAGCGTGCCGTAGCCCGGCCGCGCGACCAGCGGCAGCGGCGGCTCGAACAGCAGGAACCGCGCTGCCTCCAGCGCAGCGGGGGACGCCCTGAGCTCGTCGCGGTAGGCGACGAGCTGACCCGCCAGCTCCGCGGTGGTCAGCGGCGGGTCCTCGACGCCGAGCAGCCGGGCTGGAATCGCTGCCTGTGCGATGTAGGTGTCGGCTTCGGCCGGGTCCAGCGGGCTCGCACCGAAGGCCTGGTGGGACCGCAGGAAGCTGTCCGCCTCGGCGAGGTGGACCCACTTGAGCAGGTGCGGGTCGGACGCCCGGTAGGGGCGGCCGGCGTCGTCCCGGCCCCGGACGCGCTCGTGGACGGCGCGCACCTTCGCGATCACGGCCTCTGCGTCCGGGACAGTGCCGTAGGTCGTGGTGGCGATGTAGTGGCTGGTGCGCTGCAGCCGCCCCCAGGGGTCGGACTTGTAGCCGCTGTGCCCGGCCACCCCGGCCATCGCCTGGGGGTGCAGCGACTGCAGCAGCAGCGCGGTGAGCCCGCCGACGAACATCGCCGCGTCCCGGTGCACGCGCCAGATCGGATCGGTGGCGGTGAACCAGCGCGGCCCGGGCTTGCCCCAGATCTGCTGGGCCCGCTCGGCCGCGTCGGAGCCGGCGACCCGCTCCCGCAGGAGCAGGCCGAGGCTGCGCTGCACGTCGATCATCTGCGCGCGCCGCCGGTGCCGGAAGGAGGGGGCATGCCTCCAGTGTGCCCACCCGGGCGAAACCCGGCTGGGGGCAGCCGGTCGTGGCTCAGCTGGCCCAGCGGCCGGTGAAGAACAGCCAGGCCCAGACCGTCTGCACGACGAGGGCCGCCGCGGCGAGCAGCCCCACCAGGACGGCGCGCCAGGCCGGCATCGCCCGGCGGCTCTCCCCGAGCCGGCCCAGCAGCAGCCACAGCGGGAACCACAACAGCACGGCGCGGTTGACGCTCATGAACCAGTAGGAGAACGAGAAGGCGGCCACCTGCAGCCCCACCCAGACGGCTTCGGCCCAGCGGCGCAGAAAGAGCGCGACCACGGTGACCACCAACCCCACGGCCATGCTGACCACCTCGGCCCGGAACACCCAGGGCCATTCCGGGTGGTCTGCGTAGGCACCAGGGGCGAACACCTCGAACGTGTGCCGCAATGCCTCCCACGGCCAGGTGAACTCCCGCGACCAGCCGGCAGCCTGCGCGTCGTACCAGGCCGTCCAGGACCCGGTGACCACCTGCAGGTAGCCGATGTAGGCGGCGACGACGGCCACCGGGATCGCCAGCCACAGCAGCCGCCGCCCGCGCTGCCTGGCCGAGCCGGCCTGGGTGAGGGCCAGCACCGCCAGCGCGACCACGAGGAACACCCCGGACACGCGTACCGAAGCTGCGACGGCCGCCAGTGCCGCAGCCGCACCCCATTGCCTGGCGCCGGCCCGTTCCCAGGCCCAGAAGGCTGCAGCGCAGAACACCGACTCGGTGTAGGGCACCATCGTGAACACCGCCGTCGGGGCCAGCAGCCAGGCGATGGCCGCCGGCGCACCGCCCAGCCGGTACAGCGCTGCAGCCGCCACACCGGACGCTGCCAGTGCCAGCACGGTGCCGGTGGCCAGGGCCGGCAGCCCGGAGGCGGTGGCCAGTCGCATCAGCAGCGGCCAGCCGGGGAAGAACGCGATGTCGGTGGGATTGGCGTAGCCGTGCTCCGCGATCGCCAGGAAGTGCGCCACGTCCCAGTTGCCGAACATCGCCGGCAGCGTGCGGCCTTCGTCCACCATCAGCCACAGTGCCACCAGCAGCATCGCCAGCCGCGTGCCGAGCCAGGCCTGCACCACGAGCCGGATGTCGCGGTGCGGGTCGACGCCCCTCACCGTGCGGCCAGGCCGGCGTTGATCCGCGCCACCCACGCCACGTCCGGCGCCCGGTCCAGCACACCGCCGTCCGGGTCGTCGCGACCGCCGGCCCGCACCACGTCGAGTTCGGGCCGGAAGATGTCGCGCACCACCCGCAGGCACAGCCAGGCCTGCACCCCGACCCGGAAGAACACGGCCAGCCAGTACAGGCGTTCCTGGCCGCCGGCGCCGGCCGCGAGGACGCCGTCCAGGTGCGCCCAGATCGCAACGAAGTACAGCGCCTCCGCGATCGCGAACAGCGTCCACTCCAGCCAGCGCGGACGGGCGAGCACCAGCAGCGGCAGCAGCCACAGCACGTACTGGGGGGAGTAGACCTTGTTGACCATCAGGAACAGCGCGACGATCAGGAACACGCCCTGGGCCAGCCGCGGACGTCTGGGCGCGAGCAGCAGGATGCCGCAGATCGCCAGCGTGCCCGCCACCATCAGGGCTGCGACCAGGCGTGACACCGGGCCCACGTCGACGCCGGCCAGGCCGAGCACGTACCAGACCGAGCCCAGGTCGCCGCCGCGGTCGGCGTTGAAGGTCCAGAAGTTCAGCCAGCCGTCGGGGGTGGCGAGGTAGACCGGCAGGTTCACCGCTACCCAGGCTGCGAGGGTCGCGCCGGCGGTCAGGAAGAACGCCCTCAGCCGGGCCGAGCGCAGGCAGAGCACGGCCAGGGGCACCAGGAGCAGCAGCGGGTACAGCTTCGCCGCCACGCCGAGCCCGAGCCAGACCCCGGCCCAGACCGGCTTCCTGCGGGACCAGGCGAGCAGCGCCAGCGCCGTCAGCGCGAGCACGAGGGCGTCCCAGTTGATCAGGCCGGCGGTCCAGACCGCGGGCGCGGCGGCGATCATCAACGCGTCCCACGGGCGGTGCAGCTTCAGGTGCACCCAGATCACCACCGCGAACAGCAGGAACAGCAGCAGTGCGTTCACACCGAAGAACAACCCGGCCGCCTGGCTCACCTCTGCGTCGCTGAGCCCGGGACGGCTCTGGCCGCCCAGCATCAGCACCAGGCGGCGGGAGAACTCCATCATCGCGCCGGTGAGCACCGGATACTCCAGTTCCGACTCCAGGTAAGGGATGTGGCCGTCCTTGAGCCCCCGCCAGTAGTAGAGGACGCTGATGTCGGAGTAGCACATGTTCGGGAACTGGTCCCCTGCGTTCTGGCAGGGCAGCTGTCGCAGCATCAGGACCAGCCACGAAGCGGTCAGCGTGAGGAACGCCCACGGGCCGGCGGTGAACCACAGCCCGCCAGGGCGCGCGTGCCGGCCGATGGCTCCGCCAAGGAAGCGCGCCAGCGACGGTGCGGTGGTGCTCACGCGCCGATCCTAGGGTGCGCTGGTCTTGGTGGGTTCTGTCGTGGGTTTCGTGGTGGGCTCGCCGGTCGGCTCCCCGGTGGGTTCCCCGGTGGGCTCGCCGGTCGGCTCCCCGGTCCCGGTCGGGGTCTCGGTGGGCTCTGCGGTCTCGGTCGGCTTCGGCTTGGGCTTGTGCGTCGGCTTCTGGGTGGAGACGCGCCTGGTGGGCGGGTCGAAGTTGAGCCGCTCCTTGCCGTCCATGGCCGTCCGCATGTACTCCAGCCAGGTCATCGCGGGGTAGCCGGACCCGTAGAAACTGCCGCCCAGGTCGGCGGTGCCGTCACCCCTGGTGAACGCCACCGCCGTGGTGATCTGCTTGGTGTAGCCCACGAACCAGGCCGCGCTGGTCTTGCCGGTCACCGAGTTGAAGGCCGTGCCGGTCTTGCCGGCCACCGGGTAGCCCAGCTGCGAGGCGCGGTAGCCGGTGCCGTCCTGGGTCACCTTGGTGAGGGCGTGGGTGACGTCGATGGCGACGTCCTCCTCCAGGCTCTGCTGCCCGGCGGTGTCGGCAACGAACACCTCCTCGCCCGTGGCGTCGAGCACTTTCGCCACCACGTGCGGGGTGTGCCGCTTGCCGTTGTTGGCGAACGTCGAGTAGCCGATCGCCTGGTGCAGCGGGCTCACCTCAGGCGTGCCCAGCGCCACGGTCGCAACCGGGTCCCAGCCCTCGACTGTCGGCGCGCCGGCGTCGTTCGCCGCGTCCAGCACCGCCTGCGGACCGTCGGTCAACTGCAGCGTCAGGTCGACGAAGGCGGTGTTGATCGACTTGGTAGTAGCGGTCTGCAGCGTCACCTGCCCGTAGCTGCCACCGCCGGCGTTGCGCACGGTCCGGGTGCTGCCCGGCAGGCGGAACGGGCTGCTGCCGTCCACCTTGTCGTTCAGCGTCCAGCCGTCGCGCAGGGCCGCGGCCAGCGCGTACGGCTTGAAGGTCGAGCCGACCGGGGACGAGATCGTCCCCCAGTTCAGGCCGTTCTTGACGTAGTCGGGGCCGCCGTAGAGCGCGATCACCCCGCCGGTGGCGTTGTCCACGGAAGCCATGCCGGCGTGCAGCCGCCTGGCGGCCTTCTTGCTGCCGGCCGCGGCCAGCGTCATCTTCTGGGCCGTCGACACCATCGCGTCCTGGGCGTCGGCGTCGAAGGTGGTCACCACCTTCAGCCCGCCGCCGTTGATCTGCTCCTCCGTGAAGCCGTTGGCCCGCAGCTCCTTCTCCACCATGTTGAGCAGGAAGCCCTTCGGCCCGCCCATCCGGGAGTCCTTGGCCACCTTCGGGAACTTCGGCAGCTCGGTGTAGATCTCCGCCCGCTCGGCCTCGGTGATGTTGCCGAGCTCGACCATGCCGTTGAGCGTGTATTGGTAGCGCTCGAGCAGGTCGGCAGCCTCCTTGTCACCCTCGGCCGGGTCGAGGTTGCCGGGCGAGTTCAGGATCGCGGCCAGGGCCACGGACTGCGCCAGGGTCAGCTTCGGGGCGGACCGGTCGAAGAAGGTCTGCGCCGCCGCCTCGATGCCGTAGGCGCCGCGGCCGAAGTAGACGGTGTTGAGGTAGCCCTCGAGGATCTCCTGCTTGCTCCGCTGCTGGCCGATCTTGGCCGCGAGCAGGATCTCCTTCGCCTTCCTCGTGAACGACCGCTCCTGGGTGAGGAACATCACCTTGATGTACTGCTGGGTGATGGTGGAACCACCGCCGGTGGCCGTGGTGTCGGGCGGGGCCAGGCCGATCAGGCCGAGCGTCGCCCGGAACAGGCCGGTCGGGGAGACGCCCGGGTCGGTCCAGAAGCTGCGGTTCTCTGCCGCGACGACCGCGTCCTTCACGTTCTGCGGCATCTTGTCGTATGGGATCGACTGGCGGTTCTGCACCTGGAACGAGCCGAGCTTCTGCTTGCCGTCCGCGTAGTAGACGAAGCTGGTGTTGGTCTGGAAGTCGGCGTTCGGGTCGGGCAGCTTGATGTTGGAGTACGCCACGGCGATGCCGGCGACCCCGATCATGCCCAGTGCCACCAGTGAGACCACCACCCACAGCAGTGCGCGCAGCCAGGGGTTGCGCTTGCGCTTGCCGGTTGCGGACCTGCTTCTGGTGGTCCGGGGGGCGGCGGGGCGCTTGGGGTCAGCCATAGATGTCCTCGACGGTTTGCTGGCGGCGCGGCGGACGACGCTTCACGCCGTCGCCGAGCAGGTAGGAAACGATCATGTGGTTCCAGCCGCAGTCGGTGCACACCTCGACCACGCAGACCTTGAACTCGCCGTACTCCGACTGCATCTCTTCGAGTTCCGCCGTGGACTTGATCCGTCCCGAGTACTGGCCCAGCTGCTCCCCGAACACGTAGTTCAGGTTCAGCAGCCGGGGGGTGGCGCAGATCGGGCAGGCCACCTGCGACTCCTCGCCGTGGTGCAGCGCAGCGCGCAGCAGCAACGGGTCGGCGTCGCACACACCGGTCAGTTCCAGCGAGCGTTGGGGACGCCGCAGTGCCTGCAGCGTGTTTCGACGCTGCAGGGCATAATCCACCTCTTCCCGCTTGGACCACATGCGTTCAAGGGTAGTTGGCGCCCTTCCACAGGTCGATTTCGGCCCCACCGGGCTCCTTGCGCGACGGTTTGGGGGAGGCCGCCGCCAGGTGCGAGAATGTCGCAGCGCGGGGCATTAGCTCAGTTGGTAGAGCGGCGGCTTTGCAAGCCGTAGGTCAGGGGTTCGAATCCCCTATGCTCCACTTCCCGCCGGCCGCCGGATCCTCCGACTTTGAGTAACGTTGAGCCCATGGAGCTGCCCGAGGACTACGTGGAGGCGCTGGTCGACGAGTTGGCGCCGTACGGCTTCGAGTTCGGTTCGGTCACCACTGACGAAGATGCCGGCACCGCCGTGCTCTTCGAGGCTGAACCACGGGCGTTCCTGCGAGCGCACCGCGGGTTGGGGCTGGTGGATGCCGACCGCCAGGAGGCGCTGGAACTGTGGTTGCGGTTCGACCGTCACGGTGACCCCGTGCAGATCGAGTTCGAGGTGTTCGACCTGCTCGCTGCCACCGCCTCGATGGACCCGGAGTTGCACACCCGGCTGAACACCATGGAGGACGCGCAGGACCACGCCGTGGCCGTCGGGGAGGCGCTGCGCATGGTGCTGGAGCCGGAGGCCGTGCCCGGGAACACCTACCTGGAGTAGGTCAGTCCTGGCCGTACCGGTCCCAGTAGGTGCCGAGTTCGTCCGCCCGCAGCAACCTGGCCAGCTCAGCCATCCGCTTGCCGTCCACGATGTCGATGGAGGCGCCCTGCGGGGAGCGCCCGAAACCGGAGATCGGCGCTTCGATCTGTCGGATGCCGTCGCCACCGCGCAGTTGCAGGCTGGTCGCCAGCGACCAGACGGCGGCGTTGTCGAGCCGGTCGTCGACCGTGAAGTACCTCCCGATCCGCGCGGCCACCTCGTTGAAGGCAACGGGGTTCGCCAGTGTCGACGGTCTGGCGAGCTTCAGCACCAGGGCCTTGACCACGGTGCGCTGCCTGGCGGCACGGTCCAGGTCGCCGCGCGGCAGGTCGTAACGCTCGCGCACGTAGGCGAGCAACTTGTTGCCGCTCAGGGTCAGTTCTCCACGGGGGAAGTCGTAGCCCGCGCTCGCGGAATCCACCTCGTTGAAGATCGTCACCCCGCCAACCGCGTCGCTGAGCCCGATGAAGCCCTCGAAGTCGATCAGCGCGGTGTGGTCCATCGGCACGTCCAGCAGGTTCTCCAGGGTACGCACGGTCAGCGCCGGCCCGCCCAGGGAGTAGGCCGCGTTGATCTTGTTCTTGCCGTGCCCGGGGATCGGGACATACAGGTCCCGCGGAAACGACACCAGGTACAGCTGGTCCCGCTCGGAGTTGAGGTGGGCGATCATCAGTACGTCGCTGCGGCCGCGCTCTCCACCCCTGGTGTCGGAGCCGATCAGGACGAAGTTGACCGGCGGCGAAGGCGCCTCCGGCTGGGCCGCCGTCGGCCGGCCCTGGTAGTCCGGCATCAGGTCCGGATCCCGTCTGACCTCGTTGAGCGCCTGGATGCCGCGGACCGCGTAGAACCCGACCACCACGAGCAGGAGCACGACCGCTCCGGCCAGGGCGAGCAGTGCCCACCGCAGCGGATTGCGCTTCCGGACGGGACCGGCGCCGTCATCCCCGCCGTCCAGGACGTCCAGGCCCGGCTCGCCCTCGTTCATCGATTCCCCCGATGCAGTCGCAGCCTCAGTCGATGCGGTCAGTCCCCGCGGCCCACGCCTCGGCGTTCGCGCGGTTCACCGTCTGCCAATAGCGCCACGCGGCGTAGCCGGCGCCAGCGCCCAACAGGAGGATGCGGATCACCTTCAGCACGCGGCCAGCCTACCCGCGACCTACCGCTTCGGCGCCGGGGACGCCTGCCAGACCGCCTGCCTCGACCCTGCGCCGGCCAGGTCGTCGGCGGCGAGGGCGCGGCGCAGGTGGGTGAGCCCCACCGGGTCGGCATGCGCGCCGTCGGCGCCACGGGCGACGGCGAGCGGCCAGGTGGCGATCTCCTCAGCGTGCACCCTTGACTCCACCATGGTGGCCTCGATCAGGTCGGCGGTGAGGTCGGCGTCCACCGTGAGGCACGGGGTGAGGGCGTCCAGCACCTTGTCGAAGCGGTTGGGGTCGGCGATCGCCGAACTCATCGTCGAGGCCGCCAGGGCACCGCGCAGCAGTTCGGCCGTACGCACAGAGCGCTCCGTCGGGTCAGCGGCTGCGTCGAGGTAGGCCAGCGCCTGCTCCCCGCCCAGCCGGTCGTGCCCCAGCCGCAGGCCGCCCAGGCTGTCCACCACGGCGGGGAAGCCGGTCACGTCCAGGTGCAGCTGGTGGTCCATCCGCGCGTTCGTCAGCGCCTCGACCGACCTGGCCGCCAGCCGCGGCTCGATCGCGTAATTCTCAGCCAGGGTCGTCCGGCCGTCGTCCACCAGCAGGTCGGCCGGCAGGGTGACCAGCGTCAGGTCGCGCCGGGAGGCTGACAGGTGGGCCACCAGGACGGCGTCCAGCTCCCCCCGCGCGTCGGTGGTCATCAACAGGTAGTTCAGGGCGTGCACCCCGTCCGCGCCCACCGGGCTCGGGCGGCCTTCGTAGGCACCGAGCGGGTCCACCCGCCGCAGGCCTGCGGCAGCATCCCCGATGCGATTCATGTAGACGGTGAGCAGCGCGACCGCACCGACCGAGACAGCCACCGCGCCGATCACCAACCCGATGACCAGGCGGTCCACGACGCCACGGCTGTGTGCCGTCGGTTCCGCACTCGGCTGCATCCCACCCCTCGCTTCCGCCGACCAGCCTAGAAGGCCCGGCCAAGGCCGGCGGGCTAGCCTTGGCAACATGTCAGGAGAGAGCCAGCGCCGCGCGGACGCCCGCCGGCGCCAGGAGCTGGCAACCGCTGCGGCGGGCGCGGAAGCCCGGCAGGCGCAGGAGCAGCTGACGGCCTTCGTCGCCCGATTGCAGGCTGACGAAGTGGCGCCGGAGCCGCTGCAGGCCACTCTGCTCAACGGCACGCGGGTGAAGACCGGCCTGGTCGGCTGGTACCTCAACCGGGCCAGAACCCTCGCCGTCGCCCCCGACGGGAGCTACTACCAGCTGGTCACGGCCGGCTCTGCGCTGGCGCGTTTCACCGGCGTGCGGGTGGAGCCCAGCCCACCCACTCTGGTGATCGGCCGCGGCGGCAGGGACGGCGAGACCGGCGACCTGGCCGACTTCCTGGCCAGGGCCGCTGCCGAGTACTCCGGCCGGAAGCCGAAGGGCCCCTAAATGGCACCAGGGGGCCGCTGGATATCCGAGCGTCCCCCTGGGCGATCATGATCGGCGATCGGTCGCCGAACCCCCTGGATGAATACGCTCTCAGCGTAGGGCAAGGGAACCCTAAGGTGGAGCTCTCTCGCCTTGTCGTTGCCGAATTGTTAGAAACGTGCAATCGATGCCAGCTGTGGTTGACAACAGTGCACCAAGAACGGGCAACAACTCGGACAACACCGCCGCGGCAGGTTGCTGCCGTGGACGGCTGGCGGACGGTTGCGGCGCTCAACTCGGAATGGCTCGGCCTGGTCGAGGTGGCCGGCCCTGAGCTGCGGCGGTGGGCCGCTGCCGAGCCGGCACTGGCCGACGCCAAGGACCTCGACAGCGTGCTCGGGCTGGTTCGCGCCCATCCCGATGCAGTGCTCGCAGCACTGCTGCGCCTCGGCCGGGCCGGCCATGCGCTGGCGCACCGCACAGTGCTGCAGGCCATGCTGGGCATGGCGGTGCGCGCCTGCGCCGGCCGTCCCGAGGCACTCGGAGTGGCGCTCTCGGAGCTCTGGGTCGCCATCGCCGACTATCCACTGGACACCCGGCCCCGCTCGATCGCTGCGAACCTGGCGTGGGGAGTCCGGCGCAGGCTCCGCCCCTCCCCCGCACCGCTCGCACCCGTCCCCGGCCCGGCCGAGCCCGGCGCGGCGGACGTGCTGGCCAGGGCCAGACGACTGGAGCTGATCGACGAGCTCACCCATCGCACCCTGTGGACGGTCTACGTTGCGGGGCTGAGCAGCCACCAGGCCGCTGCCGAGCTGGGCACCACCGCCACGGCCGTCAGGTGGCGCTGCAGCTGGGCGCTCCGCCGGCTGGCCGGGCAGGCCGAGTTGCTCAGTGCCTGAGCTGGGTACCTCTGAGGAGCAGCACGCTGCCGTCCGTCCGGGTGAAATCCTGGTCAGGAGCGCGGACCGGTGCCTGACGCCGCCGTAGTGCGACACAATGGCTGGCGGACACGAGTTGAGGAGCCAGGTGAGCAGAGCGACCACGAGCAGGTACGACGCCGCCGGTCCGGCGGCCGCCCGCCTGATCGCGCAGCACCTCCTGATGAAGCCCTACATCTGGTCTGCGGTGAGCGTGCACATCCACGGCATGCGCAACCTCGACGGGCTGAAGCCGCCGTACGTCGCGATCGCCAACCACGCCAGCCACCTGGACGCACCGCTGGTGTTCGGTGCCCTGCCGCGGAGGCTGTCGCGGAACCTTGCGGCTGCGGCTGCCGGTGACTACTTCTTCAACGCCTGGTACCGGGCGCTGCCCACGACCCTGTTCTTCAACTCGTTCCCCGTCGTGAGGCAGGGGCACGCGAACCGGCAGGGCCACCGCGGCCTGGCCGGCCGGCTGCTCTCGGACGGCATCCCGCTGCTGCTGTTCCCCGAGGGCACCAGGTCGCGGACCGGCGCGATGGCCAACTTCACCCCGGGTGCGGCCGCCCTGAGCATCTCGCGCAACGTGCCGGTGCTGCCGATCGCGCTGGTGGGAGCGTACGCAGCCATGCCGTACGGCGCGACGGTGCCGGTGCCGGGACGCCCCCATGTGCACGTTGTCTTCGGCCGGCCGCTGCGTGCGGCTCCGGGCGAGATCGCCCATCAGTTCTCCGAGCGCCTGCACCGCTACGTGGTGGAGATGCACGACACCACAGCCCGTGCCTACGGGATGCCCACCCAGGCCGACTTCGCCCGCGCGGTCGCCCTGCGCGCCGCTGCAGCCCAGGCCGAGCGGGACGCCGACGCCGCCGTCCGGGCCGAACCCGAACCGCAGCCGGCACCTGCCCCCGCTGAGCCGGTCAGGCCGCTGGAGCCTCCGGAGCCGACCGAGCCCGCCTGAGCCCCCGTCCGCACCGGCGGCCGCTGGACCCGCGTCACCCGGCAGCGGCCACTGCCTCCAGGGTCGTGGTGCGGCGCCGCGCGACGGCGACGGAGCTGGCCGTGACGGCGACCAGGAGCCACCCGACCAGAGTGAGTGTCGAGGTGACCGCCCCGCTGGACTCGGTGACGATCGCCCGGATCGCGTCCAGGGCCGGGGTCAGCGGTGAGAAGGGCCGCAGGGCTGCGAACAGGCCCGGCGCGGCCCCGGTCAGCGCAGACACCGTCGTGACCACTGCGAACAGCACAGACAACAGCCGGCCGAAGCCGCCGAACCAGGCGACCAGCGCGTGGTTGATCACCACGAAGGTCGCGGCGGCCAGCACCAGCACACCGGTGACGGCCAGCCACTTCTGCCAGGACAGGTCCAGCCCCAGCTGGCCCAGCGCCGCAACCACCAGGGCCTG
The DNA here is from genome assembly GCA_023460935.1 of Actinomycetes bacterium. GTDB lineage: Bacteria > Actinomycetota > Actinomycetes > Propionibacteriales > Propionibacteriaceae > Propionicimonas. Next base: position 48,328 of record JAEWOI010000022.1, read on the forward strand.
CGCCGTCACCACTGCGAGCCCGGGCAGCAGGGAGCGGCCGATCAGCACCGCGGTCGGCTCAGCCGAGCTGAGCAGGCCGGCGCCGATCGCCTTCACCACCGAGTAGGTGGCCAGGGCGCCCAGCCAGAGCGCGAGCACCAGCACCAGGCTGATCCAGCCCAGGTCGGGGTTGGCGAGCCCGGTCAGGTCGCCGGTGTCGATCGGGGAGGCGACCACGGTCGAGAGGGTCTCCCGGTCGGCCCTGGAGTAGCTGGGCAGCTTGTCCTTGCCCTCTGCGATGCCGTCAGCAAGCTGCCGGGTGCCGTCGGCGAGCTTCGTCGAGCCGGCAGCGGCCTCGTTGAGCCCGTCGCTGAACTGGCTCATCCCGTCGGCCAGTTCCCCGGCACCGTCTGCGGACTTCGCGATGCCCTGCACGAGCTGCGGGAACTGGTCGGCCAGCTGGTCGGTGCCCTTGGCGAGCTGCCTGCCGCCGGCCTTCAGCTGCTTCAGCTGCGCAGCGGTCTCCTTGTCGTTGGCCGCAGCCTGCAGCCCCTGGCGGAACTCGGTCAGCCCGCCGGCGAGCTGGCGGGCCCCGCCCAGCAGGCTGCTCCCGTCGACCACGGTGGTCAGGCCGCTGGCTGCAGCCTGCCCGGCCACGTTGACCCCGTAGTTGGCGCCCAGTTCCGCGGCGCCGTCCCGGCCGGCTTCGAACGCAGCGCAGAACGCGGCCTGGGTCTCGGGGTCGTCCGACAGTGTCGGGCACTCGATCTGGGCGGCCGCGGCCTGCCGGGCGGCGCCAACCGCAGCGTCCACCACCTGGTCGTTCCCGCCCAGGCCGGCCATGCCCTGCCGGTAGGTCTCCAGCCCCGAGGCCAGCCCCTCGGCCCCGCCCTCGAACTGCCGGACGGTGGCGAGCATCGTCTGCTGCCCCTCCACCGAGCCGTCAACGAGCTGGTTCACGCCGTCGACGTACTGCTCGGCGCCGTCGGCGAGCTTGCGCAGCTCCTTGGGCATGGACGCCGTCCCGGCCTTCAGCTGCCTGAGCCCCCCGGCGAGCTGCCGGGTGCCGTCAGCCAGCTGGTAGCCGCCGGCGTTGGCCTCCCGGAGCCCGTCCGCCAGCCCCTCGGCGCCGTCGGCCAGGTCGGAGGCGCCGTCGGCCATGGTGACGAACTGCTCGCCCATGTCGTTGAAGCCGATGTAGATCTGCTCGAGGTAGCTCTCGGTCAGGGTCTGGTTGAGCAACACGGCCGCCTCGTTGGCCACGAGCCTGCCCAGGGTGGCGTCGGCCACCCCGGCCACCGGTGAGGTGCTCACCTGGATCGTGGCCTGCCCGGCCTCGTCTGCGTCCTTGCTGAAGGAGGTGGCCGCGGCGGAGAAGTTCTGCGGGATCACGACCATCGCTGCGAACTCGCCGGTAGCCAGCCCCGCCCTGGCGTCGTCGGCCTCGGCCAGCACCCAGGTGAGGTTCTGCTGCCGGTCCGAGTCGACGAGGTTCGCCGTGAGCTGCCGGCCGAGCGGGGTGTACTGCCCGTCCAGCGTCACCGGCTCGTCGAGGTTGACCACTGCTGCCTGGACGGTGTGCAGCCGGCTGTCAGCGTTCACTCCGGCGAGCAGGAAGCCGCCTGCGACGAGCAGCGGCACCAGCAGCAGGCCGAGCAGGGTCCACCAGCGGGCCGGGGTCGAGTTCAGGTGCTCGGCCTTCATCGGTTCGCTCCTTCCAGGGCGAGGTGGGAGGTGAGCTTCAGCACCTGGTGCGGTACCGGTAGCAGGGCCTCCAGGTCGGTGCCCGGCATCACGCCGAGCACCCAGGTGATGGGGTCGTCCCCGGCTGCGGTGAGCGCGTCGCGCAGGGCGACGTCCTGCCGCGGCGCGAGCTCGTCGGCCGAGTCGATGCAGACCAGGCCGCCCCGCTGGCGCTGCAGCACCGTCGTGAAGCCGGAACTGGCCGGCGAGAGGACCGGCGCCCTGCGGCGCAGGACGGCCGCCTCCTCCGGCAGCACCAGGCCGAGCACCTTCAGGGTGCCGCCGGTGAGCCTCACCCGGCCGGCCAGCGCCAGCAGCAGCGCGCGGCGCTGGGCGTGCTCGCCCTCGACCACGAGCACCTCGCCCCGAGGCAGGCTGAGGTCGAGGCCGGAGAACAGCGTGCGCCCGCCGGCGACGGCGGCAAGGTCCTCACCGACGATCGCGGAGGCGTCCTCGGGCGTGGGCCAGGTTGCCAACTGCACCTGGCGGGTGAGCGACTCGCCCTCGATGTCCAGGGTGGGCAGCCTGCGGTCGAGCCACTTCGGCAGCCACCACGCGTGCCGTCCGAGCAGCTTCATCACCGCCGGCACCAGGGTCATCCGCACCACGAACGCGTCCAGCGCGACGCCGACGGCCAGGCCGAAGGCGATCGGCTTGATCGCGCCCTCGCCGTTGGGGACGAAGAACGCGAACACCGCCAGCATGATCAGGCCTGCGGCCACCACGACCTTCGCAGAGTGGACGAAGCCGTCCTCCACCGAGCGGTCCAGGTTGCCGTGGACGTACTCCTCCCGCATCCGTGAGACCAGGAACACCTCGTAGTCCATGGCCAGGCCGAACAGGATGCCCATCAGGATGATCGGCAGGAAGCTGATCACCGGGCCGGTCTCGGGCAGGTTGACCACCTGCTTGAACCAGCCCTGGTTGAACACCAGCGTGGTGGCGCCGAAGGCTGCCGCGACGCTCAGCAGGTAGCCGAGGGCGGCCTTCACCGGCACCCAGATCGACCGGAAGACCATGGCCAGCAGCACCAGCGAGAGCCCGACGACGAAGATCGCGAACGGCAGCAGCGCTGCCTCCAGCCGTGACGTCACGTCGATCTGGATCGCAGTGAACCCGGTCACCTGGGTGTCCACGCCGTAGCGGTCCTGCCACTCGTCGTGGTGCGCGCGCAACTGTTCCACCAGGGCCGCCGTGGCGGGGTCGTCCGGCCCGGTGTCGGGGATCACCTGCACCATCCCGGTGTCGACGTTCTCGTTCGGCGTCGCGGCCGCCACCAGGTGCACCCCTGGCATGGCCTCGATGTCGGCCCGCAGCCCGTCCAGCACCTCGATGGGGTCGTCGGACTCGACGATGCCGACGGTCATGATCAGCGGGCCGTTGAACCCCTCCCCGAACTGCCGGGTGATCGCGTCGTAGGTCTCGCGGTCCTGCGTGCCGGGCAACGACCGTCCAGAGGTGGGCAGGGCCATCTGCAGGTCCTTCGCCGGGTAGGCGAGGGCGCCGAGGGCCAGCAGCACGACCGCGACGGTGACCAGCGGCCACTTCGTGACCACACCGACCCACCACCCTGACGCCCGGAACGTGCCGGCCTTCTGCTTGCGCTCCTTGCGGACGCGGGGCCGCAGCCGCTCACCGGCGAAGCCCATGAACGCCGGGAGTAGGGTGAGCGCGAGCACCACCTCCAGGGCCACGGTCACGGCGCCGAAGACGCCCATGACGGTGAGGAACGGCAGCCCGGCGATGCTCAGCCCCACGAGGGCGATCACCACGGTGAGGCCGGCGAACACTACGGCGGAACCCGCTGTGCCGACCGCCCTGGCCGCCGACTCCTCCACCTCCATGCCCTCTGCCAGCTGGTCGCGGTGCCGGGAGATGATGAACAGCGCGTAGTCGATGCCCACGGCCAGGCCGAGCATGATCGCGAGGATCAGCGTCGTCGAGCTGACCGTGATCACCCCCGCGGCGACCTGCACGCTGAGCACGCCCAGCCCGACTCCGGCCAGCGCCGTCCCGAGCGGCATGATCGAGGCCACCACCGAGCCAAGCGTCACCAGCAGCACGACCACCGCAACGGCCACGCCGAGCACCTCGACCACACTCAGCTTCGGCACGTGCAGGGAGAACACCTCCCCGCCGATCAGCACCTCCGAACCGGGCAGGAGGTCCTCCAGGGTCTGCGCGGCGGCAGTCAGTTCCTCCCGCTGGGCGTCGGTGACCGTGGATGCGGCGCCCTGGACGCGGACCATGGCGCGGCCGCTGGCACCGTCCGGGCTGATCAGGCCCTCGATCACCGGCTTGCCGTCGACCACTTCGCTGTAGGGGCTGATCACGCCGTTGACGAAGGGCAGTTCCTCGATCCGGTCGGCCCAGTCGCGCACCGCGCGCTTGACGTCGCGATCCTCGAGGCGGCTGCCGGCCGGTGCCGTGATCAGCACGTTGGCTGTGGCGTCGGCCGCCTCCGGGAAGGTCACCTTCAACTGCTTGAGCGCCTTCGTCGAGGCCGCCCCCGGCACCTCGAACACGTCGTCGAACTCGCCGCCGACGGCCACTGCCAGGCCGGCGAACAGCACCAGGACCACGGCCCAGATCGCCACCACCCGTCGCCGCAGTCGGTAGCAGGCACGGCCGATGCGGTAGAGGAACGAGGACACGGGCTGGCCTTCCGGGCGGGCAGTGGGGCGACTCGATACAGTATCGTATTCAATACATCGGCGTATTCAATACACATCCGTATCCAGCACTGGAGGAACAGCCGTGAGCCAGACCGTCACTCCGCGGCGGAGCCAGACGCGGGAACGGCTCATCGACTCAGCGGTGAGCCTGTTCGCAGAGAAGGGGGTCCTGGGCGCGAGCGTCGAGGAGATCTGCGAGCGCGCGGAGTTCACCCGCGGTGCGTTCTACTCCAACTTCGCGGACAAGGACGAGCTGTGCCTCGCGGTGCTGCGGCGCCAGGCCGCCCGCGAGCTGGCCGCGACCGAGCAGGCTGTGGCTGCGTTGCCCACCGGCGCGCTGGGGGCTTCGACCATCCAGGAGCTGGTCGACTCGGCGCTCAGCGTCTTCCTCGCAGCCCAGCCGCGCACCGACCAGGATCTGGTGGCGAGCCTGGAACTGCGGCTGTACGCGATCCGCAAGCCCGAACTCCGTCCGGCGTTCCTCGCCCTCGCGGACGAGATGGTGGTGCAGATCGGTGAACTGCTGGCCACGGCGGTCGCCCGGGTCGGCTCGAGGCTGCTGCTGCCGATGGCCCAGGCGATCGACCTGCTGCACGCCGTGTACGCCCACAGCGGCAGCTCGGCTCTGCTCCACGGGCTCGAACCCGACGACGAGTCCCGCCGGCGCCAGCTCGCGGTGGTGCTGCGCTCCATGGTGGCTGAGGGCTAGCCGCCGATAGGCTCCAGGCATGACCGCTGCCTCCGTCGAACGCGCCAACCTCGCCAACTCCAAGCTCTCGGTGGTCGGGGCCGGCTCGGTCGGCACCTCGATCGCCTACGCCTCCCTGATCCGCGGCGCCGCCCGTCAGATCGCCCTGTACGACATCGACACCAAGAAGGTCGAGGCCGAGGTGCACGACCTCGCCCACGGCACCCAGTTCACCTCCACCCGCTCGGTCACCGGCGGCTCGGACATCTCCGTGGTCAAGGACTCCTCGGTGATCATCATCACCGCCGGGGCCAGGCAGAAGCCCGGCCAGACCCGCCTCGACCTGGCCGGGGTGAACGCCGGGATCATGACCAAGCTGATCCCCGACCTGCTGGAGCAGGCGCCCGACGCGGTGCTGGTGCTGGTGACCAACCCCTGCGACGTGCTCACCGTCGTCGCCCAGAAGGTCAGCGGCCTGCCGGTGAGCCGGGTGCTGTCCACCGGGACCCTGCTGGACACCTCGCGGTTGCGCTGGGCGATCGCGCAGCGGGCCGGGGTGTCGCTGAGCAACGTGCACGCCGCGATGTTCGGCGAGCACGGCGACACCGAGTTCCCGATCTGGTCTTCGGCCTCGATCGCGCAGATCCCGATCCGCAACTGGACCGACGCCGACGGGAACCGCGTCTTCACCGAGGAGGTGCTCGCCGGCATCGCCCACGACACCGTGCACGCCGCCTACTCGATCATCGAGGGCAAGGGCGCGACGAACTACGCGATCGGGCTCGCCGGCGCCCGGCTGGTGGAGGCGATCCTCGGCGACCAGCACAAGATCTGGCCGCTCTCGAGCGTGCTCACAGACTACCGGGGCGTGTCCGGCGTGGCGTTCTCAGTGCCCAGCCTGGTCGGCCCGGCCGGCATCGAGCGGGTCTTCGAGTTCCCCATGGACGCCCACGAGATCGGCCTGATGCACAAGTCGGCGGCAGCCATCCGCAGCACGCTGCAGGCGATCGGCTTCTAGCCCGTCCGTCCCCCGCACGCCGACGTGAGGATGAGGCCGTGCAGCCAGCGGAGGAGCCGCTCACCGGCGGCAACATGGGCGCCGTGCACCGTAGGGGCGGTGAGGTGCTGCGCCCGGCGGGGCCGTGGACCGACCGGGTGCACCAGCTCCTGCAGCACTTCGCCGACGCCGGCATCGAGGCGACCCCGCGCCCCCTGGGCCGGACGGCGGACGGCAGGGAGCGCCTGACCTACCTCGAAGGAGTGGTGCCGGCCTACCCGATGCCGCAATGGGTGTGGGCCGAGCCGGTGCTCACCTCCGCCGGCGGGCTGTTGCGCCGCCTGCACGACGCCTCGACTCCCCTTGCAGGCCTCGCAGACGGCTGGCGCAGCCCCGTCCGGCAGCCGGCGGAGGTCGTGTGCCACAACGACTTCGCCCCCTACAACCTGGTGTTCGCGGACGGACGGCTGGTGGGCGCCATCGACTGGGACTACAGCTCACCCGGCCCCCGCGCCTGGGACCTCGCCTACCTTGCGTATCGGCTGGTACCGCTGACTTCAGCGCTCGAGCCCGGGCCGTTCACCGAGGCCGAGCGGGCGCGCCGCCTGGAACTGCTGCTGTCGGCGTACGGCCTGGCGCTCAGCCCGGCCGCGCTCGTGGTGGTGGTCGTTCGCCGGCTGGAGGACCTCGCGGCATTCAGTGCAGCGGCAGCCGTCCGGTTGGGGCGGCCCGAGCTCGCCGACCACGCTGCCGGCTACCGCGCCGACGCGGCGCGGTTGGCAGCGCGGGCCCCGGCTCAGCCGTCCACCGGCGGCTAGTTCGGGCCGGCCGGCCTCGATGCGAACAGCCCGAGGCCCAGTTCCGCTGCCAGGATGGTGGCCGCCCGCACGCCCCGGACGCTGTTGCCCGCGGCATCCAGGCGCGGTGAGAAGCTGCCCAGCCCGGCCTTGCCCGGGGACACCGTGACGATGCCCCCGCCGAGCCCTGACTTGCCCGGCAGGCCGACGTCGTAGAGCCAGTCGCCCGAGCGCTCGTACATGCCGGAGGTGGCCATCACCGCCAGCACGTGGTGGCACAGCCGCTGCGGCAGCACCCGCCGCCCCGAAAGCGGGTTGACCCCGCCCCCGGCGAGGGTTGCCCCCATCACCGCCAGGTCGCGGGCGGTCACCAGCAGGCTGCTCTGCCGCGTGTAGAGCTCCAGCGCGTCCTCCCCGGAACCCGCCAGCGCACCGCGCGCGGCCAGGGCTTCGGCGATCTCCCGGTTGCGGAAGTTGGTGGCTGTGACGCTGGCGTACAGGTCCTCAGCCAGGGACAGGTTGCGGCCGGCGAACGCTGACAACCCGTCCAGCAGGTGCTGCCACTGCGCTTCCAAGGACCCGCCGGGCAGCCGGCTGCAGGTGGCGATCGCGCCCGGGTTCACCATCGGGTTCGTCCGCCCACCGGGTGCGGACAGCACCGGCTCCACGGCGTTGAACGCCTGCCCCGTTGCGTTCACGCCGAGTTCGTCGCGGGCCCGGTCCGGCCCGAGGTGGGCACAAACCAGCGCGAAGGTGAACGGCTTGGCCACGCTCATCAGGCCGAACCCCGCACCGGCGTCCCCACACTCGTACATCGCGCCGTCGGTGCCGACGACGCACAGCCCGAACTGCTCCGGGTCGGCTGCGGCGAGCGCTGGATAGACCTGGGCGTTGCTGCCCTCGGTCAGCGGCGCGAGTTCGGCGTGGATCACGTCCAGGACCTCCCGCACCCGCTCGGCAGGGGCCAGCCGACCGGTGGAGACGTAGGCGTCGAGGGCTCTCACCCCGGTGACGTTAGTAGGGTTCAGCCCATGGCTCACGTCCTGGTCACCGGCGGAGTGCGCAGCGGCAAGTCCCGTTACGCCGAATCGCTGTTCGCGCCGACGGACGGAGTCACCTACCTCACCCCCGGCTACCCGGCCGATCCGGACGTTGACGCGGAGTGGGCAGCGCGGGTCGCCGGCCACCAGCTGCGCCGGCCACCGGCCTGGACGACTGTCGAGACCCTCGACCTCGCCGGAGCCCTGACCCGCGCCGACGGCCCGGTGCTGGTGGACTGCCTGGGCACGTGGCTCACCCGGAAGCTGGACGAGTGGTCGGCCTGGGAGGCTGACGAGCACGCCTGGGCCGGACGACTCGAGCTGGCCACGGCGGAATTGGCGGCAGCGGTGGGCGAGCACCCCGCTACGGTGGCGGTGGTCACCAACGAGGTGGGTTGGTCGGTCGTGCCGCAGTACCGGGCGGGACGCCTGTTCGCCGACCACCTCGGCCGCGTGAACCAGGCGGTCGCCGCGGCCTGTGACCAGGTGGTGCTGATGGTCGCCGGCCGTCCGCTCGTCCTGTGAGCTTCCACCCGCGGCCCCTTTAACGCTGTTAAGCTCCGCCCATGGCCAAAGGGATCAGCAGGGAGGCGATCGTCGCCGCCGGCCTGGAGCTGCTCGACGAGAACGGCATCGACGCGGTCACCGCGCGGGCCCTGGCAGCCCGCCTCGGGGTCCGTGCGCCGGCCCTGTACTGGCACATGGGCAGCAAGCAGGAGATCCTCGACGAGATGGGCACGGAGGTGCACCGCCGGGTGGTCCGGGCCATGGCCGAGCAGCAGCCCGGGCTGGGCTGGCGCGAAGGGCTGGCCGGCTTCGCCCGGGTGCTGCGCCGGGAGTATCTGGCCTATCACGACGGCGCCCGGACGTTCAGTGCGGCCAGGATCACCGACCCGGAGGTGCTACGCAGCCAGGAGCCGTGGATCCGGCGCTGGTGCGCAGACGGCCTGCCGCTGGAGCAGACGGTCGCCGCGGCCCAGTTGGTGACCGCCTTCGTCGTCGGCTTCGTGATCAAGGAGCAGGAGCGTGCCGAAGTGGGCACGGAGTACGTGCTGACCTCTAGGGACGAGACGCTGGCCCGCGACCTGCCGATCATGGCCGAGGCTGGACGGCTGCGCTTCGACAACCCGGACGAGCGCTTCGAGAAGCTGCTGGGAATGCTGCTGGACGGGGTGGCAGCCGGCTCCCCGGACGCCGGCCGGCGGGCGAGCGGAGGCTAGCCGGCAGCTGCGACCAGGAGCAGCACCGTCGCCGCCACCTCCACCGCGGCTCCCAGCACGTCGCCGGTGACGCCACCCAGCCGGCGGACGCAGCGAGCCAACAGCCACCAGACCGCGCCCATCGCCAGGCCCAGGCCGAGCAGCGGCACCCACCAGGGCCGCCCGGCGAGCAGTCCGGCAGCCGCGGTGGCCGTGCCGAGCACCAGCCACAGGGCCCCGGCGGCCCAGCGCGGGACGGTGCCGGCGACGAGCCGGCCAAGGCCGTCAGCGCGCGCGGCCGGCACACCGGCCAGGCAGGCCAGCGCCAGCGCCCCCCGGGAGGCGCACACCCCGACCACCAGCTGGACCCAGCCCCAGGGAGCGCCCAGCAGCTCGCCGGCGGCCAGCGCCTGCGCGATGAGGGCCAGCACCACAGCCACCGTCCCCATGGGGCCGATGTCGCCCCGGCGCATGATCTGCAGCGCGGCCTCGGCCGGCTTCCCGCTGCCCAGGCCGTCCACGGTGTCGGCCAGCCCGTCCGCGTGCATCGCGCGCGTGCCGAAGGCTATCGCCGCCACGACCACGACCCCGGCCAGCATTGCCGGCTGCCCCAGCGCGAGGGCGGCCCAGCCGAGGCCTGCGGCGAGGCCGGCCACCGGCAGTACCGCGGCCGGGGCCAGCAGCATCGCCCTGCGGCCGACGTCCCGCGTGATCGCTTCCGGCGGCCGCACCCGGACGATCGTCAGCAGCCCGACAGCCAGCCGGAGGCCGGGCAGGATGTCGCGATCGGGTCGGGCCACGCGAGCCACCCTAGCCACCGGCAGGCGGTTGGGCGGGGCTTGGCACACTGGTCGGGAGAGCCGAGGACGGGAGCCTGGAGTGCTGGTTGAACTGCTGGTCGGCCTGGCCATCCTGATCGGGCTGCTGGGCATCGTGGTGCCGGTGCTGCCCGGCTCGATCCTGATCGGGCTGGCGGTGCTGGTCTGGGCCGCGCTCACCGGCGCGGCTGGGGGTTGGTGGGTGTTCGCCGCCGTGGCCGTGCTGCTGGTGGCCGGCAACCTGCTCACCTGGCTGATCACGGCGCGGCGGACCCGCGCTGCCGGCGTGCCGAACAGCTCGCTGGTGATCGCGGGGGTGGCCGGCATCGTGGGGTTCTTCGTCGTGCCGGTGGTGGGCCTGCTGCTGTTCTTCCCGGCCGGGCTCTACCTCGCGGAGTACCGCAGGCAGCGCGACCCGGTGGCGGCGCGGGCCTCCGCCGTGGCCGGCCTGAAGGCGACCGGCGTCGGCATCCTCACCGAACTCGGGCTCGCACTGCTGGCAGCGGGGGTCTGGCTGGTGGCCGTGCTCAGCGGGGTGTGAAGCCGCGGGCTCAGAACACCGGCTTCCCGCCGGTCACGCCGAGCACCGTCCCGGAGACGTAGCTCGCCTCGTCGGAGGCGAGGAACACGAAGGCCGCCGCCACCTCGACCGGCTGGCCGGCCCGACCGAGCGGGGTGTCGGCGCCGAAGCCCTCGACGCGCTCCTCGGGGAAGGTGGAGGGGATCAGCGGGGTCCAGATCGGGCCGGGCGCGACAGCGTTCACCCGGATCCCCCGCTCGCCGAGCTCGCCGGCGAGGTTCACCACGAGGTTGTTCAGCGCCGCCTTGGTGGCCGCGTAGTCCAGCAGGTCCTGGCTCGGCTTGTAGGCCTGGATGGACGTGGTCACCAGGATCGAGCCGCCGGTGCCGAGTTCGCGGGCCAGCCTGCGCGCCAGCCAGAACGTGGCGAAGACGTTGGTGGCGAAGACGTGCTCCACCTGCTCGGGCGGGTAGTCCTCCAACTTGGCGATGCCGTTCTGCACGCCGGCGTTGCTGACCAGGATGTCGAGCCCGCCAAGGAAGTCGAGGGCCGCGGCGGCGAGCTCCTCCACCGCTTCGTTGGTACGCAGGTCGCTCGCCAGCGCGAGGGCCCGGCCACCGGCGGCCTCGACCAGCCGGACGGTCTCGGCTGCGTCCGCCTGCTCCTGCGGCAGGTGGGCGATCACGACGTCCGCACCCTCCTTGGCGAACGTGATCGCAACCGCGCGGCCGATCCCGGAGTCGCCGCCGGTGATCAGTGCCCGCTTGCCGGACAGTCGGTCCCGCCCGGTCCAGGACTCCTCGCCGTGGTCAGCGGTGGGACGCAACTCGGCGTCCGATCCCGGCCACTCCTGCTGCTGGGCCGGGATGTCGGTCAGTTCGGAGCGCATGGCCGCGCCTTTCTGTTCGGGTTGGGTGCCGTCGAAGAGCACTTGCCCATTCGGGGATGGCCCAAACCCTGGGGCCACCCGTGCGGGGTCGGCGGGGTAGCGGGCGCATCCACCACGTTCGGTCAAGCCCCCGTGCGCGGCAACCAGCGACTTCAAAGGCGTGGAATTGCGTACAACCGGGGTCGATTCCCTGCCGGAGGAGCGCTAACACTTCCCGATGGTGGATTGCACATCCGCGACGGTTCTGCGTAGCCTCCAGAGAGTCAGAGCGGTCAAACCACGTGCCGACTCGGGCGACACTCCGAAAGGAGAAGACGATGGCACGTGGAGCTGATCCCGTATCCAGCGTCACCACCCGCGAACAGCGGACTGAAGAACTCCTCGCAAGACTGGCTGACTGCGCAGAAACCGAGCGCGAAGCCATCACCGCAGAAATCGTCGAGTTGAACCTCGGCCTCTGCGATGCCCTTGCCAACCGTTACGCGAATCGCGGCGCCGACCGCGAGGACCTGGTGCAAGTGGCCCGGCTGGCACTGTTGCTGGCCATCCGTCGGTACCGACACAGCGAGGGCCGCCCGTTCGTGGCCTTCGCCGTTCCCACCATCAGCGGTGAGTTGAAGCGGCATTTCCGTGACCACTGCTGGATGGTGCGTCCCCCACGTCGCATCCAGGAGTTGCGCGCAGTGGTCAGCCGGAATCGCGAGCGCCTGGAGCAGTCGCTCGGCCGGACGGCCACCACCGAGGACCTGGTTGCGGAGATGGGGGTCGACGAGGCCCTGCTGCGGGAGTCGCAGCAGGCGGACGGCAGCTTCCGGCCCTGGTCGCTGGACGCCCCGTTCGACGCCGACGCCGACAACACGCTGGGGAACAGCCTCACCGACGGCGAGGACAACATCGAGCGGCTCACCGACGTCCTGGCGCTGCGCCGGGCGCTGTCCGGGCTGAGCCGCAGGGACCGTCTCGTGGTCAAGTGGCGGTTCGAGGAAGGCTGCACCCAGGGCGAGATCGGGCGTCGGCTCGGGATCTCCCAGATGCAGGTTTCGCGCATCATCCGTCGCATCCTCGGGCAGGCCCGGGCCGTGCTGACCGAACCGGAGCCGCTGGCCGGCTGATCCCGCCTGGGACGGGCCGGAGCTTCCGCCCCCTGCCCGGCCCGTCCCAGGCCACTACGCGTCCTTCGGGTCCAGCCCGGACTCGATGACCCGCTGCGCGAGCTCGCGCAGCTTCACATTGCGGTCCTGCGAAGCTCGCTGCAACCGCTGGAACGCATCCCCCGGCGTCAGCCGGTGGCGCTCCACCAGGATCCCGACCGCCTGCCCCACCAACCGGTGGCTCTGGATCGCCCGCTCGAGGTGGGCCTTCCGGTCGGCCAGTTCACCCATCGCCACCACCCGGTCCACAGCCAGCGCGAAAGCCTGGGCGATCAGGTCCGCGGCGATCTGCTCGTCGCTGCTCACCAGCCGCGGCGTCCCGAACTGCACCCAGGCCCTCGCCCCGCGGTTGTCCCGCGCCGCCTGCAGCAGGATCCCTTCCACCGGTTGCCGGGTGGGGTCCGGGTCGTCGGCCACCTGTTCGCCGGCGAGCCGGACGGCGATGTTCTCCGGCACCTGGTGCGGAGCCACCGGGCCGGTGGCTGTGAAGGTCTGCGAGCCGCGTGGCCCAGCGACCTGCACGGTGGAGTCGCCGTCGAACAGCGTCCGCAGGCCGTTGATCGCGATCGCGACCACCTGCGCGAGGTCGTCGGCTGCGGCGAACTCCGCGCTGACCTGCGCGGCGGCCTGGCGGCGCTCGCGTGCCCTGCGCTCCCTGGTGACATCGTGCAGGGACTTCAGGATCACCACCCGGTCCTCGCCCGGAATGTGCACCGCTGCGCCCTGGTAGGAGGCCCACACCGTCTGGCCGTCGCGGCGGCGCAGCTGGTACTCCCCAGTCATCAGGTGGTCGCCGGAGATGCTGTGGTGGGCCTTCGAGATACCCTCGAACGCCTCCGGGTCGGTCTCCGGGTCGGGCCACCACGGGTACGGCGGATAGAACGGGCCGTCGCCCAGCGTCCACCCGACCAGTCGGCTGAACGCGTCGTTCAGCTCGGTGACGCGGCCGTCCTGTTCGGAGATGATCACCGCCTCCTGCAGCGACCTGATCACCGCCCGCCGCCACGCCGCGTCGAGGCTGCGGCTGGTGGCCCGACGCAGGTTGCTGGCCAGCCGGGCGCGCAGGTCGGAGAGCTCGAACGGCTTGAACACGTAGTCGTCGGCACCGCGCTCCAGCCCGGTGGTGGCCGCCGTCCCCTCGGCGCGTGCGGACAGCAGCAGCACCGGGAGGTCGCGCAGGGCCGGGTCGGCACGGATCTCCGCCACCAGCGCGAACCCGTCCAGGCCGGGCATCATCACGTCCGAGAGCAACAGGTCAGGGCGTCGCGCCCGGGCGGCCGCGAGCGCCTGCACCCCGTCCGGGGCCAGCTCCACGTCGTAGTCGCCGGCCAGGGACTGGGCGAGGTAGCGCCGCATGTCTGCGGAGTCCTCGGCCACCAGCAGCCGCGGCTTGCCCGTGCCTGCCGGCTGTCGCTCCAGCGCAGCCGGCCGGCCGGCGGCTTCCGAGGGCTCCCACGACGCGACCTCCGCCAGGAAGGCCTCAGCGCCGCGCGGCGTGATCGAGCGGGCTCCCTCCAGTCGCGGCGCGGGCGGCGGCTGGTAGGGCAGGCGAACCGTGAAGGTGCTTCCCCGCCCCGGCGAGGAGCTGAGGTCGACGCCGCCGCCGAGCAGCTCCGAAAGCTGCTTCACCATTGCCAGCCCGATCCCCGCCCCCTCGGAACTGCGGGCCTGGGCCCGGCCGGGCAGCTGCTCGAAGCGTTCGAACACCCTGCTCTGGTCACGAACCGCGATGCCGATCCCGGTGTCGGCCACCGCCACCTCGAAGCTGTCGCCGAGATCGCGCCAGCGCAACTCGATCCGGCCGCGGGGGGTGTACTTCAGCGCGTTGGACAGCAGATTCAGCACGATCCGCTCCACCATGTCGCGGTCGAGCAGCCCGGCCCGGGACAGGTCGGGGCCGGCCACGACGAAGGTGAGTCCGGCGTTCTCGATGGCGGTCCGGAAGCTCTCCCCCAGAGCGCGCAGCAGCATGGCGACGTCCAGCTCGGCCAGCGCCGGCACGACCCGCCCGGCCTCCATCCGGCTGAAGTCGAGCATCGCGTCCACCATGCGGGTGAGCCGCACCACGTTCCCCCGTACCATCTGCAGCCGCTCGCGCAGCTCGGCGGGCAGGTCCGGATGGGCGAGCACGTCCTGCAACGGCCCGCTGATCAGCGACAACGGCGTGCGGAGCTCGTGGCTGACGTTGGCCAGGAAGGCCGACTTGGCGGCGTCGAGCTTGCGCAGCGTCTCGGTGTGCTGGCGCTCCATCGCCAGGTCGCCCCAGCCGCTGACGCCGGCACCGATCAGCAGCGCGGCCAGCTCCAGGTAGTCGGCGAAGCCGGCGTCGTTGCCCCGCGGGTCCGGTGTGCCGGCGACCAGCACCAGCGAGGGGGCGTCCTGGCCGGGCTCCACCACGGGACGGGCATGCAGCTCGGCCAGCGTCGAGCCGTCCGGCAGGCGTTGCCACTGCGGCTGGTCCGAACGCACCGCAGCCACGGCCAGGGCGTGGGCGGAGGCCGACAGCGCGGTGCCGCGCTCGACCACCGGACCGTCCGCAGCCACCGTCGGTGGGCCCTCGTAGCCGGGATCGCCCACAGCGAGCAGCCAGATCGCAGGTGAGTCGGTGTCGTTCTGCCGCAGCACCGCGGCGCTGCGCAGGGCCACCTGGTCCGGCGACCCGGCGACCGCAACGGCGTCGGCCAGCCTGGCCAGGATTCCCAGCCGCAGCGCAGAAACCTCGCCGGTCGCCCCGGGGAACACCGAATCGCCCACGTTTGTCGCTCCTTGGACGCGGGTAGCTAAGTAGACACATCATTACCGACTCAGGAGGAATCGTGGGCATCGACGACAAGGTCAAGAACGCTGCTCAGGAAGCCAAGGGCAAGCTCAAGGAAGGCGCGGGCAAGCTCACCGACGATCCGGAGCTGCAGGTCGAGGGCAAGGCCGACCAGGCCTCAGCCAACGTCAAGCAGGCTGGCGAGAACGTCAAGGACGCCTTCAAGAACTGAATCGGGAGGGGAGTGATCATGGCCACCATCTTGTGGATCCTCGCAGCGATCCTGGTGATCTCGGGCATTTTCGCCCTTGTCCGGGGACAGATGATGTGGGGCATCGTCCTGATCGTCGTCGGCCTGTTGGTCGGCCCGGGCGGTGTCAGCGTCTTCACCTGACCTGAGCGCTGCTTTTCGCCCGTCGCATCCTCCCCCCCCGGTGCGGCGGGCGAACTGCGTCCACGGCGAGCGGCTTGCGCAGAATTGCTGTGGCCGTGCGGCGAGCGTCCCGCGGCGGACCGATCCTAGGGTGAGCGCACCCGGGGGGAGGTGCCGATGGAGCTCGCGGACCGCGACCTGCGCCGTTGGCGATGGCCGGCGGTTCTGCTGGTTGCGCCCTACCTCGCACTGCTCGCCTGGCTGACCGCAGCGGCCCTGAGCCCTGAGTTGGTGCAGGCATCCCCTGAATGGCTGGCCTGGCTCGCCACCCCGGGGTCGGCGTGGGCGATGTCGGTGGCCGTAGCCCTCTCCGCAGCAGCCTTCGGCGCGGTGGTCGCCGGCCGGGGCCAGGGTGCCGCCCGGGTGCCGTTCCTGCTGTCCGCGTGGTGCGCAGCTTCCGCAGGCCCCTTGGCGATGGCCGCCTACCTGCCGTGCGCCGGGGACGCGCCGCCGTTCTGGACGGCGCTGACCTCCACCTTCTCCCTGCTGCTGGGCAGCTTCGACGCCCCTTTCGGCGCCGGCCAGGCCTGCTCTTACGCCGTGCCGCTCGGCCTGCAACTGGCCCGGCTGCTGGCGATCGTGGCCACCCTCAGCGGTGCCACCTCCGTGCTGTTCGCCGTCTCCCGCGCCCAGCTCGACCGGCTCGCGGTACTGCGGGCCCGGCGGCTGACCGTCATCGTGGGTACAGACGAGAGCTCCTGGCCGATCGTGCAGCAGCTGGCCGCGCGCCGGCGTCCCGGCCACCGCACGGTCGTGCTGCTCGGAGGTGAGCCCGGTGCGTCCGCCGACCACGCCCGGACGGTCGGGGCGCTCGTACAGCGGGTGGACGCCGGCGATCCGCTCGGGTTGCGCGAGGTGCCGTGGGCGAAGGTCGGCAGCTGCTACCTGCTGGCCGCGGACGCCGGTACCAACCGCAGCCGCGCCATGCTCCTGCGCCAGGCCTTCGCCGTGACCCCGGCGCCGGGCCGGGGGCGGGTCAGCGTGATCGCGCGGATCGACGACCCGTGGCATGCCGAGGACTGGCGCAAGCGGTTCATCGGAGAGCCGGGGCTGCTGATGGACGCCATCGGCACCTACGAAGCCACGGCGGAGGCCCTGGTGGGCCGGCTGCTCGCTCTCGCCCCCGAACACCTGCTGGTGACCGGCGATCCACCCCTGCTCCTCGCCCTGTGCGCCGAGTTGTCCCAGCACGGCCGGGAGCTGCAGTTCCTCGACCCGGACGCCCGGCTGCCGGAACTGGTGATCGTCGACCCCGACGCGAGCGAACTGCTGGCTGACCACAGCGCACGACAGTTGCGGTTCGCGGTGGACCCGCTGCAGGTGCGGGCAGTGGACGCCCCGGCCGGGCTGGCTGCTTTGACCGATGAACTGGTCCGGCTGGGCACGGCTGGCGGTCGCGTCGCTGTGGTGGTGGGCAGGGAGGGCAGCCGGCTGGGCACGAGGCTGGCCGTGCGGCACCCGGAACTGCCGGTGTTCGAACTGACCGGCGGCACCCGGCCGCTGGAACGGGAGTCGCCCGCCGCAGGACAGCTGCAGGCGTTCAGCCTGGCCCTGGGCGATCCGGGCGGCCGCTCGGGGGATGCGTGGGAGCGCGCAGCACGGGCGGTGCACGAGCGCTACCGCAGGCGCTTCCCCACCGCGGCCAGGGCTGTGCCCTGGGACGAACTCGACGAGTTCTACCGCGAGTCGAACCGGCGTCAGCTGCACTCGATCCTCGACGCCATCGCCGGCCTCGGCCGCAGCTGGGCACCGACGGCGCCGGAACCGTCCGCAGCGCCGGCCCGGGGCCAACAGCCGGAGAGCGCGGAGGAGGCCCAGATCCAGGCGGGGCTGGACCAGTTCGGCCTGCTGCGTGAGGAACTCGTCCGGGTGGCAGCGCTGGAGCACGAGTCGTGGCGCTCCCACTACCTCGCCGACGGGTGGCGCGCGGCCGCGGTGCGCGACGACCAGGAGAAGCTGCACCCGGAACTGAAGCCCTGGGCCGAGCTCGGCGAACCAACCCGGACCAAGACGATGGCCGGGGTCGTGGACACCCTGTTCGCGCTGCGTGCTCTGGGCTACCGGGCGGTCCCGGCGGCCGGCGCCGGCTGGGCGACCTGGGCCCGCTGCGGCGAGGTGCGCGCGGAACGCCTCGACCAACCGGTGCGGTGGCGTGCGGGCAGCGGGCAGGAGCTGGCCGGTGGGGCCGGGGACTGGCTGGTGGACGATCCCTCGGGCGGACGGCGGACGGTAACCGACGCCAGTTTCCGGGCCGGCCACCGGCATCTCGAAGGGGACCGCTGGGAGCGCACGGGGACCGTCTCGGCCCGGCCGGCACTGCCGGGGGAGGCGGTGGCCACCCAGGAGGGTGGCGTGGTCGCCGGCGAAGGGGACTGGCTGGTGCGCGATCCGGACGGCCACGAGTGGTTGGTTCCCGACGCCCACTTCCGGGCCGGTTACCGGCCGGCCAGCCAGGCCTGGTACTTGCCCGGGTAGGCGGTCATCAGCAGGTCGGGCTCGAGCCTGGTCACCTGCGCCCACTGCCTGGCGTCGTTGACCACCCAGACCATCACCCGCACGCCGATGTCCTTCAGCTGCTGCACGTACTCGGCGGTGGCGATCTGCCGTTCCACGGCCACCCCCCACAACCGGTCAGCCTTGAGCTCTGCTGTCGGCACGCGCTCCCCGGAGACGAAGAGCATCCGACGCACGCTGGAGTCGGCTGCGCGCACCTGCTTCAGCCACGACCGCTCGAACGAGGTGACCACCGTGCGCTCGCTGAGCCCGAACTCGGCCGGTGCGGCGAGGAACTCCCTGCGCTGGGCCGCGGTCTGCTCGGTCTTCACCTCCAGGAACACCCACGCGCTCGGGCTGGCGGCCGCGATCGCCTCGAGGGTCGCGTCCAGCCGGGGCACGGCGTAGCTGCGCCCGTCCTGCGAGGTGGGCTTCGAGCGGCAGGTTCGCCGCAACTCGGCCCAGGTCGTCTCCGAGACGCGCAGCTCGCGGTCGCAGTCGAGGCCCTTGGTGGCCCGCTCGTCGTGGACGAGGACCGCCACACCGTCCCTGGTGAACCGCACGTCGGTCTCGACGGCGAAGCCGGCCCTCGCTGCCGCCTCCATGGCCTGCTGGGTCTCGAACTGGTGCTCCTCCAGGCCGCCGCGGTGGGCCACGATCGGCGGGGACGGCAGGTCGGGGGTCACCAGGGTCGGCGTCGGGGTGGGCGTGCCGGGCGGGGTGGTGGCCGGGGCCGAGCCGCCACCCGTGGCCGGGCCGCCGGTCGGGCGGTCGGTCGGGCCGCCGCCGGCGACCGCCCGCGTCCACGGCTGCCAGACCAGCAGCCCGCCGGCCAGGACCAGCACCAGTGCCGCGGCCACCACCAGCACCAGCCGCCGCTGCCCCGCGCCCTCCTGGGTGGGCCCGGCCGGGCGTGGGGCTTCGGCGGCTCGCCGCCTTGCTGTTCCGGGCAGGTGCGGGGTGGCCGGAGACCTGGGCGCGCGGGCACCGCCGGCCGGGTCCGGCACCGGTTCCCCGGCCGAGGACACCGGGGCTGGCGTGCCGTTGGTCGGCTCGGGGACCTCAGGCGGCGCGAGAACTTCAGGCGGCGCGAGAACTTCAGGCGGCGCGAGGACTTCAGGCAGCGCGGGACCCTCGGGCGGGGCGGCGACGGCCGGCCGGCCCGCGGCGAACGTGTTGGCGAGGGTAGCGAGCAGCCGCTCGGTGTTGAAGCCGACCGGGTTGATCTCCACAGCCTGCCGCCGGGTGAGCGGCGCGATGTCGTCCGGGAGGGCGTCGGCAGGAGGCATCTTCGCGCCGTCGACAAGGATCGGCACCACGCGCACGTGGCGGCTGAGCGCCGCCTTCAGCTCCAGCCGGACGAAGTCGTCCGGGTTGTCCAGGCGGCGCTGGCCGTTGTCATCGGTCATGGTGAGCCACTGCGGCCCGATCAGCGCGAGCAGGACGTCACAGGCTGCGACGGCGTCGGTGATGCGCTCGACGAAGTCGTCGCCGGGCTCGATGTCGTCCACGTCCTTGAACACCGACTCGACGCCGAAGCGGGAGACGAGCACCTCGTAGAGCTGCCGGGCGGGCCAGGCGGTTTCCTGCCTCCGGTAGCTGATGAAGATCTTGGCTGTGCTCGCCGTCATTCGCGGCCCCCTCGCGACCCGCTGGCTGGCGCCATGCTAAGCCGAGCCGAGGGGCGGCCACAGCGATACCCCGGGTGGCAATAATCGCCATGCCGCGGCCCCACGGCTGGTGTGCTCCGTCGGTGTCGCTGCCCTTGCCTACGCCTCGGCTACCGCGATCTCGACCAGGATCTCGGCCGCGAGCCGCTCCAGGTCGGCACGGATCGCGGCCAGGTCGGCGTCCGCCGGCACCCGGGTCACCACCCTGGCCTCGAACAGCCGGCCACCGGCCATCGGTGCCTCGCGGGTCTCGCTGGTCAGCTTCTCGATGCTGAGGGCGTGCCGGCTGAGCACTGCCGAGATGTCGCGCACGATCCCGGGGTGGTCGTTGCCGAGCACGGTGAGCTCGAGTTCGCGCGACGGCTCCGCCGCCTCGGCATGGCCGGGGTGCGCGGTCACCTTCAGCAGGCCGTCCAGTCCGCCGAGCGCTCGGGTCAGGTCCTCGGCGCGGTCCTCGGCCACCGAGACCACGACGATGCCGGCGAACGTGCCGGCCAGCTCGGCGAGCTCGCTGTGCTCCCAGTTGCCCCCGTGGGCGGTGACCACGTCCGCCAGCGCGGCGACCAGACCGGCGCGATCGTCGCCGACGACGGTGAGCACGAGACTTGGCACGCCCGCATGCTACGCCGTCCCGCGGCCCGAAGGCATTGCCTCCCGCACCGCCGGTGAGGTGGACTGCTGCCATGATCCGGATCGGCTTCCACGCCTCACACGAGCAGATCTCGCCCCGGCAGCTGCTCGCCGACGTCCAGCTCGCAGAGCAGGTGGGCTTCGACATGGCGATGTGCTCCGACCACCTGCACCCGTGGTCAGAGCGCCAGGGGCACTCCGGGTACACCTGGTCGTGGCTGGGGGCTGCGCTGGCCACCACCGGGCTGGAGTTCGGCTGCGTCTGCGCCCCCGGACAGCGGTACCACCCGGCGGTGGTGGCGCAGAAGATCGGGACGCTCGGGCAGATGTTCCCCGGCCGGTTCTGGGTCGCGCTGGGCAGCGGTGAGGCCGTGAACGAGTCCGTGACCGGTGCGGCCTGGCCCCCGAAGCACGTCCGCGTCCAGCGGCTGGAGGAGTGCGTGGAGGTGATCCGGCGGCTGCTGGACGGCCAGGAGGTCAGCCACGACGGGCTGGTCACCGTCGAGCGGGCCAGGGTGTGGGACCGCCCGGACGAGGCGCCCAAGCTGATCGCTCCGGCGGTCTCGCCGGGCTCGGCCGGACGGGTGGCGCGCTGGGCAGACGGGCTGATCACCGTCAACCAGGACCCGGCCACGTTGGCCGAGGTGGTCGGCCGGTACCGCGACGGTGGCGGCCGCGGCCGGGTGGCGCTGCAGCTGCACCTCTCCTGGGCGCCGACGCTGGCCGAGGCCGAGCAGGTCGCGTACGAGCAGTGGCGCTCCAACGTGTTCGGCGAGCCGCTGGCCTGGGACATCGACTCGGTAGCCGGTTTCGACGCGGCGGCGGCGCACGTCGGGCTGGAGTCGGTGCACCGGGCCGTCCGGATCTCCGCCGATCCGCAGCAGCACGTGGCCTGGATCAGGGAGTACGCCGAGCTGGGCTTCGACGACATCTACCTGCACTTCGTCGGTCAGGAGCAGCGCCGGTTCCTGGAGGTGTTCGGCGAACAGGTGTTGCCCGCCTGTCGCTGACGGGTAACTGGCCGGGGTGCGAATCACCGACACGAGCGACCTCTGGTGGAAGAGCGCGGTCATCTACTGCCTCGACATCGAGACCTACCTGGACGCGAACGGCGACGGCATCGGCGACCTCGCCGGGCTGGCGGCGCGGATCGACTACCTGGCAGAACTCGGCGTCAACTGCCTGTGGCTGATGCCGTTCTACCCGAGCCCCGACCGGGACGACGGCTACGACATCACCGACTTCTACGGCGTCGACCCGCGGCTCGGCAACCACGGCGAACTGGTGGAGGTGATCCGGACCGCCCATGACCGGGGCATCCGGGTGGTGACCGACCTGATCGTGAACCACACCTCCGACCGCCACCCGTGGTTCCGGGAGTCGCGGCGCAGCACCGACAACCCCTACCGCGACTACTACGTCTGGCGCGATACCGATCCCGGCGACACGTCCGCCGAGGTGGTCTTCCCCGGCGAGGAGGACGGTATCTGGACCCTGGACGAGCGCACCGGCCAGTGGTACCTGCACCACTTCTACTCCCACCAGCCCGACCTCAACCTCGCCAACCCGAAGGTGATGGACGAGTTGCTGCGCACGGTCGGGTTCTGGCTGGAGCTCGGCGTGGACGGCTTCCGCGTGGACGCTGTGCCGTTCCTGATGCAGAACGCCGAGCTGGGCGGCCCGAAGACGATGCCGGTGGACCCGCACGCTGTGATCCGCGCGCTGCGGGCGTTCCTGAACCGGCGCAAGGGCGACGCGATGCTGCTGGGCGAGGTGAACGTGCCGCACGCCGAGCAGCGGCAGTTCTTCGGGGCCGACGCCGGCGATGAGCTGCACATGATGTTCGACTTCATCGCCATGCAGGCCACCTACCTCTCCCTGGCCAGGGAGGACCCGGCGCCGCTGGTGAAGGCGCTGACGTCCCGTCCGCCGATCCACCCCACGTGCCAGTGGGCGACCTTCCTGCGCAACCACGACGAGCTCACCCTGGACAAGCTGAGCGAGAAGGAGCGCCAGGAGGTGTTCGCAGCCTTCGGCCCGGACCCGGCGATGCGGGTCTACGACCGCGGCCTGAAGCGGCGCCTACCGCCGATACTCGGCGGCGACCCGCGGCGGATCCGGATGGCCTACAGCCTGCTGTTCTCGCTGCCGGGCACCCCCACGCTGTACTACGGCGAGGAGATCGGCATGGGCGAGGACCTGCAGGCCAGCGGCCGGATGGCGGTGCGCACCCCGATGCAGTGGCACGCCGGGCGCAACGGCGGCTTCTCCGACGCCCGGCCCAGCCGGCTCATCCAGCCGACGGTCGCCGACGGCTACAGCCCCGAACACGTGAACCTGGACGACCAGGAGAAGGACCCGGCTTCGCTGTGGTCGTTCATCCGCAGCCTGATCGCGGTGCGGCGCAAGCGGCCCGAACTGGGCTGGGGCGACTTCAGCGTGGTCGAGCAGCCGGAGCGCAGCGTGCTGGCGCACCGGCTGGAGCTCCCCGGCTCGACGGTGATCGCGGTGCACAACTTCTCCGCAGCGGCGGCCACCGTCTCCCTGGCCGGGGTGGCCGATGGCGCGGCGGTGGAGGAGTTGCTGGGCGGTGAGGTCGCGCGCCACGACGGAAACCTCGAGGTCGCGCTGAACGGCTACGGCTTCGGCTGGTACCGGGTGACCCCGGCCTGATCAGCGCCGGTGCCGCCTGGCCGGTCCCGACCGGGGTTCCCGTTCGCTGCGCGCAGCCCGTTCCTGCTGGGTGCGTGAGCTGTTGGGGCGCCGTCCGCGGACCACTCCGATGAACTCGTCGGCCAACGGGTGCGGGTTGGCCGCGAGCCACGCCAGCCCGATCTTCGTCGTGGGTGCGTCGACCACCGGCCGGTAGGTGAGGTCGCGACGGCTGTGGCTGCGCGCCACCGACATCGGGACGAGCAGCACCGAGACCTCCAGCGCGACCTGGTTGATGCTGTGGGCATCGGCGACGCGCAGGACGTCCTCCCCGTCCAGGTCGGCCAGCTTCACCTCCTCGTACGCCGCGATCGGGTGCTCCCTGGACACCCAGACGACCGGGGCCTCCTCATACAGCGGGATCACGTGCAGCCCTTCTGCGGGAATCGGCAGGCGCACGAAGCAGAAGTCGACCAGGCCGGCGTCGAGCTGGGCCCGCTGGTCGGACTCGGCGACCTCGACGGTCTCCAGCGGGACGGAACGGAACCGCTCGCGCCAGGTCGTCGTCCACTTGGTCAGCGTCACGCCGGGGACGAAGCCCAGCCGCAGCGGGACGGCGGGCGAGCTGGAGGTCGGCACCGGCCGAGGCTACCCGCCCGCCGGTAGTCTTGACAGGTGAGCCAGACCATGAAAACTGTGACCGCTGCGTCGAAGCTCGGCATCTACCTGCCGGCGGCACCGGAGGAGTTCCGGACCGCGACGATCACCAGGGATGAGCTCGACGCGCTTCGCGCCGACCCGCCGCAGTGGCTGCTGGACCTGCGCCGTAGCGGGCCCTTCCCGAGGGACGTTGTGGCGCAGAAGCTGGGGGTGTCCCGCTCGGGGCTGGCCAGGGCCGGCATCACCGAGGCCCTGACCGCCGACCAGATCGGTGAGTTGCTGGCCGACCCGCCGGAGTGGCTGGTGCGGGAGCGGCAGACCTACCGCGAGGTGGTGGCCGAGAAGGCCCGGGTCCGCTCGGCCTAGGGGACGACCCCGCTTCGCCGGGGCGCTGTGGCGCGGTCTGGTCGCTCGACGAGCGCGCCCACCTGAGGATGGACGAAAGCGCCTCGATGAAATTCCCCTCAGCCCTCCCGCCCGGCCCGGGCCGGCAGTAGGCTGACGCTCTGGTCGGTCGGGAGGTCAAGAAGAGGCCGTCCCCCGAGCGCCCCGACGTGGAGGTCCCCCCGCCATGCCCGCCACCTCGATACCGTCCCTGCGCGTCCCGCCGCGCGCAACACTTCCCGACCTGCCCGGGCTGTCTGCGGCCCCTGGCGAGCTCGAACCGGACCTGGTGCTGGCCTTGGCCACCATGAGCCTCGGGGACAACGAACGCGGCTTGTCGTGCGGCATTTCCGCGGTGGTGCCGGGCGGAGCGCCCGAGGCGGTCGCCGCGACCAGCGACCTGCCGGTGCGGGCGGACTGGTTGCAGCACGAGTTGCGGCAGGGACCGTTGGTGAATTCGGGACGCGCGGAATTGGTGGTGAGCAACGACCTGGCCGCGGATGACCGCTGGCGGGACTTCGGCCGGATGTGCGTCTCGGTGCTGGGGCTTCGCTCGATGGTGAGCGTGCGGGTTCCGGTGGCCGGCGCCGAGATGGCACGCCTGACCTTCTTCGCCGAGGAAGGTGCCGACCTGTCCCGGCTGGACCTGGACCGGGTGCTCCTGCTCGCGCGGACGGCCGCGCCCGGCGTGCAGCGGGTGCTCGAGCGTTGCCGGTGCCTGCTGCGCGTACCTTCCGACTTCAGCCGGACAGCTGTGGCCCTTTCGACCGTGATGTCGCGCCACCGTTGCAGCTCACGCAATGCCTGGAACCTGCTGTGCACGGCTGCGGTTGAGCGGCGGACCTCGGTGCTGGAGACCGCTCTGGCGCTGGTGTCCGGTTCCCAGCCCTCGCTGATCGCCGAGAGGGTGGGCGGACCAGAGATGTGGTGGGACAGTCCGGCGCAGCCGGGCAGTACGGCCGGCTGACCACTTCGTGGCGCGGCAGTGCGCCGCCTGGGGGGAAAGCGGGGTTTCGCGGCGAGGGGGGCCCGCGAAGCCCCGCTCTCCCTGTTCGGCTGCCGAGGTTGCGGTGAGGTCCCGCAACGCCTGCTCGGTTGCGCGTTTACGGTTGTCAGAGTGGATAGGGGTGGCCAAGGACCGCGGGAACCCGGTGGGCCTAACTGGACTTGAACCAGTGACCTCTGCCTTATCAGGGCAGCGCTCTAACCGTCTGAGCTATAGGCCCGGGTGCGATGCACGCAGGAGTGAACGTTACCGACTCCGGGGGTCCGACTCAACTTGAGCCCTTGCCATGGACGGGTTGGCGCCTCCCAACGAACGGATCTGCTCACTCGATCGTTCGAAAGGCCGGGAACGCGGTGCCTGGAGCAAGGCGGGTGCGAATCCGCTCGTGACGGCGGCCCTCCGTGACGCTTGCGGGTTCGCAGGCTCACCCGCAAGCTCCTCAGGGGCCGTTGAAGAGAGCTTGCACGCTTCCCGGCGTCAGTCCTCGGCGAGGGTGAGTTCCAGGCCGCCGAGGATGTTGGCGCTCAGGTTGTACAGGAACGCGCCGAGCGTACCCAGGGCGGTGGTGATCACCACGTTGACTACGGCAAGGAGCGCGGAGATGCCCAGCACCTTGTTGGTGTTGACGTAGTCCTCGATGCGCCAGGTGGTGGGTGCGCTCGGGTTGGAGATGATGTCGCGGATCGCCTCGTTCACCGCCTCGAACAGTCCCGAACTCGTGATCACCGACCACAGCACCCAGGTGGCCACCCAGAACATGATCCCGAACGCGATCGAGAACAGGAACGAGGTCTTCATCACCGACCACGGGTCCATGCGCGAGACCCGCAGCCGGGCCTTGCGCGTGCGCCGCAGCGAGGCCTTCTTCGGCGGCGCCGCGACCGGGGTTGCGCCGGCTGCACCGGGGGCGGCCAACGGCTGCGGCTCGGTGTAGCCCTGCGGCCGCCCGGCCTCCCGCACCGGCGGGGGCGCCGGCAGGGTGGGCGCCGGGCCGTCCGCCGAGATCTTCGGCATCCGCACCACCGTGTCACTCAGGTCCTGGTCGGCACCGGGAGCGAACGCGTTGGAGCCGTCGACACGCCACTGCGCACGGTCCTCGACCTGCTCGGTCTTGCCCGCTGTGCCCGGTCGGTCAGCCATCCTGCTCCTCCTCGGCCGTCGGCTCGTCTTCAATCGCCTTCGGCGTTCGCTGGTCAACGGTACCCGGCTCGGTCGCCTCGGGGTCAACTGGCGTGGTTTCGGCGAGCACTCCGTTCGACTCCGGGTTGAGCGCGATCACCGACACGGCGTCGTCCTCGGCCACCCCGACGAACTTCACGCCCATCGTGTCCCGGCCCTTCGACGGCACCTCCGCCACGGCGGAGCGGATGATCTGGCCGCTCACCTTGATCGCGATCACCTCGTCGGACTCCTGCACCACCAGGCCACCGACCAGCGAGCCGCGGTCCTCGTTCAGCTTCATCGCCTTGATGCCGAGGCCGCCGCGACCCTGCTGGCGGTACTGGCTGACCGCGGTGCGCTTGGCGAAGCCGCCGTCGGTGACGGTGAACACGAACCGGTCGTCCTCGGGCATGTCGGCACCGATCACCGACATGCTCAGCAACGAGTCGCCGTCGCGGAACTTCATCCCGGTCACCCCGGACGTGGCCCGCCCCATCGGCCGCAGCTGCTCGTCGTCGGCGGCGAACCGGATCGCCTGACCCTTGCGCGACACCAGCAGCACGTCGTCGGCCGGGCTGCACAGCGCGGCCCCGATCAGCTCGTCGTCCGCGTCGCGGAAGTTGATCGCGATCACCCCGGCCTGCCGTGGCGAGTCGTAGGCCCCCAGCGCGGTCTTCTTCACCAACCCCTTGCGGGTGGCGAGCAGCAGGTACGGCGAGTCAAGGTAGCTGCGCAGCGTCAGCACCTCGGCGATCCGCTCGTCCGGCAGGAAGCTCAGCAGCCCGGCGACGTGCCCGCCCTTGGCGTCCCGCCCCGCCTCCGGCAGCTGCCACACCTTCGCCCGGTACACGCGGCCAAGGTTGGTGAAGAACAGGATCCAGTGGTGGTTGGTGGTGGCGAACAGGTGGTCCACCTCGTCGTCGACGCGAAGCGTCGCCCCGCGCACGCCCTTCCCGCCCCGCTTCTGGGTGCGGTACAGGTCGGTGCGGGTGCGCTTGGCGTAGCCGCCACGGGTGATCGTGACCACCATGTCGTCGTCGGGGATGAAGTCCTCGTCGCTCAGGTCGCCGTCCGCAGCGATGATCCGGGTGCGCCGCTCGTCGCCGTACTTGTCGACGATCTCGGCCAGCTCGGTGCTGACGATCTGCCGCTGCCGCTCGGGCCGGTCAAGGATGTCCTTCAGGTCGGTGATCAGCCGTTCCATCTCGGCCAGCCGGTCGATGATCTGCTGGATCTCCATCGCGGCCAGCCGGCGCAGCTGCTGGTTCAGGATGTGCAGCGCCTGGTCGTCGTCGATCTCCAGCAGGTCCTTCAGGCCCTCCCTGGCCGCATCGGCGGTGCGGGAGGCGCGGATCAGGGCCAGCACCTCGTCCAGCCGGTTCAGCGCCTTCACCAGGCCACGGTCCAGGTGTGCCCGGTTCTCGGCCTCCTTCAGCCGGTAGGCGGTGCGGCGCTGGATCACCTGGATCTGGTGGCGGATCCAGTAGCTGATGAACTGGTCGAGCCGCAGCGTCCGCGGCACCTCGTCCACCAGCGCGAGCATGTTGCAGCCGAAGGTGTCCTGCAGCTGGGTGTGCTTGTACAGGTTGTTCATCACCACGCGCGGCTGCGCGTCGCGCTTGAGCAGGATCACCAGCCGCTGCCCGGTGCGTGCGGACGAGTCGTCGCGGATGTCGGCGATGCCGGTCAGCTTGCCTGCGTTCACCAGCTCGGCGATCTTCACCGCGAGGTTGTCCGGGTTGCACATGTGCGGCAGTTCGGTGACCACCAGCTGGGTCCGGCCGGCCCGGTCCTCCTCGATGTCGATGACCGCCCGCATCGTCACCGAACCCCGGCCGGTGCGGTAGGCGTCCTCGATGCCCTTGCGCCCGACGATCAGCGCGCCGTTGGGGAAGTCGGGGCCCTTGATCCGCTCCATGGCGGCCTCGAGCAGCTCCTCCTTTGTCGCCTCGGGGTGCTCCAGCGCCCACTGGACGGCCGCGGCCACCTCGCGCAGGTTGTGGGTGGGGATGTTCGTGGCCATGCCCACGGCGATCCCGGTGGACCCGTTCACCAGCAGGTTCGGGAACCGCGCCGGCAGCACCACCGGCTCGGTCTCGCGGTTGTCGTAGTTGGGCTTGAAGTCGACGGTGTCCTCGGTGATGTCGCGCACCATCTCCATCGACAACGGCGCCATCTTGCACTCGGTGTACCGCATGGCGGCTGCCGGGTCGTTGCCGGGGGAACCGAAGTTGCCCTGGCCGGACACCAGCGGAGCCCGCATCACCCACGGCTGCGCGAGCCGGACGAGGGTGTCGTAGATCGCGGAGTCACCGTGCGGGTGGTACAGGCCCATCACCTCGCCGACGATCCGGGAGCACTTGTTCCAGCCGCGGTCGGGCCGGTAGCCACCGTCGTACATCGCGTACAGCACGCGCCGGTGCACCGGCTTGAGCCCGTCGCGGACGTCGGGCAGCGCCCGGCCGACGATCACGCTCATCGCGTAGTCGAGGTAGGACCGCTGGATCTCGACCTGGAGGTCGATCTCCTCCGTCTTCGCCGCGGTGGGCGCCAGGTCCTGGTCGTCCTCGGGCGCCTGGGTGTCGACGCCGTCCGTGGTCTCGTTCGGGCCGTCAGTCATGCGGTGTTCTCCTCACCAGTTTCTTTCGTCGAGCTGCGTCGAGACGTGCTGTCCGGTGGTTTCGACAGCTTCAACCATCGGTGGTCAGGCTGGTCGACAGGCTCGACCAGCGGTCGTCGGGGGTCTAGATGTCGAGGAAGCGGACGTCCTTGGCGTTGCGCTGGATGAAGCTGCGGCGCTGCTCCACGTCCTCGCCCATCAGGATCGAGAACATCTCGTCGGCCGCCGCGGCGTCGTCGAGGGTCACCTGCAGCAGGGCCCGCTTGGCCGGGTCCATCGTGGTGTCCCACAGGTCGTCGGCGTTCATCTCGCCGAGGCCCTTGTACCGCTGGATCGGGTTCACGCTCGGCAGCTTCTTGCCGGCAGCCACCCCGGCGTCGCGCAGCGCGTCCCGCTCGGCGTCGGAGTAGGCCAGCTCGTGGGGCGCGTTGCTCCAGCGCAGCCGGAACAGCGGCGGTTGCGCCAGGTAGACGTGGCCGGCGTTGATCAGCGGCTTCATGAACCGGAACAGCAGCGTCAGCAGCAGGGTGCGGATGTGCGCCCCGTCCACGTCGGCGTCGGCCATCAGCACGATCTTGTGGTAGCGCAGCTTGTCCACGTCGAAGTCGTCCTGCACCCCGGTGCCGAGGGTGTTGAAGATCGCCTCGACCTCCTTGTTCTGCAGGATCTTGTCCAGCCGGGCCTTCTCGACGTTCAGGATCTTGCCGCGGATCGGCAGGATGGCCTGCGTGCGGGGGTCCCGTCCGCCCTTGGCCGAGCCGCCGGCGGAGTCGCCCTCGACGATGAACACCTCGCACTCCGCCGGTTCGGTCGAAGAGCAGTCGCTCAGCTTGCCGTACTGGCCCTTGTTCAGCAGCCCCTTGCGGGAACGGGCCATGTCGCGGGCCTTGCGGGCGGCGATCCGGGCAGACGCCGCGGCCTGGCTCTTGCGGACGATGTCCTTGCCCTCGGCCGGGTTCTTCTCGAACCAGTCACCGAGCAGGTCGTTGACCACCCGCTGCACGAACGAGCGCGCCTCGGTGTTGCCGAGCTTGGTCTTGGTCTGGCCCTCGAACTGCGGTTCGGCCAGCTTGACCGAGATGATCGCGGTGAGGCCCTCCCGGATGTCGTCGCCCGAGACCCGGTCCTCCTTCTTCTTGATCATCCCCCAGGTCTCGCCCCACTTGTTGACCGTGTTGGTCAGCGCTGCGCGGAAGCCCTCCTCGTGGGTGCCGCCCTCGTGGGTGTTGATGGTGTTGGCGAAGGTGTGCACGCTCTCGTTGAACGATGAGTTCCACTGCATCGCCACCTCGAGGCTCATCCGCTGCTCGTCGGAGACCGCGTCGATCGCGATCACCGAGGAGTGGATCGTCTCCTTGCTGCCGGTGAGGTACTTCACGTAGTCGATCAGGCCGTCCGCGTAGGCGAACGTCTGCTCCCGCTGCCTCGGCTCGGCGTCGTCCTCCTCCTCCGCCGAGGCGGTGATGGCGCGCCGGTCGGCGATCGTGATCTTCAGGCCCTTGTTCAGGAACGCCATCTCCCGGAACCGGGTGGCCAGCGTCTCGTAGGAGTAGGTGGTGGTCTCGAAGATCGTCGGGCTGGCGTAGAACGTGACCACCGTGCCGGTCTCGCTGCTCGGCTCGAGTTGCTGGAGCGGCTCGTTGGGATCGCCGAGGCTGAAGCTCTGCCGCCAGTGGTAGCCCTCGCGGCGGACGTCGACGGTGAGGGAGTCCGAGAGCGCGTTCACCACCGAGACACCCACCCCGTGCAGGCCACCGGAGACCTTGTAGCCGCCGTCGCCGAACTTGCCGCCGGCGTGCAGCATGGTGAGCGCGACGGTGAGCGCGGAGATCTTCTCCTTCGGGTGCTCCTTGACGGGGATGCCGCGGCCGTTGTCGGTGACCCGGATGCCGCCCTCGTCGAGCAACTCAACCAGGATCGAGTCGCAGTAGCCGGCCAGCGCCTCGTCGACGGCGTTGTCCACCACCTCGTAGACGAGGTGGTGCAGGCCGCGCTCCCCGGTGGAGCCGATGTACATGCCGGGCCGCTTGCGGACGGCCTCCAGGCCTTCCAGGACGGTGATCGCCGAGGCGTCGTAGCTGCCCTCGGCTACGTGTGCGGCTTCCGCGGCGGACATGGCAGCGACGATGGTCTCGTCTGTCACTCGAATCCTTCCGGACGTGAGAACGGCCACCAACTGCGGGCAGTGGCGGCACGGTCGGGAACGGACCAAGTCTAGCGGATCCGTCTCAGATTTCCGCGCGCCCGGGCCCAGGATGTGGGCCTGAACGGCCCGGGACGCGGCTGCGCAGGCTCTGGCGGGGGCTGGCGCAGGGTCGGATACGCGTCTGCGGCCCGCAGGCGTCCAGACGGCCGCTCCCGCCCCGGCGGCACCCCGCTCGACGCGCGGGTTTCCGACGTGGGCTCAGTCGCCGAAGAACCAGTGGTCGACGCGCTCGCTGAGCCGCCGGTAGGCCGGGTCGAGACCGAGCGCGGCACTGACCCTCGGCTCGACCGAGCTCACGGTCGGTGGCCGCCAGGCGTCCCGCACCTCCGCGACGGACGCACCGGCCAGGGTGGCCGCCGCCTGGATGCAGGCACCCCTAGCCGTGGCCTCCGGAGCGTCAACCGTCACGACCGGGACGCCGCAACGATCGGCGATCAGCTGCCGGTAGGCACGCGAGCGGGACCCGCCGCCCACAGCCACCACCCGATCGGTGATCGGGTGGCCGGCGAGCGCCTGCAGCTCGGCCATTCCACGAACCAGGCCCTGGACGACACCGTCGTAGGCCGCCCTCGCCAGCTCCTCCCTGCTGGTGTCGCTGCGCAACCCGGTGAGCGTGCCGGTGGTGCCGGGCCGCATCGGGCTGCGCTCGCCGTCCAGGTAGGCCAGCAGCTGCAGGTCCCCGCCGACGGGCGCGGCCAGGGCCAGCTCGTCGAGTTCTGCGAGGCCCACCCCGAGCAGGTAGGCGAAACGGTCGGTGACCTTGGTGCAGTTCAGCGTGCACACCAGCGGGAGGTAGCCGCCGGTCACGTCGCACACGTAGTCGACCGTCCAGTCCGGCCGGCCGGTGGGCAGCCCCGCCGGGGTGAACACGACCCCGGAGGTGCCGAGGCTGAACGCCACCTCCCCCGGTCCGAGCCCGATGCCGGCCGCGGCCAGGTGCTGGTCCCCGCCGCCGGGCCCGACCAGCACCCCCGGCCGCAGGCCCAACCGGTCGGCCACCTCCGGACGGACGGTTCCGGCGGCCTCGTTCGGCGCGAGCACCCGGGGCAGCATCGCCTCCCAGTCGGTGTCGCCGGACACGTGCCGGGCCAGGAGGTCCGGGCGCCAGCGCTCCTGGTGGGCCGAGTAGTAGCCGGTGCCGGAGGCGTTCGAGCGGTCGGTGACGTGCTCGCCGGTGAGGGTGTGGGTCAGCCAGTCGGCCGGCACCATCAGCTTCCGCACCCGGGCCAGGTTGTCCGGCTCGACGCGGGCCAGCCACGCCAGCTTCGCGATGGTGAGCGCAGGGTTCAGCGGCAGCAGCACCTCCTCCACCCAGGAGGATGGGGCGCGCTCCTCCAGCAGCCGTGCGACGTCGTCCGCAGCGGTGGTGTCGTTCCAGAGCTTGACCGGCCGGACCACGCCCCCGGCAGCGTCCAGCGCCACCAGGCCGTGGCACTGGGCGCCGAAGCTGATCGCATCGACAGCCGCCAGGCCGGTGCCGGCCGCGGCGGCCGCCCGGGCCAGCGCCGTCTCGAAGGCCGCCCACCAGTCCGCGGTGAGCTGCTCGCTCACCGGCGGGTGGGTGGCCGGGTGGGGGGCGCTGCCCGAGCCGAGCAGCCCACCGGTGGCCGCGTCGCGCAGTTCCACCGTGCACGACTGGGTGGAGCTGTCCACCCCGGCGACGACGCCCATCCCCACTCCCCTCAGACGTCGACGCCGGGCGCCGGCAGGCTGTCCAGTTCTGCCGGCAGGCCCTCGAGCTTGCCGACCGCACCCAGCGGGTGGGTGAAGATCACGTCCGACCAGCGGTAGCCGCGCATCCGCATCAGCGCCACGGCGAGGCAGTCGCCCCAGACGGCATGCATCAGGGTCGAACCCATCGCGATCACGTTCCCCGGGTCGGCCTGGTCGGCCACTTCGAACACCTGGATGTGGTCGGCCAGCCGGGCCAGCTCGGCCTCGGGGTCGCTGGTCAGGGCGATCACCCCCACCCCGCGTTCCTTCACCCGCCTGGCGAGGTTGTTGATCTCGTCGGAGCTGCCGCCCTTGGAGATCGCGATCAGCAGGTCGTTGCTGCGCAGGGCACCCATCGTGCCGTGGAGGGCGTCGGACGGCTGCACGAAGACCGAAGGCGTGCCGCTCACCGAGAACAGGTGGGCCATCCGGCGGGCGATGCTGCCCGAGGTGCCGGACCCGGTGACGAAGACCTTGCCGGTGCAGTTCAGCATCAGGTCGATGATCGCGGTGGTGCTGTCGTCGAAGACGGCCAGCACCGAGCGGACCGCTTCGGCCTCCAGTTCGATGCGTTCCCGCGCTGCGGCGAGGAAGGTCGGGCTGTTCATCTGGTTGGGTCCTCCGTTTCGGCTAGGCCGCGTCCCACGCGGCTTCGCGAAGTTCCTTGATGGTCAGGTTGGCCGCCGGCACCGCGGCGCCGGTGCAGGTGCCGGAGGTGAAGGTGACCACCTCGTCCGCGACCTCCAGCACCTCCTCCTCCTCACTGGAGACCACCACGACGGCGAGCCCGCTGTGGTGCGCGAGCTGCCGCAGCAGCTGGTGCAACTCGGCCTTGACGCCGATGTCGACCCCCTTGGTCGGCTCGTCCAGCAGCAGCAGCCTCGGCTCCTGCGCGAGCGCCCGGGCCAGGAGCACCTTCTGCTGGTTGCCGCCGGACAGCTGGACCACCGGGGCGTTCACGTCACCGCGGATGCCGAGGGTGGTCAGCAGTTCCAGCGAGCGTTGCCGCATGCGGCGCCGGTCGAGCAGCCCGAAGCGCCGGTACTGCTTCAGGATCGGCAGCGCGACGTTGGTCACGGAGCTCAGCCCGGGCACGATGCCGTCGACCTTGCGCTCCTCGGTCAGGTAGACCACCCCGTGCCGCCGCGCGTCCTCCGGGCCCTTCGGTGCGTACTCCCGCCCGAACAGCCGCAGGCTGCCCCCGGTCACCTTGTCGAGGCCGACGAGGGTGCGCAGGAACTCGGTTCGGCCGGAGCCGACCAGCCCGTAGATCCCGAGCACCACGCCCTCCCGCGCCACGATGGAGACGTCCTGGAGGTCGTGGCTGCGCAGGTTGCGGGCCTCGAGCGCCACCCCTCCGGCGGTCGGGGTGGCGGCCACCAGCTCCGCGGCCGGCGCCACCTCCGCCTCCTCGAGGTCGGCGCCGGCGATCGCCCGGATGATCTCCCTGCGGTCCACCTGCCCGGTGGGGCTCTGGATGCGGACCTTCCCGTCGACGAGGGCGACCACCTCGTCCGAGACCTGCAGCAGCTCGTCCAGCTTGTGGTTGATGAACACGATGCCAAGACCGTCGGCGGTGGCCAGGTGACGGACGAGGGTGAGCAGGCTCTCGACCTGCTCCCCCTCGAGGCTCGTCGTCGGCTCGTCGAGCAGCAGGAAGCGCGCCTGCCGGGTGGTGGCGATCGCGATCTCCAGCAGTTGCCTGGTGGCCACTGGGTAGTCCCCCACCCGGTGGCCGGCGTCCGCCTCGATGCCGAACCGCTCGATCAGCTCCTGCGTCCGGTTCCGCATCAGCCGCTTGGCCAGCACCCCCTGCGAGCGCAGCTCGCGGCCGAGGAAGGTGTTCTCCGTCACGGTGAGGTTGGGCAGCAGCGACAGCTCCTGGTAGACCGTGGAGATGCCGTGCTCGATCGCAGCGGCCGGGCTGTGGAAGGCCACCTGCTGCTCCCCGACCAGCAGTTCCCCGCCGTCGGGCTGGTAGGCGCCGGAGAGCACCTTCAGCAGGGTGGACTTGCCCGCGCCGTTGTGGCCGACCAGACCCGTCACCCTTCCCGGGGTGACGGTCAGGTCCACGCCGTCCAGCGCGGGCACGCCCGCGAACAGCTTGCGAATGCCCCTGGCCCGCAACGCCTGGTCGCTCACCGCTGCCCTCCTGTACTCGCTGCCGCTCCCCGGGTCAGCCGACGAAGCCGGGGCCGGGGGTCTCGGGCTTGACGAACAGCTTCAGCGGCCGCAGGATCTCGGCCTCCACGGTGCCGCCGTCCTTCCAGGTGACCACCTGCTGCACGACGCGACGGCCGTAGTCCTCCGGCTCCTGCGCGACACAGGCCGGGTAGGCGTCGGTGAGCGGTTCCTCCGCTGCGCAGAAGCCGTAGACCTTCACGTCCATGCCCTCGGTGGCCTGGATGGCGCCGTAAGCCGCCGGGCCGGTGGAGGCGAAGATGACGTTGATGTCGGGATTTCCCTGCATCATCTCGGAGGTGACCCGCAGCGAGTCGTCCGGCTTCACGTTGCCGTCCACCTTGGCGACCACCTTGGCGTTCGGGTTGGTCTTGATGGTCTCCTCGAAGCCCTGGTCACGGACCACGACGGGCACCTCGTCGGGCTCGGAGACGAAGCCGATCCGCAGCTCGGCGTCGTTCCCCAGGTCCTTCAGCACCTGCTCGGCCGACTGCACGCCACCGGCGAAGTTGTCCGCGCCGAGGTACTGCATGATCGTCGCGTTCTGCGCCTTCAGGGCGTTGTCGTCCAGGGTCACGTTGACGGTGAAGACCGGCACGCCCTTGGCGTTGGCCTCGCGGACGATCGCCGCCGCAGGCTCGGACTTGACCGCGTTCAGGGCGAGCGCGCACGGGTTCTTCTGCAGCATCGCCTGCACCTGGCTGAGCTGGTTCGCGTCGTCGTCCCCGGCCACCTGCACCTCTACGTCGAAGCCGGCCTTGGCGCCCTCGTCCTCGAAGCCGGCCTTCATGGCGACGTAGTACGGGTTGGTCAGGTTGGGCAGCGCTACCGCGAGGTACGGCTTGTCCGCCTTGCAGGCCTCCGGGACCCCTGCTGCGGACGGGGACTCCCCGGCCGGCGCGCTGGTCTGTGCCCCGGTCCCGGTGTCCAGCCCGGCACACCCGGTGGCGAGCAGCACTGCACCGAGCGCGACAGCGAGCATCGGCGATCTGGTCAACTTCATCTCTACTCCTACTCCTTGGACGGCACTGGGACGGGCCCAGCGGTTTCTCTGGTGGTCGGTGGGGGCGGCGGTTCGCCGCTCTCGCCCGGCCGGGGTCCGAGCAGCCGGCCGACGGCTTCGGTGATCGTGATCCGGCGGCGGACGGCGTCCAGGCTGACGCCGACCAGGATGATCACGCCGATCACCAGTGGCTGCCAGAAGCTGTCGACGCCGACGACGTTCATGCCGTTGGAGACGGTGGCGATCAGGATGGCGCCGAGCAGCGCGCCGAGGATCGTGCCCACCCCGCCGAACAGGCTGACCCCGCCCACCACTGCCGACGCGATGCTGTAGAACTGCTCGTTCCCGGAGCCCGCGGTCGGGTAGCCGACCATCAGCCGGCTGGTAGTGATCACGCCGCCGATTCCGGCGCAGACGCCGGAGATGCCGTAGACGGTGAGGATCTTGCTGCCGATGTTCACCCCGGCCAGGCGGCTGGCGTCGGCGTTCCCGCCCACGGCGTAGATGTGGATGCCGGTGGGCGTCTGGCGCAGCACCAGCATCAGGATGACCGCTGCGATGGCCAGCATGATCACCGGGATGGGCACCCCGAAGTAGGAGCCACGGCCGAAGATCGCGAAGTTCGGGTCGGCAACCGAGACCGAGCGCGCGCCGGTGAGGATCATCGGGATCGCGGCGGAGATGCCGAAGGTGGAGAACGTGACGATGAAGGGCGGCAGCTTCACGAAGTGGATGATGCTGCCGTTGACCAGGCCCACCAGCAGCCCGGCGAAGACCGCGACCAGACCGGCCAGCCACCACGGGGCGCCCGCCTGCATCGCCAGCGCGGCCAGCATTCCGGTCAGCGCGATGTTGGAGCCGACGGAAAGGTCGATCCCGCCGGTGAGCAGCACCAGGGTCTGGCCCAGCGCCAGGAACGCCACGACGGTGCCGTTCAGCAACAGCACCTGCAGGTTGCTCAGGGTGAAGAACTGGCTGGACAGCAGCGAGAGCACCGCTGCCACCGCGACCAGGACGCCAAGGATCCCGATCTCGTCCGGAAGCCGACGCCGCTTCAACATGCCGCATTCCTCCTCGCCGAGGTGGTGACCGCGTTTCAAGCTAGGTCAAGCTCCGGCATGAATGCAACAGATGTTGTAGAAATGATACGAAATCTCGGTCTAGAATGCTCATATGAGCAAGAAGCCCCGCGAGCGGCGCGACCGCGCGCGACAGATGCTGGAGATCGCGAGGCGCTACTACCTCGCCGAGGAGTCCAAGGTCGAGATCAGCCAGGCGCTCGGCATGAGCCGCTTCAAGGTGGCCCGGCTGCTGCAGGAGGCCCGCGAGAGCGGGCTGGTGCGGATCACGTTCCACCACGGCGGGGAGGTGGACCAGGCGCTGTCCGCCCGGCTGGGCCGGCACCTGGGCCTGGACCGGGCCGTGGTGGTAGAGGCGTACGGGTCGGTGGAGGAGGTGCGCAAGATCGTCGGCTCCCAGGCCGGCACCGTGCTCGCGGCCACAGTCACCAGCGGGGAGACGCTCGGGCTGGCCTGGGGACGCACGCTCACCCACATGATCGAGAGCATCGACCGGCTGCCGAGCGTGCAGATCCTGCAGCTCAACGGTGCCGTCGGCCCCAGTCTCAGCCAGAGCCCGGTCGAGCTCGCGCTGAAGGCGTCGCTGATCGGCGGCCAGAACGCCAAGGCGATCATGGCGCCGCTCTACATCAGCGACCAGGACGGGGCGACGGCCATGCGCAGCCAGCCCGACATCAAGGAAGTGCTCGAACTGTTCGACACGGTCACCACCGCCGTGGTGGCTGTGGGGGCACTGAACGCAGACGATGACGGCTCGACCAACTCTCGCCTGCTGCCGCTGCTGCCGAAACCGGTCCAGGAGCAGCTGCTCAGCGGCGGAGCGGTCGCCGAGGCGTGCGGCATCACCTATCTCGCCGACGGCAACCTCGCCCACCGCGACCTGTTCGCCAACCACATCCTGGCGATCTCCCCGGCACAGCTGCGGCGCATCCCCCGGGTGATCGGCGTGGCCTCCGACCCGGGCAAGGCCGAGGCGATCCTCGCGCTGCGCCGGGCCGACGTGATCTCCGAGCTGGTCGTGGACGCCGACCTGGCCGAGGCGCTGCTGGCGCTGCCGTCCTTCGTCCGGGGCAGGGACGAGGCGCCGTGGCCAGGCTGACCGGCTCGCTGTGGTCGGTCCCCGCCGGGTCGCAGCGCGAGCTGCTGGCGCAGGCTGTGGCCGCAGGCATCGACGCGATCCACTGGGACACCACCGACGGCATCTTCGCAGCCGAAGGGGGCTTCTCCGCCGAGCAGGCCCGGCAGCTGCTGGACGGCCTGGCGGTGGAGTCCGAGGCGCACCTGATGCTGTCCGACCCACTCCCCCGGGTCGGCTCCTGGGCCGGGTTCTGCGCCCTGGTCATCGTCCCGGTGGAGGCGGCCGACCCGTTGGCGGCAATGCGCGCGATCGAGGCTGCCGGCAGCACGGCGGCCCTGGCCGTCTCACCCGACACCGACCTTGGGCTCGTCCCGGCGGGCGACTTCCCGGTGCTGGTGATGTCGGTGCGGCCCGGACAGGCGGGGGCGCCGCTGGATCCGCGCACCTTCGCCCGCGTGCGGCAACTCAGCGAGCGGGGCCGGCACTCCAGGATCGGGGTGGACGGCGGGGTGGCCGCCCGCGACCTGGCGCGGCTCTCCGCCTGCGGCGCCGACTGGGTGGTGAGCGGGACAGCGTTGTTCGGCGCCAGTGACCAGCGCACGTGGCTGGAGCAGGCCCGCCGGTCGATGGCGCCGCACCACGCGGGGCCGGGTCCGGAAGCCGGAACCTACCCGTAGGTGTCGCGCGGCCCGCGCCCGGCGACCGCGCGGCGGCCCTTCTTCCAGCTGGGCGCTTCAGGGCCAACCACGACCACCCGCGTCACCGTGCCCTGGCCGAGCTGATCGTTCAGCCTCGCCACTAGTTGGGGGGCGATCATCCGCAGCGCCGCTGCCCAGGTGGAGGACTCGGCGCGGATGGTGAGCACGGTCTCGGAGTACGCCGCCGGCGCCGAGTGGGCTGCGTTCTCCACCCCCACCAGCGCCGGCCAGCGGGCCAGCAGCTGGTGGACGTTGACTTCGCGGGTCCAGCCCTGGTCGTCCATGACCTCCTTGAGCAGGTCACCGATCGGGGTTGGCTCCTCCCCGCGCTCCTCGGCCCTGCGGCGCCGGGGAGCGGGCTTGGGAGCCGCACCGCGGGCAGCCCTGGCGATTCGCCTGGCCAGGTCGAGGCCCTGCGGGTCGTGCTCGGGAGGCTGGTCACTCATCACTGCCGCCGTCCTGCGGATCAGGGGTCACCGTGGCAGCCTGCACGGTGAACCGGCGACCCGCCAGACCGGCCGGTACATCTGCGGCAACGGCTGCGGTGATCAGCACCTGCTCCGCCCCGCCCACCAGTTCGGCCAGCCGGGCGCGGCGGGTCTCGTCGAGCTCGGCGAACACGTCGTCCAGGATCAGCACCGGCTCGACGCCGTCCGCGCGCAGCAGTGCGTAGCCGGCCAGGCGCAGGGCAAGGGCCGTCGACCAGGACTCTCCGTGGGAGGCGTAGCCCTTCGTCGGCAGGTCGCCGAGGGTGAGGGTGATGTCGTCACGGTGGGGCCCGACCAGGCAGACCCCGCGCACCACCTCCTCTGCACGGCGTTCCAGCATGCGCTCGGTGAGCAGGCCGGCCAGATCGCCGACGGTGGGCAGCTCCTCCAGGTCGGTGACCGCAGCGGGCAGGGAGGAGCTCTTGTAGGCGATGCCGGCGGAGTTGTTGGTGGGGGCGATGTCGGCGTAGGCCGTGGCCAGCAGCGGTCGCAGCTCGGCCAGGGTCGCCAGCCGGGCGGCGACCAGTTCCGCACCGTGGGCAGCGAGCTGGCCGTCCCACACGTCGAGGGTGGCTGCCACGTCCTCGCTCACGGCGCGCGGTCCGCGGCCGGCCAGCGACTTCAGCAGGGTCGACCGCTGCCGCAGCACCCGGTCGTAGTCAGCCCGCACGCCGGCGATCCGGGGCCAGCGCGCGGTGACCAGGTCGTCGAGGAAGCGACGGCGTTCCCCCGGGTCACCCTTGACGATCGCCAGGTCCTCCGGCGAGAACAGCACCACCCGCAGCGCACCCAGCAACTCGCGCGGCCGCCGTAGCGGCGCCCGGTTCAGCGATGCCTTGTTGGCCCGGCCGGGCAGGATCTCGACCTCCAGCAGCAGGCTGCGCTGGTCGTCCAGGCCGGCCTGCACGCGGGCCCGGACGATCGCCCGCTCGGCGCCGGCCCGAACCAGCGGCGCATCGGTCGCCACCCGGTGCGAACCGAGGGTGGCGAGGAACTCAACCGCCTCGACGAGGTTGGTCTTGCCCTGCCCGTTGGCGCCGGTGAAGACCGTCACCCCCGCGGCCAGCGGCACCTCCGCCAGCTGATAGGAGCGGAAGTCGGCAAGACTGAGGTGCGTCACGAACACGGCTGCCCCAGAGTCGCTGGTTGAGCCCGTCGAAACCCGCCGGGGATCAACAACGCAGGTTGAGCCTGTCGAAACCTGCCGGAGGTCTCGACAAGCTCGACCACCGCAGGTTGACCCCGTCGAAACCACCCGAGGGTCTCGACAAGCTCGACCACCGAACGCCACCTGCTCGACGAGGCGGCCTCGACCGGCCCGACCACCGAGAACCCCACGCGGCTGCTGGCTACGCCGGCAGGCGCATCAGCATGATCACGTGCTTGTAGTCGGCCAGCGGCTCGCCGTCCAGCTCGTTCAGCGCGGTCAGCAGGCAGGGCTTGCCGGGCTGGGTGAACGAGAACTGCACGTACGGGGCGTCCAGAGCGGCAAGCGCGTCGGAGAGGTAGTGCGGGTTGAAGCCGGCGGCGGTCATCGACAACCCGTTGCCGGTGACGTCGTCCACGAGGGCCTCGAGCGCCTCCACGGCCTGGGCCTGGTCACCGGTGGCCGCCTCGAGGGTGATCGATCCGTCGCCGATCAGCATCCGCAGCGAGGTGTTCCGCTCGGCCACCAGCGCCACGCGCTTCACGGCGGCGATCACGTCGGTGGTGTTGGCCCGGACGGTGAGCGTCGCCTGCACGTTCATCAGGTGCCGCACCTTGGGGAACTCGCCGTCGAGCAGCCGGGTGGTGATCTGGCGGACGCCGGCCGCGCCGGTGCCCTCGAAGCCGATCAGGCCGTCGCCGGTGGCGGCGGAGGAAAGGCTCAGCGTCACCTGCTCCCCCGCCGTCATGCTCTTGGCGGTCTCGGCGAGCACGCGCGCCGGCACGAGGGCCGCGCCCTCGCCGTTGCTGGTGCGCGGTGCCCAGTCCAGCTCCTTCAGCGCCATCCGGTACCGGTCGGTGGCCAGCAACGACAGCGTGTCGCCCTCGATCTCCATCCGCACTCCGGTGAACACCGGCAGCAGCTCGTCCCGGCCGGCGGCGACGACCACCTGGCCGACGGCCCTGGCGAACTCCTCGCTCGGGATCGCCCCGGTCGCCTCAGGCATCTCCGGCAGCGCCGGGTAGTCGGCTACGGGCAGGGTCTGCAGCGTGAACCTCGCGGTGCCGCACACCAGTTCCATCTTCGTCTCGTCCGCCGTGATGTCCACCGGGCGGCTGGGCAGCGACCGCGCGATGTCGGCCAGCAGGCGTCCCGACACCAGCGCCACGCCGTCGTCGGCAACGTCGGCCTTCACCGTGATCTGCGCCGAGGTCTCGTAGTCGAAGCTGCTCATCACGACCTGGCCGCCGGCCGCCTTCACCAGCAGGCCGGCCAGGATCGGCACGCTCGGGCGGGTCGGCAGGCTGCGGGCAGCCCATTGCACAGCTTCGGCCAGGACGTCGCGGTCGAGACGGATCTTCACTCTTGCTCCCTTGGCAGTCAACACGCGTGGTCGGTTGATCATATCGGCGCTCGGTGCTGCGAAACGTCCGGTGGTGACTTTCCCCACAGTGTGCACACCGGTGGCTTTGAAGCTCAGGGAGATCTATCAATTCGTACTCGTAGTAGCGGTTGTGCAAACTGTGGACAACCTGGCGTACCCGCTGGCCGGGCCGGAATCGGGTGGTGGACGGCGGATGTGGAGAAGTGGAAACCACACGGGGAGGATTTGCGGACGACGACGGCCGCCCCCGACGCGGTTCACAACGTGAGGAGTTCTTCCCCAGAGTTATCCACAGCGGTGGACGGTCACCCGGAGGGGGGACGCGCCCGGGGCGTCAGCGCAACGGGGACTGCTTGATCCGGCTGGTGATCTCTGCGATCTGGTTGAACACGCTGCGGCGCTCGCGCAGCAGCTGGCGGATCTTGCGGTCGGCGTGCATCACGGTGGTGTGGTCGCGGCCGCCGAACAGCTGGCCGATCTTCGGCAGCGACAGGTCGGTCAGCTCCCGGCACAGGTACATGGCGATCTGGCGTGCGGTGACCAGGACGTGGGTGCGGCTCTGCCCGCAGAGTTCCTCGACCGTGACCGAGAAGTAGTCGGCGACGTGGGTCATGATCGCCGAGGAGGAGATCTGGGTCTCCGCCCCCTCCGGGATCAGGTCGCGCAGCACCACCTCCGCGAGGGCCAGGTCGACCTCCTGGCGGTTGAGGCTGGCGAACGCCGTCACCCGGATCAGCGCTCCTTCGAGCTCGCGGATGTTGGTCTGGATCTTGCTGGCGATGAACTCCAGCACGTCCGGCCCCGCGGTGAGCCGCTCGGCGGCAGCCTTCTTGCGCAGGATCGCGATCCTGGTCTCGAGGTCGGGTGGCTGGATGTCGGTCATCAGGCCCCACTCGAAGCGGCTGCGCAGCCGCGGCTCGAGCGCCTCCAGCCCCTTCGGTGGCCGGTCGGAGGTGAGCACGATCTGCTTCTGGGCCGTGTGCAGGGTGTTGAAGGTGTGGAAGAACTCCTCCTGGGTCTGGATCTTGCCTTCCAGGAACTGGATGTCGTCCACGAGCAGGACGTCGACGTCGCGGTACTGGCGCCGGAACTCCGCCGTCCGGTTCTCCGAGACCGAGTTGATGAAGTCGTTGGTGAGCTCCTCTGTGGAGACGTACTTGACCCGCACCCGGTCGTAGTAGTTGCGGATGTAGTGGCCGACGGCGTGCAGCAGGTGGGTCTTGCCCAGGCCGGAGTCGCCGTAGATCATCAGCGGGTTGTACGCCTTGCCGGGGGCCTCGGCCACCGCGACCGCGGCAGCGTGGGCGAACCGGTTGGAGTTGCCGATCACGAAGGTCTCGAAGGAGTACTTCGGGTTGAGCCGGTCACCGCCGGCTCGGCCCACCGGCTTGTGGTTGGCCTGGCTGGGCGGCACCGGCGGCGGGGCCACCTCCGTCCCGTCCAGTTCGGCGGCGGTGAGGGTGGAGTCGACGGTGATCGCAACGCGGATCGGA
Source organism: Actinomycetes bacterium (assembly GCA_023460935.1). Taxonomy (GTDB): domain Bacteria; phylum Actinomycetota; class Actinomycetes; order Propionibacteriales; family Propionibacteriaceae; genus Propionicimonas. The sequence goes on from JAEWOI010000022.1 coordinate 91,761, forward strand.
GCGGAGTAGTAGTCGCTGAGCTGGCCCTCGATCGTGGGCCGCAGCCTGGACTCGACGCGGTCGCGGGTGAAGTCGTTGGCCACGGCGAGGATCACCAGCGAGTCGTGCATGGTGACCGGCCGGATGCCCTGCAGCCAGCCGCGAGTGGAGGCGTCGGAGGAGGAGCGGACGAAGGACCAGGCTGCCTCGAGTTCGGCTGCTGCGTCGGATTCTGGGGCGGTCGCGGGTTGGGTCATGGGTCCTGCTCTGGCTCCTCACTACCTGCCCCAGCCAGGTTTCCACACGGTTGTCCACAGACTGTGTACGACAATGGCACACCAGCGGGAGTGCTGCACCCGCGCTGGCCTAGAGCAACCTAGCGAGGTCTGGGCCGGGGCGCAAACAGTTTTCGAAGAAGGTGCAGTCGTTCCGGCGTGTCGACTCGACGTGGTATCAGAAGTACTCCAGTTTGCCCGGGATCGGCGCCGCCGCGTATCGTTGGGAAGTCGCCGTCATGGCACTCGTGCGTCCAGGTGGGCGTGCCAGATCCGAAAACTTCGAACTTGGGAGCACTCGCGTGAGCAAGCGCACTTTCCAGCCGAGCAACCGGCGTCGCAGCCGCACCCATGGCTTCCGTCTGCGGATGCGCACCCGCGCCGGGCGCGCGATCATCTCTGCCCGCCGGCGTCAGGGCCGCGTCCGTCTGGCCGGCTGAGCCGGCCCCAGGTGTTGCCTGCCCGGTCGCGGTTGACCAGCCCCGGCGACTTCCGCGACACACTCCGCCAGGGCGTCCGCTGTGGCCGCCCGACCCTGGTGCTGCATGCCCGAAGGGTCGAGGCTGCGGGGTCACGGGCGGGATTCATCGTGTCCAGGGCCGTCGGCAACGCCGTGGCCCGCAACCGGGTGAAGCGGCGCCTGCGACACCTCGCCGCGGCCGCGCTGCCGGCCACTCCCTTCGCCGTGGACCTGGTGGTACGGGCGCTCCCGCCGGCCGCCACCGCTCCCATTGCGGAGGACTTCAGCTCGGCGCTGGCGCAGTGCCTGGATCGGCTGGCGGCATGAAGTACGTCCTGATCGGCCTGCTGAAGGCTTACCGAGCGGTGATCAGCCCGCTGTACGGCAACGTCTGCAAGTACTACCCCTCGTGCTCGGCCTACGCGCTGGAGGCGGTGCACGTCCATGGCGCGGCCAGGGGCACCTGGCTCGCCGCCCGGCGCCTGGGCAGCTGCCACCCGTGGTCGTTGGGCGGCTACGACCCCGTGCCGGGCACGCCGGCAGCCGAAGCCTGGGCCGCCGAACAGGCAGCCAAAGCCAACCCGGCCGATCCGGCCCCGACCGGGACGCCAACGGCGTCCGTGAGGTGAGAACTTGAACCTGTTGACCCTGGTGCCCCTGAACCTGTGGGACGACTTCATGGGGATGCTCGGCGCCATGATGACGCCGCTCTACTGGGCTGTCTCCGGCATCCTCGTGGGCTTCCACAGCCTGCTCAGCCCGGTCTTCGGCGCCGACTCCGGCGCTTCCTGGGCCCTGTCGATCGTGCTGCTGACCGTGGTGATCCGCACCCTGCTGATCCCGCTGTTCGTGCGTCAGATCAACTCCGCACGGAACATGCAGCTGATCGCTCCCAAGCAGCGCGCGCTGCAGGAGAAGTACGGCCACGACCGGGAACGGCTCGGCCAGGAGACGATGAAGCTGTACAAGGAGGAGGGCGTCAACCCGATGGCCTCCTGCCTGCCGCTGCTGCTGCAGATGCCGATCTTCCTCGCCCTGTTCTACGTGCTCAACAGCGTTTCCCACGGGACTGCGCTCGGCTTCTTCTTCGAGACGAACCCCCAGCTGGTCGGATCGCTGCAGAACGCCACGATCTTCGGCGCACCGATCTCGGCGATGTTCCTGCCGATCCCGGCCTCAGGCTTCGGGCCGACCCAGGTGGTCGCGCTCGTGCTCGTGCTGCTGATGACCGGAGTGCTGTTCGTCACCCAGCTGCAGCTGATGCGCAAGAACATGCCGCCGGAGGCACTGACCGGCCCGATGGCCCAGCAGCAGAAGATCATGCTCTACGTCTTCCCGCTGATGTACCTGTTCATCGGCGGCAACATCCCGGTCGGGGTGCTGCTGTACTGGCTGGTGTCGAACCTGTGGACGATGGGGCAGCAGTACATCCTGATCCACAACAACCCCGCCCCGGGCACCCCGGCCTACGTCGACTGGGAGGAGCGCATGCGCGCCAAGGGCAAGGACCCCGAAGCGATCGCCGCCAACCGCCGTGGCTCCGCGCGCAAGCGTCCCGAGGCCGGCGCCTACGACCCCACCAAGGTCGCCCGGCAGAACCGTGGCGCCGCGACGACGGACGCTTCGTCGAGCCCTGGCTCGGTGGTCAGCCCCGCCGAACCCACCCTCCAGACCCCGGGCGTGCAGCGCCAGGTGATCCAGCGGCAGCAGCCCCGCAAGAACAGCCGGGCAGCCCGCAAGCAGTCTTGAGCCAAGGAAGTAGGACGAAGTGAGCGAAGAGCAGGACGTCGTGGTGGAGCGCGCAGAGGAGGCCACGGCAGTGGTCGCCGAGCCCGCGCCGGTCGAGACAGTCGAGGACGCCGGCGCCGAGGCGGAAGCTGCCGACGCGGCTGACGGCGGCGAGGGCGAGCCCGGAGCGCCTCGGTCGAAGAAGGAGACCGCGCTGGAGAACGAGGGTGAGATCGCAGCTGACTACCTGGAGGAGCTGCTGGACATCGCCGACCTCGACGGTGACATCGACACCTTCATCGAGGGCGGCCGCGCCCACATCTCGATCCTCACCGACGGCGAGCAGCTGATCGGCAAGGACGGCGAGGTGCTGGAAGCACTGCAGGAGCTCGCGCGGCTGGCGGTGATGACCGAGACGGGTCACCGGAGCCGGCTGATGCTCGACATCGGCGGCCACCGCGACAAGCGGCGCAAGGTGCTGCAGGACCTGGCCCGGGACGCGGTGGAGGAGGTCAACGACACCGGCGAGGCGGTGCGGCTGGCCCCGATGAACCCGTTCGAGCGCAAGATCGTGCACGACTCGGTCGCTGCCGCCGGGCTGGTCAGCGAGTCCGAGGGTGAGGAACCCAACCGCCGCGTGGTGGTCCTTCCCAAGGGCTGAGCCGTGGACGCGCGCGCCGAGCTCTTCGGCGCCGGTGCCGAGCAGATAAGTCAATATGTGGACATATTGGCAAGTAGAGGTATCGATTGGGGTCTGCTCGGGCCCCGCGAGGCCGGCCGGCTCTGGGAGCGGCACGTGCTGAACTCGGTCGCTCTTGCCCCGCTGGTCGGCGAGGGTGTGACGGTAGTCGACGTCGGGAGCGGTGCTGGGCTGCCCGGGCTGCCTTTGGCCATCCTCCGCCCGGATCTCTCGGTGACCCTGCTCGAGTCGTTGCTGCGGCGCGTCAGCTTCCTGGAACTGGCCGTGACCGAGCTCGGGCTTGGTGGCCGGGTCTCCGTGGTCCGCTCGCGCGCCGAGGATCACAGGGCACGCTACGACGTCGTGACCTGCCGGGCCGTGGCGCCACTCCCCCGCCTGGTCGGCTGGTGCACTCCCCTGCTGGCCCGCGGTGGGCGGTTGTTGGCGTTGAAAGGCGAGTCGGCGGCCACCGAGCTGGCCGAGGCAACTCCTGCTGTGCGCAGGGCCGGGCTCACCGGGGCGGTGCATGAGCTTGCCGTGCCGGGCACCCGGGAAACCACCTGGGTGGTCGAGTTGCGCCGCGTGCGCGAAGGCTGAGTCGGCCACGGGCAGGTGTCGCGTCCGGTCTGGCGGAGCTGAACGCTTATCCTGATGTTTCACGTGAAACGTCCGATCCAGGAGAACAATGACGATCACTCCCCCGTCCGCTCCACGACGGGTCAGCTTCGAGGAGCCTGAGTTCGGCAGCCCCGAGGAAGTCCGACCGGACGACCTCGACTTCCATGTTCCACGTGAAACATCACTCCCCCGGCCTGTCCGCACCCGCACCCTCGTGATCGCCAACCAGAAGGGCGGCGTGGGCAAGACCACCACCGCGGTGAACCTCGCCACGGCACTCGCGCTGGGCGGCCTGAGCGTCCTTGTGATCGACCTGGATCCGCAGGGCAACGCGTCCACAGCCCTCGGGGTGGACCACAACGAGGGTGTCCAGGGCACCTACGAGGTGCTCACCGCGAACTCGCCCATCGAAAGCCTGATCAAGCCGTCCCCGGAGGCGGACGGGTTGTGGGTCCTCCCCGCCACCATCGACCTTGCTGGGGCTGAGATCGGGCTGGTCAGCACGCCCGCGCGGGAGAGCCGGCTGCTGCACGCACTCCGCAAGTTCAACGCCAAGTACCGCCCCGACTACGTGCTCATCGACTGCCCGCCGTCATTGGGGCTGCTCACCTTGAACGCCCTGGTCGCGGCGGAGGAGATCCTGATTCCCATCCAGTGCGAGTACTACGCGCTGGAGGGGGTCTCGCAGCTCCTGCGCACCATCAACCTCGTCAAGGGGTCGATGAACGACCAGCTCTACCTCTCCACGGTGCTGCTCACGATGTACGACGGACGAACCCGGCTGGCCGCCCAGGTGGCGGCGGAGGTGCGCCAGCACTTCCCGAAGGAGACCCTCCGGGCGGCCATCCCGCGCTCGGTGCGGGTGTCGGAGGCGCCCAGCTACGGTCAGTCCGTGCTCACCTACCACGCCGCTTCTGCCGGCGCCCAGGCCTACTTCGAGGCCGCCACCGAACTGGCCGAGCGCGGCGCGGCCCTCGACGATGAGGAGAAGTCGGCATGAACGCAGCCAGGGCGCGCACCGGACTGGGCCGGGGGCTGGGCGACCTGCTCCAGCGAACCGACCCGGAACTGGCACCGCAGGCCGGCAAGCCGGAGCCGGCCGACGGCGTCCCCGCCGGCGCGCGGTTCGCAGAGGTTCCGATCGCGGCGATCCGGCCGAACCCGAGGCAGCCCCGCACGGTTTTCGACGAGGACGCGCTGGCCGAGCTGGTGGCCTCGATCTCCGAGGTCGGGCTGCTGCAGCCGGTGGTCGTGCGGCCCCTGGACGACGGGCGCTACGAGCTGGTGATGGGGGAGCGCCGGCTGCGCGCGAGTCAACAAGCCGGTTTATCGACAATTCCGGCGATCGTGCGCCGGACCGAGGACGCCGACCTGCTCCGCGACGCCCTGCTGGAGAACCTGCACCGGGCGCAGCTCAATCCGCTCGAGGAGGCCGCCGCCTACCAGCAGATGCTGAGCGACTTCGACTGCACGCAGGAGGAGCTGTCGGTGCGGATCAAGCGGTCGCGCCCGCAGATCTCGAACACCATCCGCCTGCTGCAGCTGCCGGCGCCGGTACAGCGACGGGTTGCCGCGGGGGTACTCAGCGCAGGGCACGCCCGCGCGCTGCTGATGCTGCCGGACGCAGCGGCGATGGAGCACCTGGCCACACGGATTGTCGCGGAGGGGCTGTCGGTGCGGGCCGCTGAGGAGATCGTGGCCGTGGGGGAGCACGGCACCCGGCGGGCGCCCCGCTCCAACCGCCCGGCCGAGCTGTCAGCCACCGCCGCCGAACTGCAGCGCGAACTGGGCGAACGCCTCGACACCCGCGTAATGGTCAGCGAGGGCAGGAGCAAGGGCCGGATCGTGATCGAGTTCGCCGGAGAGGAGGACCTGGAGCGGATCGCCGGACTGTTGACCTAGCGACACAGCACTAAGTCGACAAAACGCTAGATGACTACAGGCTCAGTTCGAGGTGCTCGACGTCGAACAACAGCCCGGGGTAGCTCGTCACGTCCAAACTGGCGAAGCCCAGCCGCCGGTACCACAGCGAGAGCCGCAGGTTCTGCGCAACGATCCCGATCCGGAGCCGCTGACCGCCTGCGGCGCGGGCGCGCCGGGCGGCTTCTGCGACCAGCGCCTCGCCATGGCCGCGGTTCCTCGCGTCCGGGGCGACCGCCAGGTGCCGGAGCTCCCAGGTGCCGGGCCGGGAGCGGGAAGCGAGCGCGAATGCGCAGCCGAGGATCGACGGGTCTGCCACGGCGAACAGGTCTGCCGGCCTGGCCACCACCCGGGCCAGGTCGGCCGGGCCCCAGAAGGCCGGATTGCTCGGTGTGTTCTCCCTGGTGATGCCGAACTGCGCGGTCTCGGTGGCGAACGCCTCGTTCAGCACCCGCAAGCACTCCGCGTGGCGTTCCGGACCGACGTCCACGATCCGCGGGGCGGCTTCAGCCGGCATCTGCCGCCTCGGCCAGCCGCATCCGCTCCTGCACGTCCTTGCGCGCGGAGTGTTCCGCCCAGAACGAGAGGAACGGCACTGTGCCGGCCAGCGCGATCACGATCAGCCGGCCCCAGGGCCAGTGCACCCGTCGGCCGAGGTCGTAGGCCGTGGCCAGCAGCACCATGTACAGCCAGCCGTGGGGGACACCGGTCCAGGTGACCACCGCGCCGTTGTCTGCGAAGTACTTCAACGGCATCCCAACGACCACCAGCACCACCAGCAGCGCGCCGACGAGGTAGGCCATGATCCGGTAGCGCAACAATGCGCCGCGGATGCCTGGCACCTGCTCCGCCTTCAGCTCGGGAACGGCCTGTACCGGTGAACTCATTCTTCCTCCTGCGCCGACAGCGTACCCAGCCCGCCGCTGCGGCCGATCGCCTGCACGAACCGCACCGTCATGAAAGCTGCGAAGCCGGCGAAGACCCACCACTGCAGCGCGTAACCGGCGTTCTGTACCGAGCCCTCGCCGGTGGGCAGGACCACCTCGGCCGCGCCCAGGCCCTGCGCCGCCGAGACCGCCGCGGGCAGTGTGACGAAGCCGGGCAGCAGCTGCTGTGGCCAGGCCTGGGCCAGCAACGGCAGCCGCACCGAGCCCAGCACCCCGTCCTGGGTGGCGTGCTCCGCGCCCGGTTCGGACGGCAGGAAGATCCCGCCCTGCTCCAGCTCTCCTGCCGGCGGGGGCGGCGCCGTGGCCTCCGGCCCGGGAAGGGTGCCCCGCACCACCGGCAGGACCCGGCCGTCGCCGACCTCCAGCGCCGAAACCAGCCGGACCACGCCGTCCTCGCCGACCACCAGGGCCTGCTGGTCCGGCAGGTAGGTACCGGTCACCGTGACCTGGCGGCCGTAGACGTCACCGACGCTGCCGTCGGCCCCGACGTGCTCCAGCAGCGGCAGGGCCGGCATCGCCGCCCGGGCCTGCGCCGACTCGTTCTCCCGATCCTCGAAGACCCGCATCTGCCACAGGCCCAGCACCAGCATCGCAACTGTCACCGCAGCGCCCAGCACGGCCACCAGCACCTGCCTGGCACGGACGCCCATCTGCGGGATCAGCCCGCGTGGCGCGACCAGGCGTGATCCACCAGCCGCGCGCACAACAGCCCGAAGTCGTGGCCTGCGGCCTCCGCAGCCTGGGGCAGCAACGAGGTCTCGGTCATGCCCGGGGCAGAGTTCGTCTCCAGGATCACCGGAGTGCCGTCGGGCCGCACGATGATGTCGGCGCGGGACAGGTCACGCAGCCCCAGCACCCGGTGGGCGGCCATCGCCAGCTCGGCGCACGCCAGCGACGCCTCCTCACCGAGGGTGGCCGGCACGATGAACCGGGTCTCCCCGGCGGTGTAACGGGCGGTGTAGTCGTAGATGCCGGAGTTCGGCCGGATCTCCACGGCCGGCAGCGCGGTGAGCTCACCGTCCAGCTCCAGGACGGTGACCGCCACCTCCGTACCCTCGATGAACTCCTCGACCACGGCGAGGTCGCCGTAGGAGTAGGCGCCCACCATGGCGGAGGGCAGCTCCTGCACGGCGTCGACCCGCGTGCAGCCGAGTGCCGATCCGCCCCGGGCCGGCTTGACCATCATGGGGAAGCCGATCCGCTCCCCGAGCGCCTCGACGAGCGCTGCGGCGCCCAGCTCCCGGAACATGTCGTGCGGAAGCGCTGAGGCCCGCGGCGTGGCCAGGCCGGCCTGCGCGAGGAGCGGTCCGCCGACCGCCTTGTTGAACGACCGCCGGCATGCCGCCGGCTCGGAACCGACATAGGCCACCCCGAGCAGGCTCAGCACCTGCTGCAGGCCGCCGTCCTCGCCCACCCCGCCGTGGAGCACGGGGAACGCGACCGGGTCGGTCAGCCCGCGCAGCAGGTCGATCAGGTCGGGGGTCAGGTCGGACTCGATCACCTCCCGGCCCTGGTCGCGCAGGGCCTGCGCCACGCGCCGGCCCGAGCGCAGCGAGACGTCGCGTTCGTGGGAGAGCCCGCCGGCGAGCACGACGATCGGGCCATGGGATCGGATGTCGGTCATGTCTGTCCCCTAGTTGGTGTCCGGAGCCGGTCCGGTGGTGAGGTCGAGGTGCCGCGGGCTGCCGGCGCCGAGCCCGAAGGTGCGGTGCATCTCCTGCTCCTTCGCGAGCACCTCACCGAGCCGGCGGGTGCCCTCGAAGATGCGTTCGGGAGTGGGGAAGCAGAACGACAGCCGCATGTTGCGGCTGCCCAGGCCGTCCGCGTAGAAGGCCGTGCCGGGGGTGTAGGCGACGCGGGCGGTGACGGCCCTGGGCAGCATCGCCTGCGAGTCCAGGCCCTCGGGCAGGGTCACCCAGACGAAGAAGCCGCCGTTGGGGACGGTCCAGGTCGTGCCCTGCGGCATGTGCTCGGCCAGGCCGGCGAGCATGGCGTCGCGACGCTCCCGGTACATGTCGCGGTAGGTGACGATCTGGCCCCGCCAGTCGAACTGGTCCAGGTAGCTGGCGATGGCGAACTGGCTGAACACCGGCGGGCAGAGCGTCGCGGCCTCCTGGGTGAGCACGAGCTTCTCCCGGACGGCGTGCGGTGCGAGCGCCCAACCGACGCGGAAGCCGGGGGCGAAGATCTTGGAGAACGAGCCGAGGTAGATGACGTTCTCGGCATCGATCGAGCGCAGCGCCGGTAGTGGTTCGGACTCGAGCGTGAGCAGGCCGTACGGGTTGTCCTCGATCACCAGCAGGCCGTGCTCAGCCGCGATCTCGACGATGGCGTGGCGGCGTTCCAGCGTCTGGCTCACGCCCGTCGGGTTCTGGAAGTTCGGGATCGTGTAGAGGAACTTGACCTGTCGCCCGGCGGCCTTCAGGCTCACCAGCGCGCCGCGCAGGGCCACCGGGTCGATGCCGTGCTCGTCCATGGCGACGTGGACCACCTGGCACTGGTAGGCCCGGAAGGTGCCAAGGGCGCCGACGTAGCTCGGCCCCTCGGCCAGCACCACGTCACCGGGATCGCAGAACACACGTGTGACCAGGTCGAGGGCCTGCTGGGAGCCGCAGGAGACCACCACGTCGTCAGCGTGGGCGTGGATGTGCTCCTCGGCCATCACCTCCACGATCTTCTCGCGCATGAACGGCTCGCCCTGGCCGGAGCCGTACTGCATGGCCTGGGTGCCGCGCTCGCTGATCAGCCGGTCGACCGCGGCACCCAGCGCCTCCCGCGGGAGGTCGGCGATGTTCGGCATGCCGCCAGCGAGGGAGACCACCTCTGGACGGTTGGCTACGGCGAACAGGGCGCGGACGGCGGAGACCGTCAGCCCGTGGGTTCGCTCGGCGTACGCGTCGATGTAGGGGTCCAGCCGCGAATCGCGGCGGGCCGGCTCTGGCAGGCTCACCGCACCAGACTGCCGCACGGCGGGCCTAGGATGAAAACCGACCCACCCGCCGGGTGGACACGACCAGCGCGGAGGTGGCATGCCGAGGCTATCGATGGTGACGCTGGCCGAACTGCCGGCGCTCGCGTGCCCGTACTGCGGCCGCAGGGTGCCGGCGGACACGCCGTGGGCGGCTTCGGCCGCGACCCTGTGGGGCTGGTGCGGGGTGAAGCTGACCGTGGCCGGCGAGGTGTCCGGCCTGCTGCTGCTCGGCCCGCTGGAGTCTCCCGGCCAGGCCATGCTGGCCGGCGTCTGGGTTCGCCCCGAGTCGGTCGGTTCGGGTTACGGCCGCCAGCTCGTGCAGACCGCTGCCGCAGGGCTGGTGGAACAGAAGGCCCGCGTGATCGTGGCCAGGGCCAGCCGGAACCACGTCCGCTGCGAGGCCCCGCCGCGGGAGTTCCTGCGGGCCGTCGGCTTCACCCGCGGCCGGGAGGACCGGCTGTGGCGCCTCGACCTCGACCGCGCCGTGGTGGGGGAGCGCAGCGTCGTGCGCAACGCCTTCGAGCGGTTCTGGGAGTCACTGCGCCCGGTGACCCCGCCGGAACCTGCCGGCGGCGCCATCTCCGGGCGGGTGCACCGGGTCTGAGCCCGGCGCGTGCGGTCACTCAGAGGTACTCGTCGATCGCCTTCAGCAGGACCGACTTCGGCTTGGCCCCGGTGAAGGACTTCACCACCTCGCCGCCGACGAAGATCTGGATCGTCGGCAGGCTGAGCACGCCCTGCTGGGTGGGCACCTGGGTGCTGGTGTTGGTGTCCATCTTCAGGAACGTGATCTTGTCGCCGTAGTCTCGGGCGAGTTCCTCGATGATCGGCGACAGCTGCTTGCACGGGGCGCACCAGTCGGCCCAGTAGTCGATCAGGACCGGCTTGGCTGACTTCAGCACGAGGTCGTTGAAGCTGGCGTCGGTGACATCGGCGACGGTGGCCATCTGTGGCTCCTTCTCGTAGTGGGCTGCCGGGCGATCAGGCGGAAGCGCCGGCGGGAGTGAGGCTAGCTGCGGCGTCGGACAGTGCCGCCAGGTAACGTTCGGCGTCCAGGGCGGCCGCGCAGCCCGTCCCGGCCGCGGTGATCGCCTGCCGGTAGGTGTGGTCGACCAGGTCGCCGGCAGCGAACACTCCGGGCAGGTTGGTGCGGGTGCTGGGGGCGTCGACCACGACGTAGCCGGCAGCGTCCACCTCCACCTGGCCGCGGACGATCTCCGAACGGGGGTCGTGGCCGATGGCCACGAACAGCCCCTGCACGGGCAGCTCCCTCGCCTCGCCGGTGATGGTGTCGGTGAGGGTGAGCCCGGACAGCGCCGACTCGCCCTGCAGGTCGGTTACCACCGAGTTCCAGGCGAAGCGGATCTTCGGGTCGGCCTTCGCGCGGTCGACCATGATCTTGGAGCCGCGCAGCTCGTCGCGGCGGTGCACCAGCGTGACGCTGCGGGCGAAGCGGGTGAGGAACGTGGCCTCCTCCAGCGCGGAGTCGCCACCGCCGACCACGGCGATGTCCTTGTCGCGGAAGAAGAACCCGTCGCAGGTGGCGCACCAGGACACGCCCCGCCCGCTCAGCCGCTCCTCCGCCGGCAGGCCGAGCTTGCGGTAGCCCGAACCCATGGCGAGGATCACCGCGCGGGCGGCGTAGTCGTTGCCCTCGGCGTCGGTGACCGTCTTGACCTCGCCCACCAGGTCGACAGCGGTCACGTCGTCGGTGATGATCTCGGCGCCGAAGCGCTCGGCCTGCGCGCGCATCGCCAGCATCAGGTCAGGGCCCATGATGCCGTCGGTGAACCCGGGGTAGTTCTCCACCTCCGTGGTGTTCATCAGGGCACCACCGGCGGTCAGCGCGCCCTCGAAGACCAGCGGGTTCAGCCCGGCCCTGGCTGTGTAGATGGCCGCGGCGTAGCCGGAAGGGCCGGAGCCGATGATGATGACCTCACGGATGTCGGACATGAACTTCCTCAGGGAGTCTCGGGTAGGTGCCCCAGTTTACGAGCACCCGGGTGCGACACCGCGCTAAACCAAGATCGGACCCGCGGCATTCCCGCCCGGTGAGCGGGTCGGGCCTGCGAGCCCGTGGCCGGACAGGTGCGCGGCGCCGTAGCCTCGGCGGTATGAATCCCCATGGCGCCGGAGCGGCCTGGCGCGGGGTGGCGGAAGCCTACGCACGCTCCTTCGCCGGGCAGTGCGCCCACACCGTCGCGCCGCTGGTCGACGCGCTCGGCGTCACCCCTCGCGGAGCCTGGCTCGACGTCGGCACCGGTGCCGGGGCGGTGGCGGCCCGGGCCGTCCGGCTGGGTTGGCAGGTCGTCGCAGCGGACCCGGCTGCGGACATGCTCCGCCTGGCCCGGAGTGCAGCTCCGGGCGCGGCGCTGGTCCGGACCGCGCTTCCCGACCTGCCGTTCGCCGACGGCTCGTTCACCGCGGTGAGCGCGAACTTCGTCCTCAACCACGTGCCGGACACGACGGCCGCCGTGACCGAACTGGCCCGGGTCACCGGCCCCGGCGGGCGGGTGGGAGTGACGGTCTGGCCGTCGGCGCCGTACCCGCTGCGCACGCTGTGGGACGAGGTGATCGCGGCGGCCGGCGTGGTCGCGCCCGGCGGCGAGCCCGCTCCGGGGACAGGCTCCCCCGAGGACCTCGCCGGCCTGCTGGCCAGCTGTGGGCTCTGGCCGGAACAGGCCTGGCTGCACACCTTCACCCACGTCGTCGATCCCGGCGTGTGGTGGAGCGGGGCCACCGGCGGGGTGGCCCGCATCGGGCAGGTCTACCTCGGCCATGACGAGCGCGGTCGCGCAGCCCTTGCCTCGGCCTTCCACCGCTGCAGCGCGCGCTACCTCGGAACCGATGGCAGGCTCCGCCTGGCGGGCGCTGCCGTGGTGGCGGTTGCGGTGCGCGAATAGGCTCACCAGCGTGCTGATCCTGCTCTCACCCGCCAAGTCGCTCGACTTCCAGACCCGCCCGCCGAAGGTGGCCGCGACCCAGCCGCGCCAGCTCGCCGAAGCCGAGGCGCTGGTTGAGGTGATGCGCTCGAAGTCGGTGAGCGACCTCTCGGCTCTTGCCGGGATCTCCGACGAGCTCGCAGCCCTGAACGCCGAGCGGTGGGCCCGGTTCAGCACGCCCTTCACCCGGCAGAACTCCCGGCCCGCCGTGCTCGCCTTCAACGGCGACGTGTACCAGGGGTTCGCCGCCCGCAGCCGGTTCACCACCCGCGACTACACCGAGGCGCAGAAGACGGTGCGCATCCTGTCCGGGCTGTACGGCGTGCTGCGTCCCCTGGATCTGATCCAGCCCTACCGGCTCGAGATGGGCACGAAGCTGGCCACCGACCGCGGCCGGACGCTCTATGACTGGTGGGGCCAGGCGATCACAGCGCTGCTGAGGGAGGACCTGGCCGCTGCGCCCGGCTCGCCGGCCGTGCTCAACCTCGCCTCCAACGAGTACTTCGCAGCTGTGCACCCGGCTGACCTGGACGCCCCGGTCATCTCGCCCAGGTTCGAGGACACTGACGCCGGCGGCCGCCGTTCGGTGGTCTCGTTCTTCGCCAAGCGGGCCCGCGGTGAGCTGGCGGCCTGGCTAGTGCGCAACCGCGTCCGGACGCCCCGGGCGCTGAAGGACTTCGACGGCTCCGGCTATCGCTACGACCCGCGCGCCTCCACCCCGCAGCAGCCGGTCTTCGTCCGGCCCTTTGCCGCCCGCGCCTGATCGCGTCCAACCACAGACGCCCCCGAAACCCACAAACGCCCCCGAAATTCTGGCGGCGTCTGTGAGTTTCGGGGGCGTCGGTGCCGGAACCGGCGGTCAGGACAGCCCGTAGGCCCGGTGGATCATCCAGATCGGGTGCTCGGTCTTCACCCCGGAGGACTGCTCGATCTGCCAGCGGCAGGTCTCGGTGTCGCACAGTGCAAGGTCGGGATTGGTCTGCTGGACCATCTCGAACAAGGACTTGCCCACCGCCTGCGCGATCTCGTACTTTTCCTTCTTCAGCCCGTAGGTTCCGGCGATCCCGCAGCAGACCTTCTCGGAGTCGACCACGGTCAGGCCGGGGATCAGGCGCAGCACCTCCAGCGCCGGCTTGCCCATGCCCTGGCTCTTCAGCTGGCACGGGGCGTGGTAGGGCACCGTCATCTCGATCGGCTGGAAGTCGGTGGGCAGCTCCCCGGCGTCGTGCAGGTCGAGCAGGAACTCCATCATGTCGCGGATCCGGGTGCCGACGTCGGCCAGCGCCTCTGCCTGCACGCCCATGATCTCGTGCGCCTCGTGCTTCAGCATGCCGGTGCACGACCCGGACGAGGACACGATGGTCAGGTCGGTGCCTGCTGAGCGCAGTTGCTCGCACAGCTTCAGCACCGAGTCGGTGGCCTGGTCGAACAACCCGTTGGACTGCTGGGCCAGGCCACAGCACCCCTGCTTCGGGACGAGCACCTCGTACCCGAGGTGCTCGAGCACCTCGATCGACTTCTTCGACGTCTCCACCTCGAAGTAGCCGCCGGCGCAGCCGTGGAAGAACACCACCGGGCCGCGGGTCGGCTTTCGGGTGGGGGCCGGGCGCTTCTTCAGCCAACCCTGCAGGGTCTGGGTCTGCGCGGGCGGCATGGGTGCGTTGCGGTGCACCTTGAACACCTTCTCCACGACCGTGCGGATCGGCTTGTTGGCCAGCACGGCGTTGGCGATCGGCGCCACCGGCGTCATCATCGTGCCCATCAGCGTGGTCTGCGAGATCAGCTTGTCGCGCAGCGGCATGTGGTCGGCCTTCATCACCGCGCGCGCCTGGCTGTTCAGCTCAGCGACGTGGACGCCTTGGGGGCAGACCAGCGTGCAGGTGCCACAGCTGGAGCAGTAGTCGAGGGAGTGGTCGACGCTCTCGCCGTGGCGGAACCGCTCGGCCTGCGGCCCGACGTACTTCGGCCCGCTGAACAGCTCCGTCACCGCCGAGACCGGGCACATCGTCTCGCAGATGGTGCACTTCACGCAGGAGTCGAGGCTCGCGCGGGCCACCTCGTGCCCGGCGAACTCGAGGCCGTGCACGGTCGCCACCGGAAGGTGCGAGGGAACGGGGTTCTCCTCCGAGCGTGGCTTCTCATCAAGGCTCATGCCAACTCCTCCAGGATCGCATCGACGGCCCGCATCGCGCTGCCGAGCGCGATGCCGTCACCGGACTTCTCCGACCAGCGCGACGACCCGGCCAGCACCCCGCCCGCCGCGTGAAGATTCGAGTGCACGACCGCGCCACTGCCGTCCACTACCCGCATGTCCGCCCCGACGCGCAGGCCGGCCTTGAACAGCGGCTGTTCAGCACCCCAGTAGTCCCCGTGCACGAGCTCGCCCTCGGCGCGCTCCACCGGGAGGCCGAACAGGGTCTCGGTGACGTTGCCGTGGGAGTCCAGCTCCAGGCCACCGGACTCGAAGCCGCCGGTGGCCAGCACGAACGCGTCCGCTACGAACTCGCGCGGGGCGCCTGCCGTCGCGGCCACCACCGCCTGGACGGAACCGCCGGCGGCTCGCACCGACACCACCCGGCTGCCGGTCACCACCCGTACCCCTGCGGCCTTGGCCCGGTCCAACAGCGCGTTGTTCAGGCGCATGCCCGGCACCGACGGGGGCGGCAACGGGATTTCGAACACCGGGTGTCCGAGCTTCTCGGTCAGGTCGTGGAAGGCAGTGAGGTCCTTCACGCCCACCACGGCCGGCAGGCCGACGGTCTCGCCTTCGTTGAGCAGCGGCGCAAGGGTGGCGACGAACCGCTCCCGGAAGGCCGGGTCGTCGAATGCCCTGGCGTAGGTGAGCCCGAAGGAGTCCACCTCTCCCTCGCGGGCGGGCACGTCCACCATCAGGTGGCGTGCGGCCAGCCGGCCACCGTCGGGCAGTTGCGTGCGGGCGAGGTTCTCCGCGACCAGCCGCGGGTGGAAGTCCTTCAGGCGGCGCAGGCCGACGATGACGACCTTTGCCCCGTCCCGGACGTGGCCGGCCAGCATGGTGGGCTGCACCAGGCAGGTCGGACGGATGGCGCCGACCGCGGTGGGCAGCTGGTAGTTGGCTTCCGCGTCCCCGACCAGCAGCTCGGGAAGGAGTTGCTTCAGGTAGTCGATGCCGGCGTGCACCGGAGCCGCGCCCAGCGTCGCGTACGGGTGTTCGGGACGGGCGGAGGCCACGGCCGAGAGGGTGAGGATCGGGTTGGTCACCCGATCCGGGCTGTAGCCGAGCACGTCGATCGTGCCCTGCCCCAGCTGCAGGCCGCCGATGCCCTTGGCCAGCAGGGTCACCCCGACGCCCGCGGACGCCAGGCGGTTGGCTGCGACCAGGCCGGCGAGGCCGGCCCCGATGACGACTACGCGGCTCGCAGTGGGGTCCCCGCGGAGTTGTTCGGGGGAGCGCAGCGGAGGAGAAGAACTCTGCGGGGTAATCACTGGGCCACCTCACTCTCGGGCTGGGGCAGGTGCTCGACGTCGAGCGTGCCCTGGAAGATCCAGTTGTCCAGGGCGGTCTGGCGAACCTGCTGGCCGTAGAGGATCGGCCACAACCCGATCCAGCGGTTCTTCAGGAACAGCCGCAGCAGCCCCGTGGCCCGCGCCACGTCGATGTGGTCGCCCTCGTGCGCGATGCCGGTGGCGCGCATCGAGCAGAAGCCCCCCTGGCAGGGGCCCATGCCGAGCCGGGTCTGGCGGCGCACATCGTCGAAGCTGCCCTTGGGCTGCTCGGCCAGCGCCTCGGTGAACATCCGGCGGCTCATCAGCTCGCACTCGCAGATGATCTGGTCGTCGAGGCGGTCCTCCTCGCGCTCCTCGAGCCGGTGGGTGACGACGTAGTTCTTCGTCTTCTCCGGTCCGGGGATGTGCTCCTCGGCCGTGCGGCAGGCCCGCTGCTCGCCGAGCTTGGCGCACATCGCGTCGACGATGTGCTCTGCCATCAGCCGGTAGGTGGTGAGCTTGCCGCCGCCGATCGTGAGCATGCCGTCGAGGCCGTCGCGCTCGGTGTGGTCGATCACCGCCATGCCGCGGCTCATGTGCCGGGTGTCGGAGGCGGAGACCCGCTTGTCCTTGATCAGCGGCCGGGCGCCGGCCCAGGCGTGCAGGGCGCGCGCGTTGCGGAAGCCGGGGATCAGCACCTCGCCGGCGTCCAGCATCTGCTGCACCTCGTCGCGCTCGATCGCGAGGTTGTCCGGGTCGTCGACCTTCACGTCCGTGGTGCCGATGATGCTCACCGTGTGCACCGGGACGAGGATGTCGCCGTCCGCCGGGTAGATGCAGCGGTTGACCACCCGGTTCACCAGCCGGTGGTTCATCGCGATCATGATGCCGCGGCCGGGGATCACGTCGACGGGCGCGCAGTCGGCCATGGCCGCGATCTGCCCGGCCCACGGACCGGCGCAGTTCAGCACGAAGCCGCAGTCGATCTGCACCTCCTCACCGGTCCTGACGTCGGTGCAGTGCACGCGGGAGACCCGGTCGCCGTCCCGGTCGATCTTCGTCACCCGGTGGTAGGTCAGGATGTGCGCGCCGTGGGCCTTGGCCGAATTGGCGGCGCCCCAGACCAGCTGCCAGCCGTCCACGGAGCCGTCCTCGACCTCGATGGCCCGCAGGATGCCCGGGTTCAGCCTCGGCTCCGCGCGCAGCGCCTCGGCGACGCTCACCTCGCGAGCCGGCACCCCGGTGGCGGCGGCCCCGGCGAGGAACTTGTCCGCGAACGCCGGGTCGTCCCCGGGGCAGGTGACGAAGTAGCCGCCGGTCGTCTCGATCGCAGACGACTGGATGCGGGTCAGGATGGCGTTCTCCTGCGCGCACTCGGTGGCCGAGAGCGGGTCGCTCACCACGTACCGACCACCAGAGTGCAGCAGGCCGTGGAACCGGCCCGTGGTGCCCTGGCCGAGGTCGGCCCGGTCGAGCAGCACGGTGCTGTAGCCGCGCATCGCGACGTCGCGCACCACGCCGGCCCCGGTGGAGCCGCCACCGATGACCACGACGTCAACCGCCAGCTTTCTCACGAAGACCTCCTAGCTCCTGCAAGCCGGTGGCCCCCTGGATCGCCATCGACGTGCGGGCAGCGCACAGTGCGCCGTCCCCAAACAGGCTAATCAGTCATTCCCCGTACCCAGCAGCCTGAACGGCAAGGTCGCTCAGACGTGCAGGGCCGAAGTGCCGCCATGGGAAATCGACACCGGCCTTCCGGCGGGCCCCCGGTCAGCCCCGGATGCGGTCGAGCACCGCCCGCGCGGTGCCCTCGTCGAGGACGATGTCGGTGGCCACGCCGGCCCGCAGCGCACCCACGACGGCCGGGGCGCGGCCCGGGTCGGCCACGACGGCGATCCGCCGCGGCACCTGCTGCAGTTCCGCCGGGGTGAGGCCGGTGGCCCGGTCGTTGTAGGCGATGTCGGCGTACGAGCCGTCCTCGCGCAGCAGCACTGTGCAGACGTCGCCGACGACGCCGTCGGCTGCGAGCTGGCGCATGTCGGAGCCGTCCATGTAGCCGGCGGTGTAGACGTGGGAGGGCACCCGGCCCTCGAGACAGCCGATGCCGAAGACGGCCAGGTCGAGCTTGCGCTGCAGGGTCAGCACGTTCTGCACCGAGCGCTCGCGCCACATCGCCTGCTTGGTTGCCGCATAGTCGAAGAAGGTCGGGACGGGGAACAGCACCACCTGGGCGTCGAAGGCGTCGGCTATCGACTGCAGGATCTCGCCGATGTAGGGGATGCCGGAGCTGCGCTGGTTGGCGCCACCGTTGATCTGCACCACCGTCGCCCCGACCAGCGGGCGGCGGCCGAGGTGGCGCACGACGTGGGAGAGGGTGACCCCCCACGCCACCCCGATCAGGTGGTGGTCGTCGACCGCCTCGGTGATCAGCCGGCCGGCGAGGCGGGCCACCTGGTCGAACCGGGTGTTCTCGTTGGCGTTCTCGCGAACCGAGACCATGTGCACCCGGACGCCGAAGTGCCGGCTCAGTGTGGCCGCCAGCGGGGACTGCGAGCCGCTGTGGTCGGCAAGGCTGATCCGCACCAGACCGGTCTCCCGCGCGTCCTTCAGCAACCGCGAAACCGACGACCTCGACAGCCGCAGCTGGTGGGCGATGCTCTCCATCGTTTCGCCCTGTATGTAGTAGCGGGAGGCCGCTTGGTACATGTCCTCGTAGCGCTCGTTCACCCTCGCAACCTTCCCGTGCACGTTCGTGCACAGGTCTAGCGCATGCGTTCAAGGGTTAGCAAGATGGCCTCACCGGAAGGGGTGGGCAGTGACCGTGCCCCTATGGTCGTGGTTCAGCGGGGTACGAAGGAGTCAGATGAACCTCTCAGCGGTGGACGCCAACGCGCGCACCCTTGAGGGCTCCACGGGCATCAAGGAAGAGCCCGATCCCGCCAATCAACCCCACCCCTCGCGTCGGCACCGGAGAGCCTCGGCCGACGTGATTTCCCTGCAGGCTCCGGTACCGCGAACCGGTCACCGCCAAGTCAGCCGCTGCGCAGTGGGCGCCGGGCTGTCCCCCAGTTCACCGGCCAGGTGCGGGCTGCCTCCCAACGGGCGAGTGAGGCGCGGCACGAACGGACGGCGACTGTCCCAATAGGCGCACGTCTGAACAAGACACACACATAGCCTGCGTCCGTTCCGGACGCCCAAACTGACACCAGAGTTGGTGTCTGAAAGTGAGAAAGAAGTGCTGGGGACCATTTTCCTCTCAGAGGTAGTCGGCACAGCGATGCTGCTCCTCCTCGGTGGTGGCGTCGTCGCCAACACCGCGTTGACCAAGACCAAGGGCAACGGCACCGGGTTCCTGTTCGTGAACTGGGGCTGGGGTCTGGCGGTCTTCGCCGGCGTCCTGGTGTCCTACAAGTCCGGCGGCCACCTGAACCCGGCCGTCACGCTGGGCGTGCTCGCTTCCGGCGCGAAGGAGTTCGTGCCCGGTGTGCCGGTTGACGCCATGTCGATCCTCACCTACATCGCCGCGCAGATGGTCGGCGCGATCATCGGTGCAGTGCTGTGCTGGCTCTCCTACAAGCAGCACTTCGATGATGAGCCCGAGGCGGCCACCAAGCTCGGCGTGTTCTCGACCGGCCCGCAGTACCGCAGCTACGGCTGGAACCTGGTCACCGAGGCCATCGCGACCTTCGTGCTGGTGTTCGTGGTGCTCGCCGCCGGTCACTGGCAGTCGAGCCCGCTCGGCTGGCTGAGCGCCCTCGGCGTCGGCCTCCTGGTCGTCGGTATCGGCGCCTCCCTCGGTGGCCCGACCGGCTACGCCATCAACCCTGCCCGTGACCTCGGCCCGCGCATTGCGCACGCCTTCCTGCCGATCAAGGGCAAGGGCGACTCCGACTGGGGTTACTCCTGGGTTCCGGTGGTCGGCCCGATCATCGGTGGTGTGATCGCCGGTCTGGTTGCCGGCGTGCTGCTGCCTGCCTGACCCGCTGGAGATCCCGGGGGGGGTGGGCGGGCTCGGGCGGGCCCACCCGACCCGGGCCATTACCCACCCCCGGCACAAGAAAAGAGCGGGCCGGTGGCCGCCGACCCGCTCTGGTGAAGCAATCACCATCCTTACCGAACAATGATGTGGAAGGAATTATCCATGGCGGACAAGTACATCCTCGCGATTGACCAGGGAACGACCAGCTCCCGGGCGATTGTCTTCAACCACGAGGGACGGATCGTCTCCGTCGGCCAGAAGGAACACGAGCAGATCTACCCGCGTGCCGGCTGGGTCGAGCACAACGCGATCGAGATCTGGGACGCGGTTCGCGAGGTCGTCGCCGAGGCGCTGGCGAAGGCCAGCATCAACAAGGACAACATCCAGGCCGTCGGTGTCACCAACCAGCGTGAGACCACCCTGGTCTGGAACAAGGAGACCGGCGAGCCGGTCTACAACGCGATCGTCTGGCAGGACACCCGGACCGCGGCCATCGTCGACGAGCTCGGCGGCGGCGACCAGGACAAGTACAAGAGCCGCGTCGGCCTGCCGCTCGCGACGTACTTCTCCGGCCCCAAGGTCAAGTGGGTCCTGGACAACGTCGAGGGTGCCCGCGAGGCTGCCGAGGCCGGCAAGCTGGTCATGGGCAACATGGACACCTGGGTCATCTGGAACCTGACCGGTGGTGTCGACGGCGGCGTGCACGTGACCGACGTCACCAACGCCTCCCGCACCATGCTCATGGACCTCAACACCCTGAGCTGGGACGCCGAGATCGCGGCCGACATGGGCATCCCGATGTCGATGCTGCCCGAGATCAAGTCGTCCTCGGAGATCTACGGCTACGGCCGTGAGCAGGGCCTCCTCGGTGGCATCCCGATCGCGGGCGACCTGGGCGACCAGCAGGCCGCGACCTTCGGCCAGGCGGCGTTCGAGACCGGCATGGCCAAGAACACCTACGGCACCGGCTGCTTCATGATCATGAACACCGGCGAGGAGATCGTTCCCTCCAAGAACGGCCTGCTCACCACCGTGTGCTACAAGATCGGTGACCAGAAGCCGATCTACGCGCTCGAGGGTTCGATCGCAATCACCGGCGCCCTGGTGCAGTGGCTGCGCGACAACCTGAAGATGTTCTCCTCCGCCCCCGAGGTCGAGGAGCTCGCCGCGTCCGTCGAGGACAACGGTGGCGCCTACTTCGTGCCGGCGTTCTCCGGCCTGTTCGCGCCGTACTGGAAGTCCGACGCCCGCGGCGCGATCGTCGGCCTCACCCGGTACGTCAACCGTGGCCACATCGCCCGCGCGGTCCTGGAGGCCACGGCCTTCCAGACCCGTGAGGTGCTGGACGCCATGGAGGCCGACTCCGGCGTGAAGCTCGCCGAGCTGAAGGTCGACGGCGGCATGACCCAGAACGAGCTGCTCATGCAGTTCCAGGCCGATCAGCTGGGCGTGCCGGTGGTGCGTCCGGTCGTGGCCGAGACCACCGCTCTCGGTGCGGCCTACGCTGCCGGCATCGCGACCGGTTACTGGGAGGGCGAGGCCGACGTCATCGCCAACTGGGCAGAGGACAAGCGGTGGGAGCCGAAGGCCGACGAGGCCGAGCGCGACCGCCTCTACCGCAACTGGAAGAAGGCCGTCACCCGGACCTTCGACTGGGTCGACGCCGACGTGGAGAAGTGATCGTCAGCTAGACGCAAGCGACGCCGCCGGGATGATCTCCCGGCGGCGTCGCCGTTTCCGTGCCGGGGAGGAGCCGGAGCCAGGCGCCGGTGGGCGGGTCACCTGCCGGTCACGACCACCTCGGCGATGCCGCCACGGAAGTAGCCGTCCCCTGCGGCAGGCAGGGCGGTCAGGTAGACCAGCAGGTACCTCGACTCCACCGGCTCGGGCAGCTCCCATGTCATCGACCGGTCCACCTCGGTGGCGGTGGTCACCACCGTCCACTGCTTCACCGAGCGCATCGGGGCGGCGTCACGCTGCCTGGCCGGCACCCTGAGCTCGACGTCGGTGCCCTCCCCGGCGAGCGTGACGTCCACGCGGGTCACCGTCCGCGCCCGGCCGAGGTCCAGCACCAGGCCGACCCCCGGCTTCAGGCCGCCGAGGTTGGGCAGCGTCCGGTACCGCTCGGTGCGCCACGCCGTGTCCGCGTTGCCGTCAGTGGCCAGGCCGGACTGCTTGCCGTTCTCGCCCCCGCTACCGCCGTCGGCGCGCGGGTCGAAGTCGGACACCTCCGCCACCTCCAGCTGCCGGGTGGTCGCAGCGGCCGGTTCGGGCGCCGGGCGGTTGGCCAGGACCACTGCGGCCACCACCCCGACCACCAGCACCAGGACGACCGCACCCAGCAGGAAGGGCAGCCGCCGCTGCGGCCCGACCTCGGGCTGCTCCGGCGGGGAGCCGGGTGCGGCGGGCGGCGGGGGCACGGGGGTGAACGATTCGCCCCGCTGCAGGGCCTCGTCGACGAACGGCGCCGTCTCCTCACCCGGTGCCTCCTCCGGGTCCAGCTGGACGCTGGCGTGGTAGCGGCTGGCCGCCGGCACGGGCACGGGAGGCGCCACCCTGGACACCGGGGCGGGCAACGAGGTCTCGCCGTCGACGGGGTGCAGGCGCGACTTCAGGTCGTGGGCAGCACTCATCGGCCCAAGCACCAGCGACAGCTGCGTGGTGACCTCCTGTGCCGTGGCCAGCCGGCTGGCGTGGCCACGCGGGGTGGGGGACAGGATCCGGTCGACCACCGACTCCACCGCAGGGGGCACCCCGCCGCGCACCTCACCGGGCAGCAGCAGGCGGCCGTCGGCCGTCGGTGCCGCCGGCAGGCCGAAGCGGTCTCCGCCCGGCCACCGGCCGACGAGGCACGCGTACAGCAGCTGGCCCAGCGACTGCACGTCTGCGGCCTCGCCGTTCAGGTGGGCGGAGGTGCCGCCGTCCTCGTTCACGCCGAAGCCGAGCACCTTGACGTTGCCGGAAGCGGTGACCAGCAGCGTGGCCGGGTTCAGCCGCCGGTGGTAGTGGCCCTGGGCGTGCAGGCCGATCAGCCCGTCCGCGACCTCGCGGACGATCCAGGCCGTCTCCACGCCGGTCAGCGGCCCGTCGCCGAGCACCTTCTCCAGCGTCTGGCCGGCCGCGTACTCGTACACCAGGTAGGCACCGGCGCCGGGCTCCGCCGCCACCACGTCGAGCACACGCAGGAACCGGGAGTCGGTGGCAAGGGCCGCCTCGCGCGCGAGCCGCAGCACCTCGGCGGTACGCGGGTCCGCCGCCGGCAACAGGTGCACCAGCACTGGCCGGCCCAGCACCGTGTCGTGGGCTCGCCACGTCTCGGTGCGGTCCCGGACGGCCAGCTGCTCCTCCAGCTGGTAGCGGCGCCCCAGCACCCTGCCGCCGCCCTCCACGGCCGGCGCGGTCGGCTCGGGGAACTCCAGCACCTCTGCGGGCGGGCCGGAGGGCGCAGCCACCTGGACGAACACCCCGGTGCCGTCCGGGTCGGGGTTGACCGTCTCGGCAGGCTGCCGGTGGTCCTCCTTGGCCGGGTTGGGCTGCGGAGGGCCCGGCTGGTCGTCGTCCTGGGCCGCAGGGGTGCTGTCCGGGCGACGCCGGCGGACGACGTCGAGCAGCATGCTGGCCTCGGGGATGCCGAGGCGCTTGGCGGTGAAGAAGAACGCCAGCACGGCAGCCAGCGCGGCCAGGGCGAGCCCGATCGCGCGCAGCAGCGTGCTCGGGTACTGCGAGAACCACCAGGTGACCACCCAGGCGATGACCGCCGCCGGGACGGTGGCGAGCAGCAGCCGCACCAGGTGTTGCCAGGTCTGGCGGCCGTCCAGCTCGGGCAAGCGCTTGCGCAGCGCGCGGTGGGTGAGGAACACACCGAGGAGGTAGGCGAGGGAGTAGGCCAGGGCCAGCCGGGCCGCCACGGTGCCGGGGTCGTCCCAGGCCAGCACCAGGGCCACCGCCAGCGCGGCGTTGGCCCCACTGATCCAGATCTGCAGCAGGAACGGGGTGCGGGTGTTGTCCAGCGCGTAGAAGGCGCGCAGGTAGAGGTACTGGATCGTGAACGGCACCAGCCCCACTGCGAAGGCCACCAGCGCCCAGGCCACGAAGTGGTAGTCCGCTGCGCCCGAACCGTTGCCGAAGACCAGCCTGGTGACCGGGTCGGCGAGGACGGCCAGGCCGGCGCCGGCCGGCAGCAGGAACGTGCAGGCGAGGCGCAACGCCCGGTTCGCCTCGGCAGCCACGCCGGCGTGGTCGCCGGCGACGGCGAAGCGGGAGGCGGCAGGCAGCATGGCAGTGGCCAGGGAGACGGTGAGCAGCGAGTGCGGCAGGATCCAGATCAGGTAGGCGTTCTGGTAGGCGTTCACCGCCGCCCCACCGTCGGGCCCGCCGCCGGAGGCGAGGTTGGTGACCACGACCTGGGCCAGCGAGGTGAGGCTGACGTAGCCGACCATCCACTTCGCCACGTGGAAGGTGCGGCCCAGCCCGGTGCCCTTCAGGTCGAAGCGGGGACGGTAGCTGAAGCCCACGCGCCTGAGGTAGGGCAGCAGCACCAGCGTCTGGGCTGCGATGCCGAACGTGGAGCCGACGCCGAGCAGCCAGACCTGGGAGTCGGTGAACCCCTCGCCGGGCGGCTGGGTGCCCCAGATCCACAGGTAGACCCCGAACACGCCGATCGACACGACGTTGTTCAGGATCGGCGCCCACATCATCGGGCCGAACTTCTCCCTCGCGTTGAGCACCTGCCCGATCAGGAAGAACACGCCGTAGAAGAAGATCTGCGGCATGGTGAGGTAGCTCATCAGCAGCAGCGACCGCCACGCCCCGGCCATCTCCGGGGAGCGCCAGGACGCCTGCGTGTAGATGCTCATCACCAGCGGCGTCGCGATGGTGAACACCACGGTGAGCGCACCCAGGACGATCAGGAAGCCGGTCATGATCCGGTCGACGAACGCCTTGCCCGCGTCGGCGTCGTGGGTGACGGCGCGGACGATCTGGGGCACGAGGACGTTGTTGAGGGTGCCGCCGGCCAGCAGGATGTACAGCGAGTTGGGCACGATCATCGCCAGGGTGAAGGTGTTCACCGAGAGGGTGACGTTGCCGAGGACGAACGCGATCAGCACGGCGCGGAGCAGGCCCAGCACCCGGGAGACCATCGTTCCGGACGCCATCACGGCCGTGGCGTTGATCAGCCGGCGGCCACCGGAGTGGGCCTCGCTCATGCGCCCTGCTCCGCAGCCTGGCCCTCGGTCCGGCGCCGCACCTGGCGGATGCGCCAGGCCGTGGCCCCCACCAGCACCAGCCCGGACACGCCGACGATGATCCAGGCCACAACGCCGAGGTCGGTCACCTCGACCGTGACCGTGGTGTCCGGGCTCACCCGCACCCCGGTCTCTGTGGCGACGTGGGCGCGCGCTATCACCAGGCCGTTGGCGCTCGCCTCCGGCCGGACGTTGACGGTCTGGCTCTGGCCGGGCTCGACCGAGACGAGCTCCGTGGGCGGCACCCGCAGGCGCTGGGGGTTGTCCGTAGTGACCACTACCTTCACCAGCACCCGCTCGGTGAGGTGGTTGGTGACGGTCACCGGGAACTGGTTGCTGCGGGCCGACATCAGGAAGCGCCCACTGGCGTCCAGGGTCACCGCCCGGCCGGTGGCCGGCGGCCCGACCAACCGGTTCAGCCCACCGAGCTGGTCGCGGAAGCCGTCCGGGTCGCCCACCCAGGCGGAGGCTGCAGCGCGGGAGAGGGCTGCGTCCGCCTGGCCGGTGTAGGCGGACTTCGGCACCAGTTCCGCATAGGTGTCGAAGTCGCGCTCGAGCCTGGCCAGGCCGGCGAACTGGTCGTCGGCCAGGCGTTCGGGGCGCACGGCGCTGAACGTCGCCGGGGTGGCACCCGGTGTGCCGGCGAGCAGGTCGCCGAGATTGCGGCGTTGCAGCCAGCTGGCCGTGGCTGCCTGGTCCTGGACCAGGTCGTTGAGGCTGGCCAGCAGCCGGGCCTGGCCGCCGCGCCCCGCCACCACGGCAGCCGCGAGGGCGAGCTGGCGCCGCTCGATGGCCGGCGTGTCGGTCGCAGCCGGGAGCTCCCCGGACGTGGCGAGCACGCGGGCCTTGCCCGTGCCTGCCTGCAGGGCGCCGGCGTGGGTGGCGTTGCTGGCCAGCACCGCCGTGGCCCCGGAGTCGGCCAAGTAGTCATAGGTGGCCGCACCGGCGACGCGTCCGGCCGGGACGACGACCAGAGGCAGGTCCTCGACCCGGCTGACCTCGGCAGCTGCGGCCTCGGCGCGGTCGACGACGTTCTCGTCCCCGGCCAGCCGGGCGCCGTTGACGTCCGGCGCCGCGAAGAGGGTGCGGGCGCCCGCGTCCGGGTCGAGCCGGTCGAACCGGGCCAGCCACGCAGCAGCCACCTGCTGGCCGCTGCCCTCCACGGTGCTGTCGCCGTGGGTGACGGAGTAGCCGTCGGCCATGTCGCGCACCTCGTCCAGCAGCGCTGGGTCCACCAGCCAGCTCATCCCCGGCCGGGCGGCAGCGGTGAGCAGGCTGTCCAGCCGCCCGCCGAGGGCGAAGCTCAGTTCCTCGCTGCGGAAGAGGTTGTCCAGCAGCTTGGTTGGCGGCGCGTCCAGCAGGACGATCGACGTGAGCGGCACGGGACGCTTGCCGGGCACCGGGACGAAGGTGCGCACCTGGCCCACCGTGACGTAGGCGCCGCGCTGGCCCGGGCTGGCGATCACGTCCGCGCCGAAGGCGTAGGCCGCCCCTGCGGTGTCGAAGCCGAGCTCCTCCAGGGTGGCGCTCAGCGCCACCGTCCGGGTCGCACCGGGAGCGAACGCCCCGAGGGAGGTGGTGATCACCTCGTAGTGCTCGGGGGTGATCGGTAGCCGCGAGCCCCAGCCGGTGGCCTCCGAGTTCGCGCGGCGCAGCGTGGGCAGGTCGCGGATCGGGTCGCGGGAGCGCCACAGGATCACCTGCACGCCGTAGGCCGGCAGCTCTCCGGTGTTCGCCACCGTGCCGGTGAGCGTCACGCGGGAGGACGGCTCGCTGCCCGACACCTCGAGCGACGTCGTGATCAGTGACACCTCGAGCGTTGCGGCCGCTGCGGCGACGGGGACGGTTACCGCGGCGCCGAGCCCGGCCAGGCTCGCGGCCACGAGCAGCGTGGTCGCCCGCACCCAACCCCGGCGTCCGGCTGACCGGGGACGGTTCCTGGTGCGCCAGGAACCGTCCCCGGCATGCCAGGAACCGTCCCCGGTGCGCCTGGGACGCGGGTGGCCGATCACCGTCCCATCGTAGGGGCGGCGGGCGGGCCGGCCGGCCGCGCCACCCGGGGCCGGGTCCCGGCCCGGTAGAGTTACCGGCCGTGCCCACAGTGACCGAAGCCCAGCGAGCAGCCCTTGCCAGCGTGCTCAGCGCCGGTCCCGAGGTCCGCCGGCTGGCGCGGCTGTTCGCTGACGCCGGCCACGAGCTGTACCTGGTGGGCGGCTCGGTGCGAGACGCGCTGCTCGGCAGGCTGGGCAACGACCTCGACTACACCACCTCCGCCCACCCGGACGAGATCGAGGCGCTGGTGCGCCGGGTGACGAAGTCGGTCTGGGACGTGGGCCGCGCCTTCGGGACGATCGCCTGCCGGGTGCGGGAGCGCGACGGCACCGAGTGGCTGGTGGAGATCACGACCTTCCGCGCGGACAGCTACGCAGACCACAGCCGCAAGCCGGAGGTGGTCTTCGGCGACCACCTCGGCGGTGACCTGCTGCGGCGCGACTTCACCATCAACGCCATGGCGATGGACACGGCCACCGGGGAGCTGCTGGACCCGTTCGGCGGCCTGGGTGACCTGGTCACCGGGCTGATCCGGACGCCGGCCGCAGCGGAGCTGTCGTTCTCCGACGACCCGCTGCGGATGCTGCGGGCCGCCAGGTTCGCGTCCCAGCTCGGCTTCGCCCCTGATCCGGACGTGGTTGCCGCGATGAGTTCGATGGCTGCCCGGATCGGGATCGTCTCCGCGGAGCGGATCCGGGACGAGCTGACCAAGCTCCTGCTCAGCGACGACCCGCGTCCCGGCCTCAACCTGCTGGTCGAGACCGGGCTGGCCGACCTGTTCCTGCCCGAGGTGCCGGCCCTGCGGATGGAGCGCGACGAGCACAACCGCCACAAGGATGTCTACGAGCACACCCTCACGGTGCTGGAGCAGGCGATCGAGCTGGAACGGTCGCGCGGCCATGCCCCGGACATCATCAACCGGCTGGCCGCCCTGCTGCACGACATCGGCAAGCCCGCCACCCGCCGGTTCGAGCCGGGCGGCAAGGTGTCCTTCCACCACCACGACGTGGTGGGGGCGAAGCTGGCCCGGAAGCGCCTGCAGGCCCTGCACTTCTCCGGTGACGAGGTGAAGGCCGTGGCCAAGCTGGTCGAGCTGCACCTGCGGTTCCACGGCTACGGCGACGGGCACTGGACGGACTCCGCCGTGCGCCGCTACGTCCGCGACGCCGGGGACCAGCTCGAACGGTTGCACATCCTCACCCGCTCCGACTGCACCACCCGCAACCAGCGCAAGGCCCAGAACCTGCGCCGGGCGTACGAGGAGCTGGAGTGGCGGATCGAGGAGCTCCAGGCGCAGGAGGAACTGAACGCGATCCGTCCCGACCTCGACGGCACCCGGATCATGGAGCTGCTCGGGATCGGGCCCGGCCCGAAGGTCGGGGAGGCGTACCGGTACCTGCTGGAACGCCGGATCGACGAGGGTCCGCTCGGTGAGGAGCGGGCGACCGAGGAGCTGCACCGGTGGTGGGCGGCCCAGGCCGGGAGTGCGGATGCCTGAACTGGACGGGCTGCGGCCGGCGGGGGTCGTCTTCGACTGCGACGGCCTGCTGGTCGACACCGAGCCGTGCTGGACGGTGGCCGAGACGGCAGTGTTCGCCGCCAGGGGGCTGTCCTACGGCGCTGCGGAGAAGGCGAGGTTCATCGGCAAGAGCGTGCCGGACACGGTGGAGCTGATGATCGCGATCTTCGACGAGCCGGGCAACGAGGCCGCGATCACCGCACAGCTGCTGGCCACCGTCGGCGACGTGATCGGTGACCGGGCGGAGCCCATGCCGGGTGCGGTCGAACTGGTGGGTGCGCTCGCCGGCCGGCTCCCGATCGCTGTGGCGAGCAACTCCCCGAGGCGGATCCTCGACGTGGCGCTGCGCCGCGCCGGGCTGGCCGATGCGTTCGGCGCGGTGGTCGCAGCCGACGAGGTGGAACTGCCCAAGCCGGCGGCCGACCTCTACCTGGCTGCGTGTGCCGGGCTCGGGGTACCGGCCCGCCACAGCCTCGCCTTCGAGGACACCGTGACCGGGGTGACCGCGGCGAGGGCTGCCGGGATGCTCGTGGTGGGGGTGCCGTCGCTCGACCCGGAGGACTTCCCGGCCGACCTGGTGCTGCCGAGCCTTGCCGATCCGCGGGTGACCGCCTGGGCCGCAGCCCTCTGACCGCCTGCTTCGGCGTCCTCTGACCCGGCAACCCGGGCCGAGGCCGGCCTGGAGCCGGGAATACTTAGCTGAACTAATGAGTTAGGCTAAGTATCATGGATTCACTGCTCGGGCTGGCCAGCGACCTGCGGATCGCGTGCCAGCGGGTCAGCCGCCGCGTCCGCTACGAGTCGGGCGCCGAGCTCGCCCCGCACCTGGTCAGCGCCCTGAGCAACCTGCGCAAGCACGCCATGACCCCCGGCGAACTGGCCGAGGTGGAGCGGGTCAGCGCACCGAGCATGACCAGGACCATCAACTGCCTGGCCGAGCGCGGTCTGGTGACGCGCGCCGGCAACCCGGACGACGGCCGCTCGAAGGTCGTCTCGCTGACCGCGGAGGGCGAGGCTGCCCTGGAGCGGGTCAGCCGGGCGAGGGACGACTGGATGGTGCACCAGATCGAAGGACTGACGAAGGAGGAGAGGGCCTTGCTGAGTGAGGCGACCAGGCTGTTGAACCGGGTGGTCGGACGATGAGCGCTGTCACCGTGGAACGGGTGCCGCTGTTCTCGTCCCTCGCGATCCGGAACTACCGGCTGTTCTTCCTCGGCGGCTTCGTCTCCAACATCGGCACCTGGATGGCGAGGGTCGCCCAGGACTGGCTGGTGCTCACGGTGCTCACGCAGAACTCTGCGATCGCCCTCGGCATCGTCACCGGGCTGCAGTTCCTGCCCACCGCCGTCCTTGCGCCGTGGGCCGGCACCTTCGCCGACCGCTTCCCCAAGCGCAAGCTGCTGATGGTCACCCAGTTCGGGCTGGCGGTGACGGGGCTGGCGCTGGCCGTCCTGGTGCTTGGCGGCTGGGTGACCCTGTGGCAGGTCTACCTGCTGGCCATGCTGCAGGGCGTCGCAGCCGCCTTCGACACCCCGGCCCGGCAGGCGTTCGCACCCGAGATGGTGCCGAGGCACCTGATCGCCAACTCGGTCGGGCTGAACACCACCTCGTTCCACGCGGCCCGACTGGTGGGCCCGGCCGTGGCCGGCCTGACGATCGCGTGGTGGGGCGTCGGCCCCGCCCTGCTGGTGAACGCCCTGAGCTTCGTCGCGGTGCTGGTGGCGCTGGCAGCGATGCGCCCGGAAGAGCTCAGCCGGCCGCCGGTGGTGCCGTCCGGTCGGGGCGGGGTGCTGGAGGGCATCCGGTACGTGCGCGGCCGTCCCGACATCATGCTGCTGCTGTTCGTCGTGTTCATGCTGGGCACCTTCGGGCTGAACTTCCAGCTGACGAACTCGCTGATGGCGACCGCGGCGTTCCACGTCGGCCCGGAGCAGTTCGGGCTGATGGGCACAGTGCTCGCGCTCGGCTCGCTGAGTGCCGGCCTGCTGGCTGCGCGGCGCACCCAGATCCGGCTGCGGCTGATCCTCTCCGCACTGGCCGGCTTCACCCTGGCCACGGCGCTGCTCGCCGTGGCGCCGAGCTACACCTGGTACGTCCTGCTGCTGGTGCCCACCGGCCTGTGCGCACTGACAGTGATGACGGCTGCCAACACCTCGGTGCAGATGGCGGTCGACCCGGTGATGCGGGGCAGGGTGATGGCGCTCTACATGGCGATCTTCCTCGGCGGCACCCCGCTGGGCTCGCCACTGATCGGCTGGATCGGCGACGCCTGGGGCCCGCGGTGGACCATCGCGATCGGCTCGATCGCCTGTGGGCTTACCGTGCTGGTGGCCGGGCTGTACCTCCTGCGCCGCAACGGCTGGGACTGGCCCTGGCGCCGCAGCGCCGACGAGGACCTCCTCGAGGTGCCGGACGCCGCCCGCTGACCACCTTGCGCCCCGAAATCCGACCTTGCGCCGCCAAACCCCACCCCGCGCCTCATCCATGAGGCGCAGAGTGGGGTTAGGCGGCGCAGAGTGGCCCCGGGGGGTCGGTCGGAGGGGCAGCCGTGGACGGCCGCGTCGCGGGTCGGCGAGGGTCAGCCCGGATGGGCGGCCAGGAACTCCTCGCGTACCTGCTTGCGCAGCACCTTGCCCAGCATCGAGCGGGGCAGGTCGTCGACCGCGACGATCTGGCGCGGCACCTTGTACCCGGCCACGCGCTCGCGGCAGTAGGCGCGTAGCGCTTCCTCATCCAGGCTGACCCCGGGCCGCAGCACGACCACGGCCACCACCCGCTCCCCGCCGCTGGGCGCCGGGACGCCCACCACGGCCACGTCCGTCACCTCCGGGTGGCTGCGCAGCACGGCCTCCACCTCGGACGGCGACACGTTGAACCCGCCGGTGATGATCAGCTCCTTGACCCGGTCGACGATGGTGGTGAACCCGTCGGCGTCGACGGTGACGACGTCACCGGTGCGCAGCCAGCCGCCCGGCAGCAGGGTGCGCGCAGTGTCCTCGGGGTTGTTCCAGTAGCCGCCGAAGACCTGCGGGCCCTTGATCAGCAGCTCCCCCCGCTCGCCGGCGGCGACCTCACGGGTGGGGTCCTCGGTGTCCACCACCCGCATGTAGGTGCTCGGGAACGGGATGCCGATGGTGCCCGTCCGGCGGGAAGGGTGGAACGGGTTGCCGAGGCACACCGGCGAGGCCTCGGTCATCCCGTAGCCCTCGACCAGCAGGCCGCCGGAGACGCTCTCCCACAGCTCCACAACGGAGTCGGGCAGGTTCATCGCTCCGGAGATGCAGTACTTGGCCGACCTCAGGCTCACCCCGCGCTCCTTCGCGCGCTGGGCGGTCTTCTCGTAGATCGGCGGGACAGCGCAGTAGACCGTTGGCGGCGACTTCCTGGCTGCGTCCAGCACCAGGTCGACGTCGAACGCCGGGAAGATCACCAGCCGCGCCTGCTTGAGGATTCCGTAGGTGAGGAAGAGCGTCATGCCGAACGCGTGGAACATCGGCAGGATCGCGTAGAACACCTCCTTGCGGTACTGCGCGCCGTACATCCAGGCCTCGCCCTGGCGGGCGTTCGCGAACAGGTTCAGGTGGCTCAGCATCGCGCCCTTGGGCACGCCAGTGGTGCCGGACGTGTACTGGATCACAGCCAGGTCCAGCACGTCCGGACGGGGATGCGAGGCCGCCAGCGGCGGCGCGGCCAGCAGCTTGCGCCAGGGGATCGTCCCGGGCGCCGGCTGGGTCAGCCGGTCGCGGGTGGCGCGCAGCTTCGGCACCGGCAGCTGCAGCGCCAGGCGCTTCAGCGGCGGGAACGCGTCCAGCAGGTTCACCGAGACCACGTGCTGCAGCGGGATGTCGTCGGGCAGCGAGCGCAGCTTGGCCACTGCTGCGTCCCAGCAGATCGCCACCCTGGCGGCGTGGTCCTCGAACAGGTGCCGCAACTCGCGCTCGGTGTACAGCGGGTTGTGCTCGACCACCACCGCGCCCAGCCGCAGGATCGCGTAGAACGCGACCACGTGCTGGGGGCAGTTGGGCAACACCATTGCCACCCGGTCCCCGGCCTGGACGCCGAGCCGGCGCAGGCCCTCGGCTGCCCGTTCGATCTGGTCGCCGAGCTGGGCGTAAGTGGTGGTGCGGCCGAAGAACTCGGTGGCCACGGCATCCCCGGCCTCGGCCACCGACCGCTCGTACAGCGCGACCAGCGACTCGGTCGGCAATTCGATCTCGGCCGGGACCCCCGGCTGGTAGTGCCTCACCCAGGGTGCGTCCATGCCAGCGACCCTAGTGCCAGCCGGGGTGGCCGCGGGGCGGGAACGGCGGGCCCGCCGGCCCCGCGCCGTGCGGGGCAGCGGACGGGCAGGGGCTAGAGGTCCACCACCTCGTTGTCGCCCTCCACCCGCTTGCCGGTGACGGCGGACTTGACCAGGTTCACCAGCTGGGTGACCCGGCCACCGGGGGAGTCCCAGTACTCGGCGGTGTCCCCGGCCACCTCGATCAGCACGTTGTTCGGGTTCTCCGGGCCGCCCTCGAGCCAGGCGTCGGTGAAGGTGTCCCACAGCTCCTGCAGCTTGGCGACGTCGTCGACCACCCGGGCCGTTCCGGACACCGACACCCACGACCCCGAGCCGCTGTAGGCGACGTTCACGGCCGGGTTCGCCTGCAGCGCGCGCACCTTCGGGGTGTCGCGCTCGGTGATGAAGTAGATGGTGCCGTCGAAGTCGACATCCTGGGTGGCCATCGGGTGCGACACCAGCCGTCCGTCCAGGTCGGTGTGGGTGAGCATCGCCACCCGGGTGTCCCGGATCAGCTCGGTGACCTTCTGGTGGGCGCCGGCGGTCGGTTCGGTCATGGTTCGCTGCTCCTCGTTGGGGGTCGTCGGTCCTCCCCGGTAGCTACCCGATCACCGGCTGCGCAACCCCCACCGCTTGTCCGGTCCCGCCCCGGGGTACCCCTTGAGGCATGAGCACCCCACAGCCCGAGCGGCACGGTGACCGTGAAGCAGCACGCACGCACAGCCAGGACCCCCGGCCGACGCCGGCGGCGCCCGGACGCGACCGGACCGACGCCCCGGACGCGCCGATCGACCCCCGCACCGATGCCCGTGTCCGGCGCGGGGACGTGGTCGCCAACGAGCGCGCCCGTTTCGGCGGGGTGAAGGTCGGCTCGGCGTTCTTCGGCTGGCTGGCCGCCACCGGCATGACGGTGATCCTCACCGCGCTGCTGGCCGGCGCGGGAACCGCGATCGGCCTGGCGACGAACACCGACCTGGGCACCGCGGCCGGGACGGCCGACCCGGTGACGATCGGCATCGCCGGCATCGTCGCGCTCGGCGTGATCGTGTT
Organism: Actinomycetes bacterium; assembly: GCA_023460935.1. Taxonomy (GTDB): domain Bacteria; phylum Actinomycetota; class Actinomycetes; order Propionibacteriales; family Propionibacteriaceae; genus Propionicimonas. Next base: position 125,873 of record JAEWOI010000022.1, read on the forward strand.
CGTCGCCTACTACTGCGGCGGCTACGTCGCCGGACGGATGGCCCGGTTCAACGGGCTCAGCCAGGGCGCCGCGGTGTGGGTGTGGGCGGTCGCCGTTGCGCTGCTCGTCGCACTGGTCAGCGCGGCCGCCGGCGGCGGCTGGGACGTGCTGTCCCGGCTCAACACGCTCCCGCGGATTCCGGTGGGGCAGGGCGAGCTGACCACCGCCGGCGTGACGGCCCTGGTGGTCGGGGCCCTGACCAGCCTCGCCGGGGCACTGCTCGGCGGGTTGGCCGGGATGCGGTTCCATCGTCGCGTGGACCGCGCCGGCCTGGGCGACTGAGGGCAGGGCGCGCCGGACGCTTCCGCCGGCAGGACCGGTCGGCCACGCGTCGGCCGCCGGCGTTAGCATGAGCCGGCGAAGGGAGGCACCGGCATGGGTGAGCGCTGCGGCTGGGCCGGCACCGACCCGCTGCTGGTCGCCTACCACGACCTGGAGTGGGGGGTGCCGGAGCGCGACCCGCGCGCGCTCTACGAGAAGCTGGTGCTGGACGGCTTCCAGGCCGGGCTGAGCTGGTCGACGATCCTGCGCAAGCGGGGCAACTTCCGGGCGGCGTTCGAAGGCTTCGACCCCCACGTCGTCGCGGCCTGGGGTGAGCCCGAGGTGGCGCGGCTGCTGGGCGACGCGGGCATCGTCCGGCACCGCGGCAAGATCGAGGCAGCCATCACCAACGCCAGGGCCTGGCAGGCGATCCAGGCCGGCGAGGGCTTCACCGAGTTCGTCTGGGGCCACTTCCCCGGCGCGCCGGTGCAGCACCACTTCACCGGGCTCGGCGAGGTGCCGGCCACCAGCCCTGAGGGCGACGCGCTGTCGAAGAGCCTCCGGCGGGCCGGCTTCAGGTTCTGCGGTCCAACGATCGTCTACGCCTTCGCCCAGGCCGTCGGGCTGGTCAACGACCACGTCGTCAGCTGTCCTGCGCACGAGCGGGTCGCAGCCCTCGCATGACGCCTGCTCCGGACGCCGGACGGGGGCTGCCGGCCTGGCTCAGCCCCGTGTGGCTGGTGGTCGGTTCGATCGTGTCGGTGCAACTCGGCGCCGCGGTGGCCAAGTCGCTCTTCGGCCTGGCCGACCCCACTGCGATCGCCTGGCTGCGGATGGCGGCTGCAGCGGTGATCTTCTGGACCATCGCCCGGCCGAGGCTGGCCGGCCGCACCTGGCCGGAGTGGCGGGTGGTGATCGGCTACGGCATCGCCCTAGCCACGATGAACTGGGCGATCTACCAGTCGTTCGCAAGGATCCCGATCGGCCTGGCCGTGACCATCGAGTTCCTCGGCCCACTCGGGGTGGCGCTGGTCGGCTCCCGCCGGGCCCGCGACCTGGCCTGGGTGGGTCTGGCCGGGGTCGGGGTGGCGCTGCTGGGGGTGTTCCCGGCCACCGTCGACTGGGTCGGGGTCGGCTACGCCCTGCTGGCCGGGGCGGCCTGGGCGGGCTACATCCTGCTCTCGGGCCCCACCGGCAGGCACTGGTCGGGGGTGACCGGGGTCAGTGTCGGGTCACTGGTCGGAGCCCTGGTCTTCCTCGGCCCCGGCCTGGCCGCCGGCGGGCCGGCGCTGTGGCAGCCGTACGTCGTTGGGCTGGCCGTGCTGGTCGGCGTGATGAGCTCTGTGATCCCCTACGGCCTGGAGATGATCGCGCTGCGCACGATCCCGTCCGGGACGTTCGGGATCCTGATGAGCCTCGAGCCGGCGGCGGCGGCCCTGGCCGCACTGCTGCTGCTCGGTGAGCAGCTGAGCCCGGTCGAGGTTGTGGCGATGGCTTGCGTGATCGTGGCCTCGGTCGGTTCCACCCGGGCGCTGGCGCAGGCCCCGTCGCCGAACTAGGTGGCGAGCCCGCCCAGCGGCAGCGGGCTGCGCACTCCCGCCCGCCCGAGCGCCTGCAGGCAGCGTTCCAGCAGGGCACGCTGCAACCCCCAGTGCTGGTTCGGCGCCGTGCGGGCGGTGATCCGGATCGTCATGGCCGTTGCGGTGACCGCGTTCACCCCGGCGACGTTCGGCTTGTCGAGCAGCACGTCGGCGAAGGCCGGGTCCTGCTCGACGTCCGCGGCCACCTGCTCCAGGATCCCGATCACCTTGCCTGCGTCCTCGTCGTAGGCAACGGGCACGTCGATGATCGCAGTCGACCACCCCTGGCTCTGGTTGCCCACCCGCAGGATCTCCCCGTTGCGGACGTACCACACAGTGCCGGTCGCGTCGCGGAGCCGGGTGACCCGGAGGCCCACCTCCTCCACCGTCCCGGTGACCTCGCCGGTGTCGACCAGGTCGCCCACCCCGTACTGGTCCTCCATGATCATGAAGATCCCGGAGAGGAAGTCCTTCACCAGGCTCTGGGCGCCGAACGCCAGCGCGACCCCGCCCACGCCAGCAGAAGCCAGCAGGGGTGCGAGCGGCACGTCCACGATCGCGAGGATCGTGAGCAGGCTGACCACGCTCACAGTGACCGTGACCAGGCTGATCAGCAGGGAACCGAGGGTCGCGGTGCGCTGCTCGTAGCGTTCCTGGCGGCTCAGGGTCACCGCGGAGAGCACCTTCTCAGCCCTGGTCTCCGTGCCCGCGCGGCGCGCCTTCGCGCGGGCGAGGGCGTGCCGGGTGGTGCTGCGGATCAGCCGCACGAGCAGGAAGCGGCCGAGCACCGCAGCCAGCAGCACGACCAGGATCGACACCGCGTCGGAGCTCCACAGCCAGGCCAGCTCAGGATTCATGCCGACATTCTCCCCGATCACGCCCGGTGCGCGCCGCCGGGGCGGGTGCGGGTGGGCAGGAGGGCAGGAATACTGTTGCCACACCGGGCGTTGGCATGGATAGTTGAATACGCAACCATTTTGGAGCAGGCATGCAGATCGGCATCTTCAGCGTCGGCGACATCACGCCGGACCCGACCACCGGGCGCACCCCGTCCGAGCACGAGCGGATCCTCGCAGCAGTCACCCTGGCGAAGAAGGCCGAGGAGATCGGCCTGGACGTCTTCGCCACCGGTGAGCACCACAACCCGCCGTTCCACCCGAGTTCGCCGACCACCCTGCTCGGCTTCATCGCAGCGCAGACCGAGCGCATCATCCTGTCCACCGCCACGACGCTGATCACCACCAACGACCCGGTGAAGATCGCCGAGGACTACGCGGTGCTGCAGCACCTGGCCGAGGGCAGGGTGGACCTGATGATGGGCCGCGGCAACACCGGCCCGGTCTACCCGTGGTTCGGCCGCGACATCCGCGACGGCATCGCCCTCGCGATCGAGAACTACGCCCTGCTCCGCCGGCTGTGGCGTGAGGACGTCGTGAACTGGGAGGGTCGCTTCCGCACGCCGCTGCAGGGCTTCACCCTCGCCCCGCGCCCGCTGGACGACGTCCCGCCGTTCGTCTGGCACGGCTCGATCCGCAGCCCCGAGATCGCAGAACAGGCCGCCTACTACGGCGACGGCTTCTTCCACAACAACATCTTCTGGAACCTGGCGCACACCAGGAAGATGGTGAACCTCTACCGGCGGCGCTTCGAGCACCACGGCCACGGGCCGGCCGACACCGCGATCGTCGGCCTCGGTGGGCAGTTCTTCATGCGCCGCAACTCCCAGGAAGCGGTGCGGGAGTTCCGTCCGTACTTCGACGTCGCGCCGGTCTACGGCTACGGGCCCAGCCTGGAGGAGTTCATGGCCGAGACGCCGCTGACCGTCGGCTCGCCGCAGCAGGTGCTGGAGCGGACGCTCTCGTTCACCGGCGAGGTGGGGCACTACCAGCGCCAGCTGTTCCTGGTGGACCATGCCGGGCTGCCGCTGAAGACGGTGCTGGAGCAGCTCGACCTGCTCGGGGAGATCCTGCCCGACCTGCGCAAGGGCTTCGCTGAAGGCCGGCCCGCGCACGTCCCGGATGCGCCGACCCACGCCTCGCTGCTGGCGGCCAAGACCCCGGCCGTGGCCGAGGTGGAGGCGAAGCCGGCCAGGCTGGACGACGTCACCGGCCGTTCGCCCGAGCCGAGCGCGATCGCCCTGGAGGCGCGATGACCGGCATCGTCCTGGTCACGGCCGGGCACGGCACCCCTTCGTCCAGCCGGCTGCTGGGCGAGCGCCTGGCCGACGCCACCGTGGCCGAGCTGGCCCGCGCCGGCGGCACGGCGGAGGTCACCCACCTCGAACTGCGCACCATGGCCGGCGACCTGGCCAACCACGTCGCCACCAGGATCCCGTCCGCGAGGTTGCGGGAGGCGTTCGAAGCGGTTCGCGGCGCGGACGGGCTGATCGCGGTCACCCCGATCTACAACGGCTCGTACTCGGGGCTGTTCAAGCTGTTCTTCGACTCCATCGACGAGGGTGCGCTGGCCGGTCGCCCGGTGCTGATGGCCGCCACCGGCGGGACGGCGAGGCACTCGCTCGCCATCGACCACGCGATGCTGCCGATGTTCTACTACCTGAAGGCGCTGCCAGCACCCCACCCGGTGTTCGCAGCGACGAAGGACTGGGGCACCACCGGGGGCAAGCTCGAGCGCCGCACGGCCCGGGCTGCGCAGGCCTTCGCCCGGCTCGTGCTCAGCGCCGGCCCGGCGAAGCCGTCCGACGAGTTCGAGGTGACCGACTTCTCCGACCTGCTGCCTGGCTGATCGGGGACGGTTCCTGGCGCGCCAGGAACCGTCCCCGTTGGGCCGGGCCTACTTCTTCTCGCCCTTCAGCGAGCCCTTGATGCCGCCCTTGGGGGATCCGGCGCTGCAGACGATGCGGTGGTCGCCCACCTTGTCCCACACGTTCTCGCCGGCGAGGAAGTAGGTGACCTCGTAGACGGACTTGCCGGCGTCCACGCCGACGAACTTCTTGAACCCGGCGACGCAGACGGAGTTGAACAGCTTGTCCTCCTCGGCCTTGGTCGGGGCCTTCGCGCCCTTCACCTCCGTGGCTGCGAACACCTCGTAGCTGTGCTCGGCAGCGCAGTCGATGATCTGCACCTCCAGCGCCGGCACGTTCTGCGGCCCGGTGCACTGCCCGACCTCGGGGAAGATCGTGGCGTCACCCTTCGCGGAGCCGACGAAGCCGCCCTCGGCTGAGCCGGCCAGGCATGTGATCACCCGGTTCGCCGGGACGTCCCAGGCCGCCTCGTCGGGGACGAGGTACGCCGACCCGTACCTGCTGTACTCCGGCTCCACCCCGATGTAGGTGACGAAGCTGGGGGAGCACGCCGTGTCGGCCTGGGTGGCCAGGGCTGCCGCGCCGGGATGCAGCTCCCCAGTGATCGGGACCGTCGCGTGCACCTCGTAGTAGTGCGGCTGCGCGCATGGGACGGCCTCGAGGCTGCTGATCGAGCCGCCGCTGAGGTCGACCGGGCCGGTGCAGTCGCCGACGCTCAGTGCCGCGACCGGCTCGGAGCTGGCCGGCGTGGCCGCGGGGGTGCTGGCCGGGAGGCTCGCCGGCGCGCTGCCGGCAGGCGCGGTGGGCGCAGCGGGCTGGCTGCAACCGGTGAGCAGGAGCGCAACCACCAGCAGCGATCCGGCCCGCGCGAGCACGCCACCCATTCGTCCAACCCCTCTCTCGGCTGCCGCCCATGGTAACGAGCCATAGTCTTGGCACCGATGCGAGCCAACGACCTGCTGTTCCCGCCGGGCGCAACGCGCCACGACTGGGTGCTCGACGGCGCGCTGGCGGCAGGACTCGGCCTGCTCACGATCCCTCCCTACGGGGTGCGCGGCTTCGCCGAGGCACCGACGACCGGCCAGTTCGTCAGTGCGCTGGTGATGATCGGCGCGCTGGTGCTGCGCCGGCACTCGCCGCTGCTCGCCCTGGCCGGGGTGACCTTCGCCGGGCTGCTGCAACTGTTCTTCGCCCCGGAGCCGATGGCCACGCTGGTGGCCGTCCCGGTGGTTTCGTACTCTGTGGCCCGCTGGGTGCCCGGCCGGCCGGCCCGAATCGCGCTGGCGATCGGCTCGATCGGGTCGGTGCTCGGCCCGATCCGGTGGATCGTGGAGGACCCCGCCTACATCTCGGTGCGTGACCTGATCTGGTTGATGCTGGCCTGGTTCGTCTGCATGGGCCTGGTGGTCACCCCCTACGCGGTCGGACGGCGGGTGCGGGAATCCACAGAGGCGCACCTGCACCGCGTGGCCGTGGCCGAGGAGCGGTACCGCACGACGCTGACCGAGCGCGAGCAGGAGGCGCGGCTGGCCGAGTCGCGGGCGCGCACGCAGATCGCCCGTGAGCTGCACGACATCGTCGCGCACTCGCTGTCTGTGATGATCGTGCAGGCCGAGGGCGGCAGGGCGCTGGCGGCCAAGAAGCCGGAGGCAGCGACGGAGGCGCTGGCGACGATCGCCGAGACCGGCAGGGACGCGCTCAGCGAGATGCGCCGCATCCTCGGCGTGCTCCGGGACGCGCCCGAGCCGGGGCTCCCGGCCGACTTCACCCCTGCGCCGCGGCTCACCGACATCCCGGACCTGGTGGCGCGTACCAGCAACCGGGCCCGGCTCGCCGTCCACGGCCAGCCGCCCAAGGTGTCCCCGGCGCTGGAGCTGACCGCCTACCGGGTGGTGCAGGAGGCGCTCACCAACTTCCTCAAGCACGCCGGGCCGGCCGCAACGGCCATGGTGACGATCACCTACGGCATGCGGGAGATCGCGATCGACGTGCTGGACAATGGAGTGGCCACGCCGTCCGCGATCCCACAGAACCCGGGGCACGGCCTGCGCGGCATGCACGAGAGGGTGACGTCCATGGGTGGACGGCTGCTCACCAGGGCGCGGCCAAGCGGCGGGTTCCAGGTGACCGCCGTGCTGCCGATCAGGACGCAGGAGGGGGACTACCGATGAACGGCCGGATCCGGGTGTTCCTTGCCGATGACCAGGAGCTGGTGCGCAGCGGCTTCCGGATGCTGATCGAGGCTGAGGACGACCTCGCCGTGGTCGGCGAGGCCGCCGACGGCGCTGCGACCGTTGCCGGGGTGCTCGGCACGCAGTGCGACGTGGTGCTGATGGACATCCGGATGCCGGTGATGGACGGCGTCGAGGCCACCCGCAGGATCGTCGCGGCGGACGTGCCGACGAAGGTGCTGGTCCTGACCACGTTCGACCTCGACGAGTACGTGTTCAGCGCCCTCAAGGCCGGGGCCAGCGGGTTCATGCTGAAGGACGCGCGTCCCGGCGACCTGCTGAACGCCATCCGGACGGTCGCAGCGGGCGAGGCGGTGATGGCGCCTTCGGCAACCCGGAGGCTGCTGGACCACGTCGTGCCCACCCTGCCGACCAGCCCGGAAGGGGCCGACGCACGGCTGGACGTGCTCACCGACCGCGAGCGCGAGGTGCTCGTGGAGATCGCCGCCGGGGCCACCAACTCCGAGATCGCCAGCCGCCTGTACATGGCCGAGGGCACGGTCAAGACCCACATCACCAGGCTCCTGGCCAAGCTGCGGATCCGCGACCGCGTGGGCCTGGTGCTGTTCGCCTACGAGACCGGCCTGGTCCGGCGCGCCTGAACCGGAATAGGAACCGTCCCCACCGGCGGAATCGGAATAGGAACCGTCCCCGCCGGCTGAACCGGAACGGGGACGGTTCCCATTTCGGTTCAACTCAGGCCGGCGGGATCACCGGGCCCTCACCGCGGACGTCCTCGAGCACCAGCAGCGTTTCGGTGCCCGCGGTCTCGCGGTGCCGGCTCAGCTCGTTGACCACGAAGTCGCGCAGCTGTTCCGTCGTGGCCGCCGCCACGAGCACCGCCAGGTCGTACTGGCCGGCCAGGAACAGCACCTCGAGCACCCCGGCGCACCGGGCCAGCCGGTGCGCCTCCTCGCGCAGGTGCGGGCGGGCATGGTCCTGCAGCCGCACCAGGATCAGCGACTGGATCGGCAGCCCGACAGCCGCCAGGTCCAGGTCGGCGTGGATGCCCCTGATGACCTTGTTCTCCATCAGGCCGGCGATCCGGGTGTGAGCCGTGGACTCGGCGATGTTCGCGCCCAGCGCCAGCCGGGAATTCGACATTCTGCCGTTCGCCATCAGCAGGCGCAGCAACTGCCGGTCGATCTTGTCCAGCGAGCGATTGCTCTTCGGTCGCGGCCCTGCGGGGCCCGTGCCTTCGGCCGTCACCCGCAGCACTGTATCCGAACGCGGCCGGCAGCCAGCAGCTTCGCCGACAGCGCTGCCCGCGCTGAAGGATCTTCGGCAGGGGGAGCGCACCGGCGGGAATTCTCCCCTTGGCCGAGGCGCCGGGGCCGAAGGATCCTCCGTTCCTGCGCCGGCCAGGCGCCCGGACGGCCGGTGCGGCTACACGATGAACCACCAACCCCAGGGGACGGCCCCCGGCGCCCCCGCTCACGAGAGGCAAGTCAGATGAAGATCGGCATCCCCACCGAGATCAAGAGCCAGGAGAATCGCGTCGCGATCACCCCGGCCGGTGTGCACCACCTCACCCGCCGCGGCCACGACGTGCTCGTCCAGGCCGGGGCGGGCATCGGCTCGGCCATTTCCGACGACGACTACCGCCAGGCAGGCGCCACCCTGGTGCCGCAGGCAGCCGACGTCTGGGCCGAGGCCGACCTGCTGCTCAAGGTCAAGGAGCCGATCGCAGCCGAGTACCCCTACCTGCGCCCGGACCAGGTCCTGTTCACCTACCTCCACCTGGCCGCCGACCAGCCGCAGACCGAGGCGCTGCTGGCCTCGGGCACCACCGCCATCGCCTACGAGACCGTGCAGACCGACGCGGGCGCGCTGCCGCTGCTGCGGCCGATGAGCGAGGTCGCCGGACGCCTGTCCGTGCTGGCCGGAACCCACGCGCTGATGAAGCACGCCGGGGGTGACGGCGTCCTGCTGCCGGGCGTTCCCGGGGTCGCCCCGGGCAAGGTCGTCGTCGTCGGCGGCGGCACCGCGGGCCTGAACGCAGCCCAGATCGCGCACGGGCTGCGGGCCGACGTGACCATCCTCGACATCAGCACCGACCGCCTCGTCCAGCTGGACTCGGAATTCAACGGCCAGGTCAAGACCCAGATGTCGACCGCTTACGCCATCGAGCGGGCGATCCGCGACGCCGACCTGGTGATCGGCTCGGTGCTGGTGCCGGGCGCTCGCGCACCCAAGCTCATCACCAACGCGATGGTGGCCAACGCCAAGCCCGGTGCGGTCTTCGTCGACATCGCCGTCGACCAGGGCGGCTGCTTCGCCGACACCCACGCCACCACGCACGCCGAGCCGACCTACCGGGTGCACGACGCGGTGTTCTACGCGGTGGCCAACATGCCGGGCGCCGTGCCGGTCACCTCCACCTACGCGCTGACCAACGCGACGCTGCCGTACGTGACGAGGATCGCCGACTCCGGCTGGCGGGCAGCGCTGGCCGCCGACCCGTGCCTGGCCCGCGGCCTGTCCACCATCGAGGGCAGCCTCACCAGTGCACCCGTGGCCGAGGCCTGGGGCCACTCCTTCATTCCCGTAGAGCACGTGCTCGCAGCCTGACCCACCCCCCTCCGCGACAGCGGACGGCCCGGGGGGGACGCCCGGGGCGCCCCCCCCG
>JAEWOI010000023.1 GCA_023460935.1 Actinomycetes bacterium
CCCCCCCCCCGGGGGGGGGGGGGGGCCCCCCCCCCCCCCCCCCCCCGGCCCGACCATGACCGCACACCGCCAGAAGGGAGCCAACGATGACGTGGCGCCAACGGCTCAGCCGATGGGACGTGCGCAGCGCTCCCTACCTCTACATCGCCCCGTTCTTCCTGCTGTTCGCCCTGGTGGGCCTGTTCCCGCTGCTCTACACCGGCTGGGTTGCCCTGAACAAGTGGAGCCTCGTGGTGGGCAACCAGGGCTTCGTCGGGATGACCAACTTCAACTACGTGCTCGCCCAGCCCCGGTTCTGGCACGCCGTGGTCAACACCTTCAGCATCTTCCTGCTGTCGTCTGTGCCGCAGATCATCATCGCGATCGGAATCGCGGCCGTCCTCGACGCCAACCTGCGCGCCAAGACCTTCTGGCGGATGGGCGTGCTGGTGCCCTACGTCGTGGCGCCGGTGGCGGTCTCGCTGGTTTTCGGTGAGCTGTTCGCAGACCAGTCGGGGCTGATCAACTCCGTCCTGGGCACCTTCGGCATCGACCCGATCGGCTGGCACTCCGACCGCTGGGCCTCCCACGTCGCGATCGCCAGCATGGTCAACTTCCGCTGGACCGGCTACAACGCGCTGATCTTCCTCGCCGCCATGCAGGCGATCCCGCGCGACGTGGTTGAGGCCGCCGTGGTGGACGGGGCCAACCGCTGGCAGACGTTCTTCAACGTGACCGTGCCCATGCTCCGTCCAACGATCATCTTCGTCGTGATCACGTCGACCATCGGCGGGCTGCAGATCTTCGACGAGCCGCGGCTGTTCGACAACTTCAGCCTCGGGGGTCCGGACCGGGAGTGGATGACGGTCACCATGTACCTCTACGAGCTGGGCTGGAACACCCAGCGCAACCTGGGCCGCTCGGCAGCGGTGGCTTGGCTGCTCTTCCTGATCATCGTCGTGTTCGCCTTGATCAACTACGCGATCACCAGGCGGATCGCCAGCGGCGACACCCACAAGCCACGGAAGGCGGTGGCCCGATGAGTGTCGCAATGACCCGGCAGCTGGCCGGTGAGGGTGCCGGCCGCGCTGCGGTCCGGCAGCGGTCCCGGATGGGCGGCGGCGTGCGTCGTCCCGGCTGGAAGACCTACACCCTGCTCGCGATCTTCGTGCTGATCTCGGTGGTCCCGCTGTACTACGCGTTCCTGCTGTCCACCTCGACGGCAGCCGACATCGCCCGCAACCCGATCCCGTCCCCGCTGCCGCAGGGGCACTTCGTCGAGAACATCGCCAGGGTGCTCAGCGCCGACATCGGCTTCTGGCAGGCACTGCTGAACAGCGTGATCGTCAGCGTGGTGACCGCGGTGTCGGTGGTGTTCTTCTCCACGCTGGCCGGTTACTCCTTCGCCAAGCTGCGCTTCCGCGGCCGCAACGGCCTGCTCGCCTTCGTCATCGGCACCATGGCGGTGCCAACCCAGCTCGGTGTCATCCCGCTGTTCATCGTGATGGCCAACCTCGGCTGGACCGGCAAGTTGATCTCGGTGATCGTGCCGGCCATGGTCACGGCGTTCGGCGTGTTCTGGATGACCCAGTACCTTTCGGAGGCCCTGCCGTACGAGCTGATCGAGGCTGCGCGCGTTGACGGCTGCTCGATGATCCGCACGTTCTGGCACGTCGCCCTGCCGGCTGCCCGGCCGGCCGCCGCGATGCTGGGGCTGTTCACCTTCGTCGGCAGCTGGACGAACTTTTTCTGGCCGTTCATCGTGCTCGGGTCGGCCAATCCCACCCTGCCGGTGGCCCTGCAGCTGCTGCAGGCCTCCTACTTCAAGGACCTCTCACTGATCATGGCCGGCGTCGTGCTGGCCACGGTGCCGCTGCTGGTCCTGTTCGCCCTGGCCGGACGCCACCTGGTGTCGGGCATCATGCAAGGAGCTGTCAAAGGATGACCCTCACCTTTCCCGCCGACTTCAAGTGGGGCACGGCCACCTCGGCCTACCAGATCGAGGGGGCGGTGGCCGAGGACGGCCGCACCGAGTCGATCTGGGACCGGTTCTGCCGGGTGCCCGGGGCGATCGCCAACGGCGACGACGGCACGGTTGCGGTCGACCACTACCACCGCTACGCCGAGGACGTCCGGCACCTTGCCGACCTCGGGCTGAACACCTACCGCTTCTCGGTGAGCTGGTCGCGCGCCCTGCACCCCGACGGCACCCCGAACCCGGCCGGGCTCGACTTCTACTCCCGGCTCGTGGACGAGCTGCTCGGCGCCGGGGTGGAGCCGTGGCTCACGCTGTTCCACTGGGACCTGCCCGCACACCTGCCGGGCGGGTGGACCAACCGGGACACCGCCAACCGCTTCGCCGACTACGCGGCCATCGTGCACTCCGTCCTCGGTGACCGGGTGAGTACCTGGACCACCCTCAACGAGCCGTGGTGCTCGGCGTTCCTCGGTTACGCCTCCGGCGAGCACGCCCCCGGCCACACCGAGCCCGCCGAGGCCGTGCTGGCAGTCCACCACCTGCTGGTGGCCCACGGCCTGGCGCTGCAGGCGCTGCGCGCGGCGGACCCGTCCGCGAAGCTCGGGATCACGCTGAACTTCACGCCGGTCTCCCCGGCCGACCCCGCCTCGGCCGCCGACGTCGACGTGGCCCGCCGCATCGACGGCACCGCCAACCGGATCTTCATCGAGCCGCTGTTCCGTGGTGCCTACCCCGCGGACGTGCTGGCCGACCTCGGACAGCTGTGGCCGGACGACCTGGTCGCCGAGGGTGACCTGGCGCTGATCTCGGCTCCGATCGACGTCCTCGGGGTGAACTACTACACCACCAACCAGGTGCGGGCCCCCCGTCCCGACGAGCACCGCGGGCCGGCCGTGGTCCGCGGGCGTGTGATGGGCACGCCGCACATCACCGCCCCCGAGGCGGTGTTCACCGTCCGGGACCTGCCGCAGACCGCCATGGGCTGGGAGGTTGATCCCGACGGGCTGTACCGGCTGCTGGTGCGCCTGCACCGGGAGTACGCCGGGCCCGCCGGGGTACCGATGGTGATCACGGAGAACGGTGCCGCCTACTCCGACGGCAACCGCTCGAACGGACACGTGGAGGACGCCGACCGGGTCGAGTACCTCCGCAGCCATATCGCAGCCGTGCACCGGGCGATGAGTGAGGGAGTGGACATGGCCGGCTACCTGGCGTGGTCGCTGATGGACAACTTCGAGTGGAGCCACGGCTACGAGCGCCGCTTCGGTATCCTGCGGGTCGACGAGCAGCTGCGCCGGCTGCCCAAGGCCAGCGCCCTTTGGTACCGGCAGCTCGCCCGGACCGGGACCCTGGAACTCTGAGGGAGAGGCAACCGGCGTGGTCAGGATCGTGACCGGCGAGCACATGGCTCCGACCCTCGAGGACGTGGCCCGCGTCGCCGGGGTGTCGCGGGCGACCGTTTCGCGGGTGGTGAACGGGGCGAACCTGGTTGCCCCGCAGACCACGGAGGCGGTGCGCCGCGCCATCAACGAGCTCGGCTACCACCCCAACCGGGCGGCGCGGGCGCTGGTGACCCGCCGCACCGGGGCGATCGCTGTGATCGTGCCCGAGGGCGACGAGCGGGTCTTCTCCGACCCGTTCTTCCCGCAGGCCTACCACGGCGCGCTGCAGGGCTTCCGCGACTCCGACACCCAGGTGGTGCTGGCGATGGCGCAGCCGGGCGACAACGCCACCCGCATGGTGCGCTACCTGGAGTCGGGCCACGTGGACGGCGCGATCATCGTCTCCCACCACGGGCCGGCGCTGGCCAGGGCGCTGGCCAACACCCCGCAGCCGGTGGTGTTCGTCGGTGACCCCGAGACCCCGGGGCTGTGCTACGTGGACGTCGACCAGTCCACCGCCGCGGCCACGGCCACCGCCTACCTGATCGAGCGGGGTGCCAAGCGGATCGCCACCATCACCGGTCCGCTGGACATGGCTGCGGCCGTCCAGCGGTTGCGTGGCTTCGAGCAGGCGATGCTCGCGGCCGGGCTGGACCCGTCCCTGCGGGCCGACGGGGACTTCAGCGCGGTCGGCGGGCGGCGGGCAGCCCAGCGCCTGCTGGCCGAGCGGCCCGACCTCGACGGCCTGTTCGTGGCCAACGACCTGATGGCCTCCGGCGCGCTGCCGGTGCTCACCGACGCCGGCCGCAGGGTGCCCGACGACGTGAAGGTGGTCGGGTTCGACGATTCCTCGGCCGCCCGGCAGACCACTCCGCCGCTGACCACCATGACCAACCCGGCTTCCGAGCTGGCCAGGACGGCGGCCGACATGCTGAACGAGCTGCTCGCCGGCGGGCGCCCGGACTCGCCGGTGATCCTGCCGAGCAACCTGGTGCTGCGGGGTTCTGCCTGACTCCGAGCGTCGGAATGTGTGAAGCTGGCTGCCGTGGAAGCTGAGCTGCAGCCGCGGTCGACCCGCCCGCTGAGCTCCGCCTGGGTCGGCGGGGTGTGCGCCGGCCTGGCCGACCACCTGGGCTGGTCGGTGCTGTTCGTGCGGGCGCTGTTCGTGCTGCTCGGGGCTGCCGGTCTGGTCGGCGTAGCGGTCTACCTCGCGTTGTGGCTGGTGATGCCGAGAGCCCGGGAGCAGCGCGTCGCCCCCGGCCTCGAGGCCGGCGCCCGCAAGGGGCTGCGGCCGCAGGCCGCTGCCGAGCTCAGTCCGGTGGACCTCGGCGTCGCCGGCGCCCTGGCGCTGCTCGGGGTGGGACTGCTCTGGCTGGTGCAGCTGTCGGCCTGGGCGCTGCCGCTGTGGGCGCTGGTGGCCGGGGTGCTCACCGGCGGTGGCCTGGGGCTGATCTGGTGGCAGGCCGACCACGTCTCCACCCGCGGGGTGCGCACCGGTACCGGCTGGCAGCGGCTGGTGAGCCCGCTGCTGGCGCACTGGACGACGATCGTGCTGATCCTGATCGGGCTTGCCGCGCTCGGCGTGGCCGTGTGGGTGCTGGTGTCGGTGCAGTCCGGCCTGGCCGAGCCGGGCCGGACGCTGCTGCTGCTCGGACTGTCCGTCGGCGCACTGGTGCTCGCCGGGCTGCCGTGGATCCTGCGCGTGCGGCTGGCCCTGGCGCAGGCGAGGGACGACGCGCTGGTGGCCGACGCCCGGGCCGACATGGCCGCCCACCTGCACGACTCGGTGCTGCAGACCCTCGCGTTGATCCAGCGGCAGGCCGCCGACCCAAAGGCGGTGACCGCCCTGGCCAGGCGCCAGGAGCGGGAACTGAGGCAGTGGCTGTACGGGGAGAGCCTCGGCTCGGCAACGCTCTCGGAGGCGTTGTCCGGGGAGGTGATCGACGTCGAGGACCGCCACGGCGTCGACGTCGAACTGGTCACCGTCGGTGACAGCGCCCTCAGCCCGGAACTGACCGCGCTGGTGCGGGCAGCCAGGGAGGCGATGGTGAACGCTGCCCGGCACTCCGGCGCCGACCGGATCGACGTCTACGCCGAGGTCGACCCCGACCTGGTGGCGGTCTACGTCCGCGACCGGGGCAAGGGCTTCGACCTGGGCCGGGTCGAGGACGACCGGATGGGCCTGCGCGGGTCGATCGTGGAACGGGTGAAACGCGTCGGCGGACGGGCGATAATTCGGACGGCGCCCGGAGAGGGCACCGAAGTGAGACTGGAGCTGCCGCGATGAGCCAGACCGAGGAACCCACCGCAACCACGCCCGCGGCCCGCCGGGTGGTGATCGTCGACGACCATGCGATGTTCCGCAGCGGTGTCCGCCATGACATCGGTGACCAGGTGCACCTGGTCGGCGAGGGTGAGGATGTGCCAACGGCCGTGGCGGCGATCCTGGCAGCCGTCCCGGACGTCGTGCTGCTCGACGTCCACCTGCCCGGCGGTGGCGGGGTAGAGGTGATCAAGCAGGTGAGCGCCGTGGAGCCGGGGGTGAAATTCCTCGCCCTTTCGGTTTCCGACGCGGCGGAGGACGTGATCGGCGTGATCCGCGCCGGTGCCCGGGGCTACGTCACGAAGTCGATCTCAGCCGACGAGCTGGTCGAGGCCATCGGCCGCATCGCAGAGGGCGACGCCGTGTTCTCCCCGCGCCTGGCCGGCTTCGTGCTGGACGCGTTCAGCGGCGCGATCGACGTGGCCAGCATCGACGAGGACCTGGACCGGCTCAGCGTGCGGGAGCGGGAGGTGCTGCGGCTGATCGCCCGCGGCTACGCCTACAAGGAGATCGCCAGGGAGCTGTTCATCTCGATCAAGACCGTCGAGACCCACGTCAGCAGCGTCCTGCGGAAGCTGCAGCTGTCCAACCGGCACCAGCTCACCCGCTGGGCCACCGACCGCAAGCTGGTCTAGCTGTACTCTGCGCCCCGTCCCATCAGCAAAGTGGACCGAAACCGCCGAAGGCGGCGGTTTCGGTCCACTTTGCTGCAGGTCAGGTCAGGTCAGGGACGCCGGCCGCGGCGGCTGCTGAGCTTGCCGTAGATCCACAGCACGATCAGCGCGCCGGCGATCGCAAGGATCCACGACCAGAGCGAGAAGAACCGCAGCTGGCCGTCACCGCCCGGCAGGAGGTCACCGATCCAGCCGCCGACGATCGCGCCGAGCACTCCGACAACCAGGGTGGAGAGCCAGCCGCCCTCCACATTCATGATCGACTTGGCGATCGCACCGGCGATCAGGCCCATGATGATCCACGCAAGAAACCCCATGCCGCCACGGTAGCCCCGTACTTCAAGGGTGGGTGGCAGCGCTTAGTCTTGGGTGGCCATGACTGACACGCTGTTCCCCGACCTGTTCACCACCCCCGCCCCGCCACCGGAGGGGGAGGTCTCCGTCCGCAGGCCGCGGGTCAGCGAGGAGGAACTGCTGGCCGACCTGAACCCGCCGCAGCGAGAGGCTGTGCTCCACTCCGGGGGGCCCGTGCTGGTGGTGGCAGGGGCCGGCTCGGGCAAGACCAGGGTGCTCACCCGCCGGATCGCCCACCTGGTCAGCCAGCGGAAGGTGCACCCGGGTTCGATCCTGGCGATCACGTTCACCAACAAGGCTGCTGCCGAGATGCGGCACCGGGTGGTCGAACTCGTCGGCAACCGGGCGAAGCTGATGTGGGTCTCCACCTTCCACTCCGCCTGCGTGCGGATCCTGCGCAGCGACATCGCCAGGTTCGGGATGGCCCGCACGTTCTCGATCTACGACGACACCGACGGCAAGCGCCTGATGCAGCTGGTGCTGCGCGACCTAAATCTCGACCCGAAGCGCTACCCGGTGCGGGCGGTGCTGAACTGGGTTTCGAACTGCAAGAACGAGCTGGTCGACCACGAGGCGGCGCGCGCGCGGGCGGCGGAGGGCAGCAACGAGGAGGTCTACGCCGACGCCTACGCCGAGTACCAGCGGCGGTTGAAGGCTGCCAACGCCCTCGACTTCGACGACCTGATCATGACCACCGTGCACCTGCTGCAGGCCTTCCCGGACCTGCGCGAGCAGTACCGGCGCAGGTTCCGGCACGTGCTGGTGGACGAGTACCAGGACACCAACCACGCCCAGTACGCGCTCGTCCGCGAGCTTTGCGGCGCGCAGCCCGGAACCGGGGACGGGCCGCAGGTGGACGCCCCGGAGTTGATGGTCGTGGGCGACTCCGACCAGTCGATCTACGCGTTCCGCGGGGCGACGATCCGCAACATCCTCGACTTCGAGGCCGACTTCCCGGGCGCCCGGACGATCGTGCTCGAGCAGAACTACCGGTCCACCCAGAACATCCTGAGCGCGGCGAACGCTGTGATCACCCGCAACCCGGGACGGCCGGAGAAGCGGCTGTGGTCCGACGCCGGGGACGGCGAGCTGCTCGTCGGCTACGTCGCCGACACCGAGCACGACGAGGCCCAGTTCGTAGCTGAGGAGATCGACCGGCTCGGCGACCAGGGTCTGGCCAAGCCCGGCGAGGTCGCCGTGTTCTACCGCACGAACGCGCAGTCGCGAGCGTTCGAGGAGGTGTTCATCCGCGTCGGGATGCCCTACCGGGTGGTGGGTGGCGTCCGGTTCTACGAGCGCAAGGAGATCCGGGACGCGATCGCCTACCTGCGCGCGATCGCGAACATCGACGACGACGTCTCCGTCCGCCGGGTGCTGAACGTGCCGCGGCGCGGCATCGGAGATCGGGCCGAGGCGATGCTGGAGGCTTTCGCAGCTTCGGAGCGGATCTCGTTCGGTGCTGCGCTGAACCGGGCCGAGGAGGCGCCGGGGCTGGCGTCACGGTCGCTGAACCAGATCCGCACGTTCGCAGCGCTGCTCGAGGGCTACCGCGAGCGGGTGGCCGAAGGGGTGCCTGCGGACGAGATCCTGGCCGGCATCCTAAAGGACTCGGGCTACCTCGACGAGCTGGCCAACTCCACCGACCCCCAGGACGAGAGCCGGGTGGAGAACCTGGTCGAGCTGGTCAGTGTCGCGGGGGAGTTCGTGGCCGCTGCGCACACCGTCGACCTGCCGGCCGACGACAGCGAACTGGCTGCCGGCGCCCCGGAGCCGGACGACTCGCTGCCGGCATTCCTGGAGCGGATCGCGCTGGTGGCCGACTCCGACCAGATCCCTGACAACGACCCGGACGCCACCGGCGTGGTCACCCTGATGACGCTGCACACAGCGAAGGGGCTGGAGTTCAACACCGTGTTCCTAACCGGCTTCGAAGACGGTATCTTCCCGCACCAGCGGGCGCTGGTGGACCGCAACGAGCTGGAGGAGGAGCGGCGGCTGGCGTACGTCGGCATCACCCGCGCGCGGCAGCGGCTCTATCTGACCAGGGCCAGCGTGCGCTCGCAGTGGGGCTCCCCGCAGTACAACCCGGCCAGCAGGTTCACCGAGGAGATCCCGGCGCACCTGATCGACTGGCGCCGCCTCGGCATGGCCCGAACCGGCTACTCCTCCGCTGCTGCGGCCCGCAGCCAGCAGTCGTGGCGCTCGACGGTCAGCTACGGCGCCCGACCGGCGATCCGCACCGTGCCGTCGGTCGACGTCGGCGACCGGGTGCTGCACACCACCTTCGGCATGGGGACGGTGATCGCCACCTCCGGGGCCGGTGACGCAGCCAAGGCCGATGTGGACTTCGGTTCGTCAGGGGTGAAGCGCCTGTCGCTCAAGCACGCCCCGATGGAGAAGCTCTAGCCGCCGCCTGCGGCCGCGCCGCGTCGGCCCCACGCCGAACGCCCCGTTACCGGTCGAACGCCTGTGCCGGAGCACAGGCGTTCGACCGGAACGGGGGCGTTCGGCAGGTCAGGGGTGCGGCGTCAGTTCTCGCCGTGGTTGTCGACGTCGGAGTTGCCCTTGCGGTTGGCCTGCGGGTTCCAGCCGATGAACTGCATCGGGTCGGTGCCGCGGCCGTTGATGTAGGCGGAGAAGTGCAGGTGGCAGGCGGTGGAGAGCCCGGTGTTGCCCACGTGGCCGACCAGGTCGCCCTTGTCGACTTTCTGGCCGGCCTTGACCACGAAGTCGGACAGGTGCAGGTAGCCGGTGGCCACGTTGACGCCGTTGATGATGCCGTGGTCGATGCGGACGTTGTTGCCCGAGCCGCCGTTGTAGCCGCTGGCGGCCTTGATCACGGTGCCCGACTGGGCGGCGTAGACCGGCTGGCCGCACTTGCCGCCGATGTCGTCGCCGTCGTGCATGCGGTAGTAGCGCAGGATCGGGTGCAGCCGGGGGCCGTAGGGCGAGGACACGCCGCCGGCGGTCGGCCACAGGAACTTCGAGAGGTTCTTCAGCCGGTCGATCTCACTGACGATAGCCTCGGCGTTGCCGGCGATGGCGCTGCTGCGGGCGGCGAGCGCCGCGTCCTGCTTGCTGGCCTGGATCTGGTCGCTGCCGACGGTGAGCTGCCGGTTGCGCTGGGCAGCGAGCTCGCCGACCGTTGGCGGCTCGCCCGCGTCCGGCGACGTCGCGGTCGAGGCGACGATCCCGAGCGGTCCCGGCGCGGCGAAGGCCGTTCCGGTGGAGTTCGTGGAGGAGGCGGTGAATGCGGTCAGGCCGGTCAATCCGATTCCTGAGACAACCACCACCGTGACACCCCGGCGGATCAGTCCGCGCAGGTTGGCGGCGGCTCGGCGGTGGCTACTGCCACCAACCTCGGAGGACGAGGAGGAAAGTGCGCGACGCGGCTTGTCAGCCCGCAGTCGGTGACCGTTCACCTTGCTCCCGTTCGTGTTTCCCCGAGTAACCACCAAGGCCCAGTCCGGCTGGGCCGCGATGAGCTTAGCATTTCTTAGGCTGTTTCTCAGAATCGCTCAGAAACTGGGTACTTACGCCCCTGCGCCACGCCTGCCCGGCTGCGAACCGTGCATGCCGCGCACTAGGCTCAGCGATCATCGCTGAGGCGTGGATCGCCGGTGGAATCACCCAGTGGGACGGAGTCGTAGTGGATCTGTTCGAGTATCAGGCGCGGGACCTCTTTGAAGCGCACGGCGTGCCTGTGCTCCGCGGCATCACGGCCACGAGCGCCGAGGACGCAGCGGCAGCAGCCCGCGAACTCGGCACCGAGGTGGTCGTGGTGAAGGCCCAGGTGAAGACCGGCGGGCGGGGAAAGGCCGGCGGGGTCAAGCTGGCCCGCAGCCCGGAAGAGGCGGCCGAGCGCGCAGCCGAGATCCTCGGTATGGACATCAACGGCCACCGGGTCGAGACCGTGATGGTGACCGAGGGCGCTGACATCGCAGAGGAGTACTACTTCTCGCTGCTGCTCGACCGCTCCACCAGGCGCTACCTCGCGATGTGCTCGGTCGAGGGCGGCGTGGACATCGAGACGCTGGCCGTCGAGCGCCCGGACGCGCTCGCCCGCGTCGAGGTCGACCCGCTGGCGGGGCTGGACGCCGCGAAGGCGGACGAGATCGTGGCCGCAGCCGGGTTCCCCGAGGCCGACCGGGCCGAGGTGGCCCGGGTGCTGGTGCTGCTCGGCGAGGTGTACCGGGAGAACGACGCCACGCTCGTCGAGGTGAACCCGCTGATCAAGACCGGTGACGGCCGCATCCTCGCCCTCGACGGGAAGGTGAGCCTCGATGCCAACTCGGCGTTCCGCCACCCCGACTGGTCCGCCTACGCCGACGAGTCGCTGGACGACCCGCTGGAGGTGCGGGCCAGGGCCAAGCACCTCAATTACGTGAAGCTGGACGGCTCGGTGGGCATCATCGGCAACGGCGCCGGCCTGGTGATGAGCACCCTCGACGTCGTGGCGGCAGCCGGCGCCGACCTGCCCGGCCAGCCCAAGCCGGCCAACTTCCTCGACATCGGCGGTGGCGCCTCGGCCCAGGTGATGGCGAACGGTCTGGACATCATCTTGTCCGACCCGCAGGTGAAGGTCGTGTTCGTGAACGTGTTCGGCGGCATCACGGCCTGCTCCGAGGTCGCCAAGGGCATCATCGACGCCCTGGCGATCCTGGGGGACCGCGCGACCAGGCCGATCGTGGTGCGACTGGACGGCAACGCTGTAGAGATCGGCCGGCACATGCTGGCCGAGGCGGCCCACCCGTTGGTGGAACTGGCCGAGACCATGGACGACGCGGCCCGCAAGGCCGCCGAACTGGCCGCAGCGGCCGCATAAGGAGAAGAACGAATGTCGATCTGGCTCGACCAGCGCTCCACCGTCATCGTGCAGGGCATGACCGGCTCCGAGGGCCGCAAGCACACCCAGCGGATGATCGCCGCCGGCACCCGCATCGTCGCCGGCGTCACGCCGGGCAAGGGCGGCCAGTCGGTCACCTTCGAGGAGAGCCCGGTACCGGTCTACGAGTCGGTGGCCGAAGCGAAGGCCGCCACCGGGGCCAACACCTCGGTGGTGTTCGTGCCGGCCAAGTTCACCCGGCAGGCCGTGATCGAGGCGGTGGACGCCGAGCTCGACCTCGCCGTGGTGATCACCGAGGGCGTTCCGGTGAAGGACACCGCAGAGTTCGTCGCCTACGCTGCGCAGTCCGGCCGCACCCGCCTGATCGGCCCGAACTGCCCGGGCCTGATCAGCCCTGGGAAGTCCAACGTAGGCATCATCCCCCCGACGATCTCCGGGCCCGGCCGGATCGGCTTGGTCTCGAAGTCGGGCACGCTCACCTACCAGATGATGTTCGAACTGCGCGACATCGGTTTCTCAACCGCCATCGGGATCGGCGGCGACCCGGTGAACGGCAGCACCCACATCGACGCCCTCGCAGCGTTCGAGGACGACCCGGACACCGACGCTGTCGTGCTGATCGGTGAGATCGGCGGCGACGCCGAGGAACGCGCGGCCGCCTACATCTCCGACCACGTGACCAAGCCGGTGGTCGGCTACGTCGCGGGGTTCACCGCCCCGGTGGGCAAGACGATGGGCCACGCCGGCGCGATCGTCACCGGCTCGGCCGGCACGGCGAAGGCCAAGAAGGCGGCACTGGAGGCTGCGGGCGTGAGGGTCGGCCGGACGCCGAGCGAGACCGCGGCCCTGATGCGGGAAGTGATCGCCGGACTGGGCTGACCCAGAGCCACCCGTCCGGGGGGCGGGGTCAGCCCTGACTGACGCGCTGTCCGGCGCGCAGGGCGACCCGCCGCCACTGGTCGGCCTGGAAGTCGAAGTTGGGGGAGGAGTTGGCGAGCAGGTAGCAGACCTGGTCGCCCACGGTCACCACTGCCACCCGGAACACCATCGTCGAGGTTTCGGTCTTCTGCGTGACCAGGTAGGTGGACCCGGTGATCGCGAGGTCGCCCGCCCCGGTGCCCTTCACCGCCGGGCCGTCAGCGACGGTGGCGGTGGGAGCCCGGTCGGCGCAGCCGGCGAGGTTCTTCTCCAGCCGCCTGGCCAGCTTCTTCGCCAGGCCCTCGTCGGCGAAGCTGTAGACGACCTGGTCGATCCCGAACCCGGTAGGCGCCTTGGCGTCATCAGCCAGCAGGAACGTGCGTTGCCCGGTTCCGGTGGTGCCGGCGATGCCCTGCAGGTCGACGGCCTCGCACTGGCTGCCCACCACGGAAAGGGCCGTGGCCGGATCGGTGGCCCCCCACCGGCCGGCGCCTGGCGTGATCCGGGGCAGGTCGGCCTCCACCAGCCAGCCGGCGAGGCCGCCGGCGGCCGGCACGGCGTTCAGCACCTCGATGCTCGCCGGGCAGGTGCCCTGCTCGCCGCCGCAGATGCGGCTCAGTGACCGCGCTGCCACGGTCGCCAGGTCGGACGGGGTGACCGCGCCGGCGGTGGTGAGCACGTCCACCATGCTGACCGTGCGGCCGGTCCGGGTGAGCAGCAGGGTGTGGTACTGGGTCGGCTCGTCCTGCACGACCAGCCGGACGGAGTCCGCGGCGTCGGCCAGACCGTTCAGCCTGGATGCGCCGGTGATCCAGGCGGTCGCGTCAGGACAGGTGCCGGCCTGGGTCAGCCGCGCGCCGTAGGCCTGCACGGCCGCGGCCTCGTCGGCGTAGGTGTCGGCCACCTGCACCACTGCGTCCACCTCTGAGGTGGCGGAGCCGATTCGCCGGGACACCGAGCGCTGGGGGTCGGGCAGGCCGGCCCCGGCCGCAGGCAGGCACAGGGGCCGCAGGCCCTCGCTCGGCGTGGCCGGGTCGACCCAGGTGACCCCGCCGAGCGGGCCCAGGTCGGCAGCGGTCAGCAGCGGGTCGAGGGCGGCTGCCGTGCCCAGTCCCGTGGGTGCGCCGCTCGGCGCGGTGGAGCGCAGCGTCATCAGCCACACGGCGCCGGAGACCAGCAGCGCGACGGCTACGACCGAGGCCATGATCACCAGGGCAGGCTTGGCGCTGCGCTTGCCCCCTGCCGCCGCGACGGCGGGCGAACCAGTCCCCGAGCCGGCGCTTTCGGAGCTGTCCTGAAGCTTCGGTGCTGCCACTGCCGGCTTGGCTGTGGTCCGGTCGCGGCGGCCGAGCCGCCGGCCACGGCGGCGGCCCGCTGCCGGGACCTCCGCCTCCGGGACCTCCGCCTCCGGGACCTCCGCCTCCGGGGCCTCGGCCTCCCGGGCCTTGGTCTCCGGCTCTTCGGCCACGGACCGGCCGGCGGCCGGCGGTGCCGGCTGGGCCGGCGCAGCAGAGGTGGAGGCGGGAGCGGTCGAGGCCGTCGGCACCGACTGCGGGAAGCGCACGACACCCGGTGCAGGGGCGACGGGTGCGGAGGGCTCGGCCGGCAGCGAAGAAGGGGAGCCGGCCGACGGCAGCGGGCTGGACGGGACGCGCAGCGCCGGGGGCGCGGTGGGTCGCTCCGCCGGCGGCAGCAACTCTTCCGGCGCCGGCACCGGGGAGGCCGCGGTGACGGCCGAGCGGCGCGGCGGCGCCCAGACCACCTCGTGTGGTTCGGTGCTCGCGGAGAACCGGCGGCCGGCGCTCGCCGGCAGCGCTGCCTCGGGCTCAGGCAGGACGGGCACCGGTGGCGGCACCGGAGTGCTGGGCTCGACCTGCAGCGGGTCGTCGTCGGGGCTGGCCGGGCTCTCGGGCGTGAACGCGAACCGCATCGCCCGGCGGGAGCCGGTGGTGGGAGAGGGGTCGTCCAGCGGCAGCGCATGGCTGCCGAACCTGCCGCCCGAGGGTGCGTCCCCCGGCTCGTCGGGCAGGGGTCCCAGAGCGCGCCGCGGCGCGGACGAACCCTCTTGTGCCACGTTCTTCCCTTGATGTCGACCCGGAATGACCCGGCCAAGTGTAGCCGTGCGGGCGTGTCCCAACGACGCCGGGGGCAGCTTGGGTCAGCATGGACAGACCATGCCGATTGCCAGGACGAGGGACTCCGGACGACTCCGGCTCACCGTTTCCTCAGCGCGGACCGTCCGACTGCCCACCGTGCCGGACGGCCCGCCGCTGCTGCCGTGGCCGGTGGCGGCGATCGGCGGGGGGGTCGCGGCGGCAGTCGCCGGCGCACTCGTGGTGGCCGGCGTGGTGCTGGTCGCCTGGCTGAGCGCCATCGCGATCTCCCTCTCCGCCGTGCTCGGCTTCTCGGCGCAGGTGTGGCTCCTGGCGCACGGCGGGACGGTCGTGCTCGGAGCCGACCGGGTCACCCTTGTGCCGCTCGGGCTCACCCTGCTCTGCTGCGCGATCTGCGCCTGGCTGGCCGGCATCGCCTACAGCCAGGGCCGCCAGGCGCGCACCGGCGACCTCACCCCGGCCATCCGTCTCCGCCTGCTGGCCGGCACGGTCGCGCAGGTGACCCTCGGCTACACCCTCACCGTGCTGGCCACGGCCTGGCTGGCCGCCGGTCCGGACGAGGTGTGGCGCCCCGGCCTCGGCGCCCTCGCCCTGAGCGCGGTCGGGGCCACGATCGGCGCCGGCGCCGCTGCCGGTCTGCGGCCGCGCGGCATCCGTCCCGACTGGCTGCGCCACGGGTTGCGTGGCGGGGCCGTCGGTGTGCTGGGCTGCGTGGCGATCGCCGCCGTCGTGCTGGCGACGGCGATGGTGCTGGGCGAGACCAGGGTGGCCACGCTGGAGAGCGCGCTCGGGTTCGACTCGGGCGGCGCCTTCGTGTGGTCGCTGGTCACGCTGGCCTACCTGCCGAACCTGCTCGGGTGGGCGCTGGCCTGGGCACTGGGCGCGGGGTTCACCGTGGGCAGCGGATCGCTGGTCACGCTGTGGACCACCGAACTCGGCATGCTGCCGGCGATCCCGGTGCTGGGCGGGCTGCCCCCGGCCGGGGTGTCCGACCCGTGGCTGCTGGCCTGGCTCGCCGGAGGGGCGCTCGCCGGTGCGCTCGCTGGGGTCGCGGCCGCACGCCACGGCCGCACCTCTGCGGTCGGTGCGCTCCTCGGCGGCGCCGTCGGTGGGCTGGCAGCGGCACTGGCGTTCCTCGGCTGGGCCGCAGCGAGCCGAGGGGGTCTGGGCAGCCTCCGGCTGGTCGACCTTGGCCCGAGGCTCACCGAAGCCGCGCTCATCGGGGGCCCGCTGCTGCTGCTCGGCTCCGTCCTGGCGGCCCTGGTCACGTGGCTCGTCCGCCGTCGGGGCCGCGCGGCCTGAGCGATCGGCGGTTCGGTAGGGTCAGCCCATGCCGCTGCGCCTGGTCGTCCTGGTCTCGGGCTCCGGCACCCTGCTGCAGGCGCTGCTGGACGCCTCCGCCGCCGGTTCGCTGGCGGGTGAGGTGGTGGCCGTAGGAGCCGACCGGCCCGACGCCTACGGGCTCGTCCGGGCCGAGTCGGCGGGCATCCCGACCTTCGTCCATCCCCTCGCCAGGGGCGCGGACCGCGCAGCCTGGGACGCCGGGCTCGCCGAGCTGGTGGCGGCCCACCGTCCCGACCTGGTGGTCAGCGCCGGGTTCATGAAGCTGGTGGGGGAGGCCTTCCTCGCCCGGTTCGCCGGCCGGATGATCAACACCCACCCGGCGCTGTTGCCGTCCTTCCCCGGGATGCACGGTCCACGCGACGCGCTGGCCCACGGGGTGAAGGTGACCGGAGCGACCGTGTTCGCCGTCGACGCAGGCGTCGACACCGGCACGATCCTTGCGCAGGAACCGGTGCGGGTGCTGCCCGGCGACAGCGTGGAGAGCCTGCACGAGCGCATCAAGATCGTCGAGCGGCGGCTGCTGGTCGACACCATCAACGAACTGAGCCGAGGGATGCGATGACCGACCTGCTGCCGATCCGCCGCGCGCTGGTTTCCGTGTACGACAAGACCGGGCTGGTCGAGCTCGGCCGGGCGCTGGCCGGGGCCGGGGTGGAGATCGTGTCCACCGGCTCCACCGCGGCGACGCTGGCGGGCGCCGGGCTGCCGGTCACCCCGGTGGAGCAGGTGACCGGCTTTCCCGAGTGCCTGGACGGCCGGGTGAAGACACTGCACCCGCACATCCATGCCGGCCTGCTGGCCGACCGGCGGCTGGAGAGCCACCGCGCGCAGCTGGACGAGTTGGGCATCGCCCCGTTCGACCTCGTGGTGTCCAACCTGTACCCGTTCACCGAGACCGTGATGTCGGGGGCCACGCCGGACGAATGCGTGGAGCAGATCGACATCGGCGGCCCGTCGATGGTGCGGGCGGCAGCCAAGAACCATCCTTCGGTGGCGATCATCACCTCCCCCGACCAGTACGGCCAGCTCACTGACGCCCTGGCCGCCGGCGGGTTCACCCTGGCCCAGCGCCGGTCGCTGGCAGCGGCGGCGTTCGTCCACACCGCCACCTATGACGTGCACGTCGCGTCCTGGATGGGCAACGTGCTCACCGACACCTCCGGCGGGGACGGGTTCCCGGCCTGGCTCGGTGCCACCTGGGACAAGCTGGGTCCGCTGCGCTACGGCGAGAACTCCCACCAGCGCGCGGCCCTCTACCGCAACGGCTTCCTGCCCGGTGGCCTGGCCGTCGCCGAGCAACTCCACGGCAAGGAGATGAGCTACAACAACTACACCGACGGCGATGCGGCGTACCGCGCGGCCTACGACTTCGCCGAGCCGGCGGTGGCGATCATCAAGCACGCCAACCCGTGCGGGATCGCGGTCGGCGCGGACATCGCAGAGGCGCACCGGAAGGCGCACGCCTGCGACCCGGTGTCGGCCTACGGCGGGGTGATCGCGGCCAACCGTCCCGTCAGCGTAGAGGCGGCAAGGCAGATCGCCGAGATCTTCACGGAGGTGCTGATCGCTCCCGGCTACGAGGCCGGCGCCCTGGAGGTGCTGCAGGCGAAGAAGAACCTGCGGGTGCTGGTCGCCGGGCCCTACCCGGCGGGCGGCACCGAGCTGAGGGCGATCACCGGCGGGCTGCTGATGCAGGCGAGCGACCGGATCGACGCCGATGGCGACCACCCGGGTAACTGGCAGCTGGTGTCGGGCGAGCCGGCCGACGCGGCCACGCTGGCCGACCTGGAGTTCGCCTGGCGGGCCTGCCGGGCGGTGAAGTCCAACGCGATCCTGCTCGCCAGCGACGGCGCCTCGGTCGGGGTCGGCATGGGACAGGTGAACCGGGTGGACTCCTGCCGGCTGGCTGTGGAGCGGGCCGGGGAGCGGGCGGCCGGCTCGGTGGCCGCCTCCGACGCGTTCTTCCCGTTCGCCGACGGGCCCGGCATCCTGCTCGCTGCCGGCGTGCGGGCGATCGTGCAGCCGGGCGGCTCGGTGCGCGACGCCGACACGATTGCCGCGGCCAAGGCGGCTGGTGCCACGATGTACTTCACCGGAACCCGTCACTTCTTCCACTGAGGCAGGCCCATGACCGCGACCAAGCTGGACGGCGTCGCCGTAGCGCGTTCGATCAAGGGTGAACTGGCGGTGAGGGTGGCCGCGCTGGCCGCCCGCGGCATCCGTCCCGGGCTGGGGACGGTGCTGGTGGGCGACGACCCGGGCAGCCGCTCGTACGTCGCCGGCAAACACCGCGACTGCGCCGAGGTGGGCATCGAGTCGATTCGGGTGGACCTGCCGGCGGACGCCTCCGCTGCGCAGGTGGCCGAAGCGATCGCAGCGCTCAACGAGGACCCGGCGTGCACCGGCTACATCGTTCAGTTGCCGCTGCCGCGCCACCTGGACGACAACTGGGCGCTGGCCCTGATGGACCCGGACAAGGACGCCGACGGGCTGCACCCGGTGAACCTCGGCCGGCTCGTGCTCGGGATCCCCGGGGCGCTGCCCTGTACGCCGCGGGGGATCGTGGAACTGCTGCGCCGCCATGACGTCGCCCTGGACGGCGCAGAGGTGTGCATCGTCGGCCGCGGCACGACCGTGGGGCGGCCGCTGGGCCTGCTGCTGACCCGGCGCTCCGAGAACGCCACCGTCACCCTCTGCCACACCGGCACCCGCGACCTCGCCGCCCACACCAGGGCCGCCGACATCGTTGTGGCCGCGGCCGGCTCGCCCGGCCTGGTCACCGCCGACCTGCTCAAGCCGGGGGCCGTTGTGCTCGACGTCGGCATCACCCGCACCTCGGCGGGCCTGGTGGGGGACGTTGCCGGCAGCGCCTGGGACGTGGCCTCACTGATCGCGCCGATGCCCGGCGGGGTGGGGCCGATGACCAGGGCGATGCTGCTGTCGAACGTGGTCGACCGCGCCGAGGACCTGGCGGCATGACCACGCCGGCGGACGACCGTCCCCCGAAGAACTTCGCGCAGCAGGTGCTCGGCCAGTGGCCGCTGGCCATCGTGCTCACTGGGGTCGCGATCGGGCTGGGCATCGTGGCGCTCGGCCACTGGCGGGCCGGCAGCACGCTGATCGGGGCCGCCACCACCGTCGGCGGGGTGCTCCGGCTGCTGCCGCAGCAGCGGGTGGGACTGCTCGCCGTCCGCAACCGTCCGCTCGACTCGATCCTGCTGCTGGGCGTCGGCATCGGCGTGATCGTCCTGGCCTGGTGGATCCCGCCCAGCCGCTGAGCTTCGACCACCCGTCCCGCCCCCCGGTGCGCGGCTCCGCCTCGCTACACCAACTCGTCTTCGCTACCCGTATACGGGTAGCGAGGGGCTACTACACGTAGCGAGGGCGGGTTGGCGTAGCGAAGGGGCGAGAGTCAATGTGCCGCTGCGAGTTGCCTAGGGTGACGTCAGCCCCTACGCTGCAAGTAAGCACTTACATACAGGAGTTGGCATGACGGACACCCAGGGACGCATCCTGGACGCGGCCGAGGAGCTGTTCGCCGTCCGCGGGTACCAGGGCACGACCACCCGGGCCATCGCCGAAGCAGCGGGTGTCAACGAGGTGACCGTGTTCCGCACCTTCGGGAACAAGCAGGGCATCCTGCGGGCCATCGGGGAGCGCTTCACCGGCTCCCAGGCAGCCGGCGTCGCCGGCGAACTGGACGAGCACGACGTCCGGGCGGCGCTGCTCGAACTGGCCCGGCGTGAGGTGGCCGGCGGGCTGGCGCACGGGGCTCTGGTGACCAGGCTCGCCTTCGATGCGACATCGATCCCTGAGGTCGCCGAAGTGTTCGCCGGCGGTCCCCAGGCCAATCTCGCCGCACTCGCCGAGTTCGTCACCCGGGCCCAGCGGGCGGGTGAGCTGCGGAGCGACGTTCCGGCGCCGGTGATAGCGGAGGCGTTCTTCGCGCTCACCTCCAGCTTCGTGATCACCCGGACGGTGCTCGGTGGCGGCGTCGAAGCGCCCGAAGACCTGGAAGCCATCGTGAGGAGCCTTTTCGAGTTGTTCTGGTGCGGAGCCGCACCAGCAGGAGCAAGGCAGGAGAAGAAGAAGTGACCAGCACAACCGCCGACCGGCTCCTCGCCGGTCATTGCGCCCTCGTCGCGGCGCTCGCCGGCGCCGCGGCGGCGATCGGCATCACCCAGCGGGGCAGTGGTGCCACCGCGGAAGCGACCAGCATCCTCGGCGAGCGGTTCACCTACGTCACCGACGGGGTGTACGCCAACAACGCGCTGCGGGTGGTGGCGGAAGGGATCGGCTGGGATGCGCTCACGCTGTGCTTCGCTGCGCCGGCGATGCTGGTGGCGGCCGGGTTCGTCGCCAGGGGTTCGCTGCGGAGTCGCCTGGCCGCCCTCGGGCTGTTCGGGTACTTCGCCTACCAGTACCTGATGTACGCGATGTTCTGGGCGCTCGGCCCGCTGTTCCCGCTGTTCGTCGCGATCTACCCGCTGGCCCTGTTGGGCATCGCCTGGGTGGCGAGCACCGTCGACCTGGCCGGCCTGGCTCGCCGGGTCGGGACCGGCTTCCCGCGGCGGACGCTGGCCGGCTTCGCCCTGGTCATGTCGCTGTTGCTGTTCGCCATGTGGGTGCCCCGGATCTCCGCCGGCCTGGCCGGCGACCCGGCCGGTGCCAACCTGCTCGGCACGCCGACCCTGACCGTGCAGGCACTGGACCTGGGGTTGGTCGTGCCGCTCTCGCTCGCCACCGCGGTGCTGGTGTTGCGGCGCCACCGGCTCGGCTACCTCCTCGGCGCGCTGTTCGCCGGCAAGGCCGTGACGATGGCCGGGGCGATCGTGGCGATGCTGGTCTCGGCCTGGTTCGTCGAGGGCCGGCTCGACGTGGTGCCGTTCCTGATCTTCGGCGGCGCCGCCGCCTTCGCGGGCTACCTGGCCGCCAGGGTGCTGGCCGCCTGCCCGGACCGGCTGGGGGCCGAGGTGCGGGTTCCCGTCCCCGCGTGACGCCCGATCAGGGCAGCTGGGTCAGCGGAAGTCGCGCTCGAGGAACTGGCCTTCGCCGACCTGCCTGGCGACACGGGTCGCCTCGCGCTCGCGGAGCTCGACCCGGCGGATCTTGCCGGAGATGGTCTTGGGCAGCTCGGTGACGAACTCGACGATCCGTACCCGCTGGTAGCCGGAGAGCCGCTCCCTGGCGTGGGCGAAGATCGCCCGGGCGGCTTCCTGCTGCCGGGCGGTCGCGTCCTGAACGAGGCAGATGAAAGCCTTCGGCACCGCCGCCCGCACCGGGTCGGGGCTCGGCACGATCGCCACCTCGGTGACGTAGGGGTGCTCCAGCAGGATCGACTCCAGCTCGAACGGGGAGATCTTGTAGTCCGAGGCCTTGAACACGTCGTCGGCCCGGCCGACATAGGTGAGGTAGCCGTCGGCGTCGGCGGAGGCGATGTCGCCGGTGTGGTAGAAGCCGTCGCGGCAGGCCTCCGCGGTCATCGCCGGGTCGTTGTGGTAGCCGGCCATCAGCCCGAGGATCGGCTTGCCCAGGTCGAGGCAGATCTCACCTTCGGCCGGACTCGGCTCACCGGTGGCTGGGTCGAGCAGCACGACCGGGTAGCCGGGCATCGGGCGTCCCATCGAGCCGTCCTTCACCAACTGGCCCGGGGAGTTGCCGATGCAGCAGGTCATCTCGGTCTGCCCGAAGCCGTCCCGGATCGTCCCTCCCCAAGCCTTGCGAACCTGGCTGATCACCTCTGGGTTCAGCGGCTCGCCCGCGCCCAGCAGCTCGCGCGGGGGCCGCGACAACTGGCTGAGATCGGCCTGGATCAGCATCCGCCACACCGTGGGCGGGGCGCAGAAGGTGGTCACCTGGTGCGCGTCCATCACCTTCATCAGCGTGCTGGCATCGAAACGGTCGTAGTTGAACACGAACACGGTCGCCTGGGCGAGGAACGGGGAGAAGAAGTTGCTCCACGCATGCTTGCCCCAGCCGGGGGAGGAGATGTTCAGGTGCACGTCGCCCGGCCGCACGCCGAGCCACCACATCGTCGACAGGTGGCCCACGGGGTAGGAGACGTGGGTGTGGGCGACCAGCTTTGGCCGCGACGTCGTCCCGGAGGTGAAGTACAGCAGGCTCAGGTCGGAGGCGTTGGTCGGGACGCTGGGCAGGTAGGCGGCCGGCGCGTTGGCGGAGTCGGCGAAGTCCAGCCACCCGGCCGGCACCTGGTCGCCGACGCCGATGCGCAGCACCGAGCGCTGCAGCCCGTCCAGGCGGGCGCGCAGGCCGGTGGGTGCGGCCACCGCCCGGGCTCGCCCGTGCTCCACCCGGTAGGCCAGGTCGGGAGCGGACAGCAGGGTGGAGGTGGGGATCGCCACCGCGCGGATCTTCAGCAGCCCGAGCAGCAGTTCCCACAACTCGATCGTGTTGTTCAGCATCACGATCACGTGGTCGCCCGGCTTCACGCCGTTGGCGCGCAGCCAGCGGGCAACCTGGTCGGAGCGTCTGGAGAGCTCGCCGTAGGTCCAGGAGCGGGCCGACAGGTCTGCCGAGACGATGGTCACCGCCGGCCGGTCGGGATGCTCACCCGCGACGACGTCGAACCACTCGGTGGCGAAGTTGAACTCGGTGAGCTCGGGCCACTCGAAGCCGGCGACGGCGCCGGCGTAGTCGGTGCCGTGCTCGAGCAGGAAGTCGCGCGCCTCGCGGACGGCGAGGGTGGCTGGGGTGGCCGGACGGCCGATCGTGGCCATGGTGGATCACTTTCGCTGGGAACCAGTTGCGACCAGCCTAATCTCCTACGGCTACGGAACCGTAACTTCCGGCGATGCCGAGACGACCCTGCACGGCAGATCGGGCCGGCCCGGGCGGGCCGGCCCGATTGGGTTCGCCTGGCTAGGGCGCCGGTCGGTCGATGGTGAACGCCGGGCTGACGAAGGTCTCCCAGTGGCTGCTGGTCGTGGTCTTGCCCAGCGGCTTGAGCGCCCGGATCTCCAGGACGTAGTCCCCGTCGGGCACGGTGAGGCCGGCTGAGGTCTGGGAGCTGAACGGGATCTTCCCGTCGAAGGGCACGTAGAGGTAGGCGTTGTCGCGCCCCATGTTCCCGGTGCGGAGGAACGTCTTGCGGCCGCTGAACACCTCGGCGCCCTTCTTTCCGTCCGGGGTGGCCTTGTACACGTTGAAGTACAGGTCGCTGACCGGGTAGTCGAGATGGAAGAGCAGATGGGGCGTGCTCTCCGCGTCCGAAAGCGTGAAGGTCTGCTTCCCGGACGATGCATACAGCGGCGTGAAGATCGGGTCACCGTCCTCACTCAGGCCGTCGTAAGCGGCCAGCGCCGGTAGGTCCAGGGCGACCTCCAGTGCGGTTCCAGCGTCGTTCACATCCCAAAGGTCCTGGAGCACCTTGACCTTCTGGTAGTCGCCGTACATGCCGGCGAACGGCACGACCAGTGACTTGGTGTTGTCGGACTTGGTCAGCTTCACCCAGCCGCCGTAGATCCAGCCGGTGCGCAGCGAGGGCTGCCGCAGGTAGACCGACACGGTGGCGGTCTTGCCGGCCTTCACCGTCACGGTGCTCGAAGAGAACTTCGAAGCCACCTTCCTGGTGTCGAAGTCGAACCAG
This sequence comes from Actinomycetes bacterium, assembly GCA_023460935.1. GTDB lineage: Bacteria > Actinomycetota > Actinomycetes > Propionibacteriales > Propionibacteriaceae > Propionicimonas. The sequence continues at coordinate 23,519 of JAEWOI010000023.1, forward strand.
TAGGTCGTCGGTGCAGCGCCGATGTTCACGGCGTTGACCACGCTCAGCTTGTACTTCTCGGTGCTCTTGCTCGCGTTGGTGAGCTTGAGCGTGGTCTTGTAGTAGCTGCTGCGGTTCTCGCCCAGCGAGATCTTGCCCGGGGTGACGGTGGTGCCGGCGGTGGCCGCCTGGATCGCCTTGTCGACCCGGACCAGCCCCGCGCCCTGGCGGATCGTGGGCTCATAGCGTCCATCGATGATGATGCCGAGATTGGGGTCGAAGAGCTTCTTGACGGGCTCAGCCGTGTTCTGCAGCGCGGCCCGAACGGCAGTCACGTTGCCCTTCAGGGTGGGCTTGGCCTGGAGCAGCAGCGCCACCGCGCCCGCAACATGCGGGGCGGCCATCGAGGTGCCGGACTCGTTGCGGTAGCCGTCCTTCTCGAGCGGGTAGGTCGACCAGATGTTGCCGCCGGGGGCCGACACGTCGGGGTTGAGCGTCAGGTCGGCGGCCATGCCGTAGGAGCTGAAGTAGGAGATCGCGCCGCTGAACGGGTTCGGGGTGCCCGCCGGGGACAGGTTGGTGTTCTCGACGGAGGCGACCGAGATCACGGTCTTGCCGACGGCCGGGGCCCCGCTGGAGAACAGGCCGCCCGCGTAGCCCTCGTTGCCCACAGAGGCCACCACGAGGGTGCCGGCCGCGGTCAGGGCGTCGGCGGCTGCCGCTGTCGGGTAGCCGGGCCAGGTCATGTACGCGTCACCGAGGGACATGTTCACGACGTCCATCCGGTCGGCCGCCGCGAGGTCCATCGCGGCCAGGATCACCTCGGTGTCGGTGGAGCCCTCGCAGCCGAAGACCCGGTACGCGCCCAGGGTCGCCTCTGGCGCGACGCCCCGAGCGCCGCCCTGCGCCGGGTCGCCGTCGGCGCCGACAATCCCGGCCACATGGGTGCCGTGGCCGTTGCAGTCGTCCGGCTTCGCGTCCGGCTGGGGGGTGGACGAGGGAACGTCCGCGTCGTAGTCGTCGCCGACCAGGTCGTAGCCGAACTGCACCCGCGCGTTGGGGAAGTCAGCGTCCTCGTTGTTCACGCCGGTTCCGCCGAGGTCGGGGTGGTTGTAGTCGATGCCGGTGTCGATCACGCCCACCTTGATGCCCTGGCCGTCGTGGCCGGCAGCCTGGGCGGTGTCGGCCCCGATCATCGGCAGGGAGTACGCCAGTTGGGGGCGGGCTTTCAGCTGTGGTGGCTGGATGGTGTAGACCGGGAAGACCGCGGTCACGCCGGCCAGCGAACGGAGCTTGTCGACCTGCGCCTTGCTGCCCTTGACCGAGAAGCCGTTCCACACGCGGGTGTAGCTGTGCAGGACCGACACCTCGATCCCGGCGCTGGTCGCAGCGTTCCGGATGCCGGCCTGACGGCTCGTGGCGGCCGTGCGGCTGCCGCCGCGAAGGGCCGGCTGCCCCGAAACCTGCACCAGCCACTTGGTGGGCAGCGCTCTGGCCGGCTTGGGGTCGCCCGCCCGCCGACCGCTGAGGTCACGACCGTCCGGGTCGACCGGGTTCGCCGAGGCCGGCACGGTCAGGCCTCCAGCCAACAGCGCGGTGATGGCGGCGCCGGCGGCCACGCCGAGCAGCGTCCTGGAAGTGCGGGGGTTGGCGCGCACGGGCCCTCCTGGAATGGTGACGGACCGATCGGTTGGTGTCCGCTCCGGGGAGAGAGCTCGACGAGCCGCACTCTATCGGCTGGCAGGGCTCCGCGCGGGGCGGTCATGAAGGTCCCAGTGAGCTGCCAGCGCTGCCACCGGCCAGGGGCTCGGGCTCAGCGGACGAGCTTGAGCTCGCGGGTGGTCAGCGTCTCCCAGTGGGAACTCGTGCCCGAGCTGCCCAGGGGCCGGAGCACCCGGAGCTGCAGCTTGTAGGTCCCGGCGGGGATGTACACCTGTCGGCCCTTGGAGTCCTTGTAGATGCCGTAGAACGGGACCGTGCTGTAGCCCTCGTCACGGCCCCGCGGGCCGAGCTGGGTGGACGTGCCGCTGAGCACGGCGTAGTAGTACTTCTTGGTCCTGGTGTTGACCGCCTTGAGCCGGATCGCGCTGGCCGGGTAGTCCAGGTGGAACATCACGTGGCCGATCCGCTCGTCCGGGTAGGACCTGAATGTCGGGGTGCCACTGGTGATGGTCTCAAGGGCCCCGCTTGCGTTGCGGCGCGCCAGGGCCGGGAGCTTCAGCTTGTAGGTGACGTTGGTGCCCGCGTCGACGAAGCTGCGGTAGCTGGAGGGGAGCAGCTTCACCTTCTGGTAGTCGCCGCGGACGCCGGCGAACGGCACCGAGACGGTCGGCTCTCCCGTCGCGGTGAACCGCACCCAGCCGCCGTACAGCAGTCCCTGCTTGCCGTAGAGAATCCTGCCCGGTGCGGTGATGGTCACCTTCACCTTGGCCGTCTTGCCAGGTTGCACGGTGACGCTGCCCGGGCTCGCTGCGAACCCCACCGCGCCGTAGGCCCAGTCCGGGGTCTGGTTGCCGACATTGGTCTTGGTGCCCGTGCTGGCCGCGGCACTGGTGCCGGTGACCGCGGAGACCTTGTAGGTGACCGCCTTGCTGCCCGCGTTGCTCAGCGTGACGTACCGGCTCTCGGTGTTGCCCTCGCCCAGCTTCAGCACAGCAGGGGAAGCCGTCACCGTGGACGCCAGCGCCGCATCCAGCCGCAGCAAGCCTGCGCCCTGGCGGAACACCGCCTCGGCGTAGCTGGGGAACCGGGCATCTGCGGACTTCACCTGGGTGGCGGTGGAGTACAGCAGCGCGGCCACCTTCGCCGGGGTGCCGGCCGCACGCTGCCAGCCCCTGGCCTGCAGGATCTCCGCGACCGCGCCGGTCACGTGCGGGGCGGCCATCGAGGTACCGCCCTTGTTCTGGTGGCCGCCGTTGGTCACCGTTGAGTAGACGTCGCTGCCGGGGGCGGTCAGCGTCGGGCTCAGGCTCAGGTCCGCTGCCAGGCCCATGGCGCTGTACGGTTCCACCCGGCCGGCCACGGCGTCGGCAGCTGCCACCGAAATCACGCCGGGCGCGACCGCCGGTGAGCCGGCCGTGAACAGGCCCTGCCTGCCGGAGTTGCCGACCGCGGCCACCACCACCACGCCCTTGGCGACCAGCTTCGCGGCCGTCGCGTTGAATGGGTAGGCGGGGTCATTCGGCCAGCTCGCGAGAGCGTTTCCCAGCGACAAATTGACCACATCCATGCCGTCGGCGTCGGCGCGCTGAAGTGCTGCGACGATGACGTCGGACGAAGCGACTCCCAGGCATCCCGACACGCGGTAGGCGCCGAAGACGACCTTGGGTGCCACTCCGTAGGCGCCGGCGCGCTTCGGATTGCCGTCCGCGCCCACGATCCCGGCCACATGGGTCCCGTGGCCATTGCAATCGGCTGGGTTTCCGTCGGGAACGGGTTGCCTTCTGGGGTCGTTCTCGTCGGCGCTCGGGTCGTACTGGTCGCCCACGAAATCGTAGCCGTACCGCACTCGTGGGGCAGTTGGGCCGAATTGGGTGGCTGCTGTACCGCCGAGGTCGGGATGGGTGTAGTCGATGCCGGAGTCGATCACGCCCACCTTGATGCCGTCGCCGTCGACGCCGGTGTCCAGGGCCCCGATCGCGGCCAGGCGCTGTTCGGTGGCAGTGGGTGCCGTGGGGGTGACGGTGACGACGAACCGGGCGGCGGCGGAGTTGCCGTAGGCGTCCGTCACCCGGTAGCCGGTGCTGACTGTGCCGGTGAACCGCCAGTCGGGGGCGAAGTCGAAGCCGCCGGCGCTGTTCACGCTCAGGGTGTAGCCGTCGCGGCTCAGCTTCTTGCCCGCGTCGGTCGCGTCGTCGTCTGTGAGCACGACGCTGGCGGGGTCGAAGCCCGCAGAGGTGCCGGTGCCGTCATCACCGGCGGTGTCGTTGGCCAGCGGCTGGAGGGTGCGGGCGCTGCCGTCCTGCGGCACGGTGGTGGCGTCATCGTTGGCCAGCGGCAGCGCCCCCACGTTCACCTCGACGGTGGCGATGCCGGGGGTGCCGTTGGCGTCGGCGACGCTGTACTGCAGAGTCGCCCGGCCGGACTCGCCCTGGGCCGGGACGAAGGTGATCGCGGAACCGGCCACGCTCCAGGTGCCCTGCGGCGTGGTGAGCGGTTCCCGCGTCCAGGGCTCCGCCGGAGTGCCGTGCCACAGGGCAAGGCTCGCCGGATTCAGCCCAGCCGACTCGTGGCCGGGGGTGTCGTTCTCCAGCACGGGCACTGTTACCGGGTGGTTGGCCGGGGTGTGGGCGGCATCGTCGGTCATCGCCGGAACGACCTTGTCCACCGCCACGGTGATCGTCGCGGTGGCTGCGTTGCCGAAGCTGTCGGTGATCCGGTACTGGGCCGAGGCGGTGCCGGCGTAAGCAGACTCGGGGTCGAACGTGACCAGGCCGGTGGTCCGGTCGAGCTCCCAGCGGCCGACGCCCTGCTCGACCAGGACGGTCGGCTGGTCGGTCCCGGCTGCGGTGAACACCATGGACGCCAGGTCCAGGGTCCCGGGGACCGGCTGGCCCTGGGGGTCCAGCTCACCGGTGTCGCCGACGCTGACCAGGTCGAGCGGGCTGAGCGTCACCGTGACGTTCTGGGGCGTGGTCCTGGCGTAGTCGGCTGCGGTGGTGAGGGCACCGATCCGGACGGTGATGCTCGCCGCCGCCAATGTCGCGTTGGCGTCGGCCACCGTGTACCCGGTGCTGGTGGACTCGCCGTGGAAGCCGGCCGCGGGGGAGAAGCTCACCGTGGCGTCGGCGTGCAGCGTCCACGTCCCGTCCGCTGTGGTGCGACTGTGGCCGTCCTCGCTGCTGCCGGCACCCGTGAGCCGCAGGGTCTGCGGCTGCAGCGGCGCTGCGGCGTCGCCGGGATCGTCGTTGGCCAGCACCGCGATGCCGGTGACGTCGTGCCCGGCCGGTGCGTGCGCGGAGTCGTCCCGCGCCACCGGCGCGGGCAGGACGGTGACCGTGATCGTGGCAGTGGCGGTGTTGGCGTTGGCGTCACTCACGCTGTACGCCACCGAGGCGGTGCCGTGGAACGCCGCCGCCGGCTCGAACCTGACCGTGCCGTCCGCGGCTGCCGTCCACTCTCCTTCCGCGGAGGTGTGAGCCGAACTGCCGCTGGGGAGGAACACGACCGAATCGGCGGCCAGGGCCACGGCGACACCGGCGCCGTCGTCGCCCGGGGTGTCGTTGGCCAGCGGGTGCAGCGTGGCCGGGGCGCCCTGGACGGTACGGGCGGTGTCGTCCGCTGCCTGCGGCGCCGCGCCGACGGTGAAGTGCAGGCCGGCGGTGGCCGTGGCCCCGTTCACGTCGCTGAGCTGGTACCGCACGGGAACGGTGTTGCCGCTGAAGCCCTCCGCAGGAGTGAACCGGACCGACTCGCCGACCACCGCGTAGGTGCCCTCGCCCGGAACCACGAGCTCCGGGACCGTCGCGGCCGCGGGGTCGAGCAGGAGCAGGCTGCCGGGATCGATCGCGGCACCGCCCTCGCCCTGGGCGTCGGCAACCAGGTTGACGCTGACCGGGGTGCGGTAGGCGGTGGCGCCGTGCTTGTCCGAAGGGCTTGGCGGCTGGGAGATCGTCACCGTGAGCGTGGCTTCGGCCTGTCGTCCCAGTTCGTCGCCAATGCGGTAGCCGACCTGAACGGCGCCGGTGAAGCCGGGGGCGGGGGTGAAGCCCACCTTGCCGGCCTGAACCTCCCAGGTGCCTTCGGGCACGTCAAGGCGGCTGGGGCAGGCCTCCGCGTCCGGCAGGCACAGCGATTCGGGCCGCAGGCCAGCCCCGGAATGGTCGTTGGCGAGGACGTCGGCGCTGGCCGGCCCGGGCGTGGTGGCGTTGGCGACGTCGTCGGAGGCGACCGGCGGTGCAGGTGAGGCGACGCTGACACTGATCCTTGCGACCTCACTGGCGCCGTCCGGGTAGCCGACCTGATAGGTGACGGGTTCGAGGTCGCCGGCGAACCCGGGCTGGGCGACGAAGACGACCCTGCCGTCGGCGGTGACGCTGAACGTGCCCCGGCCGGCCACCGTGAGCACCTTGCCGGCCTCGGTGGCGCCGGGGTCGGTGAAGACCAGGCTGTCCGGCAGGGGAGCCTGCTCGGGATCGGGGAAGTCGTTGGCCAGCACGTCAAGCACCGTCGAGCTGGCGTAGTCGACGGTGAAGGTGTCGTCGCTCGCGCGGGCAGCCTGGGCCGCCTGCTGGTCGGAGGGACCCCCGGGTGCGTCCGCGCCGGCCGTCCCGCCGGCCTCGCCGGTGACCGAGCCCGCCGGCGGGTCATCCAGTTGCAGGGCGTACACCGGGAACGACTCCTGCACCCCGGGGAGTGCTGAGATGGCGTCCAGCTGGGACTCGCTGGCGGTGACGCTGACGCCGTCCCAGGTGTCGGTGTAGACCAGGTTCACGGTCGCGCCGGTGGCTGTGATCGCAGCCAGCAGGTCGGTGCGTGCTGCGTCGGAGAGTGCGGCGGTCTGCACCAGGAACCGGTCCGGCACCACCACCGGACCGCTCGCGCCGCGGGCGGGCTGGAGCGAGTTCGCGGCCCGCTCGAGCGGGGCAGGGGTGATGCTGATCCCGGTCGCCAGCAGCACCAGTGCAGCGCACAGCGCAAGAGCACCTTGGCGTGGCCGCCTGTTCATCGGGTCTCCTCTTGGCGCTGACCGGCCCCAGACCCAGGGGGGGCGAACAGGCCGAACTCTACCGGTTGTGCCCCGGGGACGCCCTCCGGTGACCGGGCGGTCTGGACCACGGCTCGAGGAAAAGCGCTCGGGCGCGACCCGGCCCAGCCAGGTCGCGCCCGAGAAGGCCGCAGATCAGATCAGGCCTAGCTCGCTCACCGCGTCCCGCTCCTCGATCAGCTCTGCGACCGAGGCGTCGATCTTGGCGCGGGAGAAGTCGTTGAGCTCCAGTCCCTGGACGATCTCGTACTTGCCGTCCTTGACGACGCACGGGAAGGAGGAGATCAGGCCCTCGGGCACGCCGTAGGAGCCGTCCGACGGCACCGACATGGACACCCAGTCGCCCTCGGCCGAGCCGAGCACCCAGTCGTGCATGTGCTCGACGGTCGCGTTCGCCGCGGACGCTGCCGAGGACGAGCCGCGGGCCGCGATGATGGCCGCGCCACGCTTGGCGACAGTCGGGATGAAGTCGCTCTCCACCCAGGCCTGGTCGTTGATGACCTCGGCGGCGCTGCGGCCGTCGATCTGGGCGTGGAAGATGTCGGGGTACTGGGTGGCGGAGTGGTTGCCCCAGATGGTCATGTGGCTGACCGAGGTGACCGGCACGCCGGCCTTCTGGGCGACCTGGGTGATCGCGCGGTTGTGGTCGAGCCGGGTGAGGGCGTTGAACCGCTCCTTGGGGATGTCGGGGGCGTTGCTCATCGCGATCAGGGCGTTGGTGTTGGCCGGGTTGCCGGTGACGAGCACCTTGATGTCGTCCGCGGCCACCTCGTTGAGCGCCTTGCCCTGGGCGGTGAAGATGGCGCCGTTCGCGCTGAGCAGGTCGCCGCGCTCCATGCCGGCGGTCCGGGGCCGGGCGCCAACGAGCATGGCGAGGTTCACGCCGTCGAACACCTTGGTGGCGTCGTCACCGATCTCCACCTTGCTCAGCAGCGGGAACGCGCAGTCGTCGAGTTCCATGACGACGCCCTCGAGCGCCTTCAGGGCGGGGGTGATCTCCAGCAGGCGCAGTTCAACCGGCTGGTCGGGGCCGAGCAGCGCGCCGCTGGCGATCCGGAACAACAGGCTGTAGCAGATCTGGCCGGCGGCGCCGGTGACGGCAACCTTTACGGGGGTTTGGCTCACGGTTTCTCCTCGATGAGTGGTGATGCTGTGGGAGTCGGAATCGACGCTAGCAGTTGCCGGGGGGCCCCGCCGGACGGTTCCAGCGCCGGTGGGGTGGGCGGGAATTGGTGCAGGCCGGGGTCATCTGCGGCGCAGTTGTTCGGCCTTGCTGCGGGCAGCGGAGGCTTCGGACTCCCGGCCGGCCCTGGCATAGAGCTCAGCCAGGTTGGCCCAGGGTTCTGCTGCGGACGGCCGCAGCGCCGCTGCGAGTAGGAAGCGCTCCTCAGCGGCGTCGACCTCGGCGAGTTGGGCGTGGGCGATGCCCTGGCGCAGCACGGTGTCCACGTTGACCGGGCCGGCGGCGAGCGCGTCCTGGAGTGTCCTCAGGGCGGCCCGGTGGTCGCCGGACAGGTCCTGCAGGTCGGCCAGCACCTGCAGGCAGGTCACCGAGCCGGGCAGCCGGGCACAGGCCGCCCCCACCGGGGCGACGAACTCCACGGGACTGGCCGCTCCGGCCTCGGCCAGCCGGGCGGCGGTATAGCCCACCCGCTGGGTGAGGTCTGCGTCCCAGGGCCGTGAGGCCGGCACCTCGAGCAGGGCCGCGGTGGCGTCCGGGCGCGCGAGCAGCGCCGCGGAGTAGCGGCCTTCCCCCAGCAGGAGGCTGCCGCCGAGCAGCAGGGCGGCGACCAGTGCGCCGCCGGCCGCCGCCCGGTCGGCGAGCCGGAGCCGCGGGCTCGCTGCCCCCGGTGGCTGCGCGACGGCGCCACCGAGCACGGCGGCGAGGGCGACCAGGGTCACCGGGTCGGTGAACGAGGTCAGGTAGCTCACGCCGACAGCGATCGCCGCGAGCAGGGCACCGGACTGCCACTGGTCCCAGGGGCGCGCCCGCCACAGCGACACCCCGATCGCGATGCCGATCCCGACGACGGCCACCAGGCCCACCACGCCGGTCGCGGCCAGCACCTGGAGTACGGCGTTGTGCGGGCTGTCCGGGGGTGCGTACGGGCCTATCCGGGCCGCCCACTCCGCGGTGTGGTGCGGCTCGATGCTGTCGACGAACCGTGACGGACCGATGCCCAGCCACGGCTGCCGTGCGATCAGTTCCGCGGTCTCGCGCCACAGCAGCAGGCGTCCGCTAACCGTTGCCTCGGCGAACGGGGTGGCCCCGCTCAGCCGCGCCTGGAAGCCCGGAGCCAGCCACGCCGCCGCAGCCAGTCCGGCCGCGGCGCCCGGCCCCCACCACCACCGCGCCCGCTGGCCCGAACCCCGCCAGACCAGGCCTGCGGCCAGCGCCGCGACGATGCCGCCCAGAAGGGCTCCCCGGGAGGCGGAAAGCACCAGACAGCCGGCCGCGGCGGCGAGCCCGGCCAACGCCAGCGGGGTCCTGGTGGCCGCCTGTGCAGCCAGCATGGCGAGGCAGAGCAAGCTGAAGGCGCCGAGCACCGTGGCGTTCCCCACGGTGCCGGTCACCCGGGCGCCCGGCTCGAACATGGCCTGTCCGGCTGCGCAGACCAGGTTGACCACGCTGGCCCACGCGAGGGCGTGCAGGCTGTGCCGGCGGAGTCGCGGGTCGGCCAGGAGCCGGGCGCCCACGGCAAGCGCCGCGGCGTAACCCAGCACGACCGGCAGCCCCTCGTAGCGCGGGTAGCGGCCGACGAGGGAGAGCAGGGGGGTCGCCCCGCTGACAGCAGCCAGGATGAAGGCGCCGACACCTGTGGTGATAGCCAGTACCAGCGGCCTTGAAAGCCCGCCGATGGGCCTTGCGAGCAGCCCCAGCGCCAACCCGGCGCCCAGCACCAGCAGCCGCAGCGGGAGGAACCCGTCGGTCGAAGTGGGGGAGCCCGCCAGCGGCAGGGCTAGGAAGAGGAGGTATACCGCCGCGATCCCCGATCCGCTCGGGGCTGGAACGGGCGGACGGCGCCTCGGGTTCACCGCCGTCGCTGCTGCCGGCGAAGCGGGCTCAACACTCGACCGGGCTTCCGCCCCGCACCGAGGTGGGCCGATCGGCGCCGAGCGGCCCCCGGTAGGTGACCTGCTCCGGCAGCCTGACCTCGAGAGCAGATTCGGTGCGGACGACGCTGGCCCGGCGCAGCTTGCGCAGCTCGGCGAAGGTCGGCCGGATCGGCAGGCGGTCCAGCTTGAAGCCCCTGGTGCTGCCGTTGACGTCCAGTTCCCAGGTGCCCAGCACCTCCTGCGTGCCCCGCCTGGTCACGAAGGTCAGGGTCAGGGGCCCGCGGGTCTCGGTTCGCGTGCGGGTCGTGGCCAGGCCGGTGCAGGCCCGCTGGTGCTTGCCGACCCTCGGGCGTCCCAGCGTCTGGTCCAGGACGGTGGCGGCATCGGCCCGGGTGGCGTGCCCGACGCGGAGGGCGCCGACGCCCTGCCCGTCCAGCACGAGGGTCCGGCGCCCGTTCGGTGCCAGAGTGGGGCTCGCGGGGGCCGGGCTGGCCGTCGATGCGCTGGGCGCCGGCGCGGACGTGGTGGTGCCGGCGGTGTGGCCGGGGCTGGTGGCCGCAGGCGGGCGGGCGGCCGGTGGCCCGCCAGGAGCTGTGCAACCGACCAGCAACAGCACCCCGGCGACCCGCGCGGACAGCCGCAGGACAGCTCGCACTCCAATCACCTCCGGCGCACATGCTAGGCCGAATGCCGGCCGCCATCGGCCATCGCCATTCCCGCGATTGCAGGCATTTCAATTCCTGCGGCCTATTGGCGGCTCGGCGCCGGTTGAGGTCTGCGTTGGGCAGGGCGATTTCATTTCATCAGCTTCCTTCGCGACGAACCGACCGACTGTACGACTTCGACCGGAAACCACGATTCGCCGGAATGGTGATTTCCGGAGTGATACCTTCCGCCTTGTCCGCCCCAAGTGAGCCTTGCGGACGTGAATGGGAGTCCTTGATGACACTGCAAGCTCGGGCGGGGCAGCGCGCTGCGCTTCGCCAGGTTCGGACCGGGTTGGCGCTGGCCGCTTCGGTGATGGTTGCGATCGGGGCAGTGGCCACATCCGCGCCGCTGGCGCGGGCGGCGGGGGCGGAGACCCGCGTGCCGCTCCCGGCCACGCAGGACGAGCCTTACATCGTCGGAGCCACCGGTTCGGCCTTCGTGCGCGAGGACTACGACAGCGCCACCGAGGAGGACGACTTCTCCGTCTCCACTGACGGCGGCGCCACCTGGTCGGTACTGACGGCTCCCGGATTCGGCGAAGCCTGGCCCAGGCACTTCGCTGCGGGCAAGGTGACCTACGCCGTGCCGGGCGAATCGGGCGACAGCACTCTGGTACAGCGCTACGACTTCGCCTCGCAGGGCCACTCCACCCTGCTCGAGGTACCCGGCGCGGTGGACGCCATCGGCACTGAGCGGGTCTTCTACAGCGCCCCGCGGTTTGCCGAGGAGGAGCCGGCGGTCGAGTACTGGACGCAGGCCTTCGAGGCGGCAGCCCAGCCCGTCAAACTCGACTACCACCCGGTCGCAACCGACTTCGCCACCTCAGCCCTGCGGTACGGCGGTGGTTCGAGGGTGGTCGCGGTCACCAGGGACGAGTCAGCTCCATCGGAGGCATTGGTCGAGGTCCTGCCGGTCGACGGTTCGCGCTCCTTCACGTTCAGGATCGCCGGTTACCAGGACCTTGACGTCCAGGGCGACACGGCGGTCTACACCCTGCGCTCGAGCACGTACCTCAAGGTGTGCTTCCGGTCGCTGGATTCGGCTTCGGCCTCCCCGAAGTGCGCAACGGTGGCCACGGGCACCAGGCTCTCCGCGAGCGTGGAAGCCAACCAGGCCTGGACGCTGGTGAGCGTCTGGAAGGCCGATTACGAATCGCTCGGGCAGTTCATGGTCACGATGGGGTCAACCATCTCCATCAAGAAGGCCGTGCGGCCCGCCGGCGCGGAGTCCTTCTGGCTCACCACCGCCGGTGACCTGGCGCGACCGCTGGCCTCGGTGGTGACCACCGACGGCGGCTACATGGGGACCTACCTGGCCACCGGCAAGGTGGAGGGCCTCTTCGACTACCCCGACACGACCGCACGGATCGAGCAGCTCCAGCTCACCGGGGGGGGCGGTCTCCGGCCTGGACAACCGGCCGGTGAACCAGCTCTCCGGCTACCAGCCGTGGTCGCGGTCCGTGGCGGGCGGGGTGATCGGCGCGGACACGCTGCTGGCCCCGCGCGCGTCCGCGCTGAGCGTTTCGGGTGCTCGGACCTGGCTGACCGGCCGCTCCGGCACGTTCCTGCTCGACCAGGGCCAGCATGTCCGGCAGTTGCCCTCGGCGGCGGAGGCCTACCTGAGCGGGCCCTACTACCTGGCCTACGGGGAGACGAGCAACGCCGTGTACCGGGTCGACGGCAAGAAGCTGGCTTCGGGTTCCTACATTGAAGAGATCTTCGGGTCGCAGGTGTTCACCGCCACTGGACCCGACACCTACCGGGTCACGGACGTGGCCGGGCGGGTGGCCCCGTTCGACATCGACCTCCCCGGTGACTACGAGGAAGGCGCCTACATCCTTGGCGTCTACAACGACTACCTGCTCTACGCCAGCCTGGATTCCGATGACGTAGCGATGTACAACTACCGCACCGGTGTCACCGACCAATACCCCGTGCGCCAAGTGCCCGGCGAGCCGGTCGACCTCGGCGACGGCTACGTCGTGGTCTGGCAAGAAGGTGAGGAGGACTCCAGCCTCGGCCTCTGGCGCTACGCCGACGGCAGCCTCACCACCCTGGTGGCGGACAGCGACGAGCTCGAACAGTTCACCACTGATCGTGCCCACCGCTACGCCTACGCGACGGGCAGCGAACTGGTGCTCGGCGACCTGGGCATCACCACCGGGATGAACGCTCCCCGGATGCTGGGCGTGCTGGCTCCGACGGTGCTCAACACCCGGGTGACCTCGGCCACCTGGAAGCCCGAGATCGACGCCACGAAGGCCCTGGGAGCCGGCACGCTGAACATCTTCCCCGACGGGCTCCCCACGCTGGTGCGCACGATCGCCGTGGCCCCGACCGCAGACGGCTCGATCCGCGACGTGGCCTGGAACGGGCGGGACGACGCCGGCAACCTGGTGCCGCCGGGCAAGTACCGCTGGGAGTTCACCGCCCCGGCCGCGGACGGCAGCGGCAGCATCCGCCACATCGACGGCAGCCTGGACGGCGGCACCAATGGTGAGCCCGGCGTCGCTGGCACCGTCGAGGTGATCGACAAGTCCCTGGGCAACGTGTACGGCGTGACGCCGAAGGTGTCCGACACCACGCCGGTGTTCGACCAGGAACTGAAGGCGGTCCCCGGCGCCTGGACCCCCGCCGGCCAGGTCACGTTCACCTACCAGTGGTCGAGGGTTGACGCGAAGGGCAGGGTGACCCCTATCGACGGGGCCACCGGCCAGGCCTACAAGGTCGTCGCCGACGACCTCGGGCAGCGGCTGAAGGTGACCGTGACGGGTGCCGCGGACGGCTGGGTAACAAAGGTGCTGAACTCCGCCGTCACCTCGATCGTCGCCAAGGCTCCGCTGGTGGCCCGGGTGCCGCTGGTGGCCGGCACGGCCAAGGTGGGCGAGACCCTGCACGCCACCACCGAGGCCTGGGGTCCGGACCCCGTGGAAGTCTCCTTCGCCTGGTACAAGGTCTCGCCCTACGGCACTTCCACCAAAGTGGGTACCGGCCCTGATCACACGATCGCAGGCACGGAGGCCGGCTACCGGATCAAGGTGAAGGCCACCGGATCGAAGTTCGGCTACGCCGACAAGTCGGTGTACTCGAAGCTGACGACCACGGTCGCGAAGGCCGACTTCCCGGTGAAGCCGGCTCCCTCCCTCCCGGTTGCGGGCACGCCTCGCGTGGGCAAGGAGCTCACTGCGGTACCAGGAGCCTACGAGCCGGCGGCGAACTACAGCTACCAGTGGTACCGGGTCAGCGCCACCGGCAAGTCCGCCGCGATCTACCGGCAGACGAAGTCGAGCTACACCCTCGCCTCCGCAGACGTCGGTTACACGGTGAAGGCCAAGGTCACTGCAAGCCTCACCGGTTACCGCAGCGACGTGCAGTACACGCCCGCCACCGCCGTGGTGCAGAAGGGGATCTCGGGTGTGACCCCCAAGATCTCCGACACCACGCCCGTGGTCGACCAGGAACTCTCGGTCCTCGCGACGACTGACGGTTCCAAGTGGGGCCCGGCCGACGCCACGGTGGAGGTGGGCTTCACCTGGTACGCGGGCGCCAGCGAAGTGGGCACCGGCACCTCCTACGTCGTGCGCGCAGCAGACGTCGGCAAGGCGATCACGGTCAAGGCTGTGGGCACCGCGGCCGACTACCCCACCGTGCTGAAGTCCTCGGCGGCCACCGCCCGGGTGGTCAAGGCGGTATTCGTCACCAAGGGTGTGGTCACGGTCACGGAGGAGGCCGGCGTGCTCACCGCGCACTCCACCGACTGGACGCCCCTCCAGGCCGAGCTCGACCACCAGTGGTACCTCAACGGCGTGGCCGTCCCCGGTGCGACCGACGAGACGTGGACGGCCGTCAAAGCCGGCAAGTACAAGGTGAAGGTGATCGCCAGGAAGCCCGGCTACACCGACTCCTACGCGTACTCCGCGGAGTTCACGGTCACGGCTTGAGCGCAGATCGGCGGTTGCCGTCCCGCGACCACCGCCCGACCCTGCCGCGGGCGCTTGCGCCGGTGGTAGGGTCCGCCACGTACCTGCTCTGGGGGGAGTCGGCAGTGATGTCAGGTGCTGGGGTAGGGCGCTTGCACGCCCGGGAGCGGGCAGCCGCAGGCGGTAATCGAGAGCGCTTCAAACTTGCGGGTGGGCGGCGCCTGCGCGCTGCTCTCACCGCCGCTCTCACGGCTGTTGCGGGCCAAGGTCTCGCGGTCCCGGCCCACGCCGCGGGCCCGTGGATCGAGCCGGCCGCCGGCGCGGTGCAGCAGCTGGTGCTGACCGCGGACCGGCTCAGCGGCCTGGACGATCGCGGCAGCTACCAGCCCTGGGTTCGTCCGGTCGGCCCCGGTGGCATCGGCGACGAGACCGGCTACAGCGCCGCCCTGCCCCACGCGACCGCCGTCGCGGCTTCCGGGAGCCGGCTGCTGCTCGACACCGCGGACGGCGTGCAGGTCTACGACGGTGGTGTCCACCAGACCACCCTTCGCGGCGGCCTGCGGGCGGGCAGCCTCAGCGGGCCCTACTACCTGGCCGCGGACGGCCAGGTCCGGCGGGTCGACGGCACGGCCTACAACGTGACCGCGCAGGCGCTGTTCGGGGCCACGGCCGCCTGGAGCGACCCCGTCACCGGCGAGGTGAAGGTGAAGGTCGTCACCTCCGGCGCCGCTCCCCGCAGCGTGCTTGTCGAAGGCCACCGGGACCTGCGGGTGAAGGGCATCTGGGGCGACCACCTCCTGCTCACCGGCATCGACGCGGACGACTACCAGCGCGTGCTGGCTGTGGACTACACCGCCAGCCCGCCCCTGGTCCGGTCCCTGGCCGACAGCGAACCGCTCGCCATCGGGGACGGCTACGCGCTGCTCCGTTCCCCTGACCCGGACACCCAGGAGCCGAGACTTCAGGTGTGGCGGTTCGCGACCGGCGACCCGCAAGTGCTGGCGAGCGAACCGGTCACTCAGGTGACCACTGACGGCACGTCCCGGATCGCCTACGTCTCCGGCTCGAATCTGGTCGCAGCGGAGCTGTCCGATGTGCCGCTCGGTGCGGTGCGTTCGCTCGGGGCGGTCGCGCCCAGGACGCTGGTGATCGCGACCGGCGCCCCGAAGTGGAAGCTCGCCGTCGACGCGAGCAAATCCCTGAGCGAAGGGACGCTCCTCATCAAGAAGGGTTCGACCACGGTCCTCACCACAGCCGTTCCGGCCAGCGACAGCGGCTCCGTCCGTTGGGAGTGGGACGGCAAGGTCAAGGGCAAGACCGTGGCCTACGGGGACTACAAGTGGTCCTTGACCATGCCCGCGGCCGACGACGGCGGGGACCTCAGCCTGAAGGACCAGCCGCTCAAGGTGACCGCCGCCGTGCTGACCGCCGCCACCCCGACGATCACCGGGGTGCTGCGCAACGGCATGACCCTCACCGCCAACGAGGGGGCCTGGAAGCCGACCGACGCAGCTGAGCCGGTGCAGTTCAGCTACCAGTGGAAGCGGGACAAGGCCGACATCCCCGGGGCCACTTCGCGGGCCTACCTGCTGGGTGCAGACGACGTCGGCCACAAGCTCACGGTGAAGGTCACCGGCACGCGGGCCGGCTACCCGCAGAAGTCAGTCACCTCGGCCGCCACCGGGGTGATCGCCGGCCTGCCGCTCATGCCCACTCCGGCGCCGCGGATCACGACCACGAGCCTCAAGGTCGACCAGCAGGTGAACGTGCAGGTGGACCCGTGGGGGCCGGAGCCGGTCGAGCTCAGCTACCAGTGGTACCGCGTGTCGTCCAGCGGAACGGCCTACGCGCTGCCGGACAGCAACACCGCCGACCTTGCTGTGCCGGGGATCGCCGCAGGCCACCGGCTCAAGGTCAGGGTGACCGGGAAGCGGCACGGGTACGCGACGAAGTCGGTGTACTCGGCGACCACCTCAGCGAAGGTGGCCAAGGCCGAGTTCGTCGACCCCTCCGACCCGACGGTGGTCGACCCGCCCCACCTGGGCAAGCCGGTGTCGGCCGATCCCGGCTACTACCCTGCCGGCACCAGCTTCAAGTACCAGTGGTACCGGCAGGCCCGCAGCGGCAACAGCTACTCAGCGATCTACAAGGCAGTCAAGAAGTCCTACACCCCGACGAGCTACGACCTGGGCAGGAAGCTCAAGGTGCGGATCACGGCCAGCCGGGCCGGCTACGTCACCATTTCGCGGACCTCGGCGCCCTCAACTGAAGAGGTCCGCAAGCTGACCGGCGTGACGCCGAGGCTCACCGACACCACCCCCGCGGTCGGCCAGGAGCTCGGGGTGACCGAGGCCACCAGCGAGGAGGCGTGGGGTCCGGCTGGGGTCGCGGTCACCGTCAACTACGGGTGGTACCGGGTGGACTCCAAGGGCAGGTCCGCCCTGGTCTCCACCGACCGGACGTACCGCGTGGCGGCGGGCGACCTCGGCCACACGATCAAGGTGAAGCTCGTCAGCGACATGGAAGCGTGGCAGAACATCTCCCACACCTCCGCCGCCAGCGCGAAGGTGGTCAAGGGTGAACTCGTGCCCGGCGAGGTGGAGATCGACGCCACCAACCCCTCCTACCGGATCGAGGCGGTGACCAGCGGCTGGGAGCCCGACCCCGAATCGTTCACCTACCAGTGGTTCCACGACGGCGTCGCCGTGCCCGGACCGGCCGGGACGGGCCGGGTGCTCGACGCCCCCGACCCGGGTGAGTACCAGGTGGAGGCCACCGCGCACCTCGACGGCTACCACGACAGGACCGTCAAGTCCGCGGTGGTGGAGGTGCCGGCACCCTGACCGGTCCGTGCAATCCCGGACGACCGTGGCGGGCTAGTCTCGGACCATGCGCCTGATCCTCGTTCGCCATGGCCGCACGCCCTCCAACGTCGGCTTCCTGCTCGACACCGCAGAGCCCGGAGCCGACCTGGACGACGGCGGGCTGGAGCAGGCCGCGTCGCTGGTGGAGCGGCTGTCGCACCACGAGATCGAGGCGATCTACACCTCCAGCCTGGTGCGCACCCAGCAGACCGCCCGGCCGGTGGCGGAGGAACGCGGCCTGGAACTGCAGGTGATGCCGGAGCTGCGGGAGATCTCCGCCGGTGATGACGAACTGTCCCCCGACGCCACCCGCTACATCGGCACCCTGATCGCCTGGGGCGGCGGCGACCTGGATGCCCGCATTCCCGGCGGCGAGAACGCCCACGAGTTCTTCGCCCGCTTCGACGCCGCGATCGAACGGATCGCACGCTCCGGTGGGGAGGTCGTGATGGTGGTCAGCCACGGCGCGGCGCTGCGGGTGTGGTCGATGGCCCGGGTGGACGGCTTCGGCGAGGCGCTCGGCCGCGCCCACCTGGACAACACCGGCATCATCGTGGTCGACGGGTCCCCCGACGACGGCTGGCGGCTGGCAGAACTGATCGGCGTGCGGCACTTCGACTAGCTCCGGCGCGGGCTCCGGGGCGGCGGCGGGTTGCTCAGCGGAAGATGACCGTGCGGGCCCCGTCCAGCAGTACCCGGTGCTCGGCGAACAGCTTGACGGCCTCGGTGAGCGTCCGGCTCTCCTGCTCCTGGCCCATCGCCATCAGCTGGGGGACTTCCATGGTGTGGTCGACCCGGCGCACGTTCTGCTCGATGATCGGGCCCTCGTCGAGGTCGGAGGTGACGAAGTGGGCGGTCGCCCCGATCAGCTTCACGCCGCGGGCGTGGGCCTGGCGGTAGGGGTTGGCGCCCTTGAAGCCGGGCAGGAACGAGTGGTGGATGTTGATCACCTTGCCGGCCAGGGCCTCGCAGAGTTGCGGGGAGAGGATCTGCATGTAGCGCGCCAGCACGACCAGTTCGATGTCGTGCTCGGCGACCACGTCGAGGATGTGGCGCTCCACCTCGGCCTTCGAATCCGGGGTGACCGGGCACACCTCGAAGGGCACCCCGTAGAAGCTGGCCAGGTCACCGAGGTCGGGGTGGTTGGCGATGATCAGCGGCATGGTGATCGGCAGGTGTCCCGAACGGGTCCGGAACAGCAGGTCGTTCAGGCAGTGGCCGGCCTTGCTGGCCAACACCAGGGTGCGGCGCCGCCGTCCGACGTAGTCCAGGTTCCAGGTGGCCTGCAGGCTGTCCGCGATGGTGTTGAAGTCGCGCTCGAAGTGCGAGCGGTCGAAACCGGACTGCACCTGCACCCGCATGAAGAACCGGCCCGACTCGGTGGAGGTGAACTGCTGCAGCTCGGTGATGTTGCCGTGGGCCTCCACCACCGCCCCGGTCACCCGGTGCACGATGCCGGGCCGGTCGGCGCACGAGAGGGTGAGCAGCCAGTGGGTCGAGTCGATCACGGCTGACAGGGTAGCGGTCCGTCCGCGCCGTCCCCTGCCGCTTCGCTACGCGTACCGCCGCTTCGCTACGCGAATACGGGCAGCGAGGGACAGGTTCAGGTAGCGAGGCGAGCTCGGTTGGGCAGGATCGGGCCCCGGGATGACGGTAAGTTGAGCCAGACGTTGCGCGAGCAGGAGGTTGGGATGGCGAAGATCAAGGTCGTCGGCACGGTGGTCGAACTCGACGGTGACGAGATGACCCGGATCATCTGGCAGTTCATCAAGGACCGCCTGATCCACCCCTACCTCGACGTCAACCTCGACTACTACGACCTCGGCATCGAGAACCGCGACGCCACCGACGACCAGGTGACGGTCGACGCTGCGAACGCGATCAAGGCCCACGGCGTCGGCGTCAAGTGCGCGACGATCACCCCGGACGAGGCCCGCGTGGCGGAGTTCGGCCTGAAGAAGATGTGGGTCTCGCCGAACGGCACGATCCGCAACATCCTCGGCGGGGTGGTGTTCCGCGAGCCGATCATCATCTCCAACATCCCGCGGCTGGTGCCGGGCTGGACGAAGCCGATCGTGATCGGCCGCCACGCCCACGGCGACCAGTACAAGGCCACGAACTTCAAGGTGCCGGGCGCCGGCCAGCTGACCATCACCTTCACCCCCGAGGACGGCTCGGAGCCCATCCAGCACGTCGTGGCGAACTACGGACCCGACGGCGGCGTGGCGATGGGCATGTACAACTTCAACAAGAGCATCGAGGACTTCGCGCGGGCGTCCTTCAGCTACGGGCTGATGCGGAACTACCCGGTGTACCTGTCCACGAAGAACACGATCCTGAAGGCCTACGACGGCGCGTTCAAGGACATCTTCGCCGAGGTGTTCGCCAACGAGTTCAAGGCCGAGTACGACGCCAGGGGCCTGGTCTACGAGCACCGGCTGATCGACGACATGGTCGCCTCCGCGATGAAGTGGGAGGGCGGCTACGTCTGGGCCTGCAAGAACTACGACGGCGACGTGCAGTCCGACACCGTCGCGCAGGGCTTCGGCTCGCTCGGCCTGATGACGTCGGTGCTGATGACCCCGGACGGCAAGACTGTTGAGGCCGAGGCCGCCCACGGCACGGTCACCCGGCACTACCGCCAGCACCAGCAGGGCAAGCCCACGTCGACCAACCCGATCGCCTCGATCTTCGCCTGGACGGGCGGGCTGAAGCACCGTGGGAAGCTGGACGGCACGCCCGAGGTGACCGGCTTCGCCGAGGCCCTCGAGCAGGTCTGCGTCGAGACCGTGGAGTCGGGGAAGATGACCAAGGACCTCGCCCTGCTGGTCGGCCCGGACCAGGCCTGGCTGACCACGGAGGAGTTCCTGGCTGCGCTCGACACGAACCTCGCAGCGAAGCTCGCCTGAATGCCCGGGTCAAGGCCCACCATCGGCGTCGTGGTCCTCTCGATGGGCAACCGCCCGGTCGAGCTGGCCAAGGCGCTGGAGACGCTGCACGGGCAGACCGGTGTCGAGTTGGACACCGTGCTGGTCGGCAACGGCTGGGAACCCGACGGCGTGCCCGACTGGGTTCGCACCGTCCACCTGCCGGAGAACGTCGGCATTCCGGAGGGCCGCAACCTCGGGGCGGCGGAGTGCCGGGGCGAACTGGTCTTCTTCTACGACGACGACGCGTTCCTGCCCCGGACCGATGTGCTGGCCCGGATGGCCGCGGTGTTCGACGACGCCCGGGTGGCGGTGTGCCAGCCGCGCGGCGTCGATCCGGACGGCCGGACGCCGCCACGGCGCTGGGTGCCGCGGGTACGTGCCAACGACGGCGGCCGAGGCGGCCAGGTGGCGGTCTTCTGGGAGGCGCTGTGCATGCTGCGCCGCTCGGCCTTCGACCAGGTCGGCGGCTGGCCCGGGCACTTCTGGTACGGCCACGAGGGCATCGATCTGGCCCTGCGGCTCCTCGACGCCGACTGGAAACTGGTCTACGCCCGCGACATCGAGGCGTGCCACCCGGCCACCCAGGCCACCCGGCACGCCGTGTTCTACCGGATGAACGCCCGGAACCGGGTGTGGGTGGCCCGCCGCAACCTGCCAGCCGTGCTGGTGCCGGTCTACTGCGGGGTGTGGCTGGTGGCGGCACTGCTCCGGACCGACGGCATGGCCAACCTCCGGATCTGGCTGCGCGGCTTCGCCGAGGGCTGGCGCACCGACCCGGGCCCCCGCCGTCCGATCAGTTGGGGAACCGTCTGGCGGATGACCCGGCTGGGCCGGCCCCCGATCTTCTGAGCCGCCGGCCGTGAGCCGGAGAAAGGACCTGTCGACGATGAGCGACGACGCGGCCCGGCAGTCCCCGTTGCGGGTGTCGGTGATCGGCTGCGGCTACCTGGGTGCGGTGCACGCGGCGTGCATGGCCTCCCTCGGCCACGACGTTGTGGGCGTCGACACCGACGCCGAACGGATCGCTGCCCTGGCCGCGGGGCGGCCGCCGATCTTCGAGCCGGGGCTCGCAGAACTGCTCGCCGGCGAACTGGAGGGTGGCCGGCTGCGGTTCACCACAGACGTCGCCGAGGTCGCCGGGTGCGACCTGCACTTCCTCGCCGTGGGCACGCCGCAGCGCAAGGGCGAGAACGCCGCCGACCTGGCCTACGTCGACGCCGCCGTCGCCGGCCTGGCCCCGCACCTGAAGCCGGGGGCAGTGGTGGCCGGCAAGTCCACGGTGCCGGTGGGCACCGCCGCCCGGCTGGCCGGCGAGATTGCAGCGGTGCAGCCGCAGGCAGTGCTCGCCTGGAACCCGGAGTTCCTGCGGGAGGGCTTCGCTGTCGCAGACACCGTCCATCCCGACCGGCTGGTGTACGGGTTGCCGTCCGGCGCCGCCGGCGAGCACGCCCGGGAAGTGCTCGACCGCGCGTTCGCGCCGATGCTGGCCGACGGCACCCCGCTGGTGGTCACCGACTACGCGACCGCGGAGCTGGTGAAGGTGGCGGCCAATGCGTTCCTGGCCACCAAGATCAGCTTCATCAACGCGATGTCGGAGCTCTGTGACGCTGTGGGCGCAGACGTCACCCGGCTCGCGGACGCGATCGGCCATGACGCCCGGATCGGGCGCCGCTTCCTGAACGCCGGCGTCGGCTTCGGCGGCGGCTGCCTGCCCAAGGACATCCGGGCGTTCCGGGCGCGTGCAGAGGAACTGGGCCTGGGCGACACGCTCGGCTTCCTCAAGGAGGTCGACACCATCAACCTGCGTCAGCGCGAGCGGGTGGTGCAGGTGCTGACGGACGCGCTCGGGGGCAGCGTCGTCGGGCGCCGGGTCGCGGTGCTCGGGTTGGCGTTCAAGCCGAACTCCGACGACATCCGCGACTCACCTGCCCTGGACGTGGCGGTGCAGCTGAACGGGCTCGGCGCGGACGTGGTGTGCGCCGACCCGAAGGCGATCGAGAACTCGAGGCAGAAGCACCCCCAGCTGGCCTACGCCGAGCGGGTGGAGGATGCGCTGGCCGGTGCCGACGCTGTCGTGCTGCTGACCGAGTGGCAGGAGTACCGGCAGCTCGACCCGCACGCGACCGCGCGACTGGTGGCGGGCCGGCTCCTGGTGGACGGGCGCAACGTGCTGGACCCGGCCGCGTGGCGTCAGGCGGGCTGGACCTACGTCGGTCTGGGCCGCCCCTGAGGGCGGCGGCGCCGGCGAGCGTCGGCTAGGCCGTCCCGGCCCGGACGCGTGAGGTGTCGACCACCGACTCCGCGCCGGCCAGCCAGCCACGCATGAAGCCGGCACCCCAGTTGAGGTGCACGATCACCAGCACGACAGCGTTCAGCAGGCGGTCGGTGACGGTTCGTCCCCCGAGTGCGGTGAAGCCGACCACGCCGGCCCCGCCGAGGTAGGCGGGCCACGCCAGGTGGCTGAGCTTCAGCAGCGCCGTCGGCCCGTCCTTGACGACGCCGGTCAGCTGCAACACCAGCGTGAGCACGGAGACGCCCAGGGCCAACACGACCGCGGGCGGCGCCAGGTACTTCAGCGGGGTGCGGCCCTGCTTCCGCACCAGGTGTCCGCGCCAGACGCCGGTGGCCAGCATCTGCCGGGCCAGCTTCGCCGGAGTGCTGCGCGGCCGGTACTCCACCTCGACGTCCGGGGTGAACCAGATCAGGTGGCCGGCGGCGATGATGCGGGAGTTCAGCTCCCAGTCCTGGGCGCGGCGCATGCCTTCGTCGAAAAGGCCGACCTCCTCCAGCACCTCGCGGCGGAACACGCCGAGGTAGGCGGTCTCTGAGGGCCCGGCCTCGGTGGCGCCGTGGAACTGCCCCCCGCCCAATCCCCAGGGGGAGTTGTAGACGCGGGCGACGGCCTGCTGGAACGGCGTGCTGCCCACAGCCCGCATCACCCCGCCGACGTTCGCAGCGCCGGTCTCCTGCAGCAGCGTGACCAGGCGCCTGGTGTAGTCCTTGGGCAGCACAGCGTGGGCGTCCACGCGGACCACGATCGGGTGCCGGCTCGCCCGGATCGCGCGGTTGAGCCCGATCGGCACGTCATTGGAGGGGTTGTCGACAAGTCTCACCCTCGGATCAGCCGCGGCCAGGCGGGCGGCGACCTCGTTGGTGCCGTCGGTCGAGCTGCCCAGAGCCACCACGACCTCCTGCTCGGCCGGGTAGTCCTGGCCCAGGACCGAGGCCACGGCTTCCGGAAGGAGGACGGCCTCGTTCAGTACCGGGATCACGTAGGACACCGGGGGCAGGGCGGCGCTCACCGGCCGAGGATAGCATCGGGCGGGCGGGCCCCCGGACGCCGTCGGTGGCTACCCCGCGCGCAGCTTCGAGGAGCTCATGATCGCCACGAAATGGCCGATCAGGGTGAGGGCGGCGAGCGGGGTGAGGACAGCCAGCAGGCCCACCGCGGCCTCGTGCTGGCCCACGAGCAGCCCGGCGACGCCGGCGAGGAAGCACCAGAAGGTGAGCTCCACCCAGTGGAACAGGCGGTGGATCGGCAACAGGTTGGCCAGTCTGCGCAGTCGGCGCACCCCGGAGCGTTGCGGAGTGCCGGCTGCCGGGTCGTCCTTCACCAGGGCCAGGCCGTACTTGGCGCGGGCCACGTGCACCAGCTCGTTCAGCGCCTTGTTGTAGACCAGCAGCAGGCTCAGCAGGCCGCCGAGGGCCGCCCACTGCCACTGCGGCTGGTCGGCGGAAAGGGCTGCCCGCAGGCCGAGGAAGAACGGCACCAGCCCCTCCACCGTGTAGTGCGCGACCGCGTCCAGGAAGATGCCCTTCGGTGAGGTCAGTTTGAGCCAGCGCGCCACCTCACCGTCCGCGCAGTCGAGCAGGAGCTGCAGCTGTCCGAAGAACAGGCACAGCGCCGGGCCCCAGAGGCCGGGCAGCAACAGGGACGTGGCCGCAGCCAGCCCCGTGACCACCATCATCCCAGTGACCTGGTTCGGCGACATGCCCAGGGCCACACACGCCCGCGAGACGTAGGGGGAGAGGTGCCGCATCACCAGCGGGCCGAGCCAGTGTTCGTAGGCGCTGCGTTGCAGGATCTCCGCGGGCTGGACCACCTCGCGGTACTCGCGCATGCCCGGGACCCGCGAAGCTTTCGGCATGGCCGCATTATGCCAGCGTCCGGCCGCCGGCCTCGCGGCCCGGGTCGGCATCGGCCTGCTCGGCTAGACTGCTCTGACCCGTGGACCGCAGGAGTCCGCCCGGCAGAGAGCATCGATGAGCCCGATCATCCAAGACATCCTGCTGATCGGCCTGTTCATCGTCATCGGGGGAGTCTTCGCGGCGGCGGAGATGGCCCTGGTGTCGCTGCGGGAGTCCCAGCTGAAACAGCTCAGCGCACGCGGGCGGCGCGGCCAGATCGTCAGCGAGCTCACTTCCGACCCCAACCGGTTCCTCTCCGCCGTGCAGATCGGGGTGACCCTGGCAGGCTTCCTCTCTGCGGCTTTCGGCGGCGCCACGCTCTCGGACCGGTTGTCGCCGGTACTGGTGGGGTGGGGGGTTCCGGAGGCTGTGGCCGGGCCGCTGGCGCTGGTGCTGATCACGATCATCATCTCCTACTTCTCGATCGTCATCGGCGAGCTCTCCGCGAAGCGGCTGGCGATGCAGCGGGCCGAGGCGTTCGCGATCGCGCTCGCGCCGATGGTGAACGCGATCGCGAAGCTCGCCACCCCGGTGATCTGGTTCCTGGGCCGCTCCACCGACCTGGTCGTGCGGGTGCTCGGCGGCGACCCCAAGGCGTCCCGGGAGGAGGTGAGCGACGAGGAGCTTCGCGCCATGGTGGGCAGCTCGCTCACTCTCGGCGACGCCGAGCGGCAGATCGTGGACGAGGTGTTCGCCGCCGGTGAGGTGAGCCTGCGGGAGACCATGATCCCGCGCACCGAGGTGGACTTCCTCGACGGCTCGATGCCGGCGTACCGGGCGATCCGGGAGGTGCAGAACGCGGCCCACAGCCGCTACCCGGTGATCGGGGAGGACGTGGACGACGTGATCGGCTTCGTGCACATCCGCGACCTCGCCGACCTCGACCCTGCGGCCCGCTCGGCCCCGGTCAGCCAGCTGGTGCGCCCGGTGATGTCGCTGCCGCAGTCGGTGAAGATCCTGCGGGCCCTCACCGAGATGCGCCAGGCCAAGCAGCACCTGGTGATCGTCCGGGACGAGTACGGCGGCACGGCCGGCATCGTCACGATCGAGGACCTGGTGGAGGAGCTGATCGGCGACATCACCGACGAGTTCGACCCGGAGCGCTCGCCGGTCGCCGACGGCGTCGACGCGACCGTCGAGGTGGATGGCCTGGTGACCCTGGAGGACTTCGCGCAGCAGCACGGCTTCGTCCTGCCCGAAGGGCCCTACGACACCGTGGCCGGCTTCGTGATGGCCCAGCTGGGTGCCCTGCCGAAGGTCGGCGACGCCTGTGAGGTGGAGCTGGCCGCAGCCGAGGACGCCGAGGTTGCCCACCGGTTCGAGCTGAAGGTGACCGAGCTGGACGGCCGCCGGCTGGCGCGCCTGCGGCTCACCGACCTCGGCCGGCAGGCACCGGCGGAAGCCTGAGCGGGGGAATCCGGCGCATTGGCTGGTTGTGCTGCCACCGACGGCGGTACGCTCCGGCGAGCGTCCGGCGAACCAGCTCGCCGCCGAGCCCGGCGCAGGAGGAGGTGAAGTGGCCGCGTCCGATCCCGACGGTTCGGTGTTGCTCACCTCCGACGACGTCGGTGCGCTGCTGGCCGCAGCCGTCCAGCACGCCGGCGGCACGTTGGTTTCGTGGGCGCTGGACCACGTGGACGCCAACCCGGCCCAGTCCACCACCGCCACCTACTCAGCCCTGGTCGAATGGCCCTACGGGCGCAGGGAGGAACTGCTCGGGGTGAGTGCGCGGGCCTCCGGGCCGGTCGACACCGACACCGCAGCCGAGATCTTCGCCGACGGTGAGCGCGAGGTCGCGGTGTGGATCTATCCGCAGGACCCGGACCTGCCCGGACTCGCCCGGGCCGCCTACGCCGAGTCGATGGCCGAGGTGTGCAACAGCCATGGGGTGTTCGCCCACGCCGTGGCGCCCGCGGACCTCTCGCTGCAGATGATCGGCTACCGGCCCAGGCGCCGCGCGGTGGTGCGGGTGAGCACCGGAGAGCCGCCGGAGGTGGTCTACGTCAAGGTGCTGCGCGCCCGGCTGTTCGACGACGTGGTGGCCAGGCACCGGGTGCTGGCCGAGGCGGGGGTGCCGGTTGCGCCGGTGGCGGCGCTCACCGACGACCACCTGTTCATCCTGCGCGAGCTGCCGGGGCGTCCGCTGGCCACGGCGATCTTCGCCCCCGGCGACCCGTGCACCGCCGAGGCGCTGATCGAGCTGCTGGACGCCATGCCGCCGTCGGTGGCGAAGCTCGATCGCCGTCCGCCGTGGACGGACGCAGTTGGACACTACGCGCGGATGGTCAGCGCGGCCCTGCCCGCGCTGGAGCCGAAGCTCGACCGGCTGGTGGACACGATCACGAGTGGGCTGGCCGGTATCCCGGCCGGCGACGAGCCGACGCACGGCGACTTCCACGAGGGCCAGGTGCACGTGGCGGACGGGAAGGTCTGCGGCCTGCTCGACACCGACACCATCGGCCCCGGACGGCGCGCGGACGACCTGGCCTGCCTGGTCGCGCACCTTTCCACCATCCAGCGCATGAACTCAGCCCAGGAGGCGAAGGTTCACGAGCTGATCCGCCGCTGGGTGCCCGTGTTCGACACCCGGGTGGACCCCACCGAGCTTCGCCTGCGCTCGGCAGCGGTGATCATCTCCCTCGCCACCGGCCCGTTCCGTGGCCAGGAGCCCGACTGGGAGCGCGAGACGGCCACGATGATCGGCTCCGCCGAGGCCCTGGTCCGCCAGGTCACCTGATCCGTGATCCGGGGACGGTTCCTGTTCCCGTTCAGCGGCTGCGGACGGTTACTGTTCCCGTTCAGGCGAGCAGGGTGAGCACCAGTCGCGCCTCGACGATGTCGCCGAGGCTGATGCCGGCCGGCCGACGGACGGCGTCCTTCAGCGGCAGCAGGTAGCGGCCGTCCTTCGGAAACAGGGAGGTGGTGAACTCCTGGCCGCGCACCTGTGCCTGCACGGGGATCGCTCCCCAGCCGTAACTGAGGGCGCCGGACAGCTCGTGGATCGTCTCGCTCTCCGCTTCCGGCAGCACCACGTAGTAGAACGGCGGCGGGCCGCGCCACTCGACGACCTCGCCGGCGAACTCGAGTTCCATGCCCAAAGCCTGGCTCAGCAGTGCGCGGAGCGGAACTGCGCGTCGAGCCCGCTCCAGCCGGTGTACAGGCCGGTGATGGCGTCATGGCGGGCAGGATCCACGTCGCGCAGCAGGTGCCCGGGCAGGCCGTCCAGAGGCAGCAGGCGGGTCCGCCGGTGCGCCGCGAGCCGGCGCAGCAGGTGGCGGAGCCGGGCCAGCATCCCGTCCGGAGTGCCCGTACGCCTCGTGGTGGCCGGCCGAAGGGCCAGGTCGCGTCCGATCCGGACGCTGTGGGAAGTCGTACCAATCAGGATTCGTTCGCTCATGCGGCTACGCTAGGAGCGATTCCGGACGATCTGCTTCCGGATAATTCCGTCAGTATCTCCCTTTCTCTGGAGGACGGCTTGCCGGCACAGACCAGCCCCACAGCCAGGGCCCTGCGGGCGCTGGAGGTGATCCAGGCCGTGCCCGGCGTACGGGCAGACCAGCTCGCGGACGCGCTCGGAGTCTCGGAGCGAGCCGCCAGGCGGTACGTGGGCATCCTGCGCGAGGCCGAGATCCCGATTCTCGCCACCCGCGGGCGCTACGGCGGCTACACCGTCGGCCGGGGGGTGCGCCTGCCACCGCTGACCTTCACGGCTACGGAGGCGCTCGGCATGGTCATGGCTGTGCTCGACGGCCACCACGACGCTGCCGACACCGCCGAACCGGTGGGCAACGCGCTGCGCAAGATCATGCGCGCCCTGCCGGAGGCCGTGGCCGCCAAGGCGGAGGCGCTGCGCAGGACCGCCCGCCTGGTGCCCGAGGGAGAGGACGTGAGCCCCGACCCGTCGACCACGGCTGTGCTCGTCCAGGCCTGCGCCGGCCACCACCTGGTGCGGCTGGGATACCGCTCAGAGGCCGGGGCGGAGTGGGTGAGCACGGTGGAGCCGTGGGCCGTGGTGGTGCGGCACGGCCGCTGGTACCTGCTCTGCCGCCGCAGCGGGGGAGCGATCCGCACCTACCGGCTCGACCGCGTCCGCAGCGTGGAGCAACTCGACGAGGAGTACGAGCCGCCGGCCGACCTCGATCCCGTGGCGATGCTCGAGGAGAACCTGGCTGCCGGCTGGGAGTACCCCACGGAGGTGGTGATCGATGCGCCGCTGGACCAGGTTTCCTGGCTGCCGCGCGCGATCGGGAAGCTCGAGGCCATCGACGCGCACAGTTGCCGCCTCGCCGGCACCACCAGCAGCCCGGGCTGGTACGCCGAGGCACTTGCCGCGCTCCGGGTGCCGTTCCGGATCGTCGCGGGCCCGCAGTTGCGCGACGCCGCCCGCGACCTGGGCGAACGGATGCTGGCCGCCGCCGGTGCGCCGGGGACGGTTCCTGGCGTGCCAGGAAGCGTCCCTGGTCAGCCAGGAACCGTCCCCGAGGTCCGGAGTAGACCTGCTGAGCCCTGATCCGTCCACATTCTGAGCGAGCGCTTGCGCGGATGTCCGTATTTGGTCCGACCAAACAAGGGTGCAGGGAGGTGGCGATAGGGTGAAACCATGACCGACACGCCCCTGATGCTTGCCGGCGATTTCGCTACTCCCACCACCGAAGACTGGGAGGCTGAGGTCCTTAAGGTCCTCAACCGGCGTCGTCCCGAAGGCAAGGAACTGACCATCGAGCAGGCCATGAAGCGCCTGCGCACGGTGACCGTGGACAACCTGACCATCGAGCCGCTCTACACCGAGACCGACGTACCGCTGGGGCACCCCGGCGTGATGCCGTTCACCCGCGGCACCATGGTCAAGACCAGCCCGATGACCGGCTGGGACATCCGCCAGCTGCACGAGGACCCGGACGCGGAATTCACCAAGCGCGAGATCCTGGCCGACCTCGAACGAGGCGCCAGCTCCGTGTGGCTGCGCACCGGCTCCGACGCCATCGCCGTTGATGACGTCGCAACCGTGCTCGGCGCAGTCCAGCCCGACCTCGCCCCGATCTCGATCAGCAGCGCAGAGGACCAGGTGGCCGCAGCCAAGGCGCTGGTGGCCTTCTGGAAGGGAGCCGGCGCGCAGAACGCCCGCGGCAACCTCGGCCTTGACGCGCTCGCCCTCGCCGCCCGCACCGGCGCTGCACCCGACCTCGGCGCCCAGGCCGAGTGGGTGGCCGCCACGATCGCGGAACTGCCGCGCGTGCGGGCCCTGACCGTCGACGTCCTGCCCTACGACGACGCCGGCGCCGGCGACGTCGACCAGCTCGCCTTCGCGATCGCCACCGGCGTCGCCTACCTGCGCGACCTCGAGGCAGCCGGCATCGCGCCGGCCGCGGCCTTCGGCCAGATCGCCTTCCGGGTCAGCGCCAACACCGACCAGTTCATGACGATCGCCCGGCTGCGCGCCCTGCGCCGCCTCTGGGCCCGCGTGGGCGAGGTCAGCGGGGTGCCGGCCAACGCGCGCGGCGCCGTCCAGCACGCCGTGACCTCCTGGCGCATGATCACCCGCGACGACCCGTGGGTGAACCTGCTCCGCGGCACGATCGCCACCTTCGCCGCCGCCGTCGGCGGTGCCGAGATCGTCACCTGCCTGCCGTTCGACACCGCCCAGGGCCTGCCGGACGAGTTCAGCCGCCGCATGGCGCGCAACACCCAGCTGCTGGCAGCCGAGGAGTCCAACATCGGCCGCGTCAGCGACCCGGCCGGCGGCTCCTGGTACGTCGAGGAACTGACCCGGGACCTGGCCGACAAGGCCTGGGCAGCCTTCCAGGCGATCGAGGCCGCCGGCGGCATGGCCGAGGCACTGACCTCCGGCTACGTCGCCGACCGGATCGGCGTCACCACGGCGGAGCGGACCAACCGGCTGGCCAGCCGCAAGCTGCCGCTCACCGGCGTGAGCATGTTCCCCAAGCCCGACGAGGAGCCCCTGCAGGTGCGTCCCCGTCCGGCCGCCCCGGAGCGCAACGGCCTCGCGCCGCGGCGCGACGCCGAGGTGTTCGAGGCGCTGCGCGACCGCGCTGCCGCCGCCGACGCCAGGCCGGCAGTGTTCCTGGCCTGCCTCGGTGAGCGGCGCGACTTCGGTGCGCGCGAGACCTTCGTCGGTGCCCTGCTGGGCGTCGGCGGCATCGAGCGCCCGTCCAGCGAGGGCGGCACGCCGGAGGAGATCGCAGCGAAGGTCACCGAGGCCGGCGCCAAGGTGGTCATCCTGTGCAGCTCGGCCAAGGTGTACGCCGCCGAGGCCGTGCCGGTGGCGCGCGCGCTCAAGGACGCCGGTGTGCCGACGGTGTTCATCGCCGGCCGCAAGAGCGAGACCGGAGCGGACGACGTTGACGCCGTCATCGACGGCGAAGTGTTCGACGGTATGGACGTGGTCGCCTTCCTGGCCGACGCCATGGACCGGATTGGAGTTTCGAAGTGAGCACGATCCCCAACTTCACCGAGGTGGACCTCGGCGCCCCCGCGGTGCCCGAGGACAGCCGCGAGCAGTTCCAGGCGTTGCTGGAGTCCTCCCAGTCCTACTCGGAGGGCTGGCAGACGCCGGAGCACATCCTGGTGCCGCCGAACTACGACGCGTCCGCCTACGAGGGCCTCGACTTCCTGAAGACCTACCCCGGCCTCCCGCCGTTCCTGCGCGGTCCCTACGCCACCATGTACGTCAACCAGCCGTGGACGATCCGGCAGTACGCCGGCTTCTCCACCGCCGAGGAGTCCAACGCCTTCTACCGGCGCAACCTCGCCGCCGGCCAGAAGGGCCTGTCGATCGCGTTCGACCTGGCCACCCACCGCGGCTACGACTCCGACCACCCGCGGGTGACCGGTGACGTCGGCATGGCCGGCGTGGCCGTGGACTCGATC
This sequence comes from Actinomycetes bacterium, assembly GCA_023460935.1. Classification (GTDB taxonomy): domain Bacteria; phylum Actinomycetota; class Actinomycetes; order Propionibacteriales; family Propionibacteriaceae; genus Propionicimonas. The sequence continues at coordinate 54,758 of JAEWOI010000023.1, forward strand.
CTCGACATGCGCCAGCTGTTCGCCGGCATCCCGCTGGACCAGATGAGCGTTTCGATGACCATGAACGGCGCGGTGCTGCCGGTGCTGGCGCTCTACGTGGTCGCGGCGGAGGAACAGGGGGTGAGGCTGGACCAGCTCGCGGGCACGATCCAGAACGACATCCTCAAGGAGTTCATGGTCCGCAACACCTACATCTACCCGCCGACCCCATCGATGCGGATCATCGCCGATATCTTCGCGTTCACCTCGGCGAACATGCCCAAGTTCAACTCGATCTCGATCTCCGGCTACCACATGCAGGAGGCCGGCGCGACCGCCGACATCGAGATGGCCTACACTCTGGCCGACGGCGTGGAGTACATCCGGGCCGGCCAGGCCGTCGGGCTGGACGTGGACAAGTTCGCTCCGCGGCTGAGCTTCTTCTGGGCCGTCGGGATGAACTTCTTCATGGAGGTGGCGAAGTTCCGCGCGGCCCGGCTGCTGTGGGCCCGGCTCGTCCGCGACTCCGGGGCGAAGAACCCCAAGTCGATGAGCCTGCGCACGCACAGCCAGACCTCCGGCTGGTCGCTGACCGCCCAGGACGTGTTCAACAACGTGATGCGGACCTGCATCGAGGCCATGGCCGCGACGCAGGGCCACACGCAGTCGCTGCACACGAACGCCCTGGACGAGGCCATCGCGTTGCCCACCGACTTCTCCGCCCGGATCGCGCGCAACACCCAGCTGTTCATCCAGCAGGAGTCGGGCACCACCCGCTCGGTCGACCCGTGGGCCGGCAGCGCGTACGTGGAGCGGCTCACCTACGAGCTGGCCAAGAAGGGCTGGGACCTGATCCAGGAGGTCGAGGCGGCCGGTGGCATGGCCAAGGCGATCGAGGCCGGCATCCCGAAGATGCGCATCGAGGAGGCGGCCGCCCGCACCCAGGCCCGCATCGACTCCGGCCGGCAGCCGCTGATCGGCGTGAACAAGTACGCCGTTGAGAACGACGTGCTGCCCGAGGTGCTGAAGGTCGACAACGCGAAGGTCCGTGAGGAGCAGATCGCCAAGCTGCAGCGGCTGCGCGCCGAACGTGACCAGGCCGCGACCGAGGCAGCCCTGGAGAAGCTCACCTGGGCCGCGGAGAACGCCGACCCGAGCGACCCCGAGCGCAACCTGCTCAAGCTGGCCATCGACGCGGCCAGGGCGAAGGCGACCGTCGGCGAGATCTCCGACGCGCTGGAGAAGGTGTTCGGACGCTACACCGCGAACATCCGTACGATCTCGGGTGTGTACAACTCCGAGTCCGGCTCCACCGAGGCCGTCACCAAGGCCCGCGGGCTGGTCGACGAGTTCGAGAAGGTGGAGGGTCGCCGGCCGCGCATCCTGGTGGCCAAGATGGGCCAGGACGGGCACGACCGTGGCCAGAAGGTGATCTCCACAGCCTTCGCCGACCTCGGCTTCACCGTGGACGTCGGGCCGCTGTTCCAGACCCCGGAGGAGACCGCGAGGCAGGCCGTCGAGTCCGACGTGCACGTCGTCGGGGTGTCCTCGCTGGCTGCCGGCCACCTCACCCTGGTGCCGGCGCTGCGCAAGGAACTGGACGCGCTCGGCCGGCCGGACATGATGATCGTGGTCGGCGGCGTCATCCCGCCGCAGGACTTCGACGAGCTCTACGCCGCCGGGGCCGACGCGATCTACCCGCCCGGCACGGTCATCCCCGATTCCGCGATCGAGCTGCTGACCAAGCTGCGGGAGCGGATCGAGAGCTGACGAACTCGGCTGGTTGAGCCCCGTCGCAGGCGTGGATCGGCTGGTTGGGCCGGTCGAGTCCCTAGCGGCTCCGACGGGCTCGACCAGCCGTTTCGCCTATTCGCCAGGAGGAGGCAAGCCATGACCGACGAGCGACCACCGCTGTGGGCGGAGTCCAGCCCGGTGCCGGGCCGCCAGTACGGTGACGCGCCCGCGCCGCAGCGGGACCCGTCCGTGGTGCGCCGGCCGGGACTGGACCCGCGCCACCTGGCCGAGCAGGTGCTCGCTGGTTCTCGTGGGGGCATCGCCAGGGCGATCACGCTCGTCGAGTCCAGCAAGCCCGCGCACCACGCCGTGGCGGCCGACCTGCTGCGCATCCTGCGCCCGCACACCGGCAAGGCCGTGCGGGTGGGCATCACCGGCGTGCCCGGTGCGGGCAAGTCGACCTTCATCGACGCCCTCGGCCGCCGGCTCATCGACGCCGGGCACCGGATCGCCGTGCTGGCGGTCGACCCGACCTCGGCCAAGACCGGCGGTTCGATCCTCGGCGACCGGACGCGGATGGGCGAGCTCGCCCAGAGCGAGGCGGCGTTCATCCGTCCCTCGCCCGCCGGCAGCCACCTCGGCGGGGTCGCCCGCACCACGCGGGAGTCGATGCTGGTGCTCGAGGCCGCCGGCTACGACGTGGTGCTGATCGAGACCGTCGGTGTCGGCCAGTCTGAGGTGGCGGTCTCCGGCATGGTCGACACCTTCCTGCTGATCGCGCTCGCCCGCGCCGGCGACCAGCTCCAGGGCATCAAGCGCGGCATCCTCGAGATGGCCGACGTGATCACGGTGAACAAGGCCGACGGCGACCACGAGGGCGAGGCGCGGGTGACCGCGCGGGAGCTGACCATCGCGATGAAGCTGATCAGCTCCGACCCGAACGCGCCGCGGCCGCCGGTGCTCACCTCCAGCTCGCTCACCGGCAAGGGGCTGGACGACGTGTGGCAGGCCATCGTCGAGCACCGCCAGCGCCTGGAGAAGTCGGGCCAGCTCGAGTCGCGCCGCGCGCGGCAGCAGCGGGAGTGGCTTTGGGCCCTGGTGCAGGGCGAACTGGACGACGCGCTGCGCACCGCGCCTTCGGTGAACGCCGTCCGGGCTCGCCTTGAGGCCCAGGTGGAGGACGGGGAACTGTCGGCCCTGGAAGCGTCCGACCAGATCCTTGCCGCGTTCGCCAGCGACGCCCCTACGTTGTGGCAGCAAGCCACCCCGGAGGACTCCGGCTTCGCCGGCTGACGAAGCCTCCCGACCGACGCCCCCGAAACTCACGTTCGCCCCCGGCGGTTTCAGGGGGTGTTCGCAACACTGCCTGGTTCGGACAGTAGCCGGTGGAAGGCTTCGGCGGGGGTTTCCCAGTCGAGTCGGCGGCGGGGTC
>JAEWOI010000024.1 GCA_023460935.1 Actinomycetes bacterium
CGGCGCGATCTCGACCGCGTCAGCCTCGCCGAACTCAAGCAGCATCACGCGGATGGCCAGTTTCCACCGGGCAGCATGGGCCCGAAGATCGAGGCGGCGATCCGCTTCCTCGAAGGCGGCGGCCGCCGCGTGGTGATCGCGGCTTTGAAAGAGGCGATGCCGGCGCTCGAAGGCAAGACGGGGACGCATGTCATTCGCGATGCCGGTTAGCGCTGTCACATCGCGGCCCATTTGGGCCGTCGCGACCTGTGGAGCGCGCGCGTTGCGGGTGGTGCGCCAGGCGCGCCATGGCGTGGTGCGCGCAATCTTCGAACGCAGCGTGCTGATTGAATTGGATAGCGGCTTCGTCTGCATCGGCGATCGCCGGATCGGTGACGGTCCGTTGAATTGCTTGCTCCGTGATCCGTGGTGGTTTCGGCACATGCCTTCCATCGGCGCGGCGGTTTTGCCGACGTCACGTGGCCTGGGTATCGTGCGCGGCCCAGAACTCGTCGTCGAAGCCACGCGATCGTGGTCGCAACCGTCGTGGCCAGTAGTCCCAGACAAGCCCGCGCTGGAAAAGCGCCTTCACGACCTCACCGAGTTGATCCGTCTGCGTGCGCCGCACGATGGCCTTGCCCGTAGCACGCGCGATATCGGCGACAGCGATAGCCCCTTATCGCGACGCGCTATGCAAGGGTGCGCCACACTGCGCCGCGCGCTCGATCCCGCGACCTCGCCATACGAAACGGATGAAGCCGTCGCCGCCCTGCTCGGCCTTGGCCCCGGATTGACCCCAAGCGGCGACGATCTGCTCGCCGGTTGTGTGACGACGCTGTTCGCGCTCGATGAAATGCTGCGTGCCACAACCCTCGCCGCCAGCATTGTGCGACACGCACCGCAACTGACCTCGCCTTACAGCGCGGCCCTGCTCGCCGCCGCCGCTGACGGCGAAGTCAGCGGGCATTGGCATGATGTGCTGACGAGCATCCTCTCGCCGCGACCACTGGATCACACACGCCTGACCCCGCTCATCGACGGCTTCGGCCATACCTCCGGCTGGGATATGATGGCGGGCGCAACGATTGCTCTGCAATCCGTCGTCGGCACCACGGCCGCCCATCATCAAGGAAAGATATAGGACATGCCGAAGTTCGACATGGTGATCCGCGGCGGAACCGTGGTCACGGCCGCCGACACGGTCAAATGCGATGTCGGCATCCGCGATGGCCGCATCGTCGCACTCGGCGAGGATCTGGGCGATGCCACCGAGATCATCGACGCCAGTGGCCGTCTGGTCATGCCGGGCGGCATCGACAGCCACGTGCATTTCGCGCAGCCGAGCGGCCCCGGCATCGTCATGGCCGACGACTTCGAAAGCGGCACGCGATCGGCGGCGTTCGGCGGCAACACGCTGGTGATGCCGTTCTGCATGCAGGAAAAAGGGCAAAGCCTGCGCGCCGCGCTCAACGCCTATCACGCCAAAGCGGAAGGGCGCTGTTTCATCGACGTCAGCTTCCATCTGGTGATTTCCGACCCCACGCCGCAGGTGCTCGGCCAGGAACTGCCGGCCATGGTCGATGACGGCTACACATCGTTCAAGGTCTTCATGACCTACGAGGACCTGGCGCTGTCCGACATCCAGATGCTGGAGGTGTTCGCGACCGCGCGGGAAACCGGCGCGCTGGTGATGGTGCACGCGGAGAACTACGACGCCATCCGCTTCCTCACCGAACGGCTGGAGCGCGCCAGCAAGACCGCGCCGCATTATCACGGCACGTCCCGACCGATCCCGGTCGAACGCGAGGCAACGCATCGCGCCATCAGTCTCGCCGAGATGGTCGATGTGCCTGTGATGATCGTGCACGTCTCAAACGGCGAGGCGATGGAGCAGATCCGCTGGGCGCAAAGCCGCGGTCTGAAGGTGTTCGGCGAGACCTGTCCGCAGTATCTCGTGCTGACCGCCAAGGATATGGAAGGCCTCAATATGGAGGGCACGAAGTACGTCTGCAGCCCGCCGCCGCGCGACACCGAAAGCCAGAAAGCCTGCTGGCAGGGTCTTGAAACCGGCGTGTTCCAGGTGTTCTCGTCCGACCACTGCCCGTTCCGCTACGACGATCCGCAGGGCAAGCTCAATCCGAAAGGCCGCACCTCATTCCGCTGGGTGCCGAACGGCATTCCCGGCGTCGAGACGCGCCTGCCGATCCTGTTCTCCGAAGGCGTCGGCAAGGGCCGCATCACGCTCAACGATTTCGTCGCCTTCACCGCGACCAATCACGCCAGGACCTACGGTCTCTATCCGAAGAAGGGCACGATCGCCGTCGGCTCAGACGCCGACATCGTGCTGTGGGACCCGAAACGACAACTCACCATCTCGCAGGAGCTGATGCACGGCGGCAGCGACTACACCCCTTACGAGGGCATAGCCGTCACCGGCTGGCCGATCTCCACCATGGTGCGCGGGCGCTTCGTCGTACGTGACGGCAAGCTCACCGGCAAGGCCGGCGACGGTCAGTATGTCAGCCG
>JAEWOI010000025.1 GCA_023460935.1 Actinomycetes bacterium
CATGTGACGGTCTGACCACAGCCGATGGGGGGGCGACCCGATCGGGTCGCCGCCGCTTTGCGTTCCCTGGTGTTCGACGCTCTCGGGTCCGGCCGGGGACGCCAGAACGGCGGCGACCTTTGCGGTCACCGCCGTTCTGACTCTTCTGGGGGTGGTTTGGAGTTGGTTGTTGGTGCAGCTCTCAGGCAGGGGGTGGAGCCTGTTGGTCGAGGTTGGAGCTCTACTTGCCGAACGGCCAGTTGCCCTGGCCACCGTTGGTCGTGGCACCGCCACCGACGGAGATCCCGCCGATCACACCACCGGCAAGCTGGCTGTCGTTGGCAATCCCGCTGATCGGCAGCACGGCGATGGCTCCGGCGACCGCGGCTGCGGCGAGAATCCGACGAACTTTGCTCATTTCTCCAAGTCCCCTCTCTGACTGGCTCGTTGGGTAGAAGTTAGCGGGTACTTGACTAGCTTGTCAACATTTGACAAGGTTTTCTGAGAACAAGCTAGGAGGTCGTGTGGGCGCATCCAACGCGGTGCAGTTCGGCGCGCTGTTGCGCGAGGCCCGGCGGCGTCAGGGGCTCTCGCAGGCAGACCTCGGCGGCGACAAGTACTCCGGCAGCTACATCTCCCACCTCGAGAGCGGGCGCCGCAGCGCCACGCCCGAGGTCATCGAGTTCCTCTCCCGACGGCTCGGGGTGTCTCCGCTGGAATGGGGAGTGGCTCCTGCCGGCGACCCGGCGCAATTGGTCAACGGTGACGCGATCGAGGACCTGCTGGTCGCCGAGCGGGCCTGGTCGGAGCACGACTGGGCCGCTGCCATCCAGCACGCCACGCAGGCAGCAGCTATTGCGGAGGCAGCCGGCGACGCCGGGCGGCACTGGGAGGCGCTCTACGTGCTGGCGCAGGCCCGTTTCTCGTCCGGGGAGTTCGCTGCCGCTGCCGAGCTGGCTGAGCAGCTGTCCGAGCACGAGACCGCGCGCCGGTTCGCCGTGGCCAGGGCCCAGGCGCTGAGCCTGGCGTCGACCTCGCACCGCGCGTCCGACCGGCTGGGCTGGGCTGTCGCGTACGGCGCCAGGGCGGTTGAAGCGGCGTACGCCTCGCCGCCCATCATTCTCGCCGAAGCGTTGATGGCGCTTGTCAGCGCAATGGCGGAGGCCGGCCATTCCCCGCTGGAGAGCCGCCGCTACCTCGACAGGCTGGCCGCGCTCTCGCCACGTCTCAGCTCGGATCACTCCCGAGGCCTGATCGCGTGGACCATGGGAACTGCCGAGTTCGTGGCCGGCAACGTGGCTGAAGGCCTTGCCCAGCACTCCTTGGCCAAGTCGAAGTTGGACGCGCGGCGCGACCTGCGCCTGTGGCTGAGGTTCCACCGCAGCGCCGCCAGGTGCCGGCTTGACGCCGGCATAGTGGAGGGTGTCGCGGAGCTGGTCAAGACAGCCTCGCTCGGCCTGCAGATCCTCGGCAACAGTCACGATGTCGTCGAGTTGCGGCAGGTGGAGGCCAAGCTCGCACTCCTTACCGGCAACGCGACTGAGGCTGCGCAGGTGATGTCAGCGGTCCTTGACGATCCCGTGCTGGGTGCCCAAGAGATCTCTCGCGGAGGTTCGGAAGAGATCTTGGCAGACGCGTTGCTCGCGCTCGGCGATCGTGAGGGCGCGCGCCGGCGCTACGCAGCGGCAGCACGCCAGTACGAGTCCGAGGGGCGTCTCAAGTCCGCGGTGGACGCCTGGCGCAAGAGCGTGGGCGAAGAAGTTCTGGCCAATTCTTGACACGGACTTGACAAGGTCTGGTCAAGTCTGATGGAATCTACTTGTCGGCGCCCCCCCTAATGCGTCGGATGAGTACACCACTTAGGCCGGTGTGCTGCAGCGAATGGTTACCCCTCCCGTGCCCGCTGCAGCCACCGGCCTTGTGGCATCCCGGGGAAGCGGCCGGCCGCCCTCGCGGTGGGGGAGGTCGGTTTGCGAGGCCCCCGGCGCTGAGGTAAGCTAACGCTTTGCCCATTGCCATCGACGACCCGTGAACTTGACGCGGGCCGTTCTGCGTGCAACGAACCCGGTGCCCGCCGGGGATTTGCGGAAGGACTCCACCTTGGCCGTCTCGCGCACTGCGTCGAAGAACACCAATGTTGTCTCACCCAGCGGTCGGATCTCCTTCGCGAAGATCCATGAGCCGCTCGAGGTCCCCAATCTGCTGGATCTGCAGGTCGAGTCGTTCGACTGGCTGATCGGCAACGAGGCCTGGCAGGCGCGGGTGGCAGCCGCCCAGGCCGAGGGCCGCACGGACGTGAACACCAAGTCCGGCCTCGAGGAGATCTTCGAGGAGATCTCGCCGATCGAGGACCTCTCCCAGACCATGTCGCTGTCGTTCCGCGACAACCGGTTCGAGGAGGCCAAGCACACCGTCGAGGAGTGCAAGGACCAGGACTTCACCTACGCGGCGCCGCTGTTCGTCACCGCGGAGTTCATGAACAACGACACCGGCGAGATCAAGAGCCAGACCGTGTTCATGGGCGACTTCCCCCTGATGACCGACAAGGGCACGTTCATCATCAACGGGACCGAGCGGGTCGTGGTGTCCCAGCTGGTCCGTTCGCCCGGCGTCTACTTCGAACAGACCGCGGACAAGACCTCGGACAAGGACATCTTCACCTGCAAGATGATCCCGTCCCGCGGCGCGTGGCTGGAGTTCGAGATCGACAAGCGCGACATGGTCGGCGTCCGCGTCGACCGCAAGCGCAAGCAGAACGTGACCGTGCTGCTCAAGGCCCTTGGCTGGACCAACGAGCAGATCCTCGAGGAGTTCGGCGAGTACGAGTCGATGCGGCTCACCCTCGAGAAGGACCACACGGCCAACACCGACGAGGCCCTGCTCGACATCTACCGCAAGCTGCGCCCGGGCGAGCCGCCGACGCGTGAGGCCGCCCAGCAGATGCTGGAGAACTACTACTTCAACCCCAAGCGCTACGACCTGGCCAAGGTCGGCCGCTACAAGATCAACAAGAAGCTCGGCACCGGGCTGCCGTTCGACACCCAGGTGCTGACCATCGAGGACATCGTCGCGGCGATCCGCTACATCGTCGCGCTGCACGAGGGCCGCACCGAGCTGGGCGACATGATCGTCGAGACCGACGACATCGACCACTTCGGCAACCGCCGGCTGCGGACGGTGGGCGAGCTGATCCAGAACCAGCTGCGGATCGGCCTCGGCCGGCTCGAGCGCACGGTCCGCGACCGGATGACCACCCAGGACATCGAGGCGATCACGCCGCAGACCCTGATCAACATCCGTCCCGTCTCGGCTGCGCTGAAGGAGTTCTTCGGCACCTCCCAGCTGTCGCAGTTCATGGACCAGACCAACCCGGTGGCGGGCCTGACGCACAAGCGCCGGCTCTCCGCCCTTGGCCCCGGCGGCCTGTCCCGCGACCGCGCCGGCATGGAGGTCCGCGACGTCCACCACAGCCACTACGGCCGGATGTGCCCGATCGAGACCCCGGAGGGCCCGAACATCGGCCTGATCGGCTCGCTGGCCAGCTTCGCCAGGGTGAACGCCTTCGGCTTCATCGAGACGCCCTACCGCAAGGTGGAGAACGGCTTCGTCACCGACCAGATCGACTACCTGACCGCTGACGAGGAGGACCGGTACGTCGTCGCCCAGGCCAACGCCAAAGTGGGCCCGGACGGCCGCTTCGCCGAGGACCGCGTGCTGGTGCGGATCAAGCACGGCGACGTCGACACCGTGCCGCCCGAGAACGTGCAGTACATGGACGTCTCGCCGCGCCAGATGGTGTCGGTGGCGACAGCGCTGATCCCGTTCCTCGAGCACGACGACGCCTCCCGGGCCCTGATGGGCGCGAACATGCAGCGGCAGGCTGTGCCGCTGATCCGCAACGAGGCCCCGTTCGTCGGCACCGGCATGGAGTACCGCGGCGCCGTCGACGCCGGCGACGTCACGGTGGCCAGCAAGGCCGGCGTGGTGACCTCGGTGAGCGCGGACATTATCGACGTGACCAACGACGATGGCTCCTACACCAGCTACCGCCTGGCGAAGTTCCGTCGCTCGAACCAGGCCACCTGCATCAACCAGCGCCCGCTGGTCGCGGCCGGTGACCGGGTCGAGGTCGGCACCCCGCTCGCTGACGGCGCCTGCACCGACCAGGGCGAGATGGCCCTTGGCCGGAACCTGCTGGTCGCGTTCATGCCGTGGGAGGGCCACAACTACGAGGACGCGATCATCCTTTCCCAGCGGCTGGTGCAGGACGACGTGCTCACCTCGATCCACATCGAGGAGCACGAGATCGACGCCCGCGACACCAAGCTGGGTGCAGAAGAGATCACCCGCGACATCCCGAACATCGGTGAGGACATGCTCGCCAACCTCGACGAGCGCGGCATCATCCGCATCGGCGCAGAGGTCGGCACCGGCGACATCCTGGTCGGCAAGGTCACCCCGAAGGGCGAGACCGAGCTCACCCCGGAGGAGCGGCTGCTGCGTGCCATCTTCGGCGAGAAGGCCCGTGAGGTCCGCGACACCTCGATGAAGGTGCCGCACGGCGAGACCGGCACCGTGATCGGCGTCCGCGTCTTCGACCGCGAGGAGGACGACGAGCTGCCCCCCGGCGTGAACCAGCTGGTGCGCGTGTACGTGGCGCAGAAGCGGAAGATCTCCGACGGCGACAAGCTCGCCGGCCGCCACGGCAACAAGGGCGTGATCAGCAAGATCCTCCCCGTCGAGGACATGCCGTTCCTCGAGGACGGCACCCCGGTGGACATCGTGCTGAACCCGCTCGGCGTCCCGTCCCGGATGAACGTCGGCCAGGTGCTGGAGACCCACCTCGGTTGGGTGGCCAAGACCGGCTGGGACATCAAGGGCGTCGACGAGCCGTGGGCCGAGCGCCTGCGTGACGTCGGCCTGGAGCGGGTCGAGGGCGAGTCCCGCCTGGCCACCCCGGTGTTCGACGGCGCCAACGAGGACGAGATCGCCGGCCTGCTCGAGCACGGCCTGCCCCAGCGTGACGGCATGAAGCTCGTGGACGCCGGCGGCAAGGCCCGGCTGTTCGACGGCCGCTCCGGCGAGCCGTACCCCGAGCCCGTCGGTGTCGGCTACATCTACATGCTGAAGCTGCACCACCTCGTGGACGACAAGATCCACGCCCGGTCGACCGGTCCGTACTCGATGATCACCCAGCAGCCGCTGGGCGGTAAGGCGCAGTTCGGCGGCCAGCGCTTCGGTGAGATGGAGGTGTGGGCGCTGGAGGCCTACGGCGCGGCCTGGGCCCTGCAGGAGCTGCTCACCATCAAGTCCGACGACGTCCCCGGCCGGGTCAAGGTGTACGAGGCCATCGTCAAGGGCGAGAACATCCCCGAGCCCGGCATCCCGGAGTCATTCAAGGTGCTGGTCAAGGAGATGAAGTCGCTGTGCCTGAACGTGGAGGTCCTCTCCAGCGACGGCACCGTGGTGGAGCTGCGTGACTCCGAGGACGACTTCCGCGCCAGCGAGGAGTTCGGCATCGACCTGTCCCGGCGTCCCGGCGCGGACTCGTTCCGTACCGTCGACGAAGTCTGAGTTGTTCCCAACTCAGTCCAAGACAACTCAGACGACCAAAGTTTGGTTCCCGCGCGGAAGCGCGGGGGAAAGAGAAGCAACGTGCTGGACGTGAACTTCTACGACGAGCTCCGCATCGGGCTGGCGACCGCCGACCAGATCCGGGAGTGGTCGCACGGCGAGGTCAAGAAGCCGGAGACGATCAACTACCGGACCCTCAAGCCCGAGCGGGACGGCTTGTTCTGCGAGAAGATCTTCGGCCCCACCCGGGACTGGGAGTGCTACTGCGGCAAGTACAAGCGGGTGCGCTTCAAGGGCATCATCTGCGAGCGCTGTGGCGTCGAGGTGACCCGCTCCAACGTGCGCCGCGAGCGGATGGGCCACATCGAGCTCGCCGCCCCGGTGACCCACATCTGGTACTTCAAGGGCGTGCCGAGCCGGCTGGGCTACCTGCTGGACATCGCGCCGAAGGACCTGGAGAAGGTCATCTACTTCGCCGCGTACATGATCACGGCCGTCGACGAGGAGGCCCGCCACCGCGACCTGCCCTCGCTCGAGGCCAAGGTGGAGGTCGAGCGCAAGCAGCTCGAGGCACGCCGCGACAACGACGTGAACAACCGGCTCACCAAGATCGAGGAGGACCTCGCCCAGCTGGAGGCCGAGGGCGCCAAGGCCGACATCAAGAAGCGGGTCCGCGAGGGCGGCGAGCGTGAGGTCAAGCAGCTCCGCGACCGTGCGCAGCGCGAGCTCGACCGGCTCGAGGCCGTCTGGGCGCGATTCAAGTCGCTGAAGGTCCAGGACCTCGAGGGCGACGAGATCCTCTACCGCGAGATGAAGAACCGCTTCGGCAAGTACTTCGAGGGCTACATGGGGGCCGAGGCGATCAAGAACCGCCTGGCCACCTTCGACCTGCAGGCCGAGTCGGAGAACCTGCGCGAGATCATCCAGACCGGCAAGGGCCAGCGCAAGACCCGCGCCCTGAAGCGGCTGAAGGTCGTGGCCGCGTTCCTCAACACCACCAACTCCCCGCTGGGCATGGTGCTGGACGCCGTCCCGGTGATCCCGCCGGACCTGCGCCCGATGGTGCAGCTGGACGGTGGCCGCTTCGCGACCTCCGACCTGAACGACCTGTACCGGCGCGTGATCAACCGGAACAACCGGCTCAAGCGCCTGCTCGACCTCGGCGCGCCCGAGATCATCGTCAACAACGAGAAGCGGATGCTGCAGGAGGCCGTCGACAGCCTGTTCGACAACGGCCGCCGCGGTCGTCCGGTGACCGGCCCGGGCAACCGCCCGCTGAAGTCGATCTCGGACATGCTCAAGGGCAAGCAGGGCCGGTTCCGCCAGAACCTGCTGGGCAAGCGCGTCGACTACTCCGGCCGTTCGGTCATCGTGGTCGGCCCGCAGCTGAAGCTGCACCAGTGCGGCCTGCCCAAGGCGATGGCGCTGGAGCTGTTCAAGCCGTTCGTGATGAAGCGGCTGGACGACCTGAACCTGGCGCAGAACATCAAGAGCGCCAAGCGGATGGTCGAGCGCCAGCGTCCGGTCGTGTGGGACGTGCTGGAGGAGGTCATCGCCGAGCACCCGGTGCTGCTGAACCGTGCACCCACCCTGCACCGCCTCGGCATCCAGGCGTTCGAGCCGCAGCTGATCGAGGGCAAGGCCATCCAGATCCACCCGCTGGTCTGCACGGCCTTCAACGCCGACTTCGACGGTGACCAGATGGCAGTGCACCTGCCGCTGAGCGCCGAGGCCCAGGCCGAGGCGCGGATCCTGATGCTGTCGACGAACAACATCCTCAAGCCCGCGGACGGCCGTCCGGTCACCATGCCCACCCAGGACATGGTCATCGGGCACTACTTCCTCACCCTCGAGCAGCCCGGCCTGCCGGGCGAGGGCCGGGCGTTCTCCTCGGTCGCCGAGGCCTACATGGCCTTCGACCGCAAGGAGCTGGGGATCGGCGCCAAGTGCCGCATCCGGCTCACCGGGATCGTTCCGCCCGAGGGCCAGGAGCTCCGTGCCGACGGCAGCATCCTGCTGGAGACCACGCTGGGCCGCGCGCTGTTCAATGAGGCGCTCCCTGCAGACTTCCCGTACGTGAACGTCGAGGTGGGCAAGCGCAAGCTGGGCCAGATCGTCAACGACCTCGCCGAGCGGTACCCGAAGGTGGCCGTGGCCAACACGCTGGACAAGCTGAAGGACCTCGGGTTCAAGTGGGCCACCCGGTCCGGCGTCACCGTCTCCATCGGCGACGTCCAGACCCCGTCCTCGAAGCCGGAGATCCTGGCGTCCTACGAGGCCCGGGCGAACAAGATCACCAAGCAGTACGAGCGCGGCAAGGTGACCGACGAAGAGCGGCACCAGGAGCTCATCCAGCTGTGGACCGACGCCACGGCCGAGCTGACCGCTGCCATGGAGGCCAACTTCACCCGGAACAACCCCATCTTCATGATGGTGCACTCCGGCGCCCGAGGGAACATGACCCAGATGCGCCAGATCGCCGCCATGCGGGGCCTGGTGGCCAACCCGAAGGGCGAGATCATCGCCCGTCCGATCAAGTCGAACTTCCGTGAGGGCCTCTCGGTGCTGGAGTACTTCATCTCCACCCACGGTGGCCGGAAGGGCCAGGCCGACACCGCGCTGCGCACCGCAGACTCCGGCTACCTGACCCGACGGCTGGTCGACGTCTCCCAGGACGTGATCATCCGCGAGGAGGACTGCCAGACCGAGCGTGGCCTGACCAAGGTGATCGCTGCCGAGGGCAAGAACGGCAAGCTCGTGCCCGCGCGCAACATCGAGACCGCGGTCTACGCCCGCACCCTCGCCGGTGACGTGGTCACAGCGGAGGGCAAGGTGCTGGTCAAGGCCGGCGTCGACCTCGGCGACGTGAACATCAAGAAGCTGCTGAAGAACGGCGTCACGGAGGTGAAGGTCCGCTCGGTCCTCACCTGTGAGGCCGCCACCGGCACCTGCGCGATGTGCTACGGCCGCTCGCTGGCCACCGGCAAGCTGGTGGACGTGGGCGAGGCGGTCGGCATCGTCGCGGCGCAGTCGATCGGCGAGCCGGGCACGCAGCTGACGATGCGTACCTTCCACACCGGTGGTGTGGCCGGGGACGACATCACCCAGGGCCTGCCCCGTGTGGTGGAGTTGTTCGAGGCCCGCCAGCCCAAGGGCAAGGCGCCGATCGCAGAGTCGGCCGGCCGGGTCCGGATCGAGGAGGGCGAGCGGGTCCGCAAGCTGGTCATCGTCCGCGATGACGGCGACGCCGACCTGGAGTACCCGCTGCCGCGCCGGGTCCGCCTCGAGTGGGAGGACGCCACCGGCGTGCGCCACTCGATCGGTGACGGCGACCACGTGGCGGCAGGGCAGCAGCTCTACGCCGGCACCCCGGACCCGCAGGACGTCCTGCGCGTCTCCGGCCTCCGCAAGGTGCAGGAGCACCTGGTGGAGGAGGTGCAGGCGGTGTACCGCACCCAGGGCGCGCCGATCCACGACAAGCACATCGAGATCATCATCCGGCAGATGCTGCGCCGGATCACCGTGATCGAGTCCGGCGACACCACGATGCTGCCGGGCGAGCTCGTGGACCGGAAGATGTTCGAGGCGGAGAACCGGCGCATGGTCACCGAGGGCCGGACCCCGGCCCAGGGCCGTCCGGTGCTGATGGGCATCACGAAGGCTTCGCTCGCGACCGAGTCGTGGCTGTCCGCCGCCTCCTTCCAGGAGACCACCAAGGTGCTGACCGACGCGGCCATCCACGCCAAGTCGGACTCGCTGGTGGGCCTGAAGGAGAACGTCATCCTGGGCAAGCTGATCCCGGCCGGCACCGGCCTGGACCGGTACCGCAACATCCGGGTGGAGCCCACGGCCGAGGCCAGGGCTGCCGCGTACGACCTGTCCTACGACCCGTACGACTACGACCTGAGCGTCGGCGGGGCGTCGGTGGGCCTGGACGAGTACGACACCGGCGAACTGCGCTGAGCGATCCGATGAGGATCGTCGTGGCGTCCGACCACGCCGGGGTCGAACTCCGGCAGGAGATGGCCGAAGAGGCCCGGTCGCTGGGGCACGAGGTCACCGACCTCGGCCCGGCGCCGGGCGAGGCCATCGACTATCCGGTGAACGGCGCTCGGGTGGGCCGGCTGGTGGCAGCGGGGGAGTACGACCTCGGCATGCTCGTGTGCGGCACCGGGATCGGGATCTCGATCGCGGCGAACAAGGTGCGCGGCGTGCGCGCCGCGGTCTGCTCCGAGCCGTTCTCTGCCCGCCTGTCACGCGAGCACAACAACGCCAACGTGCTGGCTGTCGGGGCCCGGGTCGTCGGCCCCGGGCTGGCCCGGATGATCGTCCGGGAGTGGCTGGAGGCTGAGTTCGAGGGCCGCAACGAGCGCCATTTGCGCCGCGTCGGGCTGATCGAGGACCCGGAGAACGTGGCGGGTTGACGCCCGCCAGCCCCGCCGGGCGCCATCACTGCTGACCTCGCCCCGGACCGGCCCCCCGCCCCTACGCTGGCCTTCGTGGCTACCGACGGCGCTGATCGCCCCGACCTGGGCATGGCGCGCCGCGCCGCGCAGTCGGCCCTGGTGGGCAGCACGGTGGAGTACTACGAGTTCACACTGTTCGCCACAGCCTCTGCGCTGTTCCTCGGACCGGTGTTCTTCGCCCCACTGGGCACGGCCCAGGGCACGGTTGCCGCCTTTCTCACCTTCGGCAGCGCCTTCCTTGCCCGTCCGCTGGGCGCGGTGCTGTTCGGTCACCTGGGCGACCGGGTGGGCCGGCGCGCAGCCCTGATCTGGTCGGTGACCCTGATGGGAGCGGCCACGACAGCGATCGGCCTGCTTCCCGGCTACGCCGCCATCGGGCCGGCAGCCCCGGTGCTGCTGCTTGTGCTCAGGCTCTGCCAGGGCGTCTCGGCCGGTGGGGAGCAGGCCGGCTCCAACGCGCTGGCGCTGGAGCACGCCCCCGCCACGGCCCGTAACCGCTACGCGGCCTGGACGATGCAGGGCACATCGCTCGGCACGTTGCTGGGCAAGGTGGCTTTCCTCTCCGTCGTCTGGCTGCCAGGCCCCGAGCTGCTGGGCTGGGGCTGGCGGCTGCCGTTCCTTTTCGCCGGACCGCTGATGCTGGTCGCGATCGCCATCCGGCGGACCGTGGCCGAGCCACCGGCGTTCACCGAGCTGGCTCGCGCCGGCCGGCTGTCCCGGGTGCCCGTGGCGGAAGTGCTGGCCAGGCACTGGCCCCGGGTGCTGGCGGTTGCGGTGGGCACGCTGTTCGCCGTCGGCGGCGCGGTGCTGAACGTCTACGGGCTGAGCTACGCCACGGCCCGCGGCACCAGTGCGGGGGAGTACCTGACCATGATCAGCCTGGTCACCGCTCTCGGCCTGGCGCTCCAGCCGGTGTGGGCCAGGCTGTCGGACCGGATCGGGCGGCGCCCGGTCTTCCTCGGCTCCTGCGTCGCAGCGGCCCTGCTGTACTTCGGCTACCTGCCCGCGCTCGGCTCCGGTGACATCGTCCTGGTCGCCCTGGCGTCGAGCGCGATGCTGGCCGCCTGGTCGGCGGCGAACTCGGTCAGTGCAGCCTGGTTCGGTGAGGTCTTCCCGACCCGGGTGCGCCACACCGGTGCGGCCCTCGGCGGCCAGCTCGGCATGATCGTGGTCGGGTTCGCGCCGGCGCTAATGACGGCGCTCGAGCCCGCCGGCTGGGTGGCGGTCGCGCTGTTCGGCGCGGGCTGCCTGCTGCTCGCTGCGGCAGCGGGCCGGGCCTTGCCCGAGACGGGCTCGGGTGCCCTGGCCGAAGGCACGGCGGTGGCCGGTTCGCCCAGGGCTAGTTGATCGGCAGGGTCGGCGGCAGCCTGGTCTTGTCCGAGTAGGGCTCGTAGGTGGTGTGCAGCAGGCTGTGGGCGAGCTCGGAGTTCGCCTCGCCGTAGAAGTCGTCGTAGAGCCGCAGGATGTCGGGGTTCTCCTGCGACCTGCGGAACTCGCTGGAGCGGTCGATCGCGAACAGCACCTCGGTTCGCTGGCGGAGCTCACCGACCTTGGCCGGGGCCGGGTTGCCGGCGCCGTCGATGCAGCCGCCCGGGCAGGCCATGACCTCCACCAGGTCGTAGCCGACATCCTCCCCGGCGAGCACGCGCTCGACCAGCGGAGCGGCGTTGCCCAGCCCGGACACGACCGCCACCCGCACGGTGGTGCCCCCGGCGACGATGGTGGCCTCCTTGATTCCCTCCAGGCCGCGGACGGCGGTGAACTCCAGGTGGTCGGGATGCCGCTCGCCGGTGAGCTTCTCCACCGCCATCCGCAGGGCGGCCTCGGCCACGCCGCCGGAGGCGCCGAAGATCACCCCGGCCCCGGTCACCCGGGAGTAGGGCTCGTCGAAGGCGTCCGGGGGTACGAGGTTCGGGTCGAGCCGCACCATGTCGAGCATCTCGATGAACTCGGTGGTGGTGAGGACGGCGTCGACGTCGCGGACGCCGCCGGGGGCGAACTCCGGACGCGCAGCCTCGTACTTCTTGGCCAGGCAGGGGACGATCGAGACCACGAAGAGGTTCTCCAGCGGGATGCCGTAGGCCTTCGCGAAGTGGTTCTTGACCGTCGCGCCCATCATCTGCTGTGGGGACCTGCAGCTGGACAGGTGGGGGATCAGCCCGGGGTAGCGTTTCTCGACCAGGTTCACCCAGCCGGGGCAGCAGGAGGTGAACTGGGGCATCACCCCACCGCTGCCCACGCGGTCGAGGAACTCCGTGGTCTCCTCGATGATGGTCAGGTCGGCTGCGAAGGAGAAGTCGAAGATGCGGTCGAAGCCGATCGCGCGCATGAGGCCGGCCACGAACGGTGACGCCTCGGCTGCGGTCCGGCCGTACTGGGCTGCGATCACGCTGCGCGGGGCTGGTGCGACGAAGCCGACCACCACCTTGGACGGGTCGTTGATCGCTGCGAACACCCCGGGGCGTTCGCGCACGTAGTCGAGCGCTCCGCACGGGCAGGCGGTCACGCACTGGCCGCAGGAGACGCAGTCGGTGTCGATCAGTGGCCGGCCGTCCGAAGTCCCGACCCGCAGCTGCCCCTGCCCGAACTGGAAGGCCAGCACGGCCGGCCCCTCGATCTCGGCGCAGGCAGCGACGCAGCGGCCGCAGGAGATGCACTTGTTGTGGTCGCGGACGATGAACGGGTGGTCCCGCACGATCGGCACGCGCGGCCGCACGTGCAGCGGCTCGACGTAGCCGACGGCCGACCGGGTGGCGACCTTCCGCAGGTCGCAGACGAAGCGCGCCTTGCAGCCGCACCGCATGCAGCGGGCGGCCTCGGCCCTGGCCTCGGCCTCGGAGTAGCCGAGCTCCACCTGGCCGAAGTCGGCCACACGGTCGGCCACCGGCCGCACCGGCATGGGACGGCGGGCCAGCCGCGGACGGTCCTCGAACTCGTCGCGGGGGAGGTCCTCAAGCGAGCCCCGGCTGCAGTTGTAGCTCGCCGGCTCGGCCCGCACGTAACCCCTGGTGACGAACTGGTCCAAGGCCCAGGCCGCGCGCCGGCCGGCCGCTACGGCCTCGATCACGGTGGCCGGCCCGGTGACGCAGTCGCCGCCGGCGAACACCTTCCCCTCCGAGGCCTGCATGGTGGAGCCGTCCACCTCGATGTCGCCCCACTTGTTCAGCCGCACGGGGAGGTCGTTGTAGAGGAACTGGGTGTTCGTGCTCTGACCGATGGCCCCGATGACCAGGGAAGCCCGCAGCTCGAAGTCACTGCCGGTGACCGGGATCGGGCGCCGCCGCCCGGAGCGGTCGGGCTCGCCGAGGGTCATCTCCAGGCACCTCAGCACCAGCCCGTCGCCGTCCCGCCGGACAGCCGTCGGGGCGGCGAGGAAGCGCAGCTCGACACCCTCGGCCTCGGCGTCGGCCACCTCGCGGGGCTGCGCGGGCAGCTCCTCGCGGGTGCGCCGGTACAGCACCACCACGCGGCCCGCACCGCGCCGCAGCGCCGTCCGGGCGCAGTCGATGGCGGTGTTGCCGCCACCAACCACCACAACGGTGGCACCCGGCTCGGGGTCGGTGCCCTTGGTCACCTCGCGCAGGTAACCGATGCCGGTCCACACCCCCTCGGAGTTCTCGCCGGGCACGTTCAGCGGGGTGGCCGTCCAGGAGCCGATGGCAAGGTAGACCGCGTCGAAGTCGCGTTGCAGGTCCTCCAGGTGCAGGTGGGTGCCGAGGGCGTGGCCGCACTCTATCCGGACGCCGAGCGCGGTGATGGCAGCGATCTCCGCGTCGAGCAGGGCCTTCGGCAGGCGGTACTCCGGGATGCCGTACCGGAGCATGCCGCCGGGCTGCGGCATCGCCTCGAACACCGTCACGGCATGGCCGGCGGCTGCGGCGTAGAACGCGGCGCTCAGGCCGGACGGGCCGGCCCCCACGATCGCGATCCGCTTGCCGGTGGGGGCGGCCACAGCCGGGGTCCAGGGCCGCTCGCGGGCCAGGTCCCAGTCCGCGGCGAACCGTTTCACGTCGTTGATCGCCACCGCGTCGTCAACCAGGCTGCGCCGGCACTGCGCCTCGCAGGCATGCGGGCAGACCCGGCCGCAGGCCGACGGGAACGGGTTGCGGTCCTTGATCACCCGCACCGCGGCCTCGAAGTTGCCGTCAGTGACCAGCGCGAGGTAGCGCTGGATGTCGATGTGGGCAGGACAGGTCTGCTGGCACGGCGGCTCGCAGTCGGCGTTGTGGTCGCACAGCAGCTGCTCGATCCGTACCCGGCGGTAGGCCTCAAGGGTGTCGGAGCGGGTGTGCACCACCATGCCCGGCCGGGCCGGGGTGATGCACGCCTTCACCTCGCGCCGGTCCTCGCCGACCTCGACCACGCACAACCCGCAGTTGCCGTTCGCCCGCTCCAGCCGGACGTCGTGGCAGAGCGCCGGCACCCCGTGTCCTGCGGCCTGCAGCGCGGTCAGGATGGTCAGCCCGGCCGCGGCCGGCACCTCCCTGCCGTCGACCTCGATGCTGAAAGCGGTCTCCTCGGCCAGGACGTCCATGGCAGCCTCCCCAGGGCGCGACGTCCGGCCGCAGCCCGGCCGGGCGAGCCTGTTCAGCAACATTGTGAACCGCGCCGCGCGCCCGCGTGGCCGAACCCCGGTTTTGACGCTCGCCGGGGGTTCAAGTAGCCTTGTCCGTTGTGTTCGGGCGACCGAACCATGCGTGCGTGCGCCGCGTCCGGCCGGGCTTCCTGGCTGGTGGCGTGCGGTGCGCGCCCAGCAAAACCTCACGGAAAGAGATACCAGCCGGTGCCCACCATCCAGCAGTTGGTCCGCAAGGGCCGCACTGACAAGGTCAGCAAGAACAAGACCCCTGCGCTGAAGGGTTCGCCCCAGCGTCGCGGGGTCTGCACCCGGGTGTACACCACCACCCCGAAGAAGCCGAACTCCGCGCTGCGCAAGGTCGCCCGGGTCCGGTTGTCCTCCGGCGTCGAGGTCACCGCCTACATCCCGGGCGTTGGCCACAACCTGCAGGAGCACTCGATGGTGCTGGTCCGCGGCGGCCGGGTGAAGGACCTCCCGGGCGTGCGCTACAAGATCATCCGCGGTTCCCTGGACACCCAGGGCGTCAAGAACCGCAAGCAGGCGCGCAGCCGTTACGGCGCGAAGAAGGAGAAGTAATGCCTCGCAAGGGTCCCGCCCCCAAGCGGCCGGTCGTCGTCGATCCGGTCTACGGCTCGCCGCTGGTCTCCCAGCTCGTCAGCAAGATCCTGCTGGACGGCAAGAAGACCACCGCGCAGAGCATCGTCTACGACGCCCTCGAGGGCACCAGGGCCAAGACCGGCATCGACCCTGTGCAGACCCTGAAGAAGGCGCTGGACAACATCCGTCCGGCCCTGGAGGTGAAGAGCCGCCGCGTCGGTGGCGCGACCTACCAGGTCCCGGTGGAGGTCAAGCCGGGCCGGGCCAACACCCTGGCGCTGCGCTGGCTGGTGAGCTTCTCCCGCGCCCGTCGCGAGAAGACGATGACCGAGCGGCTGATGAACGAGCTGCTGGATGCGTCCAACGGCCTCGGCGCTTCGGTGAAGCGGCGCGAGGACACCCACAAGATGGCTGAGGCGAACCGTGCGTTCGCCCACTACCGCTGGTGACGTCCGCGCACACCAAGGACCCAAGGCAGGGCACGGCAGGAAAGCGCCGTGCCCTGTCCCCTGAACAGCAGAACCCCCTCGTAGTGGGGCGTCCCGGGAGGGACGAGACTTTCGGAACGGAAGGTTGAGCCCAAGTGGCGACGATCGGCACCAAGCAGGACCTGTCGAAGGTCCGCAACATCGGCATCATGGCCCACATCGATGCGGGCAAGACCACTACCACCGAGCGGGTCCTGTTCTACACCGGCATCAACTACAAGATCGGCGAGGTGCACGACGGCGCCGCGACGATGGACTGGATGGAGCAGGAGCAGGAGCGCGGCATCACGATCACGTCGGCCGCGACGACCTGCTTCTGGGACGATCACCGGATCAACATCATCGACACGCCCGGCCACGTCGACTTCACGATCGAGGTCGAGCGGTCCCTGCGCGTGCTCGACGGCGCGGTCGCGGTGTTCGACGGCGTCGCCGGCGTCGAGCCGCAGTCCGAGACGGTGTGGCGCCAGGCCGACAAGTACAACGTCCCGCGCATGTGCTTCGTCAACAAGCTCGACCGGATGGGCGCGAGCTTCGACCGCTGCGTCGGCATGATCAAGGACCGGCTCGGCGCGCGTCCGGCCGTGCTGCAGCTGCCGATCGGCCTCGAGAGCGACTTCGTCGGCGTGGTCGACCTGGTCAACAACAATGCGATCGTCTGGCTCGAGGAGAGCCTCGGCGCCAAGTTCGAGATCCGCGACATTCCCGACGACATGAAGGACGCCGCCGCGGCGGCCCGCATGGAGCTGATCGAGATGGCGGTCGAGCAGGACGACGACGTCATGGAGGCCTATCT
>JAEWOI010000026.1 GCA_023460935.1 Actinomycetes bacterium
GTCCTCGGAGACCGCAGCCCAGCAGAGCTGTTCAACGCCCTGCTAACCTCCCGGAATCACCCGCCGTTGCGATGACCGCTGGAAACCACCCCGTCGTTTCGGCCTCAGATTCGGCCGTCGCCCACACCAGACAACGGGCCCGCTCAGCGCGGGCTCCCTTGGTCGATGTAGCAAGGGGTCAGACTCCGCCGGCAGGCTCATCTCTCCAGCTGACGGCCGATTGACGACTAGGTGCCGGGGGCTCCCAACGTCGCTCGCCACGCAGCTGCCGAAGCCCGCCACTCCCGGACGAAGGCCTCTGGCTGTTCCCAGGCGGCAAAGTGCCCGCCCACTGAGGGTTCGCTCCAATAGATGATGTTCGAGAACCGCTGTTCCGCCTCGCGTCGTGACACCCTGGGCACCTCGGCGGGGAAGACCACCCCGGCCATCGGTGCGGCCACAGTCTCGCCCGCCTCCTCCTTGATCCAGCGGTTCACCTCGTTAATGCTCTCGTTGTAGAGGCGAATCGAGCTGGGTCCGCTGTTCGTGAACCAGTAGAGACTTACGTTGTCGAGCAACTCGTCCCAAGGGATCGGAAGGCTTGAGCCCGCGCTGTGATCCGTCCAGGCCCAGACCTTTTCCAAGATCCAGGCGCACAGCCCGACGGGAGAGTCGGCCAACGAGTAGCCGAGGGTCTGTGGGCGCGGGTGTGGACCTGTGAGTACGCAGAACCGTCCGCGGCCCGCAGCTCAAGGTCGCGCGCGGATCGCTTCTCACTGGGGGAGGCGTCGCCGCCCGACCATCCCGGTGCTAGGGGCGGCACCAGGAGCATGAAGTCCACCCGTTCACGGTGCCGCAGCCCAAGCGAGGTCGAGACGCTGGTGCCCCAGTCGCTCCCACCTGCCGCGAAGTGTGTGTAGCCGAGCGCCGCCATCAGGTCGGTCCAGGCGTCGGCGATGCGGTCCACACCCCACCCGGCCTCGGAAGGCTTGCTGCTGAATCCGTAGCCCGGCAGGCTCGGCAGCACGACATGGAAGGCTTCTTGAATCGTGCCGCCATGACGCTCCGGGTGAGTGAGTCGCTCGACGATGCCTTCGAACTCGAAGAAGGACCCTAGCCATCCATGCGTCAGGACTAGCCTCGGGATGCGGAGAGCGAGCGTGGAACGCGTGAATCGTGACACCGCCGACGTCATGCAGCACCTGCGGAACCCGGTTCAGCCGTTCCTGCGTGACCCTCCAGTCCCATCTGCTTGCCCAGTGTTCAGCCAGTTCCCGCAGGTAGTCCAGTGGCACTCCCTGCGACCAGCCCGGCATCGTCGCTGGGGACGGCCAGCGGGTCGCTCTGATCCGGGACTTCAGGTCCTCGACCTCCGATGGTGGTACGTCGATGCGGAAAGGGCGGGGCTTGCTCATGGTGGGTCCTTTGGTAGGTCGGGCCGAGGTCCGGCCTCAGCGGAGGTCGTTCGGATTGCCCGCAGCCTGCTCCTCGAGCATTCCCGTGTCTATCGGGGTGGTCTGGCTGGCTTCCTTCCCGCGGAACAGCAGTCCGCTGATCGAGGGCCGGCCCTGGCTCTTCTGCCACACGTCGATCGCGACCGCGGTCAGCATGACCGCGCCCTTGATCATCTGGGTCATGTCCGAGCCGGCGCTCATCAGTTGCAGGCCGTTGTTCAGCACTGCCATCACCAGGCCACCGACCATCGAGCCGATCACGGTGCCGACCCCGCCGGAGACCGCAGCCCCGCCGATGAAAAAAGGGCGCGCCAGCGGTCAACTGAAGAGGGGGTTGCGGCGCCAGCAGCGCGCCTTGACCACACCGTCAGCCAACTCGCACCCTCGGTGGAGCCGAACGGGCGCGCCAGCGGGCGAACCGCTCTAGGGTTTGCCTCGACGCCGGCGGCGTCGCGGCTGTTGCTGTGACCCGTAGGCACGTCCATCAGCGAAGGTGAGGTGAGTCGGCCGTGGGGAAGCTCGTCTACCTGTTCGAGCTGGACTCCACCCGCCGCTCGCCCAAGGAGGTGCAGCGGGGCCAGGCCGCCCTGCTCGAGGAGTTGGTCTACAACGGCAACGCCGTCGTCCTTTCGTTCAACCAGCTCATCGATTCACCCGGCTTCATTGACGCGCTGCAGGATGACGTGGCCAATGAGTCGATCCTGCAGTTGTTCAGGGTCGGCGCGCTCAGGGTGTCCCCGTTCGGCAGCACCCGCACCGCGTCGCAGTACCTCCAGGACTCGGCCGCCAAGACCGGGTTCGTGTTCTCTGCGCTCTCCCTCGACCGGTCAGCGCCCGACGACCTGAACCTGATCAGCCTGATGGCTGCCGCAGCCCGCAACGGTGACCTGGCCGGAATCGATGAGTTCCAGGCAGCTGCCGAGCACGACGGAAACACCCTCCTGGCTGCGAAGTGCGACCGCGTGCGGCGTCTGGTGCGGCTGGTCCTCCACCTGAACCTTCAGGAGCTGTCCCGCAACCCGATCAAGCGGGACTGGCACGGCGAGCAACGCGCCACCCTCACCGGCGTCGTCAATCTGGCCGTCCACACCTGCCTCACCGACGACTACTGCGCGGCCAACGGCTGGCTGGGCAACGCCCAAGGCATCCTCAGGGAGGTCCTGGCCCAGGACGCCGCTGCCTTGGCCGACCAGCGTTCGCGCTGGGACGACCGGATCAGCGCCGTGACTCCGGAACAGGATCGTGCCGCTTGCGAGCTGATCCTCGACCTCTGCTACAACTACGTGGTCGAGGACAGCATCTGGGGAGTCTCCAGACACTTCCATGCCTTCGGTGACCAGACCTTCGTCGACGACTTCCAGCAGCGCCTCATCCGCTACGCGAACCAGGCTCGCGAGGACGGCCACCTCTTCCACACCTCCCGCAGCGCCCCCGAGGTCCCGCAATTCGTGCCCGTCCGGAAGGGGCAGTGGCGGACGGCGGAATGGCTGCTAAACGCTCTGGTGCGCAGCTCGGTTGCGCGCGACCGGGCACTCACCTCGACGCAGGGCCGCCCTCCCGGCACCTACGAACAGACCGAAGCCACCGACCGGCGCGAGTGGCGCAGGAACAGCCTGACCAGCTTTCTCAGGCAGATGACGACGCTTTTGGTCTACTTCCTCGGCTTCGTCGCCCTCAGCCAGCTCGTCGCGTGGGTGAACGAGTATGCCGAGGCCGTGGGGTGGGTGTACCGGGGTTGGGCCTTCTCGTTGCTGCTGTTCGTCGTGTTCGCGATCGCCGCCAGCGCCCTGATGAAGGCGCTGAAGGTGCCCGACATCCTCGACAGCGTGATCGGCGTCGGTAGGGCGCTGCGCGGCTGGTGGCAGATCCTCCGGATGGAGAAGGGCGTTGCCTATGCTCGACGTGAAGGGGGCTCAGATGCTTGACCATCCGGGAGAGATCGCCACCGTGCGCGAGTCAATCGTGTACGCCAACCCCTACCTCACCGTCCATGACGATGACGTGCTGTTCCCCGACGGATCCGCGGGCACCTACGCGCGGGTGAGGTCTGGGGACGGCAACCCGGGCGTCGTCGTGGTGCCCTGGTCCGGCGCCGCCCTGGGCTTGGTGAAGGTCTACCGCTATCCGATCGGAGCCTGGCAATGGGGCTTCCCGCGGGGCTTCGCCCATGGCCCGGACCCGCTCGCTACCGCGGCCGAAGAACTGCGCGAGGAACTTGGCCTGGCTGCCGGGCTGTCAATGGTCGGCTGGTTCACTCCGGACTCGGGCCTGCTCGACTCTCGCGTGGCAGTGGTGCTCGCCCGTACCGACTCCACTGACGGCACGCCGGAGGACACCCAGGAGGTGGCCGAGGTGCAGTGGATGGAGCCCCAAGACCTGTGGTCGAGACTCGGGCAGCCGCCTTATGACGACGGCATGACCATGGCCGCGCTCGCGCTGGCAACCCGACTGCTCGACAGCTGAGGACGGGCGAATCCACCGACCGGGGCGGGGCGGGTCGGTCGCCGCCGGAGCGTCTCAGGCGTGGATGTCACGGTCACGCCATTCCGTTCCGTACGCAGCACCCCGATCAACCAACGATGTGGCGGCAGGGGCAATTCCACTAATCCGCCACAAACGGGCCTGCGGCGTCCCCTTTTGGGTGACTCCCGTACGGGTGACAAGGGAAGATGATCAATACTGCGCTCAGGAAATATCCTCAGGGGGTTCACCACGGAGGGCCTGAATGCAGTAGCCTTTCGTGGCAACGGCACGGGCATTACCGGCGTAATTCGAAATAGTCCCCCGGCAGGGTGACACCGATGCGCGCCGCGGTGCGTGAGCCGGCCGCCCGAAGGTGCGAGAGCGCCGCGGGGCATGTGCCCGAGACCCCGCTCGGGCAGGAGAGTAAGGGTGCTGGATTTGACCGCCATCAGATCTGCCCGGCCCAGGCGGGCCCGCCGCACAGGTGCTGGCGCGCGCAACTTCGCCCGCCTGATCGGCCTGGTCATCTTCGCGCTCGTGGCGCTCGCCGTCGCCGTCCTGCTGGCCGCAGCCAGCGCTTTCGGCCCGCCGGTGAAGTTCGCCCCGCAGGAAGCCGTCCTGCTCGGCTTCTGGCACGTCATCTACGCCAACGAGATGCCGTCGGTGCGGGTGATGATCGCCGCCGTCGCGCTGGCCGCGTTGCTCGCCCTCGGCGTCGCCCTGGTGGAGCTGCGCATCTCCAACCGCTCCCGCCGCTCCGACGACTCCGAGGCTAACCCGCTGGCCCCCAAGCTGGTGATGGCCAGGACCGCCGGCGTGTTCGCCGGGCCGGTCACCGTCACCGTCCTGATCCCCGCCCACAACGAGGAAGTGCCGCTGCCGCAGACGCTGCGGTCCCTCCAGACCCAGACCCGCCCGCCCGACCGCATCATCGTGGTCGCAGACAACTGCACCGACGCCACCGTCGACATCGCCCGCCGCGCAGGCGTAGAGGTGATCGAGACTGTCGGCAACACCCACAAGAAGGCCGGCGCCCTCAACCAGGCCATGCGGCGCATCCTGCCAACCCAGGGCGACAACGACACCGTCATGGTCGTCGACGCCGACACCCTGCTCGACTCGGAGTTCCTCGAGACCGCCGTCGCCCGCTTCACCTCCGACCGCGCCCTGATGGCCGTCGGTGGCCTCTTCTACGGCGAGGAAGGCCCCGGCATGCTGCGCGAGTTCCAGCGCAACGAGTACCGGCGCTACAGCCGCGACATCCGCCGCCGCGGCGGCCGGGTGTTCGTGCTCAGCGGCACCTCATCGGTGTTCCGACCGGTCGCCCTGCGCACCGTCGCGGCCAGCCGCGGCAAGGCCATCCCCGGCAACCCCGGCGACGTGTACGACACCGCGGCCCTCACCGAGGACAATGAGCTCACCATCGCCCTGAAGTCGCTCGGCGCCCTGATGATCTCCCCGAGCAAGTGCACCGTCGTCACCGAGCTGATGCCCACCTGGCGCGCCCTGTGGAACCAGCGGCTGCGCTGGCAGCGCGGCGCCCTGGAGAACCTCGGCGCCTACGGCCTCACCCCGCGGACCTTCCGCTACTGGGCCCAGCAACTCGGCATCGGCTACGGCGTGATCGCCCTGGCCGGCTACCTCGTGCTGATCCTCCTCACCGCCCTCGCCGTCGACTCCTGGGTCTGGTTCCCGTTCTGGATGGGCCTGGGCGTGGTGTTCGCCGTGGAACGGGTCGTCACCGTCTGGGCCGGCGGCTGGCGCGCCCGGCTGCTCGCCGCAGCCCTGCTGCCCGAGCTTCTGTACGCTGGCTTCCTCGACGTCGTCTACCTCAAGGGCGTCATGGACATCTTGCTAGGCAGGCAGGCGGGCTGGAAGCACGTCGCCCACAGCCGAACCCCCGACGTCGTGGCCGACGAAGCCGTAGCGGTGGGAGCCCGGTCCTGATGAACCTCCTCCACGTCATGCCCACCGGCTTCCTGATCCCCGAGACGATCCTCGACTCCGAGTTGTTCCAGGTGCTGGCCACCTTCGTCGCCCTGAACAGCCTGATGTACGCCACGCTGGCGCTGCTGAAGGTGCTGCCCCGCGGCTACGCGATCTTCCGCTTCGACGGCCGCAACCGGCGCCGCGCCAACCGCAGCATCTACCCCGAGGGCCCCGGACGGCGCTTCGAGACCGAACCTGCGCCGGCGAGCCCGACTGCGGACCCGCCCGAGCCGGCCGGCGTGGTGGCCGAACTCCGGCAACCCGACCCCGCCCCCACGGCGACCCCGGCCGCCGCGAGGGGTGCTGCCTGATGATGACGTTCCCCCGCAGCTTCGCCAGCCCCTCCTCCGCCGCGCCCGGACGGCCCTCCGCGACAGCGGCGCCTGCTCCGGCCGGCCTTGCCGTGCAGGGCAGGGACGGCCGGCTCGTACTCGCCAACCCGGCGCTGTGCCGCCTCCTCGGTCGTGACGCCGCCACCCTGCAGGGCCGCACCCTGCGAGAGTTCACCCACCCCGACGACCTGCACGTCGGCCAGGTCGAACTGGCCGACCTGATCGCCGGCCGGATCGCCACCTGCAAGGTGCGCAAGCGCCTGCTCCCGCGCGACGGCTCGGCCTTCTGGGTGGAGCTGTCGGCCTCCTGCATCCGCGGCGACGACGGGCTGATGCGGTATGTGATCTGGCAGGTCGTTGAACTCGGCACCGGCCAGTCCCGTCCCGCCCCCGAGCCGTTCTTCGGCCGGGCCGGACGCTCCGCCCGTCCGACCGGCTCCGACCCGCTCACCGGGCTGCCCGACCGGGCGTGGATCCTCGACCGCCTCGGCGCCGAGCTGCGGTCAGCCAGCCAGGCCGGCACCCGGGTCGCGGTGCTGTTCCTCGACATGGACGACTTCCGGGTGATCAACGACGCCCTCGGCCACGACGCCGGCGACGAGGTGCTGGTTGCGGTGGCGGACCGGATCAGCGGCGAACTGGGCGCCCGCGACCACGCCGGACGCTTCGGCGAGGACGAGTTCCTGGTGCTGCTGCCGGAGGTGGGCGACGCCGCGACCGCGGAGCGCTTCGCCGAGCGTGTCTCGACGGCGATCGCGGCCGAACTCCGGGTGCAGGGCCACCGGCTGGCGCCGACCGCCTCCATCGGCATCGCGCTGTCCACGTCCACCTCGACCACCCAGAGCCTGCTGCGGGATACCGACTCGGCCATGTTCCGCGCCAAGGCCGCCGGTCGCGCCCGGTGGCACTTCCTCGACGAGGAGACCCACCACCTGGCCGTGGCCAGGATGCTGGTGGAGGAGCAGCTGCGGGACGCGATCTCCGCCGGGCAGCTGGTGGTGAAGTACCAGCCGATCGCAGAGCTGGCCACCGGCACCGTGCTCGGCCACGAGGCCCTCGTCCGCTGGCTGCACCCGACCCGCGGGCTCGTGGGGCCCGACCAGTTCCTGGACGTCGCCGAGGCCAGCCGCCTGATCAACCCCATCGGCGCCCGCGTGCTCGATGAGGCCTGCGCGATGCTCGCCCGCCGTCCCGACCTGCCCGGCACGATCAGCGTCAACGTCTCCCCGGTGCAGCTCGCCACCCCCGGCTGGCTGGACGGCGTCACCGAAACCCTGGCCAGGCACCGGGTGGACCCGCGCCGGCTGGTGATCGAACTCACCGAGACGGTGGCGATGGGCATGACCCCGGACGCCGGCAACGCACTGGAGACCCTCAGCGAGCAGGGTGTCGGCATCCACCTGGACGACTTCGGCACCGGGTACTCATCGATCTCCCTGCTGCGCGACCTGCCGGTCTCGGCTGTGAAGCTCGACATCCGTTTCGTCCACGACCTCACTCCCGGCCCGAGCCGCGGCAACGCCCTGGTGCACGGGCTGGGTGGGCTGGTGGCCGACCTCGGGCTGATCGGCATCGCCGAAGGGGTGGAGACCCAGGCCCAGATCGAAATGCTGCGCGCCCAGGGCTGGCACTACGGGCAGGGCTACCACCTGGCCCGCCCGGCTGAGGCGCCGGTCACCCAGCTGCCCGGCTACACCTCCCGGGGCTGAGGCCGAGCGCAACCGCGGTCCGCCCCGCCTCCCGGGCGCACGACCCGGCGGCTGGCGCTCAGGCCAGCGCCATGCTGGCCAGCGGCCCGGCCTCTGCGGCCTGCTCGGTCTGGCCGCCCCGCCAGCTGCTGAGCCAGTTGGCCAGCTCTGCCGCAGGCACCGGCCTGGACATGAAGTACCCCTGCGCCTGGTCGCAGCCCAGCCGGGTCAACTCGTCGTAGGTGGTCTCGGTCTCCACACCCTCGGCGACGATTCGCAGGCCGAGGCTGTGCGCCAGCGTGATCGTGGACGCCACCAGCGCGGCGGTGCGGGCGTCGTCGGTCATCGGGGTGACGAACGACCGGTCGAGCTTCACCTCGTCGATCGGCAGGTCACGAAGGTAGGACAGCGAGTTGTAGCCCGAGCCGAAGTCGTCGACGGAGATCCGCACCCCGCTGTTGCGGAGCCGGCTGAGGATGGTGTGCGCCAGCGCGCGGTCGACCATCAGGAACTCCTCGGTGATCTCCAGCAGCAGGGCACTGGCCGGCAGGCCCCGGTCGGCGAGCATCCCGGCAACCTGGCCGGGCAGGCTGGTGTCGTCCAGGGAGCTGGCCGAAAGGTTCACCGCGACGGTGAGCGGGTGGCCGTCCCGGTGCCACTCGGCAGCCTGGTCCAGCGCCTTGGCCAGCACCACCCGGGTGAGGGTGGGCATGAGCCCCGCCGTCTCCACCAGGCCAAGGAAGTCGCCGGGGTACAGCAGGCCGCGGTCGGGGTGCTGCCAGCGCACCAGCGCCTCCACGCTGTGCACCTGGCCCGTGTCGAGCTCGACCTTCGGCTGGTAGTGCAGCACCAGCTGGTCACTGCCCAGCGCCGAGCGCAGCTCCTGCACGGTCTGCAGGTTCGTTGCGGCGTCGACGTCGTCGTCCGGGCTGTACACGTGGTACCCCGACTGGGACGACTTGGCCTTGTACATTGCGATGTCGGCCTTGCGCAGCAGGACGCTGAGGTCGGGCCCGTCGTCGGGGAACAGCGCGATCCCGATGCTCACTCCGACCCGCAGCAGGGTGTCCTCCACCATCAACGGCTCGGTGACGGCGGTGCACAGCCTGGCCGCGGTGTGCTCGGCCTCGGCCCGTCCGGCGTCATGCAGCAGGACGGCGAACTCGTCCCCGCCCAGCCGGGCCAGGGTGTCCTCGGAGCGCAGGATGGCCCGCAGGCGCTGGCCAACCTGCACCAGCAGCTGGTCGCCGGCGCGGTGCCCGAGGGTGTCGTTGACCTCCTTGAACCGGTCGAGGTCGAGCATCAGCAGGGCCTGGTGCCCGCGTCCGGGCAGGCTGAAGCGGTTCGCGCCCTCGGTGTAGAGGGCGCGGCGGTTCGGCAGGCCGGTCAGCTCGTCCGTCACGGCCGCGACCAGCCGCTGTTCGGCCATGCGCTCGAGCATCCTGGCCGCGAGCTGGGCGCGCAGGCCGGCGGCCAGCAGCGCTCCGGCGGCCAGGACGAGGGCGAGCGGGGACACCCGCACCTGGCTGCTGAGCACCAGCACGCCCAGGCCGGCGAGGGTGGCGGCCGAGGACACCGCCAGAGCGGCGGCCCTGGCCGTGCGTGGTGCCAGCAGCGGCCTTCTCCTCCGGCGTCCGACGCCGTCCACCCACCTGGCCATCAGCGCCAGCCCGATCGCCCAGCCGGCATCGAGCGGGGTCCCCAGCACATAGGTGTCGGACGCCACCTGCAGCCCGTAGGCCACGTCCGCCGCGGCGAAGATGAGCAGCCCGCCGGCAAGCAGCAGCCAGTGGTGGCCCATGCGCACGCCGGGCAGGGCCATGATTCCGGCGACCGCCGACACGAGCACCAGGTCTGACATCGGGGCGGCCAACGCGACAGCCAGGGCGAGCGGGGACAGCTCGCTCTGGCTCAGGTCCAGCACCGGGTGCAGCACCACGGCCAGCACCGCCCCGGCCCCCAGCGAGCCGACCGCGCAGTCGAGCCAGACCGACGGCGCCAGGCGCCGCGCCCGCTGGCGGACGGTCACAATGAGCGCGCCAAGGAGCAGCGGGTAGACCAGCAGGTAGCCGGCATCGGCGAGGGACGGGAAGGGCAGCTCTTCGCCGCCGAGCGTCATCAGGACGTAGTAGGTGTCGCCCGCGGCGAAAGAGGTGACGGCAGCGGCTGCCAGCAGCACTTCGGGTCGACGCCGGCCGAGCCGGAAGACCGCGAGCCAGCACACCGTGGCCGGCAGCCACACCGTGAGCACGCCGAGCCAGCCGTCGACGAAGGCGCCGAACCAGCCCTCCCACGGCGGCGCGAGCCCCGCGCCGTGCAGCGCGAGCGAGCCGACGTAGAGCCCGGCCAGCAGCCACATGGTGGCGAGTACGGCCACCCTGGCAGCTGCCCGTCGCCGCAGCGCGCGGTCAGTACCGTCGTGCCGGCCAGGCGCCGGCTTCCAATTCCGCTTCAACATCTCACATCCACCCGTAAGGCCCCTCAGGATGGCTGGCCCGGGCATCGTCTGCGCTGACACGTCCCGTCCCCTCCAATCCGCAACTCTCGCGAACCCGGGGCTCCGGCTCAAGTCCCCACAAGGGGACTGCTGATGGGCCTGGGAGAACCCCGGGGGTGCCGGAGTTGCGGTCCAGCCGCGCGGAGCCTACTACCCCTGCGGGGCAGCAGTTGACCGTAGCCACGGCGGGATAGGTGGTGTCAGGCCCGGCCCGGTTCAGCCCGGCAGCATGGAGGGTTGTCGCGCGCTATCAACCCGCGCGGTTAATTCACCATGCGACCGTCTCGTGGGGACGCCGGTCACCGTTTCCGACGCGACCACTTTGCGGGGCCGCCCGACACTCTCCGAACGCCGACGAAAGGCGCAGAAGCCGACGAACGTTCGACGGCTTCTGCCACTTTCGTCGGCGTCTGAGGGGGGTCGAGCGGGTGGCCGTGTACGGGACTGTACGAGCCGCTGGCGGCCAGCTCGGGGCCGATCGCCGGTCAATAGAGTCCGATCGGATGCTGCGCCGCAGTCGGCCAGTCGGGTGACCGCTCCACTTGGCCAGCCGCGACCGGACAACTGGCAGCACCGACCACCCGCGTCCCGACCCGGACCGGCACCCCACCTGAAGGAGCACCCCCATGAAGCGATCGGTCCGTATCGCTGCGGCATTGTCCGTCAGCGTCTGCGTGGCGGCGATGTCAGCCGTGACCCCCTCGGCGAGAGCCGCGACGTTCACCGCCACCACCGGTGCGGTCTTCAACAACCCGTTGGTGGAGGCCGACAAGTGGAAGGTCCCAGATCACTTCATCGACCTGATCAATGCCGCGGACACCGGCTCCCAGATCAACGTGGCCGAGTACGTCTTCGCCACCCGACCCGTCGCGGACGCACTCGTGGCGGCCTCCGCAAGAGGGATCCAGGTGCGGGTCGTCGTCGACCACGAGTCCGCAACGTACGACACCAACCCTGGCTACGACGTCCTGAAGGCGGCCTTCGCCGATTTCGACTCCCTCACCTCCACGCAACGATTGACTCGCTCCTGGCTGCAGACCTGCTCGAGCGGACGTGCCTGCCTCGCCGGGGCCCCCACCGAGCGGAACCCGATCCAGCACAACAAGTTCCTGCTGTTGAGCAGCGTGGCCGGGCAGAAGGTTGTGGTTGAGGCTTCGCAGAACCTCACCACCACCAACATGTGGAACAACGCGGTCACCGTCGTGGGTGACGACCAGCTGTACGGCCACTTCTTCACCTACTTCAACCGGCTGGCGCACAACGAGCACAACGACGACAACGTCTACGACGACTTCGGCGGCACCGGCACCACCAACTCATCGAAGGTGTGGTTCTTCCCGCGCGCCGTCCCCGCCTCGGGGAATCAGAACGGGAACGACACCATCGGCGACATCCTGGCCAACGTCGCGTGCAGCGGCGCCAGGATCAGGATCGGCATGCGAAACCTGGACGACGACCGGCAGCGGATAGCCACCGAGTTGGTCGACTGCGCCCGGGCAGGAGCCACAGTGGAGATCGTCTACTCCGAGATGGGAACCGACTTCCGCGACATCATCAAGCAGAGCTCCAGGATTACGAGGTACCGCATGGGCGACGCCCTGCCGAGCGTGCACTCCAAGTACATGACCGTCGACGGCACGTTCTCGGGAACCGCGGGCAAGTGGATCTTCACCGGAAGCCACAACTACGACCGTGATTCGCTGCGCGACAACGACGAGAGCCTGCTGCGGCTGAACAACTCCGGCGTGTTCGCCCAGTTCCAGGCCAACTTCGACGCCATGAAGGCCGTCGCGACGCCGATGTAGTGCTCTCACCCGGACGCCGACAGAACGTGCAGAAGCCGACGAACCTTCGTCGGCTTCTGCCATTTTCGTCGGCGTTTGACGCGCGGCGGAGAGCCAGGTGAGGTCGGGCGAGCGGGCGAGGCGGGCAAGCCGGCATGGAGCGAGGCGACCGAAGGACGGGGGCCTTCGCGGGACAGCGCGTCTGCGGGGACGGCGGCGCAACGCGGCAGGCTGCGCCGGTTGGCTTAACCTTGGCGTCGTCAATGGAGAACTCGGCTGGCTTCGTCGAATGCAGCGCCGGGAGGGTGCATGAGCGTTTCCGCGTCGGGCCGGGAGCAGGCCCCGGGCCAGGAGCCACGCGCAGCTTCCGCTGATCCGGTGATCCTGTGCGAGAGCGTCGTGCGGATCCACCGGCACGGCTCCATCGAGGTGCAGGCGCTGCAGGGGCTCGACCTGCACGTGGCCCGCGGCGAGATGATCGCCGTGGTGGGGCCATCGGGCGCGGGCAAGTCCACATTGCTCTCGATCCTGGCCGGCGCGGACGCCCCGTCCGCCGGGGTGGTGCGGGTGGCCGGCCGCGACCTCACCCGCATGACCGGCAGGGAGCGGGTGGAGTACCGGCGCACGGTGGTGGGCCTGGTGCAGCAGCAGACCTCGCGGAACCTGATTCCGTACCTGTCCGCAGCGGAGAACATCGCCGTGCCGCTGGGCCTGGCCGGCTACCCGCGCGCGGGGCGGGCCGCGCGGGCGGCGGAGCTGCTGGACCGGTTCGGCGTCGCGGGCTGTGCCGACCGGCTGCCCGGCCAGCTGTCGGGCGGTGAGCAGCAGCGGGTGGCGATCGCGGTCGCGCTGGCCAACGACCCGCCCGTCCTGCTGGCGGACGAGCCGACCGGCGAACTCGACACAGCCACGTCCCACGAGATCTTCGAGAGCCTGCGCGCGGCGAGCGCCGAGGACGGGGTGACCGTCGTCGTGGTCACCCACGACCCCACCGTCAGCGGCCAGGTAGGGCGGACGGTGGCCATCCGCGACGGCCGCACCAGCTCGGAGGTGCTGCGGCACACGGAGCACTCCGAAGACGGTGAGGCGCGCGTCGTCGCCCAGGAGTTCGCCGTGATGGACCGGGCCGGCCGGGTGCAGGTGCCACGGGAGTTCCGGCAGGCGCTCGCCCTCACCAGGCGCGTCCGCCTCGCCCTCGAAGCCGACCACCTCCAGCTGTGGCCGGACGGACGCCGATGAGCCGCTCCCGCTTCCGGCTGATGGTGGACGTCCGCTCGGTCGGGCGCACCTACGGTTCGGGCCGCTCGGCCGTGACGGCGCTGCACGAGGTGTCGCTCGCGGTCGCCGAGGGTGAGCTGGTGGCGCTCGCCGGCCGCTCCGGTTCGGGCAAGACCACCCTGCTCAACATCATCGGCGGCCTCGACCGGCCCGACGCCGGTGAGGTGATCGTCGACGGCACCGACCTGGCCCGGCTCGACGAAGGCGGCCTTGAGCAGGTGCGGCGGGACAAGGTGGCCTTCATCTTCCAGGGCTTCGGCCTGGTGCCCGAGTTGACCGCCGCGGAGAACGTGGGGCTGCCGCTGCGACTGCGGCGAACGCCGCCGGCCGACCGCGAGCGGCGGGCGGCGCTGCTGCTCGAACTGGTCGGTCTCGGGGAGCACGGCGAGCACCGGCCCGACGAGTTGTCCGGTGGGCAGATGCAGCGGGTGGCGATCGCCCGGGCGCTGGCCGGTTCGCCCCGCCTGCTGATCGCGGACGAGCCGACCGGGCAGCTCGACACCGAGACCGGCCTGGCGGTGATGGCCCTGATTCGCGGAGTGGTGGAGGCCGAGGGGATGACCGCGATCGTCTCCACCCACGACCCCGTAATGATGGCGCTGGCCGACCGGGTCATCCGGATCGAGGACGGCAGGCTCGTCGATGCCTGACCCGGCCCTGCCGGCCGTCCGGGGTGGGCCGGAGGTGGACGGGAACAGGAACCGTCCCCGCGAGGTGAATGGAAACAGGAACCGTCCCCGGAAGGTGAACGGGAATCGGAACCGTTCCCGGGGGAGCCAGGGGGCGGTTCCGGTTCCGGTTCACGCCCGCAGGGCGCTGGCCCAGGCCGGGCTGGTCGCGGCCCTGCTCGCGGTGTTCACGGTGTGCGCTGCCGCGGCCGGCACCAGTGCGCTGCTGCTCACCGCAGGTAGCGAGCGCGCCCTCTCCGCGGCCGTCGCGCTGGCCGACGGCACCGCGGCCGGCGGCGGGGCGGACGTCACCAGCGTGGTGGTGACCGGCTCCACCGTCACCGGCCCGCTCCAGACCAACGCTGCCACGCTCACCCCGCTGATCCGCCGAACCCTCGAAGAGACCGCGGCGCCGTACCGCGCCGAGGTTTCGGTGTGGTCGAACACCCCGATGCTCTACCTCGACGGCGAGGACGTCCGCTGCGCCTACCTGCTCGACGCCGACACCGTGTCCCGGCACGCAGCCCTGCTCTCCGGGACGTGGCCGGCCCCGACGGCCACGGAGGTGATCGGCGTCGCCGTCCCCGCGCCCGCTGCCCGGGCGCTCGGCCTGGACGTCGGGACCCGGATGCGGCTGTCCGCGGCCCGCAGCGGACCCGGACCGGCCACCTCCTACCTGGTCGAAGTCACCGGTGTGTTCACCGCCGACGCGACCCAGGCCTGGGACCGCGACACCCTCCAGGGCCGGGGGTACCACCCGGACTACCTGCGGCTGCCGACCGCCGGGCCGTTCGTCGTGGCTCCAGGGACGCTGGCCGAGTTCGCGGCACCCGTGGAACGGGTCACCGCCGTGCTGGACCCAGACCTGGCCGCCGACGCCGCCGGGGTGCCGGCGTTCGTCGACCGGCTCGCCGGCCTCGGGACGCGGCTGAAGGACGCCGCCGGGCCCGCGATCAACCCGGTCGTGGTCTGGTCGGGGCTGGGGGCGGAGTTCGCCCGCCTGCAGGCCGAACTCGCCGTGACGAACGCGCTGGTGCTCGCGGTCTTCGTTCCGGTGCTCGTCCTCGGCGCGGTGGCGGCGGCCCTCGTGGCCCGCGTGCTGCTGGCGCGGCGCGGCACGGAACTGGTGCTCCTCGGCGACCGCGGCGCGTCCGCAGGCCAACTGGTGCGCGCCGCGTCGATTGAGGCGGTCGCGATCGCCCTGGTGGCGGCCGTCGCCGCGCTGCCGGTCGCGCTCGCGGCCTACGGCGCCACCGCGCCCACCACGCCGGTCGCGATCGCGACTGCCCCCGGCCAGGATGCGCCGTCCGCCGCTGTGCTCGCGGCCGCACTGCTCGCCGGTGCCGTCCTGCCGGCGCTGGTGATGGTTGGCGCGATGCTGCCCGAGCGCCAGCGGCGGGGCCGCCATTTGGTGTCGGGACGGCTGGCGCGGTCGGGGATCGACGTCCTGCTCGTCGCGGTCGCGGTAGTGGCCTACCTGCAGCTCCGCGCCCACGTCGCGCCGGCCGGCACCATCGACCCCCTGCTGGTCGCCGGGCCGGCGGTGTGCGTCCTGGCGCTGGCCGCGGTGGCCATGCGAGCGCTGCTGGCGCTGGCGAGCTGGGCCGATGCCGCGGCCGGACGTGCCCGCAGCCTGGTGCTGCCGCTCGCTGGGTGGCACGTCGCGCGCGGCGGTGCGGCCAGGGGCGGGTTCCTACTGGTCCTCGCCACCGCGGTCGCGACCCTCGGCACCGCCGTCCTCGGCACCTGGTCGGCCTCCCAGGGTGAGCAGGCCGCGGCACAGGTCGGAGCCGACCTGGTGGTCACCCGGCCCGGAACCCCGGCCACGGCGCAGGAGCTGAGAGCGGCCACCGGCGGGCAGGTGACGCCGGTCTCCGACCGGGCGGTGGTGCTCGGCAGCCGGCCCAACGGGGTCAAGCTGCTCGCGCTGGACGCGGCCCTGGCCGGCAGCATGCTCACCTCCCGGCCGCCGGACGGCACCACCTGGCCCCAGGTGCTCACCGGTCTTGCGCCACAGGGCGGCGCCGTTCCGCTGGACACCGGACGCGGACCCACCGAGCTCACCATCACCGGCGGCCTCGCCGCGCGGACTGCCGGGCTGCCCGCCCCGGTGGTCACCGCCACCCCGACGCTGGTCCTGGCAGACGAAGCCGGCTCGACCGCCACCCAGGCCGGCACCGAGGTGGCCCTTGACGGCCGCCCGCACACCGTCCGGCTGCCGGCCCCGGGAGAACCCGGGCTGCCGGAGGGGAACTGGCGAGTGGTCGCCATCGACCTGCTGCTGGCCGACCACACCGCAGCCGACCTGCTCGCCTGGGGCAACAACTCCGCCGGCATGCGGGTG
Organism: Actinomycetes bacterium; assembly: GCA_023460935.1. Classification (GTDB taxonomy): domain Bacteria; phylum Actinomycetota; class Actinomycetes; order Propionibacteriales; family Propionibacteriaceae; genus Propionicimonas. The sequence goes on from JAEWOI010000026.1 coordinate 16,477, forward strand.
CAGGTCTCCGTACGCGGGGCGTCGTCCGGGGGCGGCGCCTGGGGAGCGGCCGGCGACCCGGGGGAGGGCGCGGTGCGGCCGGAGGAGTTCCGCGCCGACGGCGGCACCGTCGCGGGCACGTTCTCCTACTCGGTCCTCGGCCTTTCGTGGCAGGACGCGCACCTGACGCTGCTCAGCTTCCCTGCTGCGCCGCAGCTGCCGGTCGCGCTGAGCGACGGCCTGGCCACAGAACTCGGGCTCGCCACCGGGGACCGGATCGGCCTCGCCTGGGACACCATCTCGCTTGAGGCGGTGGTCGTCCGCACGGTGCCCTACGTGCCCGGGCACGCCCGCGAGGCCGCCCTGCTGGCCGATCGTGGCTCGCTGCAGCGGGCCCTGTTGAGCGCCGGCGCGCTCGGGCCGGTCACCGACGCGTGGTGGGTTGCCGGCCCCCGTCCGGGGGCGGCCGAGGCACTGCGTGCCGCGGGGAGCGGGCCGGTGGTGGACCGCGCCGAGACGGCTGCGGCGCTGCTGCAGGGACCGCTGCGTGCGCCGCTGCCGGTGGCCTGGTGGTACGCCATCGCTGCAGCCGTGGGCCTCGCCGTAGCCGGGTCGGCGGCCAACGCCGCTGCGGAGGCCCAGCGCAGGGCCACCACGCTGGCCCGGGTGCGGGCGCTGGGTGTGTCCAGGCGGGAGGCGCTCGCCAGCCACCTCGCCCAGCATGCTGCCGTCACCGTGGCTGCGGTGCTCATCGGCGCGTTGTGCGGAGCCCTGCTCGCCGTCCTCCTCGCGCCCCTGCTGGTGGTGGCACCGGGTGGGGAGCGGGCGGTGCCGACGCCCCACCTCGAGTGGGCCGGCACACCCACGCTGGCCGTGGTCGGCGGCATCCCCCTGGCCGCGCTGCTGGCCGGCGTCCCGGCTGCTCTGTCGGTGGTGCGCCGCTCCACCGCGGCAGCCCTGCGCGCTGGGGAGGCGCCATGACCGGCGGGCCTCACCACAGCAGGTTTCGACAAGCTCAACCTGCGGGCCCTGAGGAAGGACGCAGCAGGTTTCGACAAGCTCAACCTGCGAGCTCCGAGCAAGGTCGCGGCGGGTTTCGACAGGCTCAACCTGCGACGCCTCGACAAGCTCAACCTGCGGACCCTCGACAGGCTCAACCTGCGACCCGTCGGCAAGCTCAACCTGCGGACCCTGAGCATCGCCGCGGGCGTCCCCGGGCGGGCACCGTGCCCTGGGGGGCGGTGTGGCGCCAGTCCCGGCGCGACGCCGTGCCGCTGGCCGTGGGCGGGCTGGTGGTCGCGGCCGCGGCGTTCGGGTCTGCTGCCGCACCGCTCGTCCTGGCCTCGGTCGCCGGTTCCACCGTGCGGGCCGAGGTGGCCGAGGCGGTCCAGCCGGCGGAGGTGGTGATCAGCGTGCCGTCCGGCTCCGGCTACCAGGGCACCGACCCTGCCGGTGCGGCAGCGGCGGTCAGGGAGTTGCTGGACGCCGGCCTGCCCGCGGAACTGCGCCACGTCCTCGCCGAACCGGTGACCGCGCTGGTCGGGCCCGAACTGAAGGCGGGGGTGATCGCCGAGCGTCCCGGACGGGTCCGCTTCGTCTACCTCGCCAGCCGCGGCGGCCCGGGCACCACCTGGGTTGAGGGCCGCGCGCCGGCAGCTATCACCGGAGCCGGCCAGGACTGGCTGGACGAGGAACGGAAGCCACCGGTGGAGGTGGCCGTCTCGGAGGCCGGAGCGGCCGTGCTGGGAGTGCGGGCCGGCGCGCGGCTGACCGTGGACAGCCCGACCGGGGTGCCGCTGGACGTCCGGCTCAGCGGTGTCTACCGTGCCGAAGACCCCGCCGACGCGGCGTGGCAGGTGGCCCCGACCCTGCTGAAGCCCCAGCTCGTCGACGGCTCAGCCGCGCTGGCCTCGCTCAGCCTCCTGGTCTCGGCCGAATCGCTGCCCGCCGCCGAGCTGGACGTGGTGCCCACGAGCATGACCAGGACCTTCACCTACCCGGTCGCCGCCGAACGGCTGGACGCTGAGCGCGCTGCCGTGGTGGCCACGCAGGCGCGTGCCCTCGCCTCGGGACGCAGGACCTTCGAGGTCACCGGGATGCAGCCGATCGTGACCACGCGCCTCGACCGGCTGATCGACGCAGCCCTCGCCCGGGTGGCGGCCGCCACCGCGCAGGCGTCGGTGCTGTTGCTTGGCCTGTTGGCGGCAGCCCTGCTGGTGGAGTTCCTCGCCGCGGGGCTGGTGACCGAGCGCAGGGGGCGGGTGATCGCGCAGTGGCGGGCCCGTGGAGCCACGCTGCCGGCGATCGCGTTGGCGAACGCCGCCGAGGCTGGAGCGCTCACCGCGGTGGCCGGGGCCATCGGCGTTGGCGCTGCAGCGGCAGTGGTCGGCGGGGTGCCGCCGCCGGGATGGATCCTGCCGCCGTTGGTCGCCGCCGTGGTGCCGCAGCCGCTGCTGGCCACGCTCGTGGCCGCGCGTGCTTCCGCCCCGCCCGACCCCCGGGGCGGGCTGCCGGCCGCGCGGCTGCGGAGGACCGCTGCGGAGGGCACGCTGGTGCTGCTCGCGTTGGCTGCGCTCGGAACCCTGGTGGTCCGCGGCGCCACTGCATCGGCCGGGACGGTGTGGACCGACGGCGTGGTGCTTGCCGCTCCGGTGCTCGTGGCGCTCGTGGCCGCGCTCGGCCTCGTCCGCTTGCAGCCTCGGCTCACGGTTGTGGCCCGAGCGACCGCAGCACGGCGGCCGGGGGTGGTGGCCCTGCTGGCCGCAGCGCGCGCCCGGGCCAACGCTCCGGCGGCGGCGGCGCTGGTGGTGGCGAGCGCGGTGGCGGCCATCGCGGCGTCGGCGGGCGCCACCGTCGCGCAGGGACGCACCGACGCGGCCTGGGACGCGGTGGGAGCAGACGCCGCGGTCACGACCAGCGACCCGGCCGGGCTGCCCGCGGAGGTGGCCGGGCTGGACGGGACGGAGGGCCTCACCGCGACCACGGCCGCAGTCATCCCGCGGGCCCAGCTGCTGGGCTCGGGCCTCGACCGCCCCGTCCGGATCGTCGCCGTCGACGCCGAGGCGCTGGCCCGTCTGCTGGCCGTGACGCCGGCGGCTGATGCGCCCGTGCTCGGTGAACTCGGGGCCCGGGGGAGCGCCGCGGTGCCGGTGCTGGCTTCCGGCCTGCCGGCCTGGGACACGGCGGGCCTGCGCTGGGGTGAGGAGTCGGTCCGCGTCCGTCCGGTGGGGGTGGCCCCCCGCCTGCCGGTTCAGCTCGGGGTCGAGGAGGACACCACGATCGTGGTGGACCGGTTCGCCCTGGCCGAAGCGCTCGGGCACGAGGTTCCGGCGAGCCTGGCGTGGGTGAACGGCCCGGGTGCGCCGAAAGCCCTGACGGCGGCCCTTGCCGGGGCCTCAGCCAGGGTCACCACGAGGGAGGGGTGGCTGCAGCAGCAGAGTTCTGCCCCCCTGCCGTTGGCACTCGACCGGCTGCTGACCGGTGCGCTGGTGGGCGCGGTGGCCCTGGCTGCGCTTGCCGTGGTGCTGATGGCGGCCTCCGGGGCAGCGGAACGGACTCGCGCCGCCGGCTTGCTGCGGGTGGTGGGGACGCCACGGGCGAGCGCCGGGCGGGTGGCCTGGCTGGAGGCGACCGTACCGGCGCTGGTGGCGAGCGTCGTCGGCGTGGCCGTGGGCATCCTGTTGGCCGGGCCGTTGGTCGGAGCGCTCGACCTCAGCTCGATCACCGGCGGCAGGCAGGCGCCCCGGCTCGTGGTCGCGTGGTGGGGTTTCGGGATCCCGCCCGCGCTGGCCGCGGTTGCCGGTGCGGCGGTGGCTGTGGCCGGGGCAGCCCGGCGCCGCGAGCCGCTCGGCGAGTTGATGCGCGCCGGGTAGCGCCGCGGTCGACAGCGCCGGCCACTCCGACCGGGTCCCGGGGTTCCCTCCCGCCGAGCTTCCTTCCCGCCCGGGAGCTCGGTTCCCCGCCGCCCCCGGCGGCTGGGGGAGGGGTGGGTGGGCCGGGGAATTCCTGATGCCGCACGGATCCCGAGGACGGGCTAGCGCAGCGCGGCGCTGAGGCTCTGGGCCAGCCAGTGCCGGTAGCGCTCCGCCGACCAGCCCCGCGCGGTCACCAGCTCCCGGTAGGTGTCGGGGTGGGCGAGAGCCCAGATCGCGGCTGCGGCGTCCTCGTCGGACTGCCCGCGGGTGAGCCCACCGCGCTCGCGCAGCTGCGCTGCGGCGAGGAGGTAATTCCGCAGCCGCTGGGCGCCACGCTCGTTCTCCAGCGCTGCCACCTCCGCGTCCACAGCGGCGGCCTGCCGGATCAACCCGAACAGTTCGGTCGTGCGCGGGTGGACCTCGACGAACCAGTCGGCCAGCACGGCGATGATACCGTCGAAGTCCGCGGTGGCCGCCGCCCGCTGCTCCATGAAGCGTGGCACCGGCACCGGGGCGTTCGGGCCGGCTGCCACCAGGTCCAGCACCGCTGAGAGCACAGCCGACTTGTTCCCCACCACGTTGTAGATGGTCTGCACGGCCACGCCGGCCCGGCGTGCGATCGCGGTCATCGGGGTGCCGACATACCCGCGGGCGAGGAACAACTGCCGGGCCGCCTCGGCGATGTGCGCGCGAGTCAGGGCTGCCTGCGCGTCCCGCAGGTTCGTCGGTTCCTGTGCCTCGGAGGTACTCACTTATCCCTAGACCGTTCATCCAGTAACTGGAATAGCATTCTAACATCGCTTTGGTCGAGGAGGCCGTGATGAGCGGACGGGTGTCGGAACTGGATGCACTGGTCGTCGGTGGGGGTCAGGCGGGCCTGGCGGCCGCGTTCCACCTGAAGCGGCTCGGCCGCAGGTTCGAGGTGCTCGAGGCCCGTGACCGGCTCGGCGACCAGTGGCGCGAGCGCTGGGACTCGCTGCGGCTCTTCACTCCGGCGCGCTACTCGCACCTGCCGGGTCTCGCGTTGCCGTTGCCCGACGACGCCTACCCGGCCAAGGACGAGTTCGCCGCCTACCTCGAGCGCTATGCCCGGCACTTCCAGCTGCCGGTGCGGACGGGGGTGCGCGTTGAGCGACTGGCACCGACCAGCGGTGGGTTCACGTTGCGGACGGCTGACGGCGAGCGGCGGGCCCGCACCGTGATCGTCGCAACGGGCCCCAACGCCCGGCCCAGGGTCCCCGTGCAGGCGAGCGCCCTTGACCCGACCGTCGTCCAGCTGCACACCTCGGGCTACCACAGCCCCGAACAGCTGCCGGAGGGACCCGTCGTGGTGGTGGGGGCCGGCACGTCGGGCGCGGAGATCGCGCTGGAACTCGCTGCTTCGGGCAGGCCGGTCCACCTCTCCGGCAGGCCCACGCCGCACATCCCGGACGCGGTGTTCAGGTTCGCCGGGCCGGCGTACTGGGCGTTCATCAACCGCGTGCTCACCCTGGACACCCCGATGGGGAGGAAGGTCGCCCGGAAGTTCCACGAGCGTGGGGCACCGCTGATCCGGATCTCCATCGACGACGTGACCGCGGCCGGCGTCCGGCTGCTGCCGCGGCTCAGCGGCGTGGTGGACGGTGTGCCGGTGTTCGGCGAGGTGACCGTCGGCAAGCCGGCGGCGGTGGTGTGGGCCACGGGGTTCGTGCCGGACCTCGACTGGCTGCCTCAGGCCCGGCTCGATCGGCACGGCCAGCCGGTCACCCGGCGTGGCCTCGCCGACGGCGTCCCCGGACTGGGGTTCGTCGGTTTCCCGTTCCAGTACTCCCTGGCGTCCGGGCTGATCGGAGGCGTCGGGCGGGACGCCGGTGGGGTGGTGGCCGGCCTGGTCGGCACCCGACCCGACCCCGGGCAGCCGAGGTCGCAGACGGCAGCGGCCTCGGCCGGTGACCGAGCCGCCGGCTGACCGGGCCGCCGGCCGACCGCCGCCGGGAATCGCCCTCAGGAGGGGGTGCTTCCCCCAGCGGCCCGGGTGATCGCGTCCGCTGCCTGCACCAGGGCGAGGTGCGACAGCGCCTGCGGGGTGTTGCCGGCGTGCCGGTGGTGCGCCACGTCGTACTCCTCGGCGAGCAGGCCGACGTCGTTGGCCAGCCCGACCAGGCGGTCCATCAGCGCGCGGGCTTCGGCCAGCCGCCCGGAGCGGGCGTACTGCTCCGCCAGCCAGAACGAACAGGCCAGGAACGGGTGTTCCCCGGGCGGGAAGTCGTCGACGTGGGCGTCGTCGAACCGGTAACGCATGACCAGGCCGTCGTGCAGCAGGTCCTGCTCGATGGCCGCCACCGTGCCCAGCATCCGCGGGTCGTCCGCAGCACAGAACCCGACCTGCGGCAACCGCAGCAGTGAGGCGTCCAAGGCTGTGGAACCGTACGCCTGCACATAGCTGTTCCGGCGGGCGTCGAAGCCCCGCTCCTCGATCTCGGCTCGCAGCCGGTCGCGCAGCGCCTCCCACCGCTCGACCGGCCCGTCCAGCCCGTGGAGCCGGACTGCGGTGACCGCCCGATCCAGCGCGGCCCACGTCATCACCCTGGAGTGGGTGAATGCCCGGCGCGGTCCCCGCACCTCCCAGATGCCCTGGTCCTCGCGGTCCCAGTGCTCCTCGACGAACGTCATCAGGGCCCGCTGCAGCGGCCAAGAGAAGGCGTCCTCGGAAACGCCTGCCGCCCGGGCCTCCGCGAGGGCAACCATCACCTCCCCGATCACGTCGCCCTGGAACTGCGCCACGGCGGCGTTCCCCACCCGTACCGGGGCCGCGCCCCGGTAGCCGGGCAACGAGGCCAGTTCACGTTCGGGCAGGAACCGCTCGCCCGCCACGCCGTACATGATCTGGACGTCGGCAGGATCCCCGGCGATCGCGCGCAGCAGCCAGTTCCGCCAGCGGTGCGCCTCGCTGACGAAGGAGTGCGCGAGGAACGCGCTCAGGCACAGCGATGCATCGCGCAGCCACACGTAGCGGTAGTCCCAGTTCCTTGGCCCGCCGAACTGCTCGGGGAGGCTGGTGGTTGCAGCCGCGACGATCCCGCCGGTCGCGTCGTGGGTGAGCGCCCTGAGCACCAGCAGCGAGCGCATCACCTCGTCGTGGTACGGCCCCTCGTGGCTGCAGGTGGCCGACCACTCCCGCCACCACGAGGCCGTGGTCGCGAGCGCGCCGGCGGCATCGATGGGTGCGGGTGGGGCCAGGTGGGACGGGAACCAGGTGAGGACCAGGTCGACGGCCTCCCCGGCGCGCAGCGTGTAGCGGCCCTCGTGCGCCTGGCCACGCGGGGTGAGGCGCGGGCCGCGGCGAACCACGGCATCGGGCCCGGCGATCGCCACCAGTTCGGTGCGGCCGCCTGCGGCACCCCACTGGCGCACCCACGGCACGGACGCCGCGTAGCCGAACCGCACCCGCAGTTCCTCCCCCACCTCGACCGAGCCGCGGGTACAGCGAACGCTGCGCACCACGTCAGCGCGTTCGTCGCCCTTCGGCATGAAGTCGAGCACCTCGAGTTCGCCCGTGCCCGTCGTCCAGCGGGTGGAGAGCACGAACGTTCCGTGCAGGTAGGCACGCGTCGACTCGGCTTCGGGTGCGGTGGGCGCGACGAGCCAGCGCCCGTGCGACTCCTCACCCAGCAGTGCCCCGAGAGTGGACGGGGAGTCGTAGCGCGGCAGGCACAGCCAGTCGATGCTGCCGTCAGAGCCCACCAGCGCCCCGGTGCGGCAGTCGCTGATCAGCGCGTACTGCTCGATCGGCAGGCTCATGATCGCCGCCGCCGGGTACTGCGTAGGCGCGGGGAGCCGATCACGGGTTCCGGATACCCCCCGCGGTGACGGCCGGAACCTCCCGCCGCCCCCAGTAAACGCCGACGAAAGTGCCGGAAGCCGACGAACTTCCGTCGGCTTCTGCCACTTCCGTCGGCGGCTGCGGGGAAGACCGGGGGCTGAATTTCGTGTGAATTGTGCCGAGTGGCGTTGCCAGTGACCGGTACCGGTGCGAGAAGCTAGGATCCAACGTCGCTTCGGGGGAGGCGGCTCGTGGCTTGGGCCACGGATCGGGGGATCCTTGATGACACAGACGGTGAAATCTGTCGTACGAACTCTGCTGGCCGCACTGCTGATGACCACGATGGTCGTCGCCGTCCAGCCGCCGGCACAGGCCGCCACGCGCACGGTCGTGTCGGGCACGATCAGCGACGCCCACGGGGTTGGAGTTCCGCGGGCCAGGGTCACCCTGTTCGTCGCGGACCGACCGACGAAGGCCGCCGCCACCGCCAGGGCCGGGGCTGACGGCAGCTACCGGCTGCCGCCGGTGCCGAGCGGTACCTACCTGCTCCGCGCGACCGACCCCAGTCTGGCCAGTGCGGCCACCTGGTGGCCGGAGGCCAGCAACTCCTTCGCTGCCGGCACCCTCTCGGTCGCCGGGTCGGGGGTCGTGGTCGACCTGCAGCTGATTCCCGGGCTCGCCATCTCCGGTACCACCCGCTACCAGGGGGTGCCCCAGTCGCGGGTGAAGGTCTGCGTCCTCGCCCCGGACATCCCCTGCGCGCTGAGCGGCCCGGACGGGCGCTACACCGTGCGGGGCATCGCTCCCGACTACTACCGCCTCACGGCCGAGCCCACCCGGCACGGCAAGCCCTACGTCCGCACCTGGTACCCCGAGTACACCGACGGCCAGTCGGTGATCTCACCGGTGGAGTCCATCGACGCCGAATCCGCTGCCCGGCCGTGGGACTTCGCCCTGGCGACCCAGCCAACCGTCACCGGGCACGTGGTGAACGACATGGGCGCGCCGGTGGCCGGGGCCAAAGTGTGCGTGGCCGGGGCGTCCACCTGCACCAGGGCTGCGCGCGACGGCGGGTTCGTCCTGAAGGCTGAGGTGCCGTTGCGGGGCTCGCTCGAGCTGTCGGCCAGGGCTCGCGGCCACTACGCCGGTTCGGTCTCCACCTCGGACAGCACCGGCGTGGTGATCCCGCTGCAGCGGATCGTTCCGGTCAAGGCGGCCAAGCCGGTCATCTCCGGCGACGCGGTTGTCGGCGGGACGCTGACCGCCACGCCCGGCACCTGGGGGCCGAGCCAGGTGCAGCTGAGCTACCGCTGGTACCGCAACGGACACCGGATCAAGCACGCCACCGGCGAGACCTACGTGCTGACCGCCGCGGACAAGGGCAAGCGGATCCGCGTACAGGTGACCGGAAAGCTGCCCGGGGTGCGATCGGTGGCCCGCCTGTCCCAGCGCACAGCAGCGGTCTCCCTGCCCTGAGCCGGGTCCGGGCCCGAAACCCCGCGACGGAGCGGGACCGCCTGGGTACTGGCCCAGCGCGGCCCGGGTTCAGCACGCGACCCGCCCGTGCCACCGCCGGAACCTCCGGCCCGGCCGAGGAGGAGTCGAGATGCCCACGAAAGCGTTGGCCACTTCCGGCCCGAGCGTCCGGAGCGGGTGGGTGCGATGAGCGGGATCCGCACCCTGCTGGTGCTCGGCGCCAGCGGCGACCTCGCTGCAAGGCTGCTGCTGCCGGCGCTGGGCCAGCTGCTCGCCGTTGAGGGCGGACGGCGCGTCCGGCTGGTCGGCGCGGGCACAGAGCAACTGGATGCCGAGGCCTGGCACTCCGTCCTGGGCAAAGCCCTCGGTGCGGGCCCAGGAACCGGCCCGGCGCTGGAGGCGTTGCTGGCGGACACCGCCTACGTGAGCGCGGACGTCACGTCCGAAGCCGGCCTGCGCGACGTCCTCGCCGCGTGCGACGGCCCAGCCGCGATCTACTTCGCGCTGCCGCCGGCGGTCACGATCAAGGCCTGCCAGGCACTGGAGCGCAGCGGGGTGCCGGAGGGCACGGTGGTGGCGCTGGAGAAGCCCTTCGGCCACGACGTGGCTTCGGCGCGCCAGCTGAACGAACTGCTGGTGCGGCTAGTACCGGAGTCGCACATCCACCGGGTGGACCATTTCCTGGGCCGCAGCACCGTGCTGAACCTGCTCGGCGTCCGGTTCGCCAACCGGGTGCTGGAGCCGGTGTGGAACTCGGAGCACATCGAGCGGGTCGACATCGTCTACGACGAGCAACTCGCCCTCGAGAACCGCGCCCGCTACTACGACCACGCCGGCGCTCTGGTCGACATGATCCAGAGCCACCTGCTGCAGGTGCTCGCGTTCTTCGCGATGGAGCCGCCGGCCTCGGTCGGCGAGGCCGACCTGCGCGACGCCAAGGGCATCGTGCTGCGGGCCGTCCGGCTGTGGGGGGACGACCCGGTGACAGCCTCACGGCGGGCCCGCTACACCGCCGGCAGGATCGGCGAACGTGACCTGCCGGCGTATGTCGACGAGGACGGCGTCGACCCGGCCAACAACACCGAGACGCTCGCGGAGGTCACGCTCGAGGTCGCCACCTGGCGGTGGGCAGGCGTGCCCTTCACCCTGCGCTCCGGCAAGGCCCACGGCCACCGCCGCAGGGAGGTGATGGTGACCTTCAAGCCGGCCGAACGCTTGCCGGACGGGCTCGAGGGCGACGCCCAGCCCGACATCCTCCACCTGGCGCTGGCGCCGGAGGTGGTCTCGCTCGAGCTCAACATGAACGGGCCCGGCGACCCGGACATCCTCAACCGCGAGGTGATGGAGGCCGACTTCGACCCCGGCCGCCTCGACGCCTACGGGGAGGTGCTGCGGGGCATCCTGGACGGCGACCCCGCGCTGTCCATCCGCGGCGACAACGCCGAGCAGTGCTGGCGCATCCTCGAGCCGGTGCTGTCGGCCTGGCGCGAGGGCCGGGTGCCGATCGAGGAGTACCCGGCCGGATCGGCCGGTCCGCCGACCTGGCGCACCACCACCGATGTGGGTTCCTACCCACTCACCGACGCGGGCTGGCAGCGTCGCCGCGAGCAGAGGGCCTCCCTGAGGGGCTGACCCACCGCTCGCGGGGTGCGGGCGGGCGCCGCGAGTGGGCATCGGCCCCCGATCTCCGAACTGCCAGCGGACGGTGCCGGCTTGCGCTAGCTTGCGAGATCCGCAGCCCGAGCACAGAGGATCTCCGTGAACCATCCCAGGGGTACCTTCCCCGAGCGCCGCCCCTACCTCTTCGTTCTGCTGCTGGAGCTTCTGGTGGTCGCGGTCTTCCTGCTCGCCGGAACCCTCGACCACGTCCTGCAGCTCGGTGGTGGGCTTCGGATGTACGCCCTGGCCAACGCGATCCTCACCGGCCTGGTGGCGCTGGTGATCACCCGGCTCCGCTGGTGGGGCCGGGTCGGTTTCCGTCCGGCGGGCCGCAGGCAGTTGCTCTGGGTGCTGCCCATGGCGGTGCCGGTGCTGCTCAACGCCTACCCGGGGCTCGACCCGGGGGGCCCGGTGGCCGTCGCCGGCTTCCTCGGGCTCGCCCTGCTGGTCGGGTTCGTGGAGGAGGCCGTGTTCCGCGGGCTGATGCTGCGCACGCTGGAGCGGCTCGGGGTCGGCCGCGCGGTGGCGATCACGACCGTGCTGTTCAGCGTCACCCACCTGATGAACGTGATGGCGGGGGAGAGCACCTTCCAGGCCGTCCTGCAGCTGGCCTACACCGCAGCCATCGGCTTCGCCTTCACCGCCTACGCCCTGCGTGCCGGCACCATCTGGCCGTTGATCGTCGTGCACGCCCTGATCGACTTCGTCGCGTTCCTGCAGGACGCCACCATCCAAGTGCCGCCGGTGGTGGAGATCACCACTGCGGTGGTGGTGACCGTTGGCTTCACCGCCTACGGAGCATGGCTGCTCACCCGGCCGAGCCCGGTGTCCGCTGCCGCGCGCGAGGCGGTCGCAGCAGCCCGCTGATCGGAGCGACGGGTCTTCCGGGCAGATCGAAACCGCACCCTTGACACCCCCGCGGGACCCGTCCTACTGTCGTTGTACACGATTACGTAATCGTTTACAGAGCGTGCCGAAGCGCTCTGTGCACACGAAGAAGGTGACGGGTCAATGGCTGACTACTCCATCTGGATGCTCGAGTACTCGCACTGCCTCACGCAACCGATGGGCTGCATCTTCTACGGGCAGTGGAACGCCGGCACCAGGCCGTTCCCCTACAGCTACGTCTACGTCGAGGGCGCGGGGCACAAGATCCTGGTCGACGTCGGCCACGACGACGAGACCACCAACCGGGAGCTGTCCGAACGCTACGACGTGACCGACTGGCAGCCGCCGCACCGCGTGCTGGCCAAGCTCGGGGTCACCCCCGAGGAGATCGACACCGTCATCCTGTCCCACCTGCACTACGACCACGCCGGGGCCGCCCGGCGGTTCCCCAACGCGAAGTTCTACCTGCAGCGCAACGAGCTGGAGGGCTCGCGCTGGGCCCTGGCGAACAAGCGCATCTTCGCCTCGATCATCGGCGCCATCGATCCCGCCGACGTGGACATGCTGGCCGAACTCGCCGACGCCGGCCGGCTGGAGCTGCTGGACGGCGACCTCGACCTGTTCGATGGCCTGCAGATCCGTGCCGCCCGCGACACCCACACCCCCGGCTCACAGTTCGTCGTGGTGGACACTCCGCAGGGCAAGTGGGTGGTCACCGGGGACAACATGTACAGCTACGAGAACGCTGAAGGCCTCCACTCCGACGGCGTGCCGGTGAGCATCGGCTTCGGCGGGGGCAGCTGCTGGAACAACCTGTCCACGATCGACGAGATGCACCAGCTCGCCGGCAGCGCCGACCGGCTGGTGATCGCCCACGAGGGCGCAACCTTCACCCGCCACCCCTCCCGCACCTACGACGACGGCCTGGCGGTGGCAGAGCTCGTGCTCGCCGCCGGCGTCGACAGCCGGCTCTAGCCGCCGGGCCGCCGCGGGCCGGCAACCGTCCGCCAACCGAGCCACCCCGTCCAAGCAGCGCAAGACCACCAACTCACTGAGGAGTCCGGAATGACCAAGAGGTTCCCGAAGCGGCGCACCGCCCTGGTGGCCGCAGCCCTGGCCGTGGCCACGGGCCTGTCCCTGTCCGCCTGCACCCAGCCCGCAGCCCCCGCCCCGGGTGGCAGCGGTTCGGCTCCGGCCGAGGGCAAGCTGCTCGGCATCGTGTCGATCACAGCCACCGACGCCAACAACGCCCGCGTGATCGCCGGTGCCACCGAGGCCGCGAAGGCCGCCGGCTGGACGGTCGAGGTCGTCGACGCCCAGGGCAACGCAGACCAGGCCAACGCCGCGATCCGCAACTTCGTCAGCAAGGGCGCGGGCGCGATCTTCGACCTGGTCTTCCCGACCACCTCGCTGGGAGCCGGGCTGAACGCGGCCAAGGACGCCGGCATCCCGGTGGCCACCTGGGGCGGCGGGCTTGGCACCGGCGTGGTGATGACCACCGGGGCTGGTGCGCCGTTCGCCAAGCCGGCCACGGACGCGATGCTGGAGAAGCTCGGCGACTCCGGCGACGTGCTCGCCCTCACCTACCGCACCGGCCAGGTCTGCCGCGACCGGGAGGACCTGTTCGACCAGATCCTCAAGGACAAGCCCGGCATCAAGGTGACCAAGAACGAGGTGAACATTCCCGGCTTCCTGCAGGACGGCGCGAAGTACGCCACCGCCTGGCTCGCCGCCCATCCCGAGGGTTCGGGCAACCTCGCCATCTGGGGCTGCTGGGAGGATCCGACGCTGGGCGCCATCTCCGCGCTGCAGCAGCAGGGCCGCACCGACGTGTTCACCTACGGCATCAACGGCTCGAGCACCGCGATCAAGGCCGTCCAGGACGGCACCCTGACCGCCACCGTCTACGAGGACGGCAAGGCCGAGGGCGCGAAGATGTTCGAGGTGACCCTGCAGGCGATCGAGGCCGGCGTGGCGGGCTTCGAGCCCCAGACGGTCGACGTCCCCGGCATCCTGGTGACCGCGGACAACGTTGAGCAGTTCCTCGCCGACCACCCCGAGGCCCTGCAGTAACCAGCTGGAACGCGGACGGACAGGTGAACTGATGTCGGAGTCGTCGGCCCCCCGGGGCGAGGTGATGGTCGGTGTCGAGGGGCTGAGCAAGTCCTTCGGGGGCGTCCACGCCCTGCGGGGAGTGTCCCTGCAGGTGCGCTACGGGGTGGTGCACGGCCTCGTGGGGGCCAACGGCGCCGGCAAGTCCACCCTGATCCGCTGCCTGGCCGGGCTGCACCAGCCGGACGAGGGCGTGATCGAGATCGACGGCCAGCCAGTCACGATCCCGACCGCCCAGGACGCCACCCGGCTGGGCATGGCGTTCATCCACCAGGAGATGAGCCTGGTGCCGGGCTGGGACGTGCTGCGGAACATGGCCCTCGGCGTGCCGCACCACACCCGGCTCGGGCTGATCGACTGGCGCCCGGTCCGGGCCAGGGCCCGGCAGGTGGCGGAGCGGGTGGGGATGCGCTTCCCCCTCACGACCCAGGTCGACGACCTGAGCACCGCTGACAAGTGGCTGGTGATGATCGGCCGCGCGCTGATGCACGACGCCCGGCTGATCGCCATGGACGAGCCCACGGCCTCGCTGTCGGTGCAGGAGGCTGAACGCCTGCACACGATCGTCCGTGACCTGGTTGCCGCCGGTGCTGCGGTGGTCTTCGTCTCCCACCGGCTGGACGAGGTGGCCGAGCTGTGCGACGACGTCACGGTCTTCAAGGATGGCGCCGTCGTGCGCAGCACGGTCGCGGCCAAGCCGAGCCGGGCCGACCTGGTGCGGGCCATCGTCGGCCGCGACGTCGACGTGGCGGCCCGGCCCGAGCAGCCGCCTGCCCCCGGGCCGGTGGTGCTGGAGGTGCGCGACGTGCACGACGGCAAGCTGGTGCGCGGCGTGGACCTGACCGTCCGCGCCGGCGAGGTGGTGGGGCTCGGCGGGCTGGTGGGTGCCGGCCGCACCGAGCTGGCCCGGGTGGTGTTCGGCGCCTCGCGGCCGACCGGCGGCCAGGTGCTGCTGGAGGGCCGGCCGGTGAGCTACCGTGAGCCGGCGGACGCCGTGGCTGACGGCATGGGGATGGTGCCGGAGGAGCGCCGCTCGCAGAGCGTGTTCCTCGACCGCTCCATCGACTTCAACATCAACCTCGCGTCGCTGGAGTCACTGCGGCTGTCGCCGGCGCTGCCGCTGCTGCGGCTGCGGGAGGCCCGCCGTCGCGCCGGTGAGGTCGCCCGCAAGGTCACCGTCAAGGCGCGCGACGCGGGCCAGAGCGTCGGCTCGCTGTCCGGGGGCAACCAGCAGAAGGTGGCGATCGCGCGCTGGCTGATCGGCGACCGCAAGCTGCTGATCCTGGACGAGCCCTCCCGCGGCGTCGACGTCGGGGCGCGGGCCGAGGTGCACGGGCTGATCCGCGACCTGGCCCGGGACGGTGCAGCAGTGCTGGTGATCTCCTCCGACAACGAGGAACTGGTCGCACTGTGCGACCGGGTGGTGGTGATGGCTGAGGGCCGGGTCACCGGAGAGCTCGCCGGGCCGGAGATCACCCTCGACGCCATCCTGTCGCTCAGCTTCCACCACGGCCACCGAAAGGGATCCGCAGCATGAACCCCACCACGACCGGAGCCCCCGCACCCGAGCAGGTTCGGGGCGGCCGCGACCTGCGCGGCCTGGTGCTCACCGCCGTCTCCAAGTACGGCACGCTGATCGCGATGGCGCTGCTGATCGCGATCTTCGGCGTGGCGGTGCCCCGGGGGGCCTTCATCGCGCCGAGCAACCTGCTCAACATCGTCAACCAGTCGGCCCTCACCGCGATCATCGCTTGCGGGCTCACCATGGTGCTCGTGGTCGGCGAGTTCGACCTCTCCGTCGGCTACGCCGCCAGCCTCGCCGGGGTGCTGGTCACCGGGCTGATGGCCAACCAGCACCTGCCGCTGCCGCTGGCCCTGCTCCTGACCCTGGCCGTGGGCGCCGGCATCGGCGCAGCCAACGGCCTGGTGGTGACCAAGGCGCGCGTCAACGCCGTGGTCGCGACGCTGGGCATCGGCACGATCGTGGTGGGGCTGAGCTTCGGCTACAGCGCCGGCTCCCCGATCGTGCTGGTGCCCAAGGAGTTCGCAGAGATCACGCTGGGTCGCACGCTCGGCATCCAGAACCCGATCTGGATCATGGCGCTGGTGCTGGCGGTGCTGTGGGTTGTGCTCAACCGCACCCCGCTCGGCCAGCGAATCCAGGCAGTGGGAGCCAATCGCGAAGCTGCCCGGCTGGCCGGGGTGCGGGTCGACCGCACCAAGATCGCAGCCTTCGTGATCGCCGGGCTGTGCGCCGCGCTGACCGGCATCCTGCTGGCCTCGCTGCTGGGGTCGGGCACGATCAGCGCCGCCGACGGCTACCTGATGGACTCGTTCGCAGCGGTGTTCCTCGGCTCGGCCACCCTGCGCAACGGCGAGTTCCACATCGTCGGCACGCTGGTCGGCGTGCTGGTGGTGAACATCGGCTTCAACGGCCTGAGCCTGATGGGCACGCCCACGTTCTGGCAGTACATCTTCAAGGGCGGCATCCTCGTACTCGCGGTGGCCCTTTCAACGATCACCCGCAGGTACGCCCGCGCCTAGCGGGCTGCGCAGCCCCCGTCACCGAGAAACGAGGAAGCCAACGTGCCAACGATCCGCGAGATCGCCGCAGCCGCCGGTGTGTCCACAGCAACCGTGTCGCGAGTGATCAACGGTGGCGTGGGCGTCGAGCCCCAGCTGGCCAACCGGGTGCAGAAGGTGATCGACGACCTCGGCTACACCCCGAACCTGGTGGCTCGCGGGCTGCGCACCCAGGCGACGAAGGTGATCGCCCTGGTGATCGCAGACATCGAGAACCCGTTCTTCACCTCGGTTTGCCGTGGGGTGGAGGACGTGGCCCGCCGACACAACTACTCGGTGATGCTGTGCAACACCGACGAGGACGTGACGAAGGAGGCCGGCTACCTGGAGATCCTGGCAGCGCAGTCGGTGGCCGGGGTGATCATCAGCGCGGCGTCCAACCACTCCGACCTCGGGCCGGTCACGGCCAAGGGCATCTCGGTGGTGGCGATCGGCCGGCGGATGGGCCCCGAGATCGACTGCGTACGCTCCGACTCCTACGCCGGCGCCCGCAACGCCACCCGGCACCTGCTCGAGTACGGCGCGCACCGGGTGGCCTGCATCACCGGGCCGCACGGGGTGGCGACCGCTGAGGAGCGCCTGGAGGGGTACCGCGAGGCGGTCGAGCAGGCGCGGCTCAAGGTGGATCCAGACCTGGTGGAGTACGCGAACTTCCGCGAGGACGGCAGCTACCGCGCCACCCGGCGGATGCTGGCGCTGGACAACCCGCCCGACGCGATCTTCGTCGCCAACAACCGGATGGTGGTCGGTGCGCTGCGGGCCTGCCGTGAGGCGGGGGTGAACGTGCCCGGCCAGGTCAGCCTCGTCGGGTTCGACGACCTGCCGTGGGCAGACCTGACCACGCCGTCGATCACCACCCTGCGCCAGCCCACCTACGAGATCGGCGCGGCAGCTGCCCGGCTGCTGGTGGAGCGGATCGGCGGCACCACCGGACCTGGCCGGGAGGTTGTGTTCCAGCCCGAACTCGTGGTGCGCGGCAGTTCGATCAAGCGCCCCGCAGCCGGCTTCGGCTCCTGAGGGTCGTGGCCGGGCGAGCCGGCTGCCGACTGGTCCTGCGCTCCGGCTTCAGCCGGCGGGAGTGACGGCCGCGCCGGCGCGGAGGGCGCGGGGAACCTCGGCCACCTGGTCGACCACAGCCAGCAGTTGCGCCAGGGCCTCCGGATCGGCCGGGGAGTCCACCCGGATCCGGTAGCTGATCCCGGTGGAGGACCAGTCGGGATCGAACCCGCCCTCTGCTTCCACCCTCACCCCGTCCACGGGCACGCCCAGGTTTCCGGCTTCGCGGTGGACGTCGTTGAGCAGGCAGGCTGCCACCGCAGCGTGCAGCAGGTGCGCGCCGGTGAAGGGTGCGGCCACGTCCACCCCGCCGTCGGTCCAGCGGTGGTCGAAGTGGGTCAGCCCCGCCGCGTCCTGCAAGCTGGTGCGCAGGCTCCCGGACGCGCACGCCACGGCGAATCGTTCCATGGCGGCAAGGGTGCCCCGGAGCCTCGGAGGCCGCCAAGTCCTAGATCTGCTGAGGCGGCCCGTCAGCCAACCTGGAGCACCACCTTGCCGGTGGTGCCGCGGCCTTCGAGCGCGCGATGGGCCGCCGCGGCTTCGGCGAGCGGGAAGCGGGCACCGATCCGCACGTCGAGCTTCCCGGCGAGGACCGCCCCGAACAGCTCGTCCGCTCGGCCACGCAGCTCGTCCGAGGTGGCGATGTGGTGGCCCAGCGTCGGACGGGTGAGGAACAACGAGCCGCCGGAGTTGAGCCGCTGGATGTCGAACGGCGGCACGGGGCCGCTGGCGGCGCCGAACAGGACCATCATGCCGCGGGGACGCAGGCAGGCGAGGGACGCGTCGAAGGTCGTGCGGCCCACGCCGTCGTACACCACCGGCACCCCGCCGCCGGAGAGCCCGCGGACCAGGCCCGGGAGCTCCGCGGTGACGTCGTGCAGCAGGTCGTACCGGATCACCTCGACCGCTCCGGCTGCCCGGGAGAGCTCCTCCTTCTCCGCGGTCGAAACGGTGGTGATCACCCGGGCCCCGCGGGCGGTGGCGAGCTGGGTGAGCAGCAACCCCACGCCGCCGGCCCCGGCATGCACCAGCACCACCTCGCCTTGGCGCACCGGATAGGTGGAGGTCACCAGGTAGTGCGCGGTCAGGCCCTGCAGGGGCAGTGCTGCTGCCACGTCGAGGTCGACGCCTTCGGGCACGCGCAGCGCCCGCTCGGCCCGCACGAGCACGAACTCGGCGTACGAGCCGTGCGCGTCGCACCAGGCGACCAGGTCACCCTCCGCGAGCCCGGCGACGTCCGCGCCGACGGCGGCCACCACCCCGGAGCCCTCGTCGCCCGGGACGTGCGGGAAGTGCATCGGGTACACCCCGCCACGGCGGTAGGTGTCGATGAAGTTGATGCCGGCAGCGGCCACCCGCACCAGCACCTCGCCGGCCGCGGGCTCCGGCGCGGGCAGGTCGACGAGTTCGAGAACCTCCGGGCCGCCGGCCCGCTGGGCCTGGATCGCACGCATGACCCGACCCTAGTCCGCCGGTGAAGATCGGGTTGAGGGGCCCGGGTTCTGCGACTTGTCGGACGTTCCTCGCGGCCGACGACGCATTGGCGCTGTGAACGCTTGCGGCTCCGCTGGTCGGCAATGTTGCCCACGCCCACGGCAAGTTGCATGTAGCACGCAACTATATACTTGCATCATGCAACCATCCACCGAGGGGCTCCAGCACGAGTTGGGTCGCCTCTTCGCCCACCTCGGCAGGCACATCCGCGCGAACGAGTCCGCCAACCCCGGTGTGTACGCGGTGCTGGCCAGGCTCGGCAAGGGCGAGGCCATGCGGGCCAGCGACCTCGCCGCGGGCGAGGGGACCGACGCGTCCACGATGAGCCGGCGGCTGGCGCAGATGGCCGAGCGTGGCCTGGTGGAACGCGTGCCCGACCCCGACGACCGCAGGGCCTGGCTGGTCCGCGCCACCGACGCCGGCACCCGGGCGTTCCGGGCCGAACGTACTCGTAGGGTGGCCCTGGTCACCGACCGGGTGGCCGACTGGGAGCCGGCGGACGTCGAACACCTGGCCGGGCTGATCGCCCGCCTGAACACCGCCTTCGAACGCTCCGAGGAGGGGCGCAGCAAGTGACCGACACCATCACCCCGACCACACCAGAGGCCTGGCACCTCGACCGCACCTCCCGCAACGTGTTGGTCGCGCTCGTGCTGGGCATGTTCGCCGCAGCGGTCAGCCAGACCATCGTCGGGCCGGCGATGCCGCGGATCGTCGCCGAACTCGGCGGTATGGAGCACTACTCCTGGGTCGCAACGGCGGCCATGCTGCTCTCGGCCATCACCACTCCCATCGTCGGCAAGCTCTCCGACCTGTACGGCCGGAAGCTGTTCTACCTCGGCGGGCTGGTGGTGTTCATGCTCGGCGCCGTGATCAGCGCCGCGGCGCCCAGCTTCTGGGTGCTGGTGGCCGGCCGGGCCGTGCAGGGCATCGGCATGGGCACCCTGATGCCGCTGTCCCAGACCATCATCGGCGACCTGATCCCGCCCCGCCAGCGGGGCAAGTACCAGGGCTACATGGGTGCTGTGTTCGGCCTCGCCACCGTCGGCGGCCCGCTGCTCGGAGGCGCCATCACCGACGCCTGGGGCTGGCGCTGGCTGTTCTACGTCGGCCTGCCGATCGGCGTGGTCGCACTGTTCCTGATCGGCAGGTTCATGACCCTGCCGCACCGGCGCCGCGAGGTGCAGGTCGATGTGGCCGGCATGGTGCTGCTCACCGGCGCCCTCACCGCCATCCTGCTGGCTACGTCCTGGGGCGGCACGACCTTCGGCTGGGCCTCGCCGCCGATCCTCGGCCTGTACGCCGCCGGGCTGGTGCTCGCCGTTGCCTTCGGCTTCGTCGAACTGCGCGCCGCCGAGCCCGTGCTGCCGCTGCACCTGTTCCGCAACCGGCAGTTCACGCTCTCCAACCTGGCAGCGTTCTTCCTTGCCATGGTGATGTTCTCGGTGATGATCTACCTGCCGGTCTTCGCCCAGGGCGTGATGGGAGTGGGTGCGACCGCTTCCGGGCTGATCCTGATGCCGCTGAACGTCGGCCAGATCCTGATGGGCATCGTCACCGGCATCCTGATCACCCGCACCGGCCGCTACAAGGAGTACATGGTGGCCGGGGTGTTCCTGCTGGCGGCAGCCCAGTGGCTGCTGACCAGGCTGGAGTGGCAGTCCGCACCGTGGCAGGTGGTGGTGCCGATGGTGATCTTCGGCGTCGGGCTCGGCATGGTGCTGCAGCAGTACACCCTCGTGGTGCAGAACGCCGTCGCCAGGCGCGACCTGGGCGTGGCCACAGCCGCGACCCAGTTCTTCCGCAGCGTTGGCTCAACGGTTGGCATCGCGTTGTCAGGCACCGTGCTGAACAGCGGCCTGCTCGAGGCGATCCGGGGCTACCTGCCAGCGGACGCCGGCGGTGCGGCGGCCAGCCTCAACGCCGGCTCGGTGCTCGACCCCGCCGCGCTGGCCGCGCTGCCGCCGGCCGTGGCGCACGCCGTCCGGGCCGGGCTGGCCGGTCAGCTGGTGAACGTCTTCCTGCTCGGCCTGCCGCTGATCCTGCTGATCGGGGTGCTCACCATCGCGCTGCGCTCCGTACCGCTGCGCGAGACCGTGCACACCCCTGAGGAGGCCGAGCGCGAACTGCTCGACACCCTCAGCCAGTCGGCCGCCGGTGGCGACCTGGTGACCACGCTCTCCGAGGGCAGGGCTTCGCGGACGCGCGAGCGGCTGCTCGGCATCCAGCTGGGCCTCCTCGCGGAGGAGGCCGCGCGGGACGGCCGTCCGCTGCTGCGCCGGGCGGTGACCGAGGTGGGGGAGGGCGACCTGCAGCGCGGCGTCGACCTGCTCCGCCGCACGAGCCGGATGCTCACCTCCGAGGACGAAGCCGAGGCCGCTGAAGCCGAGCGGTTCGCCGTCGCGGTCGGGGAGCTCGCCGGACGGCACGGCGGCCTGCTGAGCCGCGACCTGCGGGCCGACATCGCAGTGGCGGCCGCGCGCCGGCGACGTCCGGCGCAGACCGTGCTGGCCCGGCCGGAGCCGACGGTGGCGGAGAAGCACGAGGCCGTGGACGTGTCGCGATTGCAGGTGGCCGGCAACGAGCTCACCTCTGCACTGCTCGTCGACCTGGTCGGCGCCCGCGACCCGGCGCGGGACTAGCCGGCCTGCGGTCGCGCTCGCCGGGCCGCTAGCCTGCGGGCGTGACTGACTCCGACCTGCGGCCCGGGCGCGTCCTGGCCGCCCGCGGCCTGGCCTGGCTGCTGGCGATCATTGCTGCGGTGCCGATGTTCGGCCTGATCGACCTCGGCACGCTGTTCGGCATGTCCGACCCGCGCTATGAGTGGGCGATGTCGCTGGAAGCGAGCTGGGGTGCCCTGTTCACCTTCTTCGTCGCAGCCGGCTTCGCCTGGGTCGGGACGCTGCCGGGAAAGCCGTGGCCCGGGCTGGTGCTGGTCTTTCTCGCCGCCGGCGGCCTGGCGCTGGCCGGCGTCGCCCTCGCCGACGCCGGCCCGCTCTGGGTGGCTCTTGCGCTCGGCTCGGCTGCCGGCGGGCTGCTCCTGCTCCTCCGCCCTGGTCGATCGGGGACGGTTCCGAACGCGCCAGCCGGCGTTGGTGGCGCGAAAGGAACCGTCCCCGAACAACCCAAACAACATGCCGGCGGTGGCGCGGAAGGAACCGTCCCCGAACAACCACCTGGCCGCTTTCGGCGGCCGGCGCTCGAGCCGGGGCTGATCGCCCCGGTCCTCGGGGTGCCGCTGTGGCTGGCCTACGCCTGGCTCAGTTACGGCCCGGCGGTGGCCGGCGTGCCCGGGGACGTGACCAACGGGATCGACCACTGGCCGGTGCAGGTCGCCCTGGGACTGGCCCTGGCCGCCGGCTGCGTGCTGCTCGCGTACTGGGGCGAGCGGCTCACCCTGTGGCGTTGGGCGTTCGCGGCCTCCGCCGGATTCGTCGCCTACGCCACCCTGGTCTTCCCGGAGCGCGCGGGCGCGATGCCGCACCCGGCCTGGGGCGTGGCCATCGCCGGTTGGGGCGTGCTGGCGGCGGTACTGCAGCCGCGGCGGCTCAGCCGGGCCCAGCCCGGACCCCGCGAGTAGCGGGGAAGACCGGTCCCGGCCAGGCGGAGTTGGCGGACATCGATCGCCTGGCCGGGACACGCCCGCGGGAGGGGACTACGCGGGTGTCGACCCGGCGAGCTGGTCGGCCTCGGCCACCAGCTCGCGGGCCAGGTCCTCATTCCACAGCCTGGCCGCGAAGGCCAGGTCGCACACGTTGAACCGGTTCCTCATCAAGTGGTTGTTGCACAGCGCCCAGATGGTCGGCTCGCGGTCCCCGCCGTCCAGGTCGTCGGCCCGGACCGGCGCCCCGGCGGCGCGCAGCGCCGTGGCGATGGCTGCCGGGTCGGTGAGGCAGGAGCCGGTGAGGAACTCACGGTGCGTGGCCCAGCCGGCGACGAACCGCTCCACCCGCTCGGCGAACGCAGGTGTGCTCATCCTGGTCAGCTTCTGCCGGTAGTCCGACCAGCACTCCGTGCCCGACCTGCCGGTGGGATCCATGCGGCTGAACACCGAGCGCACCAGTCTCTCGGCCTCCTGCTCGCCCAGCACAACCGGACGCGGGAACGTGCCGGCGTCGAGTTCCGCCACGACCCGCCGCCACAGCAGCGACGACCACAGCGTGGTGACCCCGACCT
Source organism: Actinomycetes bacterium (assembly GCA_023460935.1). Classification (GTDB taxonomy): domain Bacteria; phylum Actinomycetota; class Actinomycetes; order Propionibacteriales; family Propionibacteriaceae; genus Propionicimonas. The sequence goes on from JAEWOI010000026.1 coordinate 39,616, forward strand.
GTGCCCCGTGCAGGTTGTGCCTGCCCGAGCGTGCCCCTGCCCACATGTCGAGCATGTGCGAGACCGTGTGCTCCATCCCCGAGGACGGGGCGGTCTGGCGGGCCAGGCCCATCGAGACCCCGCTGAGGGTCAGCAGGGTGCCGAGCAGTTCCAGGTCAGCCGGCTCCGAGCGCCCGATGCCCTCGGCGGCGGCCAGCATCCGCTCCCCGTGCCGGCGGGCCAGCAGCGCCGCCTCGGCCGACCACTTGTCGTCCATCCCCAGTTCGTTGGCCAGGTACCAGTCGGCGGGCGCGGTGAACATCGAGATCATGTCGCCCAGCCCCGAGCGGTTGAGCTCGGCCGGGGCCAGGGCAAGGATGTCGGTGTCGACCAGCAGGGTGTCGGCGTAGGCGGTGTGGGTGGTCCGCTTGACGCCGTTGCGCAGCAGCACGCTCTCGTCGTCGGAGTAGCCGTTCACCGAGGCCGCCGTCTGGACGATGACGTGCGGCCGGCTACCCGCGGCCACCTTGCCCAGGTCGCTGATCGTCCCCGAGCCGACGGTCACCACCACGTCAGCAGCGGCGCACCCCTGGCTCGCCGCCTCCACCGCGCGCTCGTCTGCCGTGGTGCTCGCCGGCAGCACCACCTGATCCACCTGCGCTCCGGACGCTTCCAGCCGGGCTCGCGCCCAGGCCTTCAGGTCGCCTTCCGGGCAGCGGATCGGCGTGGCGTCGCAGAGCAGCGCCACCCGGCCGGGTGCCAGCTCGGCGAGCACCGCGTCCAGCTGGTGGCGCACCCCGGCTCCCAGCAGGACCCGGCGGGGCCCGGCGCCGCGGGCGGCGTAGGACTCCCAGGTGTCGGGGGTGGCGCTGAGCAGAGGACCCGGAGCGGTCATGCCGCACCGCCGGCGAAGCTGGTCTCGAGAGCGTCGTAGAGCGTGCGGTACTCCCCGTAGGCCTGCTCGAGCACGTCCTTCATCGCCGGGTCCGGTTCCACGGGCTCGGGAGCGATCTGGACGACGCCGGACACGCACTCGGTCACGGAACTGAAGATGCCGGCCCCGACCGCGGCCAGCATGGCACCGCCAACGGCCGTCGTCTCCTCTGTGGTGACCCGGTCGACGGCGCAGCCGGCCAGGGTCGCCTTGGTGGCAAGGGAGAACCCGCTGCGCCGGCCGCCACCGACGATCCGGATGCGGCCGCCAAGGCCCATCTCGCCCAGCCGGCGGACGATGTCGGTGAAGGCGAAGGCGTTGCCCTCGACCACGGCCCTGGCCAGGTCGGCCGGGGTGTGGTTCATGCCCAGCCCGTAGAAGGCGCCGCGCATCAGGTCGTTCCATCGCGGGGCCATGGCGCCGGACAGCGCCGGCAGGAAGCGCACCCCGCGCGCGCCGGGCTCTGAGGTCGCGGCCAGCTCGAACACCCTGGCCTGGGTGCAGCCGAGGAGTTCGGCGAGCCACAGGGTGTTGCCGCCCGAGACGAAGCCGGGGTTCTCGATCAGGAAGTAGTCGCGGACGGCGTGGGCATGGGTCTCGACCAGGCCGGTCTCGTCGATCAGCGGACGGTCGCTGCCGACGCACACCGGCTCTGCCGTGCCGGCGATGTCGACCACGATGTCGCGGGTGACGCCGCCCGCGCCGACGCAGGCCCCGTGCTCGTCACCGGTGCCCACCACCACCTGGCAGGCGGTGGTCAGGCCGAGTGCCTCGGCGGCATGGGGCAGGAGAGTGCCGACGACCTCGTCCGCGTTGCGGATCTCGGGCATCAGGGAGGCATCGAGCCCGGCGGCGGCGAGCATCTCGGGGGAGTACGCCCGGGTGGAGACGTCGTAGAGCAGGGTGGAGGAGGCGTTCGCGTGGTCCTGGGCGACGACGCCGGTCATCCAGGCCAGCAGGTAGCCGCCGACGCTCGGCATCGAGACCGCGCGTGCGAACAGCTCCGGCTCGTTGCGCTGGAGCCACATGATCTTCGGGCCGGTGTGGGTGGCGTCGATGTTCAGCCCGGTGCGGGCGAAGGCGGCCTCGGCCCCGACCGTCTGCCGCAGCAGCTCGGCCTCGGCCACTGCGCGCCGGTCGAGCCAGATGATGGCGTCGCGCAGCGGCTGCAGGTCCTTGTCGATCGGCACGACGCCGTCCACCTGGCTCGCCAGGCCGAGGACGGTCACCTCGCCGGCGTCGATGCCGGCGGTGGCGATGACCTCACGAACGGCGGAGCTGAGCGCGCGGATGTAGCCTGCCGGTTCCTGGTCGGCCCAGCCGCTGTGCTTGTGGATCATCTGGTACGGGGAGCCGGCCGTGGCGAGGATCTCGCCCGACGGGGTCAGCACCACTGCCTTGAGTGACTGCGAACCCACGTCGCAGCCGATTGCGTATGGCATTGCTACTCCTGTTGGAAGGTCGAACGGGGCGCGCGGCCTTGCGCGCACCGGTGACGGAGTTGTTCGGTTTCAGAGGTTGGTCTGAGCGCGGCGGTTGAGCCAGAACTCGATGACGTCGGCGACATGCCACTCGCTGGACAGCATGACGGGAGTGCCGTCGGCCCTGGTGTCGGTCTCCTCGAAGTGCAGCAGCGGCGCACCGACCTCCACGTCCAGCAGCCGGGCGAGGGCTGCATCGGCGAGGACCGGCTTCAGTTGAGCACGGCCCGCGCTGGGTGCGTAGCCCAGGTCGGCCAACAGGCGGAAGAGCGACCGCACGCGCTTGTTGCGCAGCGACGGGGGAACGAAGGATGCAGGAATACGGTCGGCGCTGTACACGATCGGGCGGCCGTCCGCGGTGCGAACGCGGGTGACCTCCCAGAGCAGTTCCTTCGGCTCCAGGTGCAGCAATTCGCTCTCGTTGGGCTGGGCCGGCCGGACGTCTGCCGAGAGGACCGTGATGCCCGGCTCGTGCCCGGCCTCCTCGATCATCTTGGTGTAGCTCAGCGTCGACTCCAGCGAGTGCTGGTTACCGATCCCCTTGACGTAGGTCCCGCGACCGTGGCGGCGCAGCAGCAGGCCGGACTCGATCAGGTTGCGGTAGGCCTCTCGGATGGTCGTGCGGCTGACTTCGAGGAGGCGAGCCATTTCCTGCTCGCTGGGCAGCTGGGAACCGGCGGGATAGGTGCCGTCGGTGATCATGTCCACGATGCGCGCGCGAATAGTGTCCGCAAGTGGTGACCGCGGCACTTCGCCTCCTCGGTTCAGAACGACCCTGGCCGATGTGACCGGCAGCCTGGAAGGCAGCCCGCTGGCCTGCACCTTAAGCATGTCAGGCCCGCTCGGCCCAATCCAGCGCGGTCCGTACCTGCCCGGCTACGCCTTCACCGGGCAGCCGGCCGTCGAAGATCGCCCCGCCGATGGTGAAGGCGCTGGCCCCGGCCCGCTTGAGCCCGGCGATCTGCTCCTGGTTGACGACCGAACCTGCGGCGATCACGGGCCCGGCGCTCGCCGCCACCACGGCAGCGGTCAGCTCCAGCGGGTCCACCTCCTGGTGGCGATAGGCCAGCAGGTCCACGCCGCTGACCCCGTCGAGGGCGGTCAGCCTGGCGGTGTCGGCTGCGATCTCCTCGATCGAGCCCTCCAGCACCGATGGGTGCCCGACGATCCGGCCGGGGAACGGCGCGTAGCTGACCCCGCTGCCCGCGAGGAGCGGCAGGGCCTGCTCCGGGTTGGTGCCCCCGAGGATCCAGTCCACGCCGGCGGCGCGACCGGCGGAGACCGAAGCAAGCTCGGACTCGACCGAGGTGGAGACGACCTCGAGGTAGACGGTCATGCCGGCGGCGTGGGCGGCCTCGGTGAGCGCGCGCTGTTGCTCGGGGGTGGCGCCCACGTCCTTGAAGCCGACGTGGGTGAGCCCGGTGTCTTTCACCTCCTCGAGCACGGCGGCCGCGTCGGCAACCGTGCGGTCGTGGTTGGTCAGCATGAAGATGAAGTCCACAGCAAGCTCCTCCAATCAAGACGTCAGACGTCTAACGTGTGGGCCAAGAGTACGATGTCGGCACTGATCCGGCAATCCCTTTTCGAGAGGAGCCCGATGTCCACCGCACTTCTGGTCAGCGACCTGGACGGCACGCTGCTGAACTCGTCGAAGTCGGTCACCCCGCGCACGGCAGAGGTGCTCAACCGCTTCATCGCCGCTGGGGGCCTGTTCTCGGTTGCGACCGCGCGGATGGCCTACGGGTGCGACCGGCTGCTGGCTCCGCTGGAGCTGCGCCTGCCCGGTGTGGTGATGAACGGCGCCGCCCTGTACTCGTTCGACACCGCCACCTATGCCGAGGTGCAGCCGCTGCCCGCGGCTGCTGCCGCCGCGGTCGGCGAGGCCGCCGCCAAGGCCGGGGCCGGGGCGTTCGTCTACGCCGTGGACGGGGGCCGGATGCGCCTCGGGCACGCCCGTACCGAGGATCTGGAGTGGACCCAGTACAACAGCCGGCGCGCTCAGGAAGCCCTGCCCCCGTTCACCCTGGTTGGGTTCGAGAACTGGGAACGGCTAGGGGAGTTGGTCTACCTGGCCGTGGTGGGCAGCGACCTGCAGCTGGCGGCGGTGCGCGAGGCTGTGGCCGGCACACCCGGCCTGTCGGCCCACCCCTACCGCAACATCTACACCGACACCGACTGCCTGGAGTTCTCCAGCACCACCGCAGGCAAGGAGGCTGCCGTGCGCAGGCTGCAGGCGCTGGTCGGTGCTGAGCGGCTGGTGGTCTTCGGTGACAACCACAACGACGTCGGCATGATGGCCATGGCCGACCACAGCCTCGCCCCGCGCGACAGCGTGCCGGAGGCTCTGGCCGTGGCGCACGAGGTGATCGGCGGCAACGACGAGGACGGCGTCGCCGGGGCTGTGGAGCAGCATTGGCGCGACTGGCTGGCCGGCGGGGAGACCGAAAACCCGCAAAACCTGTAAGCCGGAAACCATTGCGCGTGCCCACCGGGAGTCTTACGCTTCACCTGATCGTCCAACGTTGGACGTCCAACAACTCTGGAGGCACGAGTGACTAACCAACTGGATGGTGTGCCGGGTACCGCGCATCAGAAGAACTTGAAGAAGGTCGCCGGGCCGATGCTCCTGTGGGGCATCGCCGTGGGCGCGGTGATCTCGGGCGACTACTACGGCTGGAACGCCGGCCTGGGCTTCACCGGCTACTGGGGCTACCTGGTCGCGCTGGCCATCATGGGGCTGATGTACCTGGGCCTCTCGCTGGTCATCGGTGAGCTCGGCAGCGCGATCCCGCACTCCGGCGGGGCCTACGCGTACGTCCGCACCGCCCTGGGCAAGGTCTGGGGCTACATCGCCGGCGTCAGCGTGCTGCTCGAGTTCGTGTTCTCCCCGGTCGCCGTCGCCCTCACCGTCGGTGCTTACGTCCAGGTGCTGTTCCCGAATGTCCCGATCTTGCTCAGCGCCGCCATCTGCTACGTGGTCTCGATCGTGCTGCACCTCAGCGGCGCGGCCGGGTCGATGCGCTTCGAGTTCGTGGTCACGGCCATCGCAGTGCTCGGCCTGGTGCTGTTCGCAGCCATCGGCCTGCCGAAGGTGACGCTGGAGAACATCAACGCCTACTCCGACGGGGCGATCTTCCCCAACGGCATCCCGGGCCTTTGGGCCGCACTGCCGCTGGCGGCCTGGTTCTTCTTCGCGATCGAGAGCCTCCCGATGACCGCGGAGGAGACCCGCAACCCGGCCAAGGACATGCCGCGCGCGCTGATCTGGTCCTGGCTGAGCCTTGCCGTGATCGGTGTGGTCACGCTCACGGTCGCCTCTGGCGTCGGGGATGAGAACCTGCCCAGCGCCGCGGCCCCGCTGACCGCTGCCCTGCAGAACGTGGTGGGCGAGCAGGCCTGGATCGTGCCCACGATCGCGCTGTTCAGCCTGGTCGCCCTGCTCGCTTCCTTCCACGCCATCCTGCTCGGCTACTCCCGCCAGGTGTTCGCGCTCTCCCGCGCCGGCTACCTGCCCGAGTGGCTCTCCCAGCTGAACTCGCGCAAGGTCCCGATCTGGGCGCTGATCGTCCCCGGCATCATCGGCTTCCTGTTCTGCATCGTCGGTGACCAGTGGCTGTCCGACGCCATCCCCGTGCTGGTCACGCTGTCCGTGCTCGTGGCCGCCGTGTCCTACATGCTGATGATGATCTCCGCGATCGTGCTGCGCCGGCGCCGTCCCGACCTGCACCGGCCCTACCGGGTTCCGGGTGGGGAGTGGCTGATGTGGGTCAGCCTGGTGATCGCGTTCATCCTGATCCCGGCCTCCCTGGTGGCCTACCCGATCGCCTTCGTCGTCGGCGTCGTGGTGATCGGGCTGTTCCTCGCGTACTACTACGCGGTGGGCAGCAAGCGGGCGGGCAACCGCACCGCAGAGGAGGAACTGGCGGCCCTGGAGGCTGCCGAGGCCGAACTCGAGTAACCCAACAAGCCTGGGATCGCCCGCCCGCCTAGCGCGATCCCGGATGAAATCGGTGGCCGGCGGTGGTATGAGAGGAACACACCGCCGGCCGCCGCTCGAGTCTGTGAGGAGTGTTCGTTGAAACCGCGATCCTGGTACCGCGCCTACCTGTTCGACCTGGACGGGACGATCTACCTGGGCGACCACCTGCTGCCGAGCGTCCAGACCGCGCTCGCCCGCATCCGCGGACGGGGGATCCCGGTGCGGTTCCTCTCGAACAACCCGACCAAGAGCCCGGCCGATTACCTGGCCAAGCTCAACGGGCTGGGGTTGGCGGCCCAGCCGTCCGAGATCGTCAACACCCTCGTCACCACCACGTCCTGGCTGGTGGAGCACCGTCCGGGCGCGAAGGTCTTCCCGATCGGGGAGCAACCACTGGCCGATGCCCTGGCCGCGGCGGGCATCGAGGTCACCGACGACCCGGCCCAGATCGACATCGTGCTGGCCAGCTACGACCGCGGCTTCACCTACCGCAAGCTGCAGATCGCCTTCGACGCGCTGTGGTTCCACAAGCGGGCGGTGCTGATGTCGACCAACCCCGACCGGTACTGCCCCTTCCCCGGCGGCCGCGGTGAGCCCGACGCTGCGAGCATCGTCGCGGCGATCGAGGCCTGCACCGGGGTGACCTGCGAGCGCACCTTCGGCAAGCCCTCCCGCCAGATGCTGGAGGTGATCATGCACGACCTGGGCGCACCGCTGGATGCCGCGGTGATGGTGGGCGACCGGCTGATGACCGACATCGCGATGGCGCGCCGGGCCGGGATGGACGCAGCCCTCGTGCTCACCGGCGACTCGCGGCGCGAGGAGATCGAAGCCCTGCCCCCGGAGGAGCGCCCCACCTGGGTGCTCGAGGAGCTCAACGACCTGCTGCCGGACGTGGGGTAGCGGCGGGCGGGACGCCGCTCAGTCCCGGCTGCGGACCAGCGCCCTGGCGATCGCGCGGCGCAGGCCGCCGGGCGCCACCCACAGCCCGGCCCGCGCCACCCGCCAGCGCCTGGCCGGGATGCTGATCACCCGGCCCGCCTCAGCGTCGCGCAGGCCCTTCTCCGCAACCCGGTCGGCCTCCACCCAAACCCACTCCGGGATTGAACCGGTGCGGATGCCGGCGCGCTCGTGGAACTCCGTGCGGACCCAGCCCGGGCAGACGGCAGTGACCGTCACCCCGGTGCCGTGCAGTTCGTTCGACAGGCCCTCGGAGTACGCCCGTACCCATGCCTTGATCGCCGAGTAGTGGCCCTGGGAGATCCAGCTGGCCAGGGAGGAGATGTTGATGATCCGGCCCTGTCCGCGCTTGCGCATCGCCCGGGCCGCGGCGCCACCAAGGACGAGGACCGCGTAGCACATCACGTCCAGCGCCCGGCGGTGGGCGGCGACGTCGGGGTCGGCGAGCTTCACGTGGAGCCCGAAGCCGGCGTTGTTCACCAGGAGGTCCACCGGTGCCGACTCGTCCTCCAGCCGCACCGCCACCCGGGCCAGGTCGGACGGATCACCCAGGTCGGCGGGCAGCACCTCGACCGAGACACCGTGTGCCCGCTCCAGTTCCGCGGCCGTGGCGGCCAAGCGGTCCGTGTCCCTGGAGACGAGCACCAGGTCGCTGCCCCGCGCGGCCAGGGCACGCGCGAAGGCAGCGCCGATGCCGGCGGTCGGACCGGTGATGAGAGCACGCATGCCGGGCACTCTAGCCAACCCTCCCGGCGGGCCGTTGCCCATCCGGAGCGGCTTGCCAACCTCGCAGAACTGCGCAACCGGCGACGGCCGGTTCCTTAGTTACGGCACCGTAGGCTGGCTGCACTGTTCTGGAGTCGCCGCCCGGCCGTTCCCGAAGGAACGGTTGGAAGGTAATCACATGTCGACAGCCATCATGGCCGACCCCCCGGTCCGTGCCGCCCGCAGTGAGGCGGTCCGCGCCGAACTCGCCAAGCGAACCCACAGCTTCACCGAACTCGCCCACGCCGTGCGCACAGCCGGCCTGAACGGCCGCACCCGCTGGTTCTACGCAGCGGTCCTCGCCGGCCTGGTCGCTGCGCTCGGCGGCTCGTTCACGGGCCTGGTGCTGCTGGGCGACTCCTGGTTCCAGTTGCTGATCGCCGCGACGCTCGGCATCATCTTCACCCAGTTCGCGTTCGTCGGGCACGAGGCTTCCCATCGCCAGGTGCTCACCTCCGGCAAGGCGAACGACCACCTCGGCCGGGTGCTCGCCGCCTTCTTCGTCGGCATCAGCTACGCGTGGTGGATGAACAAGCACACCCGCCACCACGGCAACCCGAACAAGGTCGGCAAGGATCCCGACATCGCGCTCGGCAACGTCGCCTTCACCGCGGAGGACGCAGCCACGACCAGCGGGTTCCGGGCCTGGCTGGTGCGCCGCCAGGGCTGGCTGTTCTTCCCGCTGCTGTTCCTGGTGGGCATCGACCTGCACCAGGAGTCGATCCGCGACCTGTTCACGCGCCGCGGCGTCCAGGGCCGCTGGCTCGAACTGGCGCTGATCACAGCTCGCTCGGCGGCCTACCTCGGGGTGCTGTTCTGGCTGCTGCCGGTGGGCATGGCCTTCGCCTTCCTCGGCGTGCAGCTGGCAGTGTTCGGCTTCTACATGGGGGCCAGCTTCGCCCCCAACCACATCGCGATGCCGATCGTGCCCCATGACTCCCGGCTGGACTTCCTCGACAAGCAGGTGCTTACCTCACGCAACGTGGCCGGGGGCTGGTGGATGACCGCGCTGATGGGCGGCCTGAACTACCAGATCGAGCACCACCTGTTCCCGAGCATGCCGCGCCCACACCTCTTCCGGGCGCGCCGGTTGGTGCGCGACCACTGCCGTGAGCACGGCGTGCCCTACACCGAGACGGGGTTGTTCGAAGCGCTGGCGATCGTCGTGCGGTACCTGAACCAGGTGGGCCTGGGCGCCCAACGCAGTGGCTTCCGCTGCCCGGCGGCCGCCGGCATGGGGCGACCCTGACGCGCCCGGCCCGGCCGGCCGGCGCCGGCGGGAGCGCACAGCTGGTACAGTTGGGCACTGCACCACTGGTGCCCACAGACCAACTCGCGCATTTCGAGAACGCGCCCGGCCGACAGCCACCGCTGAACCTGCGGAGCCGCCGGGCCCGCGCCGAAGAGCGCAGCCCAGGTCCGGCACGGCTCCCGGCCGGCGGATTTCCTACGACGAATCGACTCGACAATCACCATCGCAACACCCAGCCACAGCGCTCTCACCTGGCGCCAGTCGGCCCGCGACCTGCACGCAGCGACCCTCGACGGGGAGTTCGCCGGCTACATCGCCCGTAGCGGCGAACGCCACCTCCTGCACGGACGACTCGCCCAACCGTTGGGCGACTACCCGACGCTGGCACGGGCCAAGGCCGCGCTGCGCCCCACCGGCCGCGCGCCCGAACCCGTCCGGCGTCGCTCGCAGCGCTCCGCGCTGTCATCCAAGGATCCCCGCACCGGCGTCGCCGTTGCGGTAAACCGAACCGCACCGTGCGGTTCACGTAGTAGAAGGAATACCGACATGGCCACTGGCACTGTCAAATGGTTCAACTCCGACAAGGGCTTCGGCTTCATCGCCCCGGCTGACGGCAGCGCCGACGTGTTCGCGCACTTCAGCGCCATCACTGGCACCGGCCGCCGCGACCTTTACGAGGGCCAGCAGGTCGAGTTCGACACCGAGCGCGGCCAGAAGGGCCTTCAGGCCACCAACATCCGGGCGCTCTGACGCGGGTGCGTCCGCGGCGCGGCGGCCGAGCTGCTGCCGCGCCCGGACGCCTGGCCGAGCGACCCTCCCTTTCGAAAGCAGACAACTACTTGTCCAATCCCGACTTCACCCGGCAGTCCTTCGCTGCCCTGGGTGTTCCCTCAAGGCTCGTCGACCCGCTGATGCAGGCCGGCATCCTGAGCCCGTTCCCGATCCAGCAGGCCACCCTGCCCGACACGCTCGCCGGTAGCGACGTGCTCGGCCGCGGCCGCACCGGATCAGGCAAGACCCTTGCGTTCGCGTTGCCCCTGGTGGCCCGCGTCGGCGGGCTCGTGCCTTCGGCGAACTCCCGCCCCACCCAGCCCGGACGGCCGCGCGGGCTGGTGCTCGCCCCGACCCGTGAGCTGGCCAACCAGATCCTGGCCACGGTAGAGCCACTGGCCACCGCAGCCGGCCTGAAGGTGATGACGATCTTCGGCGGGGTGAACCAGACCCGCCAGGTGCAGCAGCTGCGCCGCGGCACCGACCTGGTCGTGGCCACCCCCGGCCGGCTGGAGGACCTGATGGCCCAGGGCCACGTCCGCCTCGACGCGGTGGCGGTGACCGTCATCGACGAGGCCGACCACATGGCCGATCTCGGCTTCCTTCCCGGGGTCACCCGGATCCTCGCCGCCACGCCTGCCGGCGGCCAGCGCCTGCTGTTCTCGGCCACCCTGGACTCCGGGGTGGACAAGCTCGTCAAGCGCTTCCTCAGCGCCCCGCTGGTGCACAGCGTGGACAGCGCGGAGTCCCCGGTCGCAGAACTCACCCACCACGTCTTCCTCGTGGGTGACGCGACGCAGAAGCGTCAGGTGGTGCGCCAGCTGGCCGGTGGCACCGGGCGCCGGCTGCTGTTCACCCGCACCAAGCACCAGGCCCGCAAACTGGCCAGGGAACTCACCGCGGACGGCGTGCCTGCGGTGGAGCTGCACGGCAACCTGTCCCAGAACGCCCGCGAGCGTGGCCTGCAGGCCTTCGCCTCGGGGCAGGTGAGGGTGATGGTGGCCACCGACATCGCCGCGCGCGGCATCCACGTCGACGGTATCGACCTGGTCGTGCACGTCGACCCGCCCGCAGAGCACAAGGCCTACCTGCACCGCTCCGGGCGGACCGCCCGGGCCGGCACCGACGGTGACGTGATCACCCTGGTGCTGCCGGAGCAGCGCCGCGACTTCACTGCCCTGGCCAAGGCAGCCAAGATCAGCGCAGCACCCGCACCGGTGCGCGCAGGGGATGCCCGGGTGGTCGAGCTCACCGGCAGGCAGGCCGCGATCGTGGCGCCCGCGGACGCACCTGCTGCGGCGGCGCGGAAGGGTACTGCCGATGCGGCCGGGCCCCGTCCGGACTCGTCGCGGCGCCGCTCCGGGCAGCCCGGGAAGGCCCGGTCAGCCGCTCCCGCGGGCGGGCGGAACCGGCTCGCCGGGGTGCGCCCGGCAGGCTCCCGCTCCGACGCAGTGGTGCAGCTGTCGAAGCAGGGCAGCAGGCGGCGCCCCTCCGGTCGGCGACCGGTGCGGCTCTCGGCCTGACCGGGGCCGAGTACCGAGCACAACGCAGAAGCCACCGGTAACCCGGTGGCTTCTGCGGTTTCGTTGTGGGGTCGGCCGAGAAGCGCTACCGGCCGGAGCGCTCGCGGTTGCGGAACCACAGCACCGCGGACAAAAGGGTCGCGAAGGCCGTCCACAGCGCGTAGGGCAGCAGTGCCCGGCCGAAGCGCCGCTCGACCCGGCCGGCCCGCCGCGCGAGCCGGGCGCTGCTGGCGGCAAGGACGCCGGCGCCGATGGTCGCGGCCCCCAGGTTGTGGGCGCGGAAGAAGAGCCAGCTCCAGCCGCCGTTGAGCGCGAGGTTGCGGGTCAGCGCCCTGCGGTAGTCGTCAGCCTCCTCGTGTTCACCGCGACGCTCCAGCTCGTTCAGCACCGCTGTGGAGGCTGCGGCGATCATTGCGTAGAGCGCCGTCCACACGATGGGGAAGGCCGCCGACGGGGGCTGCCAGGAGGGTTTGTCCAGCTTGGCGTACCAGCGTCCGTCCGGGTCGGTCGCCAGCGATCCGGCCAGCGCGGCAGCACCGACCCGGCCGGCGGACCCGGCCAGGTTCCGGCGGCGATGCACGTGTCGCCGCGGGGGAGCGAAGGGATCTGCTTCGAGGTTCATGGCGTCTCCTTACCCACCCAAGCCTGTCACTTCCGCAGCGGGCGCACAGGCGGTGCGCCGCGGCCGTGCCCGGACGGTCGAATCGATCCCGGCGCCGGTGGGTACGGGGTCTGGACGGATCCGCCGAAGGCAGGCGGAGCATGCTCCCGGGGAGCCGGGGACTGATGCGAAGGAGTTCGAGCGATGACGACGAAGGTGAACAAGTCGGTGGTTGTGGACGTGCCGCTGGCCACTGTGTACAACCAGTGGACCCAGTTCGAGGAGTTCCCACACTTCATGAACGGCGTGGAGCAGGTGACCCAGCTGGCCGACGACCGGCTGGAGTGGGTGGCCGAGATCGTCGGGGTGCGCCGGCAGTGGATCGCGAAGATCCTCGAGCAGGTGCCCGACCAGAAGGTGGCCTGGGCTGCGGTGGAGGGTGCCACCAATGCCGGACAGGTGACCTTCGAGCCGGTCGGCCCCGACCAGACCAGGGTGAACCTCAGCCTCGAGTACGAGCCGCAGGGCATGCTCGAGCACCTGGGCGACAAGCTGCACATCATCGAGTCGCAGGCCGAGGGGGACCTGGAGCGGTTCAAGCAGTTCATCGAGTCCGAGGGCTACGAGACCGGGGCCTGGCGCGGCTCGATCAAGCCCGGCGCCACATACCGCAGCCCGGGCGTCGAGGACGCGGCCTCCTCCTACGGCGATTCCGGCAAGGTGGGTGACGCCGCAGCCCGCGAGGCCGGTTTCCGCGACCCGGCCGCCGGTGCGGGTGCAGCTGGCGGCCTCACCGGCACCACGACGTTCGGGACCGAGCCGCTGGCGGGCGACCGCGGGCGCAACGCCACCGACGCCGCCAGCGGGTTCGGTGACCCGGCCTCCGACGAGCCCGGAGTGATCCGCCGCGACAGCGACCAGCGCTGACCGCCACGCGGGGACGGTTCCGGGTTCGTTTCACCGGAGCCGTCCCCGAGGCTCGTCCGCACAGTCTGGCGCGCCGGGGACGGTTCCTTTCGCGCCACGCGCAGTCTGGCGCGCCGGGGACGGTTCCTTTCGCGCCACCGGGGCCGTCCGGAGCGTCCGGCCAGCATTGAGCCATCCGCCCGCTGGGTAAGGACCACAGGGAACCGGGACGGGGGGGAGACGAAGTGCGGATCGGCCTGATAGCACCGCCTTGGCTGCCGGTGCCACCGCCGGCCTACGGCGGCACGGAGATGGTGGTGGACCTGCTGGCCCGGGGCCTGAGCGCCGCCGGCCACGAGGTGCTCCTCGCCGCAGCGGCCGACAGCGAGTGCCCGGTGCCGCTGGTGGCGGGTACCGCGCCGTCCGATCCGGACGGCACCAACGAGGCCACCTCGCTCGCCGCCCACGTCGTCACCGCCTACGCTGCGCTGGGCGAGGTCGACCTGATCCATGACCACACTCCGCTCGGTCCGCTCTACGCCGGGCGTCCGACCGGGGTGCCGGTTGTCGTCACCAACCACAACCAGTTCACCCCGGAGGCCCGGACGGTGTTCGGCGCTGCGGCCGCCAACACTGCCGTGGTCGCGATCTCCCACGACCACGCCAGGCGGGCAGCCGGCGTGCCGATCACCCGGGTGATCCACCACGGCCTGGACGCAGCCAGGGTGCCCGTCGGGCGTGGCGGGGGAGGCTACGCGGTGTTCCTCGGGCGGATCGACCCCACCAAGGGTGTGGCCGAGGCGTTGCGGATAGCCCGGGCCGCCGGGGTCCCGCTGCGAATCGCGGCGAAGCTGCGGGACCAGGGCGAGCGGGACTACTTCGACGCCGAGGTCCGGCCGCTGCTGACCAGCGAGCACGAGTACCTGGGTGAGGTCGTGGACGAGGCGAAGTACGAACTCCTCGGCGGCGCACTGGCGCTGCTGAACCCGCTGCAGTGGGCCGAGCCGTTCGGGCTGGTGATGATCGAAGCCCTGGCCGCGGGTACGCCCGTGGTGGGAACCCCTTGGGGTTCGGCGCCGGAGATCGTCCGGCACGGCGTGACCGGCTTCCTCGCCGAGCCCGGAGAACTGGTCGACCTGCTGCCGGCCGCAGCGACACTGGACCGCCGCGAGTGCCGCGCCGACGCGGAGAGCCGCTTCAGCGCCGACCGCATGGTGGCCGACCACCTCGAGCTCTACCAGGAAATGGTCGCGGGGCGGGCCCGAGCCTGACCGAGCCGTGGCTGGGGACCGAGGGAACGGGTCGCTGCGCAGCCTCCGGCCTTAGCATGAGGTCATGGACGAACCGAGCGACCGTGTCGTCGAACTGACGGGCCAGGCCTCAGCCCTGCGCCTGCGCGCCATCGAAGCGAACGAGCGGTTGGTGGCCGAGTTCCAGGAGATCTGGCGCGAACTCAACCAACTGGCGGCCCACCGGCCGGAGGCGCGGAAGGTCTGCGACCACATCGCGGCCGACATCGCCCGGCTGGAGAAACTCGACCTGGCCTTCGACACCGAACGGCTGGACGAGGCCAAGCGGTCGCGCCAGTAGTTCAGCGGCCGGGCGTCGGCAGGCGGTCCCGTGCCTTCCTGACCCGGCGGGCGGAGCGGCCTTCCGCTTCGGCGGCTGCGGCCAGGTCGGCTTCGGCCGCCAGCAGTTCGTCCCTGGCCTCGGCAAGCTCCGCGGCGAGCGCTTCCACCCGCAGCCCCGCAGCGTCCACCCGCGCCGCAGCCTCCTGACGCCGGGCGGTGGCACCGGCGAGCTCGGCGTTCGCTGCGTCCAGCTCGCGCCGGGCGCGCTGCACCTCGGCACGGTCGGGCGCCGCTGCGGCGGACCGACCCCTGGCCGGCTTCTTCGGCTCTTGCGGCTTCGACTCCTGAGCCCTGGCCGGCCTGTCCCGTTTGGCCCGTTCGTCCGGCTTGGCCGAGGCCTCATCCGGTTCTGCGGGGGCCGTCGCGGGCCCGGCTGGCGGGGCGGGGAAGGCCAGCTCGCCGAAGCCGCTGTAGGTGCGTGGGCCGTCCAGCCGTCCCTTCACGGTCTCCGCTGACACGACCGGATCGGCCAGCACGCTGGCGAGCGTCGCTCGCACCTCGTCCAGCCCGCCGGGGGTGGCGGCGACGCCGAGGCGGGCCAGGTGGGCGCTGAGGTCACGCACGACCCTGCCGACCAGCGGGTTCCGTTGCGCAGCGAGTTCCCGCAGGGCGGCGAAGTCGCCGGTCGCCTGGGCCTGCCGGAGCTGCTCGCCCAGTTCCACGAGCTCACGCAACGACAACAGCCCCGAACGGGCGGCGGTGTTGAGGTACCAGGCGCCGACCGTCGGCCTGCGCAACGCCTTGATGGCGTTGGCGAGTTGGCGGTCACCAGCGGTCCGGGTCTGCTTGGCCAGTTCGTCGCGCCGGGCCACGAACTCCCCCGGTGGCGCGGCGTACAACTCGTCGGTCAGTGCTTCCAGCCCCGGCTCGCCGCTCACCCGACCATGATGCCCGCGCCCGGTACACCCGCGCATCGGCCGGGTTCCGGGCTTGCCCCTGGCCGCGGGATGCCCGAGGGTGGAGGCAGACCGAAGAAGGAGTCCGGATGCAGCGGATAGTGCCCAGCCTCTGGTTCGACCACGTGGCGGCGGAGGCAGCGGAGTTCTACACCACGGTGTTCTCCTACTCTCGGGTGACCCACACCCAGCACTACCCGCTCGATGGGCTGCCGGACTGGCAGGCCGAGTACGCGGGGCAGGTGCTCACCGTCGAGTTCGAGATCGGCGCCTACCGGCTCGTTGCGATCAACGCCGGCGCCGAGTTCCGGATCAACCCGTCGGTCTCGTTCCTGCTGAACTTCGATCCCGCGGTGAACGCTGCCGCGCGGGAGCACCTGAACGAGCTGTGGGGGCGGCTTTCCGAGGGCGGACGGGAACTGATGCCGCTGGCCGAGTACCCCTTCAGCCGGCACTACGGCTGGCTGGTCGACCGCTACGGCGTGAGCTGGCAGCTGGCGCTGAGCGACCCGGGCGCCGAGCCCCGGCCCTTCGTCGTCCCCAGCCTGCTGTTCGGGGACGTGGCCCAGAACCGCGCCGGTGAGGCGATCGACTTCTACACCTCGCTGTTCGAGGGCCGCACGGGCACGCTCGCGCCCTACCCGGAGGCGACCGGGCCGGCCCGGGCCGGCAGCCTGCAGTTCGGCGAGTTCGAGGTGCTGGGCCAGTGGTTCGCAGCGATGGACTCCGGGGTGGAGCAGGACTTCACCTTCAACCCGGGGGTGTCGCTGATCCTGGAGTGTGCCGACCAGGCGGAGCTCGACCGGTACTGGGAGCAGCTCAGCGCCGTTCGCGAGGCCGAACAGTGCGGCTGGTGCGTCGACCGGTTCGGGCTGAGCTGGCAGGTGGTGCCGGCCCACCTGGCAGAACTGCTGGCCGCGCCGGGTGCTTACGCCAGGCTGCTGGAGATGAAGAAGATCGACATCGCAGCGCTGGGCTGAACCCGCCGAAGGTGCGGTTCACCGCGCCGTGCGGGCCTGCCACTCCTCGGCGAGGATCGCGTACTGCAACGAGTCGAGCCACTCCCCGGAGCGGTGCAGGGAATCGCGGACCGCGTGCTGCTCCAGGCGCATGCCCAGCCGCTCCATCAGCCGCTGGGAAGCGGTATTGGCCAGGAAGCAGATCGCGATCACCCGGCGGACCCCCAGGTTGGCGAAGCACTCCTCGATCAGGGCTGCGGCGGCCTCGGTGGCGAAGCCGTGGCCGCTGTGGGCGGGGTCCAGCACCCAGCCGAGCTCCGCCTGCCTGCTGCGCAACCGGTCCGGCGCTTCGGTCTGGGCCCAGGCGTCCTCGATGCGCAGCATGAAGTCGCCGATGATTCGGCCGTCGAACTCGACGATCACCGAGTCGGCGAGCCGGCGCGGATCGGTGAAGACCAGTCGGTAGTCGTCGAGGTCGGAGTGCAGCGAGGTGATCCACTCCCCGACCTCGGGGAGCCGGCGGTAGGACCAGGTCGCGTCCGCGTCCTGTGGCGTGGCCGGCCGCAGGGTCAGCCGCTCGGTGCGCAACCGGCGGGGCAGGCTCGGCTGGGGTGCTTCTTGGCTGGCGCTCGACACGCGACCAGTGTGGCGCACACCGCGGCGATCAGCCCGGCGGCGCGGGCTGTTCGCCGCCGCCACGGTCGCGGAGGTCCGCTGCGCCCACTTCCCGCCAGCGCAAGGCCTTGTACCGGGCGCACAGCCGCTCCACTTCGGGTGCCAGTTCCGCGCGCAGGGTCATCAGGCTGGTGATGTACCCGGACGGGTCGTCCTCGGTCTGGTTCAGATAGCGCAGGCAGGCGACGTGCATGCGGTCGAGCTCGTCGAACGCGTCGGAGTGGGACGAGAGCTCGTCGGAAGTGAGGGCGATCCGGTTTCGGGTGGCGAGGATAGACTTCGTCGAGCGCCGCTCGTTCTCCTGGGCTGCCTCGTCGAAGACGCCCTGCACCTGGCCCGCGCGGAGCGCGCGGCTGCGGTAGAGGCGGTCGATCAGTGCCTGGAGCAGGCGCAGGTCGTTCTGCACCTCGCTGTGCCGGATGACGAGGAACGAGGTGAACAGGGCCAGGCCCGCGCCGATGAACGTTCCGATCACATTGGACGCGACGCTCTCCCAGAACGCGTTCATGTGCTGAGGCTATTGGCGACGAAGCCGCGGCGACAGCCGGCGGCCCTTCGAGACGCTCGCTTCGCTCGCTCCTCAGGGGGGCGGTGGGGTGGGGGGTCGCTCGCTCCTGAGGGGGCGGTGGGTGGGGGGCTCGCTCCTGAGGGGGCGGTGGCAACGCGTCGGGGTCAGGAGGCCAGGACGGCCTCGGGTTCGGCGGTGTCCCGGGGGTCCGGACGGGTGGCGAGGGCGACGGCCTCCTGCACGGTCAACTCCCGGCCGGCGGCCTCAGCGGCCTCGAAGCCCGCGGGGTCGAGCTGGCGCACCGTGTCGAGGTAGCGCTCGTGGAAGATGAAGGCGGCGACCTCGTAGAACCCGAGCCGCTGGCGCAGCGCCGCGGCGGCTCCGGCCAGCAGACCGGCCAGCCGCACCTCCCTGCGGGCGGCGGCGATGGCTGACAGCCCTTCCAACCCATCCGCCACGCCGCCCTCCAGGCCGAGGCTTGCCGAGAGCTGCACGCTCGACTCGAAGGTTTGTTCCGCCTCGTCCAGGTCACCGGCGAACAACTGCTCGCGCCCGATGTGGTGGTCGGTGATCAGGGTGGCGAGGGTGTCCGAGTGTTCCCTCGCCACCTGCCCGGCGCGCAGGTAGCACTCGGCGGCGCGGTCCTCGGCGAGGGTGAGCGACTCCAGCCGGCCAAGCCCCACCAGCGCCAGCGCCGAGCCCCAGGAGTCCCCGATGCCCTCGAACAGCTCGACGGCGTGGGTGAACCCGGCGCGGCAGGCCGCTACGTCCGCTCCGGGCAGTGAGATCCGCGTGAACGCGGAGCAGGCTGTGGCCAGCGCCTCGCCGCCGACGTTGCCGGCGTTGGCGAACCGGCGCCCGCACTCGTCGAAGACGGTTGCGAGCTCCTTCGACGGGGCACGCCACATGTCGACCCAGCCGATAAAGAAGTCGGCCACGGCGAGCGTGTGCTCGCTGGCCGCACCACGCTGCTGGGCGAGGAGTTCCTCCATCCACACCCGCACCTGCCCGAAGTAGGCGCCGAACCACCAGAACACCAGCAGCGACCACGCCAGGTCAGCTGCCTGGTCCGGCCGGCCGAGGCCGATGCTGTACTGCACGGCCAGACGCAGGTTCGCCAGTTCGAGCTGGAGGCGGCCAGCCGTCTCGACCTGCCCGGGGCTGCGCATCATCGGCCCCGACTGGGCGGCTAGCCCGGTGAAGTGCGTGGCGTGCGCCGCCCGCATCCGGTCGAGTTCGCCGCGCTGCGCGAGCAGGTCCTCGGCGTACTGGCGCACGGTACCCGGCATCTCGTACGCGCCGGACTGGCCCTGCTGGCGCAGCAGCGAGTTGTCGATCAACGCCGCCAGTCCCTCCAGCTCGCGTCCGGCCCAGGGGCGGTCCACCCCCACCGCCTCCACCGCGTCGTAGCTGAAGCCCGGCGCGAACACCGAGAGGTCTGCCAGCAGGTCACGGTGCTCGGGCGCCAGCAGGTGGCAGCTCCACTCGATCGTGGCCTGCAACGTCCGCTGCCGCGCGGGAGCGTCCCGCGCAGCCGAGGCCAGCAGCGCGAGCGGGCGGTCCAACCGCGCGAGGATCGCCTGTGGCGTCAGCGCCCGCACCCGTGCCGCGGCCAGTTCGATGGCCAGCGGCGACCCCTCCAGCTGGCGGCAGATGCCGACCACCGCGGCGACGTTCTCCTCGTCCAGTTCGAACCCGCCCTGCACGGCGCGGGCGCGCTCGACGAACAGCTGGACGGCCTCGCTCTGCACGGCCTGGGCCAGCAGGCGGCGGCGCTGGCGGATGTCGATCGGGGTCACCGACGGCTGCGCCCCCCTTCCGGACGGCCGGCCCGGGTGTCGTCCCGGCGGCTCGGCCAGAGCTTCCTGCGGCGGGAGGCTCGCGAGCGGGCCGAGGGAGAGGCCGCCGAGTTCGTAGACGACCTCGCCGCGGATCCGCAGGACGGCCCGGCTCGTCACCAGGAACTGCGCGTCCGGCGCGTCGGCGTACAGCCGGACCAGCTCGGGAGCTGCCTCCACCAGCTGCTCGAAGTTGTCCAGCACGATCAGCACCTGGCGCTGGGCCAGCGCCAGCGGCAACCGGTCCTCGATCGAGGCCTCGCCGCTTTCGCCGATCCCGAGCGCCTGGGCGATCGCCGGCAGCAGCAGCTTCGGGTCGACGATGTTCTCCAGGTGGACGAACGCGACGCCGTCGGCGAACCGCGAACCGATCCGCAGCGCCACCTCGATCGCCAGCCGGCTCTTGCCGATGCCACCGGTGCCGACCACCGTGACCACCCGGGCCCGCCTGGCGTCCAGCAACCCGATCACTTCCTCGATCTCGGTGGTGCGGCCGACGATCGGGGTGTACGGGGGCGGCACCTGCTCGTACACCGGGCTGGCCTCCGGAGCCAGCGCCGCGGGCGTCGACGGCAGTTCGGCTCCAGCCTGGAACCGCTCGGCGAGCAGCGTCGCCAGGTCACGCACCAGGTGGTCGCGCAGTTCCTCCTCGGTCTCGAAGGTCACGTAGCTGGCGGTGTCGTCGCGCTGGATCTGCCGGATCAGCTCGGCGAGCCGCTCCTCCCGCGCGGTGCTGGCCTTGAGGTAGATCAGCTTCGGCATGCGCGGGTCGGCCAGGCGGTACTCGTCCTCCAGCCCCGAGATCGTCTCCCCCGGAGCTATCCAGCCGTACCGCTCCCAGTAGATCCCGACGAACACGTCGCTCTGCTCGAGGTACGACCGGTAGAGCTTGCGCGGTGGGTGCGGCCGGGCGCCGAGCTCGAACATCACCGGTGCCAGGTGGAGTTGCTCGATCGCCACCCTGGCGGCGCGACGTTCAGCCGCCAGCTCGCCGAGGGTGGAGGAGACGAAGACCCGCAGCAGCTGGTCGGGCGTGCGGATTGCTGGTCCGCCGGGGGCCGGCTGAGCCATGGCAGCCATTCTGGAACGCGTCCGCAGCGCCGTCGAGGTGCTTGCGACTCAGCACTATGGCCACCGCTGCGCGCCGGCGAACGGGGTTGCGCACTCGAGGTGGTGCGGCTGCTGGAAGGGGCCTGGGGCATGGCGATCGGTAGTTGTTGGGTATCGGTCCTAGCCAGCGGGCCTGCTACCTTTCGGAGCCACAGGCTGGGCGTCACGCCGGGCGCCCCGCTGGATAGCGCAGCGGTTGGGGGGAACCATGCTGTCGATCCGGCTGCTCGTGCCGCTGGTGCTCCTGCTGGGGTGCGAAGCCCAGCCCCCCGGCGCGTCGCCTGCCCCGGTCGTGGCCGCGCCGGCGGAGCAGGCATCGGACCTGCCGGGGCCATCGGAGCTGCCACCGCCGGCGTCCGCCACCGCCACCGGCGGCGCGCAGGCCGCCCCGGCGGGGACGGTGTACGACCCCTCCGCTGAAGCAGCGGAGAGGTACCGGGCCTGGCTGGACTACGAGCTCGACGCCGAGACCGACCGGCTGCGCGACTTCGAGAGCGACGCCTACCCCACCGGCGTGGTGGTGTGTTCCCAGTTCGCCCTGCGCGCCCGGGCGAGCGAGATCGAGGCCGGGCTGAAGGTGAAGCAGTGGTCCGGATCGGGTGCGGCCGGCATCGTGAAGTCGGCGCTGGAAGCGCTCTGCCCGCAGTTCAACAGCGGCTACCGGACCCACTTCGACCGCAACGTCGACTCCGCGTCCGTTGTGCTCGCATCGGCGATGTCCTGGCCGCAGGGGCCGCCGCTGTTCTACGAACTCGGCTACTTCATGAAGGCTGCCTGCGGCTACCTGCGGGTCACCGGCAGCGTGGACGGGTTCGAGGCGTACCTGCAGTCCTTCCGTCCGGGTGGGTCCAACCAGGCGGGGAGGGCCGCGGCGTTCCTCCGGCGGGTACCGGACAACCTGCTGCTGCGTCGGGCTGCCAACCACACGGTGCTGGCAGGGTGTCCGGGCTCGCACCGGTTGCTCGGCCCCTACTGGACGACGGCCTAGGGCCATTCCAGCCGAACCGGAGGTGAACCGATGACCACTGCTTCCCCCCAGCCCGGCCGGCCGGACCCCGCGGGCCCGGCCGCGGGCGCGGGCGCCGAGCGCCGTCCCGGCCCCAGGCGGCGGCTGTGGCTCACCCCAGGCGGGATCTCGGCCATGGCCGCCGTGGCCGCGCTCGTGATCGGGGTGATCGGGCTCTTCCTCCAGGCGCGCTCTGGCGGGACCGCTCCGGTCGCGACCGCAACTCCGGGCCCCGGCGAGGCGCCGGCACTGTTCGTCTACGGCTCA
The DNA here is from genome assembly GCA_023460935.1 of Actinomycetes bacterium. Lineage (GTDB taxonomy): Bacteria > Actinomycetota > Actinomycetes > Propionibacteriales > Propionibacteriaceae > Propionicimonas. Next base: position 61,657 of record JAEWOI010000026.1, read on the forward strand.
TCGATGCCGGGGATGTCGCGTTACGGCGAGATCAGCGAGTACGTCACCGGCTCGGCCCGCGACCGCGTCGGCGGCCTGCTGTACGACTCGGGGCTGGGCTACCCGATGGCGAAGTTCGGCACCGGGGGAGAGGTGCGCGGGTTCGTGCTCTGGCTCGACCCGGCGACGGCCGACGCAGCCCTGGCCGAGATGACCAGGCTGGAGTCCGGCCTGTTCCACCCGGTCAGCGTCCGCACCGCCGGCGGCGTCACTGCGCAGGCCTATGAGTGGATCGGGCCCACGGACGGCTACCCGCGCATCGACGCCTGGGACGGCAGCACGGCGCACTTCGGTCAGGAGGTGCCGTGGCCGGAACTGGTGGTCGGTGACTGCTTCCAGCCGACCACGGAGGAGGCGACGGTGATGACGATGCTGTGTGCCGCGCCGCACGCCTACGAGGTCTACCACGCCGGCGCCCTGCCGCCCGAGGCGGGTGACGCTGACGCGGCTGCGGAGTGCGAGGCCGCCTTCGCCGGCTTCGTCGGGCTGTCCCGGGAGGAGTCCGAACTTGTCACCCGGGTCTACAGCTCCCCGTCCGGAGGCCCGGGAGAGCCGCTGGTGCTGTGCGGGATCGGGATGCCCGGGGAACTGGTCTCCGGAACCCTGGCCCAGGCCCGTCGCTGACCAGGTTCCCGCACCGGGCCCGGCGGAAATGCGCGCTCGACCCCGCCCAGATCACAGATCGGGACGCGATGGCCGTCGAGTGCGCAGATCCGCTCGCCCCGGCCGCGCGCAGTCCGACCCTCAGGCGGGCCGGCCCGCCCTGGCGGCCTCCTCCTTCTCGAGCTGGGTGTAGGCGATCTTGCCGACCAGCGTCGTCGGCAGCTCTTCGCGGAACTCCAGGCTGCGGGGCACAGCCCAGCGCATCAGGTGCTTGCGGCAGTGGGCGAGGAGTTCGTTGCGCAGCCGGTCGTCGCCGGCCACCCCTTCGGCCGGCACGACGAAGGCCTTCACCGAGGACATCTGGTACTCGTCGGCCGTCCCGATCACACAGGCCCGCCGCACCTGGGCGTGGGCCTCCAGCACCTGCTCGACCTGCGCCGGGTACACCGAGACGCCGGACACCTTGATGATCCGCTTGTTGCGTCCCTTGAAGTACAGGTAGCCGTCGGCGTCCATGGTCCCGACGTCGGCGGTGTGCAGCCAGACCCGCCCGTCGGCGTGCCGCCGCAGGGTGGCGGCGGTGGCCTCCGGCTCGTTGAGGTAGCCCTGCATGAGGGTCGGCCCGGTGACGCACAGCTCGCCCTCGGCGCCGGGGGGCAGCGGGTTCCCGTCGGCGTCGGCGACGATCAGCTCCATGCCGGGGATGGGTATGCCGATCGAGTTCTCCCGGTAGTGGCGCGAGGGTGACACCGTGCAGGCCGTGACGCATTCGGTGAGGCCGTAGCCCTCCATCAGCTCGACGTGGCTGCCCTGGGCCGCCAGCGCCTCGTCGAAGCGCGCCTTCAGCGCCGGGGTGAGGGAGTCACCGCCGGAGTAGGCGCCGCGCAGCCTGCCGAAATCGACCTTGCCGAACTTCGGGTCGCCGAGCAGCGCCTGGAACAGCGTCGGCACCCCCGCGATGTAGGACGGGGAGTACTTGACCAGGTTGTCGATGTAGATCCGGGCGCTGAACTCCGGCACCAGGATCGCGAAGGCGCCCACGGTCAGGGGCGTGTGGATGCACAGGCCCAGGCCGAAGCCGTGGAACACCGGCAGGATGGCCAGGACGCTGTTGCCCGGCTCGATGCCGGTGATGGCAGCCATCGAGACCGCGAGGGCGTTGAAGTTGGCGCTGGAGAGCTTGATGCCCTTCGGCAGCGCCGAGGTGCCGCCGCTGAACAGGATCACCTCGCCCTGCCGGTCGAGCTGCGGGTCCCCGGCTCGCGCCGGCTGCGGCGCCTGGACCGGCTGCTGCGGCGGATGGTCCTTGGCCTTGAGGAAGCTGAGCCAGCCCAGGATGCGCGGGTCGGACTTCGGCACCGGGTCGATCTTGCGCCCCTTGGTGGCCTTGAAGCCCAGCTTCTTGGCGCTGGTGAGGTAGTCGGAGAAGTGGCAGATCAGGAGCTTCTCCACCGACGTCTCGGCCAGGATGTCCCGGAACCGGCCGTAGAACATGTCCATCGTGACCGCCCAGCGGCTGCCGGTCTCGTTGAGGTAGTGCCGCAGCTCGGTGGGGGACGACAGCGGGTGGGTCATCACCGCCCTGGCCCCAATGCGGTTCAGGGCGTAGAACAGCACGATCGCGTTCGGGACGTTGGGCATCGACAGCGTGACGCTGTCCCCGGCCCGGATGCCGTGCGCGGTGAGGGCGGCGGCGCAGTCGTCGATGTCGGCGAGCAGCGACCGGTAGCTGATCCTGCGGCCGACGTAGACCAGTGCGGTGCGGTCGGGCCAGCGGAGCCCGGCCCGGGCAACCAGTTCGTACATGGTCGCCTCGGGCACGGTGATGTCGGACGGGATGTCGCCGTAGAAGGCGAGCCAGGGTCGCTCAGTCATACCTAGCCTCCGAACTAGAGCTGCTCGAGCTGGGCGGGGTCGTTGAGGTAGCGGTCGAAGAGCTCCAGGGCGCGGGCGTCGTAGTAGCCGTCAGCGATGCGCTCGTCCAGGGCCACCTTCAGTTCCATGGTGCGCCGGACCGCAGGCTGGCCGTCCGGGCCCACCACCACCGTCGGCTTCACCTGCCCGATGGTGACGAAGAGGCTGCACGTGCCCCACTCGAACAGGTGGTGGTAAGCCGCGCCCATCCCGACGCTGCCGAGGTTGGCCACGAACGCGCTGCAGCGCATCGGGTCGACGCCGCGCAGGAAACTCGGTGTGTCGACGTAGAAGTCCCACCAGCGGAGCAGGTTGACCGCCACCTGCAGCACACCGCGCGGGAGCCGCAGGAACACGTCGATCAGGGCGTCGTCCGACTTCTGCTCCCCGGACTTCGCGGTGCGGATCTCGCCGCGGATCTTGGCCAGCGCGGTCCTGGCGTCGTCCTGCGGCCGGACCTTGATCATCACGCTGGTCTCGGAGCTGTCGAGGGTGTACTCGCGCCGCGCCGTGAACGCCAGCTCGACGCTCTCCCGCTGGTACAGCCGGCGCCCGATGATGTAGCGGTTGAGCGTGGGGCGCTCCCGCAGGATCTTCACCAGCGCCAGCAGCACGGCTTCGAAGATCGACAGTTCCTGCGGCGTGCCCTTGTGCTGTTCGACGTAGGCCATCAGGTTCTCCGCGTCGACCAGCACGGGGTAGTAGGCGACCGACTCGTTCCTTCCCTTCATCAGGTAGGGGAACATGGCGTTGAAGCTGCGCCCGAGGTCAACCCGGGTCGCGTCGTGGCGCCCCCGCTTCCGTCTGCCGATACCGCCCATGACTCCGGTCTTCCCGGCCGGCTGCGCTGCCGGCCACCGCGTCCGAGTAAACCAAGGATCCGGGCGTTGCGGGCCGAGGTCTCACCCGGCGCGCCGACTCAGGTGATGCTGTTCGGCGCCAGTTCGACCCCCGTGCGGTCGGAGCCGATGCCGGACTCGGTGGGGGGTTCGGCGAGGGCGCGCAGGCGGCGCGTGTAGCGGAGCAGCAACGGCAGGCGGGCGCGCAGCGGGATCCGGTTGGGCTGGAGCAGTACCTGCGTGGCCATCATGTTGCGGGCCTGGCGCAGCAGGCGGCGGTAGTTGGGCCGCCACGGCTCCCAGTAGCCGTTGCTGATCAGGAAGTGGCGAAGGATGTCGATCGCCGCGGCGAAGGAGAACACGTTCTTCACGCCGAACTGGCCGGTGATGCTGTCCTTGCGCAGGCAGTAGTGGTAGTAGGCGCGCCGGGTGATCGCCACCGTTTCCGCCCTGGACAGGACCCGGGTGGTGGTGGCCAGGTCCTCGTAGAGAATGCTGGGGAAGGGCTCGTCCGCGTGGAAGAGGCTGCGCCGGTAAACCTTGTTCCAGGCGAAGGCCGGCATCCGGGTGAGCACGAGCGAACGTTCCGCGGCCTGCACCCCGGTGAGCAGCTTCGCGTGGGGCAGGAACGGGAAGGGTGCCTTCAGCCCCCACTTGTGGAACCAGAACCCGCAGACGACGACATCGGCACCGGTGCGTTCGGCGATCCCGACGAGGTCGGTGACGTAGTCGGGCTCGGCCCAGTCGTCGGCGTCGACGAAGAACACGTACTCCCCCGAGGCCAGGTCGAGGGCTGCGTTCCGCGCCGGGCCGAGGCCCCGGTGCTCCTGGCTGATCACGCGGATCTCGGGGTGCTCGGCCTCGTAGGCTCGCATGACCTGCAGGGACGGGTCAGTCGAACCGTCGTCGACGACCAGGATCTCCAGCGGCCGGTAGGTCTGTGCCAGCAGCGAGTCCAGGCAGCGTGGCAGCAGGTGGGCCACGTCCCAAGCCGGGACGATGAGGCTGACCAGCTTCGACATCTCTACCCCCCAAATTCACACCTGCCGGAATTATCGCCGGTGGCGGAGCCCCCGGGACAGGCGTCCGGGCAACCACCGCTCAGCACGCTCGGTACCCCGGTTACGGTGGGTGCATGTATCTGGAGAACCTGGTGTTCGACGCGGCCGACCCGGGGCGGCTCGGCAGGTTCTGGGAGGAGCTGGTCGGCGGCGAGCGGCTCACCGACGAGCCGGACGCTTTCGAGACCCGGTTGGCCATCGCTGACGGGCCGGTGCTCGACCTGTGCTTCCAGGCGGTGCCCGAGCCCAGGGCCGAAGCTCCAGCCCGCCTGCGTCCCGTCCTGCGTGACCGGCCTGCGGGCTGCAAGGCGGACGCGCGGGAGGTGGCCGACCTCGAGGGCAATCCCTGCCTGGTGGCGGCAGGAGCCGGACCGCTCGACTCCGGGCTGATCGAAGCGGGGCTGATCGAAACCGGGCCGGTCGCCGGCTTGGTGCTGGATTGTGCCGACCCCGTCCGGGACGCAGCCTTCTGGGCCTGGCTGACGGGCTGGGCCGACTGGCCGGCCCGGCAACCGGCGCTGCGGCACCCCTCCGGAAGGGGGCCGGTGCTGGAGTTCCGGCCCCAGCGGCAGCCCAAGCAGGTGAAGAACCGGCTCCACCTCGACGTCCGGCTGGACTTGGCGGACGACGCCGCAGCCGTGGCAGCCGGGATCACCCACCGCGGCGGCCGGGAGGTGCGCTTCGGCAGTGGGTTGCCCTGGCGGAGCTACGTCGACCCTTCCGGCAATGAGTTCTGCGTGCTGCCAGCGCGCAACTGAACCCGCGGCGCCGCTAGTCCGCTCGGGAGGGCGGGGCGCCGTAGGTGACCTCCAGGTACTCGGGATGGCGCTGGATCCAGCCCTTGATGAACGGGCAGACGGCGAGCGCCTTCCGTTCACCCTGTTCGCGGAGAGCGTCCAGGGCGTGACGGGCGATCGCCGAGCCGACGCCCTGACCCTCGAACTCCGGCTCGACCTCGGTGTGGGTGAACACCACCAGGGTGTCGGTCATCTGGTAGTCGGCGATCCCGGCCAGGCGGCCGTCGATGCGGGCCTCGAACCGGCTGGCCTCGCGGTTGTCCCTGATGCTGATCCCACTCATCGCTCACTCCTGGCGTTCGACAATCTGCACGGCCGCGCGCACGGGCAGCCTGCCACCACCATACGGAGGCCGGCCGCGAAGCGGCCCGGCTCCGGGCCAGCCGGTACCGCCGGACGGTGTCCGGCCGGGGTGCAACCCTCCGGGACGCTCAGTCGAGGCCGAAGTAGCCGGGGTCGGCCAGGAACCGCCGGTACAGCGCCACGGTCATCAGGTCTTCCCAGCCGCGGGCGTGCAGCCCTTCCGCGTCCAGCTCGACCAGCTGCGCTCCCGGGATCGCCGCGAGGATCGGGGAATGCGTCGCCAGCAGCACCTGGATGCCGTCCTCGCGCAACCCCGCCAACTGGTTGGCCAGGCCGATCTGGGACAGCAGGGACAGCCCGGCCTCCGGTTCGTCCAGCACGAGGAAGCCGCCCCGGCCGGCCATGTGGCCCACCTTGGTGCCCAGCAGCTCCAGGAAGGCCTGCCCGTGGGACCGCTCGTGGTAGGCCGGGTCGGAGCCCGGGTTCTGTTCGAGGTAGGTCAGCAGCCCGTGCATGGTCTCGGCCCGCACGAAGTAGCCCCAGCGGGACCGGGCCAGCCCGCGGACGAGGCGGAGGTGCTCATGCAGGCCCGACTCGGTCGGGCGCCCGGAGGCCCTCGTGGTCGTGCTGCCGCCTTCTGGGTGCAGCCCGTAGGCCATGGCTACCGCCTCGATGATCGTCGACTTGCCCACGCCGTTCTCGCCGACGAGGATCGTCAGCTCCGACAGCTCCAGCCCGTTCTCCAGCAGCTCGGCCACCGGCGCGAGCGTGAACGGCCAGCCGAACCGCTCCAAACCCGGTTCCCCCACCACCTCGCGCACCGGCAGCGAACTGAAGGGGGTCACGCGGCCAGCGTAGGGCTCGCCGGTGACGGGCCTCCGCTCCCCGGGGAGGCCGGGGCCGCTCGGAGGATCTCTGGCGCAGCTCCGCCCAGCCCTGGGCCGTGGGGCTGAGTTGGCTGCTGCGGGGCCTAGCCTTTGCTGTGGCCATGACGAAGGAGGGTGGGAGTGAGCGCAGTCGGGTGGCGTCCCCTGACCTATCTCGGCAGCGCGGTGCTGTTGTGGGGCACGAGCTTCGCCGTGACCAAGAGCGCTTACGCTGTGCTGCCGCCGATGTACGTGGTGTGGCTGCGCATGCTGGTGGCGGTGCTGGCCTTCCTCCCGCTGCTCCGGTTCGTGAAACCGCCAGCCTACGAACGCGGCGACTGGAAGTACCTCGGGCTGGCCTCGCTGTTCCTGCCGTGCCTCTACTTCGCGCTGGAAGGCTTCGCGATCCTGTTCACCAGCTCCAGCCAGGCCGGGGTGATCGCTGCGGTGATGCCGCTGATCGTCGCGGTCAGTGCCTGGGCGGTGCTGCGGGAACGGCCGGCCACGGCCACGATCGTCGCGATCTGCGTCTCGATGGCCGGTGTGGCAGCCCTCTCTCTTGGCGGGACCACCCACGACGCGGCGCCGAACCCGCTGCTCGGCAACCTGCTCGAGCTGGGCGCGATGTTCGCCGCGGCCGGGGCCACGCTGACCATCAAGCGGTTGAGCACCCGGTATGACCCGCTGCTGATCACCGGCATGCAGATGGCGGTCGGCAGCGTCTTCTTCGCACCGCTGGCCCTGGCCTCGGGTCCGGTGGAGTGGCTTGCGGTGCCGGCTTCTGCCTGGGCTGCGATCGCCTACCTTGGGATCGGCTGCGGGCTGGCCGCCTTCGCCCTGTACAACTCCGGCCTGCGCCTGGTGCCCGCGACCCGCGCAGCACTGACGATCAACCTGGTGCCGGCGGTCGCCATCCTCACCGGCTGGTTCGCGCTGGGGGAGACGATGGTGCCGCTCCAGGTGGCAGCCTGCGGCCTGATCATCGGTTCGGTGGTCCTGGCCGAGATCGCCAGCCGGCGGGCGGCGGCTCCGCGAGGCAGCGAGCCGGCGGAGCCGGCCCGGCCGGCCGAGGCCGCGGAGACCGCAAAGGGCTGAACGGCCGGCGCTGTCGGCCACGGGTGGGATCATCAGCTCGTGCCAGTGCTGACGATCGGGGCCGTCCCGGCGGCGCGAAGACGACCGCGGCGGCGGTGGGTCCTGTGGGGCGCGCTGGTTGTGGCGCTGGTGATCCTCGCGGTGGCGCTGTTCAACTGGCCGGTGCTCGCAGCCCGGCCGCCGTGGGCACGTCCGGGGAACACCCTGCTGGCCAGCTCTGCGCAGGAGATCGACTCGGCGCGGGCGCAGCTGTCCCGGCTCCGGGTGGTCGACCGGCCGCTTCCGGCCGGCGACTATCGGCGCGCGAGCTTCGGCGAGGCCTGGGCCGATACTGACGGCAACGGCTGCAACCAGCGCGACGACGTGCTGCTGCGGGACGCGCTGAAGGCCGAGCCCTACCGGGTGGCCCGGCAGGGCAGCTGCGACCACGACGTGCTTGCCGGCACCTGGATCGACCCGTACACCGGCGGGAGGATCACCCTCACCGACGCGAAGCAGCCCGACCAGGCCCAGTCGGTGCAGATCGACCACGTCGTCGCCCTCAGCGTGGCGTGGCGCTACGGTGCGAACGGCTGGTCCGACGCCGAGCGGCACCAGTTCGCCAACGACCTGAGCAACCTGGTCGCCGCCGGGGGTGCCGCCAACCAGGCCAAGGGTGGTTCCGACGCCGAGGAGTGGCAGCCGGTACGCGCCGCCCAGTGCGGCTACGCCGTCCGGTACGTGACGGTGAAGGCGACGTACGGCCTGCCAACCGACCTCGTGGAGCGGGCGGCCCTGACCCGGATGCTCGCCACCTGTCCCTGACCTGGAACGCTCCATCGCCCTTCTTGACGCCGCTCGGTGCGCCCGAAGGGATGGAAGTAAACCCTCAACCATTCCAAAGCAAACCCTCAAGTAGTGTCGAAAAGCCGCGCCGGTCAATGCCAGACTGATCGTGCAGTTGGCGCTGACTAGGCGCTCTGTCGGCGTTGGGAGCGCATTTCCCGTAATCCACCCTTCGCCTTTTCGGCGTGCCCGGAACCCGGCGCACAGGCTTTTCCAGAAGGTGAGTGATGAAGCGGTTGAGCATTCTGAGGGCGGCAGTCGTCGCGTCCCTGCTGACGGCCCTCCTGGCCTTCGGCACAGGAGTCGTCGTCCCTGCGCCGACCCAGGCCGCGACCGCCGCACCGTCCGCAGCCCAACTGAAGGCGCAGGCGATCTACTTCCAGCAGAAGGGGCGGGTCAGCCAGCGCGACCTGGCCGTGAGCTCGCTCGAGCCGGCGTCGCCCTGGCAGTCCAGGCTCTGGAGTGACTTCGTCGCCGGGTGGGCCCGCACGAACAACTATCTGAAGATGTACCCGTCGGTGCCGAAGGGCCTGCCGGGCAAGGGGCACGTCTTCGTCGTGCTGGGTTCGGCGCTGACCAAGTCGGGCAAGCTGAGCAACAAACTGGAACGTCGGCTCAAGCTCGCCCTCGCCGCGCTCAAGAAGTACCCGCGCTCCAAGGTGCTGGTCAGTGGCGGTGCGCCGCGCAACGGGCACACCGAGGCCGGTGTGATGTCCGCATGGCTGCGTGCCAAGGGAGTGGCGGAGGCCCGCATCCTGGTGGAGAAGAAGTCCACCAGCACCGTCAGCAACGCGGTCAACTCCATGGGCATGCTGGCGAAGTCGGGCCAGTACACCAGCTACACCCTGGTCACCGATTCCTCCCACATGCGACGCTCCTCGATCCTGTTCGCAGCGGCGAAGGTGCTGCTGCAGGAGCAGAGCGGCCGGCCGCTGGAGCTCGGGCCGGTCGCCAACCTGGCCTACCCAGACATGCCGAAGGCGGGCCAGAAGCCGCTGTCGACCTCCTCGATCGCCTACACCGCCAGCAACGTGGCCAGCGTGCTGAAGCTGTCCGCGCACTACAGGGCTGTGCTGGCCGCACCGCCGGCCAAGCCCGTGCTCACCTCCCTCGAGGTCCGGGCCCCGGCCGAACTGACCTACAGCGTCGGTCAGCGCCCGGCCGATCAACAGCTCGTCGTGCGAGCCGTCTACAACAAGGGCGCCTACACCAGGATCGTCTCCGGCAGCGCCGCGTTCGTCGGCTTCGACTCCACCCGGCCCGGCGACGGCTCGGCCAGTGTCACCTACACCGAGGGCAAGGTGAGCAAGACGGCGAAGCTCGCCTACTCGGTGGTCAAGGCCCCGAGCAAGCTGACGGTGAAGTTGTCCGCGACCAAGCTGAAGCGCGAGCAGACCCGGGCGGTCATCACCGCCGTCGTCGGCGCGCCGGCCAAGGTCGAAACCACCGGCAAGGTGCGGTTCTACCTCGACGGCAAGCGCCTGGCCACCGTGCAGGTGGGCGAGACCGGAACGGTGAAGTACAAGCTCGGCCGGCTCAGCCGCACCGGTGAGCGCCGGCTCGTCGTGAAGTACTTCGCCGACCCGCTCCTCGACGCCTCCAGCCGGACCACCGTCCTGACCGTCGTGCGCTGAGCCGCCAGCGGCAACCCGCGTCTGGGGTGCACCCGATCAGCCGGCGATGATTCGCCTGATGGTCTCCACCGGAAGCTTCGGACGGCGGTTCTCGTCGCAGAGGCCGTTGGTCTCCTGACGGGTGTCGGCGAGCTGGGTGTAGCAGAAGCCGGCCAGCGGTGCACACGCGCGGACGGCACCCACCAGCCCCGACAGCTGCTCCTCATAGGCTGCGGCGTCCGCGGCGCTGGTATAGCCCCAGCCCTCCCCGCCGGCGGCAAGGTACGCGATCCCGCCGAACTCGGTCAGCATCACGGGCGCCCCGTTCGGCCAGCCGCGTTCGCCGACCCGCATCCGGCGGCCCGCCGGGCCGATCCCTGCCAGCAGCGCCTCGATCCCGGCGCTGCTGCCGTAGCGCTCGCGGACCAACTCGGGCGAACCGGTGTAGTCGTGGACAGTGACGATGTCGGAGGAGGTGTGTTCCCAGCCGTCGTTGGACACGACCGGGCGCGTGGGGTCGAGCGCACGGGTCAGGTCGGCGAGCGCACGGCTGAACGCCTGCTGCGCCGGCTCGTGCGAGATGTGCTGCACGCCCCACGACTCGTTCAGCGGGACCCAGGTGACGACGCACGGGTGGGACCGGTCGCGCTCCACCATCTCTGCCCACTCCGCGCTGAGTCGTGCGGCCGCGCGGGGGGAGTACTGGTAGGCCGAACCGCTCTCGGCCCAGACCGCCAGGCCGAGCTGGTCGCACCAGAACAGGAATCGCGGGTCCTCGGCCTTCTGGTGGACCCGCACCGAGTTGAAGCCCAGTGACTTGACCAGTTCCACCTCGGCCCGCAGCGCGTCCGGAGACGGGGCGGCCAGGTGGGACTGGGGCCAGTAGCCCTGGGTGAGCACCGAGCGCAACGGGTAGGGCCGGTCGTTCAGCAGGAACTGCCCCATCTCGACCGCGACCGAGCGCAGGCCGAGGTAGGACGACACGCGGTCGGTGCCGCCGGCCGAACGAAGCACCACCACGGCGTCGATCAGGGTGGGTCGTTCCGGAGACCAGAGCAGGTCTTCGTAGGCCTGGCCGTTGCGCTGGGCTGGAAGCGCGAGGGTCACGGTGACGAGGTCGGCCTCCGCCGCTACCTCGCCGGCCGCCAGCGGACGGCCGTCGTGGGCCAGTTCGACCCTGACGTGGGCCGTCTCCCTGGGCCGGCCGGAGAGCCGGAGGGTGGCTGTGACCGTCGCCTGCTGGAGGTTGCAGTCCCAGGCCAGTGAGGCCACGTGCAACTCGGGCACGGTCTCGGTCCAGACGGTCTGCCAGATGCCGCTCGTCCGCTCGTACCAGACCGCGTGCGGCTCGGGGCGCCAGTCCTGCTTGCCGCGGGCGGCCTCTGTATCCGCCGGGTCGTCGAAGCAGCGCACCACCAGGTGGTGCGTGGTCGCGGCGGGCGCGAGGCTGTCGGTGATGTCGAGGGTGAACGGGCTCTGGCCGCCGCGGTGCCGGCCGGCCAGCTGGCCGTCCACCCACACGGTCGCCTCGTAGTCGACAGCCCCGAAGTGCAGGAGGTGCCGCGCTGCCTCGCCGGTGGCCGGGAGGTCTGCCTGGCTGAGTTCGCGGTGGTACCAGCACACGGGGTGGGCGCCGGTGTCGCCGATGCCGGAAGCCCGCGCTTCCGGCGGGAACGGAACCACGATCTGCCGGTCGAAGCCGGCGCTGCGCTCCCAGTGCTCGGCCAGGCCGACGTCGGTGTCGTCGTAGGCGAAGTCCCACGGCCCGTCCAGGCTGGTCCAGCCCGCCCGCACGAGCTGAGGGCGGGGGTAGGCGTCGGAGATCACGGCTGCAGCTGCCCTGGGCAGTGGCTTGGTCGAGTGCATCGTTGTAGTGATCTTCCTCGTGGACTAGAGCTGGGGCCCAGCCATGTCGAGAATATTGCAACGTCGGCAAGACGGCAATGGCGGGTTCAGGCCCCGGCAGAGGACTCCCTCGTCACCAGGTCGTAGCCCACCTCGATCTCATGCCCCGGGCCCTCCTCGCCACCTATCCGCGCCACCAGGCGGGCCACGGCGGTGCGGGCGATGGCGTCCTTGTCCGGGCGGATGGTGGTCAGCGGGGGAGCGGAGAACTGGCCCTCCTCGATGTCGTCGAAGCCGGCCACGGCCACGTCGTCGGGCACCCGGAGGCCGCGTTCGCGCAGCGCCCTCAGCGCCCCGATCGCCATCGTGTCGTTGAAGCAGAACACCGCGTCCACCGGGCGTCCGGTGTCGAGGATGTCCAGCATGGCCCGGTAGCCGGCCTGGCGGGTGTAGCTGTTGGCGGGGTGCAGGAGGTCGGGGTGGGCGGGCAGCCCGGCCTCGGCAAGGGCGATCATCGCCCCCTGCAGGCGCAGCCGCGCAGACTGCCCGGACGGGATGTCCTGGGTACCGATCACCGCCACGCGCCGTCGCCCAAGATCGATGAGATGTTGGGTCGCGGTCCTAGCCGCAGCGACATTGTCGATGTGAACATGATCGGCGGAGGTGGCGATCGCGCGCTCGCCGAGCAGCACGATCGGACGGGCCGGCCGGGTGGGGATGTCGGCGGAGGTGAGCGTGAGCGGGTTCAGGATGAGGCCGTCGAACAACGTTCGGCGCGGCTGGTCGGCGAGGAGGTCGAGCTCCCGGTCGCGGTCGCCGTCGGTCTGGTCGAGCACCACGGTGTAGCCCGCGGCGGTGGCGTGGCGCACCACCGCCCTGGCCAGCTCGGCGAAGTACGGCTGGGTCAGCTCGGGCACTACCAGGGCGAGCAGGCCGGTCCGGCCGGTGCGCAGCGAGCGCGCTGCGGCATTGGGGCGGTAGCCGAGGGCGTCGATGGCGGCCTGCACGCGCTGGCGGGTCTCGGGCGCGACGTAGTGGAAACCGTTGACCACGTTCGAGACCGTGCGCACCGAGACGCCCGAAACCTCGGCCACCTGCTTCAGCGTGACTGCCACAACTGCCTCCTAGCGGGTACCTCTTGCATCGATGCAAGCTAGGTTGCACACTGTTGCCTACGTTGCAAGAGTTCGGCAGGACTCTACCAAGCAGCGCCAGACTTCACACGCAAGGAGGCAATCGTGAGGGTAACCCGATGGGTCAGCATGGCCGCCGCGGGGGCGCTCGCCCTCGGCTTGACGGCCTGCGCGGGCCAGGGGGCACCGCAGCAGTCCGCGACCGGCGGCGGGACCACAGGTCCGGTGACCCTGCAGTTCTGGCACGGCATGACCGGCCCGGACGGCCCCGCAGTGCAGCAGGTGATCGACGACTTCAACGCTTCGCAGTCCGAGGTGGTGATCAAGCCGAACATCATGCCCTGGGACCAGCTGTACCAGAAGCTGCTCACTTCGCTGACGTCCGACGACGGTCCGCAGATCATCGCAATGGACGCCTCGCGCGTGCCCCAGTACGCGGCCAAGGGTGCTCTGGCCAGCACCGAGGACTTCTTCGCCGGCACCGACTACATGGACACGTCGGTGCTGCCGGAGGCCGCGGTGGGCGCGAGCAGGTTCGACGGCACCAACTACGGCATCCCGTTCAACCTCGCGCCGATGATGCTGTACTACAACAAGGACCTGTTCAAGGCCGCCGGCCTCGACCCCGAGAAGCCACCGACCACCTGGGACGAGTTCACCTCGATGGCGGGCAAGCTGACCGTGGACAAGAACGGCGACGGCAAGCCGGAGCAGTACGCGATCGCGCTGGCCGACCACGAGACCGTGCCGATGTACCAGCCCTTCCTGTGGAACAACGGCGGCGGGGTTGTCTCCCCGGACGCGAAGACCTCGATCCTGGCCGAGCCGGCGTCACTGCAGGCGCTCGACTTCTGGATCCGGCAGGTGCGGGAGCAGAAGGTGTCGCCGATCGGGCTCTCCGGTGCCGACGCCGACAAGCTGTTCCAGACCGGCAAGGCCGCGATGGAGATAGTCGGGCCGTGGATGACCAACGGCTTCACCGAAGCCGGTATCGACTTCGGACTGGCCCGGCCGTTCGCCGGCCCCACCGGCCAGAGCAGCCTGATGAACGTGGTGTCGTTCACGCTCAACGCCAAGATCACCGACGACCAGCGCAAGGCCGCCTACACGTTCTTCAGCTACTGGAACTCCGTCGACAGCCAGGTCACCTGGGCCGACGGCTCGGGCTTCCCTCCCACCCGCACCGACGTTCCCGCCGACCGGCTGAAGAACAAGTTCTCGGCGATCTTCGGCGACAAGGAGCTGCTGGACAACTCCCAGGTGTACCTGGCCGGGGTGCCGAACGCCGGCACGATCACCGATGACGTCTTCTACCCTGCGCTGCAACGGGTACTCAACGGCAAGGGCTCGCTCGAGGAGGTCTTCGCGAAGGCTGCCAAGGACGTGCAGGCGCAGATCGACAAGGGCTGACCAGCACCCGACGGAGGGGCCGCCCGCGAGCGGCCCCTCCCGTGCGGAGGAGCAAGCAAATGACGCAGACATCCACCACCACGAGGGCACCGGCGCCACCACGCGCTCGGCGGGCCGGGGGCGGCATCGGCCGGGCCCGGCGGGAACGCACGGCCTGGCTCTTCATGACGCCTTCGATAGTGATCATCGGGGTCTTCATGCTCTGGCCGCTGGTGCAGTCGGCCTACCTCTCCTTCACCGAGTACAACCGCATCCAGGCAGCGCGCTGGGTGGGCCTGGACAACTACGTCGAGCTCTTCGCTGACGAGCAGGTGTGGAACGCACTGGGCAACACCGCCGTCTACGCGTTGGTGGTGACCCCGGTGACCGTGGTGCTGGCACTGCTGTTCGCGCTGCTGCTGAACCGGCCGATGATCGGCCGCGGCTTCGTCCGGACCGCGATCTTCCTGCCCTTCATCGTCTCGATGGCGATCATCTCGTTCGCCTGGACGTTCCTGCTGGACGCCAACATCGGCCTGATCACCCACTGGCTCGGCCAGGTCGGGGTGGTCACCGAGCAGGGCTGGCTCTCCGACCCCCAGCTCGCGATGCCGGCGGTGATGATCGTCGGGGTCTGGAAGTCGGTGGGCTTCTACATGGTGATGTACCTCGCCGGGCTTCAGTCCATCCCGACCGAGCTGTACGAGGCCGCCACAGTCGACGGCGCGGGGCCGTGGAGCCGGTTCCGCCACATCACCTGGCCGCTGCTGGCCAACCAGACCATGCTGGTCACGATCATGGCCGCGATCGCGACGATCCAGGTGTTCGACCAGATCTACGTGATGACCCGTGGCGGGCCGTTCTTCTCCACCGAGACCCTGGTGATGCTGATCTACCGGGTCGGCTTCCAGGACTTGCAGCTCGGCTACGGCGCCGCGGTCTCGTGGGTGCTGATGGTGCTGGTGTTCGTGCTGTCGATGCTGCAGTACGGCTACTTCCGGCGGCGGGCGGTGACGTACTGATGAGTGCAGCAGCACTGGCGCGTCCACGCCGCCGCGCGGACACCGAGACACTGCACCGCCTGCTTCTCGGCCTGGCCGGGGCCGCGCTCGGGCTGGCGATGCTCCTGCCGATCATCTGGATGGTGTTCACAGCCTTCCGTCCCGAGGCGGACGTCGTGGCGTATCCGCCCAGCTTGATCCCGCGCGCTTTCACTCTCGAGCACTTCGCCGACATCTGGGAGGCGATCCCGTTCGCCCGCCTCTACCTGAACACGATCGTGTTCGCCGGCGGAGTCACGCTGTTCTCGCTGCTGTTCGACTCGATGACCGGCTACGCGCTGGCCAGGCTGGAGTTCCGCGGGCGAGGGGCGATGTTCGTGCTGGTGATGATCATGTTGATGGTGCCGTTCCAGGTGACGCTGATCCCGTTGTACGACCTGCTGGGCAGTTTCGGCCTGGCCGGCACGCTGCCGGGGATGATCGTGCCGAGGATGACCAACGCCTTCGGCATCTTCTTCATGCGGCAGTTCTACCTCTCCCTGCCCCGCGACCTGGAGGAGGCGGCGCGCGTGGACGGCGCCTCGGAGTGGCGGATCTTCAGCCGCATCATCACTCCGCTGGCCAGACCGGCGCTGCTGACCCTCGGCCTGTTCCACTTCCAGTACAACTGGAACGACCTGCTGTGGCCGCTGATCATGTCGAAGGACATCGAGAGCGCGACGTTGCCTGCCGGGCTGTCGATGTTCGTCGGCCAGCACGTGGTGGAGTACGGCCTCCTGATGGCCGGCTCGGTGCTCGCGTTGGCGCCGGTCGTGGTGTTCTTCCTTGTGATCCAGAAGTCGTTCGTGGCAGGCATCGCCACCACGGGCCTGAAGTGAGGGGAGCGGCGTGAGCCCAGCCTGGTACCTCGACGGCAGGTTCCACCACGGGGTGGGCATCGAGGACACCTTCATCCCCCAGGAGCGACCCGGCCACCGCAAGCTCGACCTCTACGAGCTCACCCAGCACTACGAGAACTGGCGCGGTGACCTCGCGCTGGCAGCCGACTCCGGCGCGGAGCTGATCCGCTGGGGTATCCCGTGGTACCTGACCGAGCCGGCAGAAGGCACCTTCGACTTCGGCTGGGTCGACCAGGTGGCTGCGGAACTGGACCGGCTCGGCCTGCGCTGCGTGGTGGACCTGATGCACTACGGCACGCCGCTGTGGCTGGCGAACTCCTTCCTGCACCCGGACTACCCGGAACTCGTGGCGCGCTACGCGGGTGAGGTGGCCGCACGCTACCGGGGCGTGTTCAGCGACTACACGCCGCTGAACGAGCCGATGGTGAACGCGGAGTGGTGCGGGCTGCGCGGCGCGTGGCCGCCCTACCTCACCGGTGACAGCGGCTTCGTCCGGGTGGCCATGGCGCTGGTGGACGGCATGCGCCGCACGCAGGCTGCGATCCGCGCGGCCGATCCCGGAGCGACCATCGTGCACGTCGACGCCGGCTTCCAGTGGGCAGGCGACTTCGGTGCCCACCGGACCAAGGCCTTCCTCGACGAATGGCGCTTCCTCACCACCGAACTGCTCTTCGGCAGGGTGGACGAGACCCACGTGCTACGGCCGTACCTGCTGGCCAACGGCGCCGCGCCAGACCAGCTGGCCAGGTTCGCCGGTGACCCGGTACTGCCTGACGTGCTCGGCGTCAACTACTACCCGGGCTTCAGCCGGCAGCGCTACGACGAGGCCACTGGCCGATCCCTGCCGGTGGAGGCCGGCCGCGACGGGCTGTTGCAGCACGTCCGCGACTACCACTACCGCTACGGCCTGCCGCTGGCGATCACCGAGACCTCACGGCCGAGCGCCGACCCCGCGGAGAAGATCGCCTGGCTGGACGAACTCACCTCAGCGGTCGCGGAACTCCGGGCGGAGGGGATCAGCCTGGTCGCGGCCTTCTGGTTCCCGATGCTCGACATGTTCGAGTGGGACTACCGCTTCGACACCCGGCCGCTGGACGACTTCCGCATCCGCTTCGGCCTGGTCGACCTGGTGCGGGGGCCGGACAACCGGCTGCAGCGGGTGCCGAACGCGGCCTACGCACACTTCCGGCGCCTGGCGGGGGGACCGGTCGCCGACGGTGGCTAGCCTTTGGGTCAGCGCCGAGGGGAGGTCCGGATCATGGCGGAAGTGCCGAACCTGCGCCGGGCTGAGCGGCCCGGCGAGCCGGCCACGCCGCGGGTGGAGCTGGACGGCCGGCTGTGGCGGATCCGCTCGCTGGCCACCGCGCGCCAGGTGCTGCGCGCCCGCAGCCTCACCACCCAGGCCGGGTTCACCGCCGAAGCCATTCCGAAGGGCTACCTCAAGCACCACCCGATCCTGATCTCCGACGGCCCGTTGCACGACGAGCAGCGCACCAAGGTCGGCCGGTTCTTCGCCCCGAAGGTCGTGGCGGAGCGCTACACCGGGCTGATGGAGTCCTGCGCGGACCGTCTGCTGGCCGAGGCGCAGGCTGCGGGCAGCTTCCGGCTCGACGAGCTCGCCCTGTACTACGCCGTGGAAGTGACCGCCGAAGTGGTCGGGCTCACCGAGTCGCCCGTGCGGGCGATGGCCAGGCGCCTGGTGACGTTCTTCAACCAGCCCCCGTTCGACCTCACCCGGGCCGACCTCGGCCGGACGCCGGCCCAGTGGCTGCGGGCAGCCGTCAACGGGCTGGTGCCCGTGCTGCGGTTCTATCGCGCGGACGTGCGCCCTGCCGTCCGCGCCCGCAGGAAGCTGGCCAGGCAGGACGTGATCAGCCACCTGATCGCCGAGGGCTACACCGAGGCCGACATCCTGGTGGAGTGCGTCACCTACGGCACCGCAGGGATGGTGACCACGAGGGAGTTCATCGCGATGGCAGCCTGGCACCTGCTGCAGCACCGGCCGCTGCGCGAGCGCTACCTTGTCGCCGGGCAGGAGGAACGGTTCGCGATCCTGAACGAGATCATCCGGCTGGAGCCGGTGGTCGGGCACCTCTATCGCCGTGCGCAGGCCGCTTTCGCGATCACCGACGGTGCGGAGACCTGGGAGGTGGCCGCGGGCGACCTGCTCGACGTCTGTGTCCGCCACACCAACACCGACCCGGAGGCGGTCGGGGACGGGCCGCTCGACCTCTGCCCGGCACGCGAGCTGCCGTCCGGGGTGAACCAGGCGGTGCTGAGCTTCGGCGACGGCGCCCACCGCTGCCCCGGACAGCCGCTGGCGATCCTCGAGGCGGACGTGCTGCTGACGCGGTTGCTGGCCCTCAACCCGCGGATCGTCGCCGAGCCCCGGGTCGGCTGGGACGACCTGATCGCCGGCTACTGGCTGCGCGACTTCGAACTGGCGTTCGGCCCCTCCGGGTCGCCCGCCTGACCTCAGCCCAGGACGGACTCCCGCAGCGGCAGCCCGGCCAGCCGGTAGCACTCGTCGATAAGTTCCATGTTCTCGATCGCGTTGGCCAGGCCGGTCGGGAAGCCAGCACCCTCCCGGACGGCGGCCTCGAGCGCCCGCAACTGGTGGGTGTAGGTGGAGGTGGTGCCGTGGCGCTCCACGGTCTCGGTGCCGTCCACGGTGAGCACGAGGCGGTCGTCGGCGGTCAGGTCGATGAAGTTGGGCTGCCACGCGGTGCCGCGGGTACCTGTGACCAGGATCGAGGTGTCCGCCGGGCCCTCGAGGCTCGACTCCAGCACGGCCGGCGCGCCGTTGGGGAGCTCCGCCTCCACCAGCGCGGTGGCATCCACCCGCGGGTCAGCGCCGGCGTTGCCGGTGGCTGCGGCGCTCCGCAGGCGCAGCTTCCCGCCGATGGCCTGAGCCACGTCGCGGGCGACGTGGAGGTTGTAGCAGCCCAGGTCCATCAGCGAGCCGCCAGCCAGCGGCCAGGACCATCGGATGTCGCCCAGGTCGTCACAGTTGAACTTCATGTGCACGTCGAGCCTGGTCACCTCGCCGATCTCGCCCGAGCCCACCACCTCGAGCAGCCGCAGGTAGGTGGGGTGGTAGCGGTGGTGGAAGCCCTCGAACACGACCAGCCCGTCCGGGTTGGGCTCGGCCGCGACCAGCCGGGCCTCCGCCGTGTTGCTGCCGAACGGCTTCTCGCTGAGCACGTGCTTGCCGGCCCGCAGCGCGGCCAGGGTCCAGCGGACGTGCTCACTGTTCGGGGTGGGGTTGTAGACCACCTCGACGTCGGGGTCGGCGAGCAGTTCGGCGTAGTCGCCGTAGGCGCGGTCGATCCCGCGCTGCTCCGCGTACTCCTCCGCGCGGGCAAGGTCGCGGGCCGCGACGGCCACGACCTCGGCACCGGTCACGCGCGCTGGGTCGACGACGGCCCTGCCGGCGATCCGCGCCGCGCCAAGGATTCCGATTCGAAGCGGCTGCGTCATGGCGTCCTCTCAGGTCGATTCGGGCACGAAGCTACCAGTCGGACGCGCCACCCGGGGGAGCAGCCTCCCCGCTCCGGGCCACCTGTTGAGACCGCCGTCCACCGATTTTGCACCGCCGGGGGCACGCGGCTAGTTTGGCGCCGTGTTCAACATCTCGCGCCATCCTGCCCGCCTCGGCTTCGCCGCGCCGGCCATGATGATGTGCGCGCGAATGTGCTGTCGCTGAGCCCCGTCCCGACAGCGCAGTTCCAGATCAGCCGTCCCTGAGCAGTTCCAGATCAGCCGTCCCTGACCTGATCCCCTCCTGGGCGCCGTAGCGGCGACCGACATCCCTGCCCTGTCGGGGCTCCTCACCCCACCAGACGCCGTTGCCGTGTCCGCCCCGCCGGGCTGCCGCCGCGGCCCCGGTGCCCCGACCACGAGAGGGCAGACCCTTGATCGCAGTAACCGACCTGAGGAAGGTCTACCGGCAGGCCAACCGGGACATCCACGCCCTCGACGGGGTGACCCTGAGCGTGCCGGAGGACTCAGTGCACGGCGTGATCGGGCAGTCCGGCGCCGGCAAGTCGACACTGGTGCGCTGCCTGGCGATGCTCGACCGGCCGACGTCAGGCACCGTCCAGATCAACGGGGTGGAACTCACCGCGGTGCGCTCCGACGCCCTCCGCCGCGCGCGGAGGCGGCTCGGCCTGGTGTTCCAGCACGCCAACCTGTTCGACTCCCGCACGATCGCCGAGAATGTCGCCTACCCGCTGGAACTGGCGGGGGTGGGTCGCGCCCAGCGCGGCGCCAAGGCGAAGGAGCTCCTCGGGCTCGTCGGGCTCGCGGACGCGGGGCAGGCGCACCCCGCGCAGCTGTCGGGCGGCCAGCGGCAGCGGGTGGGCATCGCCAGGGCGCTGGCGACCGATCCCGACGTGCTGCTGTGCGATGAGCCCACCAGCGCGCTCGACCCGGCGACCACCGGGGAGATCCTCGACCTGATCGGTGCGCTGAAGGCCCGGCTCGGCCTGGCCGTGCTGGTGATCACCCACGAGATGGGCGTGGTGAAGCGGATCTGTGACTCGGTCTCGTTGCTGGAGGACGGCCGGGTGATCGAGACCGGGCCGCTGACGGACGCGGTGGGCACGTTCGGCAGCCGGCTCAGCGAGAGCCTGCTCGCCCTGCCGCCGCACGACCCGGCAGAAGCGGCCAACGGCAAGCTGATCGAAGTGCTCTACCGCACGCTGCCGGACGCCCCACCGCGGCTGACCGCTGCCGAACGCCACTTCGGCGTCGACCTGGCGGTGGTGGCCGGCACCATCGAGCACCTCGGCGGCACCACCTTCCACCGCGCCCGGGTGCTCGTACCGGCCGGGACCGACCCGGACGCGGTGATCGGCTTCCTGCGCGCCGCTGGCGCCGACGCTGCGCTGCACGCTGCGGAGGTGGCCAGGTGAACGGCTTCCTCGACGGGTTGCTCGGCAATCCGGCGATCACGAGCGCACTGTGGCCGGCACTGCTGGAGACCCTGCTGATGGTCGGGATCTCCGGCCTGGCTACCGTCGTCGTCGGCCTGCCGCTGGGGGTCGTGCTGTTCGTCACCCAGCCGGGCGGGCTGGCCGAGAGCCGGGCGCTGAACCTGGTGCTGGGCGGGGTGGTGGTCAACATCACCCGCTCGGTTCCCTACGCGATCCTGATGGTGTCGCTGATCCCGTTCACCCGCTGGGTAGTGGGCACCTCGATCGGGCCGACCGCTGCTGCGGTCTCGCTGACGATCGCGAGCATCCCGTTCTTCGCGCGGCTGGTGGAGGCAGGCCTGCGCGAGGTGCACCCGGGCAAGCTGGACGCAGCCCACGCGATGGGCTCCACCCGCGCGCAAACCGTCTGGAAGGTGCTTCTTCCCGAGGCGCTGCCGTCCCTCGTGGCGAGCGTGACCACCACCCTGGTCGCCCTGATCGGCTACTCCGCGATGGCCGGCCTGATCGGCGGCGGCGGCCTCGGCCGGCTGGCCTACAACTACGGCTACCAGCGCTTCCAGCCCGAGGTGATGGTCGTCGTCCTGGTCCTGCTCGTGCTGCTCGTGCAGCTCGTGCAGTTGGCCGGGGACGCCGTCGTCCGGCGGGTGGACCACAGATGAACGACTTCCGGCGACCAGCCGTGGAGAAGACCGGCCGGGAGACCGGACCAACCAATCGACCCGATCCGGGTCACAACCAATGAGGAGAGAAATGGGCATCCTGCGCAGGCACCTGTCCGGCGCCGCGACCGCGGCCGCCGTCCTGGCGCTCACGGCTTGCGGCTCCACCCCCGCCGCTGCCCCCACCACCCCCGCGGCCGGAACCGCCGAGGCCACCGTGGTCACGGTCGGCGCCAGCCCGGTGCCGCACGCCAAGATCCTGGAGTTCGTGCAGGCCAACCTGGCCAAGGACGCGGGGATCGAGCTGAAGATCGTCGAGTTCGACGACTACGTCCAGCCCAACGAGGCGCTGGCCTCCGGGCAGCTGGACGCGAACTACTTCCAGCACCTGCCCTACCTGGAGGCCCAGATCGCCGACAAGGGCTACGAGTTCGAGCACGGCGCCGGGGTGCACATCGAGCCGTACGCAGCGTTCTCGAAGAAGTTCACCGAGCTGTCCCAGCTGCCGGATGGGGCGACGATCGCGATCACCAACGACGCCTCCAACCAGATCCGCGGCCTGCGGCTCCTGGCCGGGGCCGGCCTGCTGGACGACCTCACCGACGACTCCAACGTGCTGAACCTCACCGAGGCGCAGAATCCCCGCGGGTTCAAGTTCGTCGAGAACCAGTCGGAGGTGATCGTGCAGCAGCTCGACGATCCGGCGATCGACCTGGCCTTCGTGAACGGCAACTTCATCCTTACCGCAGGGCTGAGCACGGCGGACGCGCTGCTCGTCGAGCAGGTGGAGGGCAACCCGAACGCGAACCTGCTGGTGTGGCGTTCGGACAACACCAACCCGGGCGTGGCGAAACTGGAGGAACTCCTGCACTCCCCTGAGGTGGCCGACTTCATCAAGCAGACCTGGCCCTCGGGCGACGTGATCCCCGGCGCCTGACCACAGACCCCCGCGCCGGGGGCAGGGGCGTGGCACCGAAGCCCCCGGCGCGGGCAGCGTTCCCGCACGTGCTGGTTCCCCGATGGGGTGCGGCTCAGTGCGGCTGGAGGTGGTCGGCCAGCGTGCTGGTGCCCCGCAGCACGTCGGTGGCCAGGATCCGGCGCGTCAGCTCCGGCTCCTCCAGGTGGGGGCTGTGCGCGGAGTGTTCGAAGGTGTAGAAGCCGACCACCGGAGCATCGAGAGTGGTGGCGAAGTCCCTGGCCAGAGCCCGGTTGACGGTCTGGTCGTGGCGGCCGTGCAGGAAGTAGGCGGGCACCTGCAGGGTGCGCACCGTGCGGGTGAGGTCGGTACCGACGAACTCGTCCCAGAGCAGCCAGCGCGACCGCAGCTTGCCGCGCCACAGGGCCAGGCGTTCGGCCGGGGTGTACTCCGGCGCGAGCAGGGACGGCAGGAACAGGCCGGTGACCACCGACCTCATGTCCCTGGTCGTGCCGACCCCGAGCTCGTGCATGGCCCGATCCCGCAGCCGCAGATAGGGCGCCGGAACCGGCCGGTCGGGCAGCACGGGCAGCCGGGAGATCCGCCGGGCGAGGCGAGCGCGCCCCAGGCCCCGGTAGCCGGCCGCCAGGTACTCCTGGGACCGGGCCTCGGAACGGAGCTGGCAGGTCACCTGCGCCACGCCGACATAGGCGAAGAAGCGGTCGGGGGCGGCCTGCGCGGCGAGGAGCCCGAGGAACGTGCCCCAGGAGTGACCCATGAGGTACACCTTCTCCACCCCCAGGCTGGCGCGGAGGTGGTCGGCCGCGGCGACGGTGTCCGCCACCAGTTGCTCGATCGTGATCGTTTCGTCGCGGACGTCGCGTCCGCTCGAAAGGGCAGCGCCGCGCTGCTCCCACCAGGCCACGCGGAACAACTGCTCCAGGCCGGTCGGGTAGCGACGGGTCAGCCAGTACTCCGGCATCCCCGGACCACCGTGCAGTACGAGCAGCACCGGCTCCACGGGAGTTGAGGTCATCAGGAAGTAGCCCTGGCGAACCCCGTTGAGCTCTATGCTCAGCTTCTCGGCCGTACGGCTCATTCCTTCACCCTGCCTGTGCCCCCCGTGCGGCACCGCTGCTGCGGACGCCACCATTGTGATCGATGCGGGGGTGGCTCGTGTGGGCCTCGCCTCCTGGCTACGCTCCGGTCAGTTGCCGCAGGCCGCCGCTGTCCAGGACCGCCTGCAGCTTCGGCCGGGGTGTGCGGGCGGACCGGCGCGGGCGGACCAGCCCCAGCCCGACCCCGGCCACGACCAGCACCGCCCCGAAGATCTGGACCGGGCTGAACAACTCACCGGCGACGAACACGCCCAGGGCAGTGCCGGCCAGGGGGTTCAGCAGGCCGATCAGCCCGACCGTCCCGGCCGGCAGGTGGGCCAGCCCGTGAAACCAGGCGGCATAGGCCGCGGCGGTCGCGACGAGGGTGAGGTAGCCGAAGGCGAGGAGTTCGGAGGTGCTCGGCACCGGCGGCCAGCCCTCGAAAGCCATCGCGACCGGAACGAGCATCACCCCACCGAACAGCAGCTGCCAGGACGCGAACGTGGTCGCATCCACCGGCGGCTGCCAGCGCTTGGCCAGCACGAAGCCGAGCGTCGCCGAGCCCATCGCGGCGAGGGAGGCCAGGACCCCGAGGTGGTCGAGGGCGCCCAGCCCGGCACCGATCAGCAGCGCCACGCCGGCAGCCCCGGCGATCGCGCCAAGTGCGGCCGTGGGGCGCACCCGCTCGCCGACCAGCAGCCAGGCGAGCACCAGGGTCAGGGCAGGGGAGCCGGCCATGATCATCGCGGCCACCCCGGAGGGCAGCAGTTGCCCGGCGAGGTAGACGAGCACGAAGAAGCCGCCGATCGTGAGCGCAGAGATCAAGGCCGACCGCCACCACCAGTCCCGGCGGGGCAACTTGCGGGTCAGCGCCCACAGCAGCAGTCCCGCCGGCAGCGCGCGCAGCACCGAACCCCAAAGGGGCAGGTCGGACGGGAGGTACTGGCGGGTGACGAAGTACGTCGTGCCCCAGGCGACCGGCGCCAGGCTGGTGATCAGCACCGACTTCCACGCTTTAGCTTCCATGGAAGCGAATTTACCAGATTGCTTCCTCGGAAGCGATATGGTGGGGCCATGGCCGACCACGTGGCACGGATCCAGGCTGAGTGGCGGCGCGAACGCCCCGACGTGGACGTCTCGCCGCAGGGGGTCATCGGCCGGCTGCACCGGCTCGCCAGGTTCCTTACCGAGGAGCTCGTGGCGGTGTACGAGCGCTACGGGCTGGCCGAAGGCGAGTTCGACGTCCTGTGCGCCCTGCGCAGGTCCGGCGAGCCGTACCAGCGCCAGCCGGCGGAACTGGCCCGGACCACGATGATCACGACCGGCGCCGCGACCAAGCGCCTCGACCGGCTCGAGGCCCGCGGGCTGCTGCGCCGCGAGCCCGATCCGGAGGACGCGCGCGCGAAGCTCGTCTCCCTCACCCCGGCGGGTCGGGAACTGATCGACGCGGCGTTCACCGAGCACATGCGCAACGAGGCACGGCTGCTCGGCCGGTTGAGCGCCCGCGACAGGTCCGACCTGGAGCGGGCGCTCACGACCTGGATCGGGCAGTTCGAGGCGGCCGAGTGATGCTCGGTCAGATCACGAACAGCCCGTTGCCGGCCCGCACCTGGTCACCGGCGACGACCTCCAGCTCCCTGGGCAGGCTCGCAGCGTTGGTGACGATCACCGGGGTGGTCAGCGAGAAGCCGGCCGCCTCGATCGCCGCCGGGTCGAACCGCACCAGTGGCGTGCCGACCTCGACGACCTGATCGGCAGCGACCAGGGTCTCGAAGCCCTTGCCCTCCAGCTTCACCGTGTCGAGGCCGATGTGGATCAGCAGCTCCACGCCGGTGTCCGTGCGCAGGCCCACGGCGTGGCCGGTGGGGAACACCAGCACGATCGTGCCGTCCACCGGGCTGACCACGGTGTTCGAGGTCGGCCTGATGCCGACTCCCGGCCCCACCATGCCGCCGGCGAACACCGGGTCCTCCACCTCGGCCAGCGGGATCACCGCCCCGTCCAGCGGGGCCCGGACCACTGTGGCCACGGCCGTGGCCACAGCCACCGCGCCCACCGGCTCGGCCACCGGCTCGGCGCCGGAGATGTCGACGTCCACCGGGTTCTCCAGGTACGCGCGCACGGCGTTGGCCACCACTGTTACGCGTGGCCCGTAGATCACCTGGACGCCCTTGCCGGAGGTCATCACGCCGGCAGCGCCGGTGCTCTTCAACAGCTTCTCGTCGACCAGCGACGGGTCCTTCACCTCGGTACGCAGCCGGGTGATGCAGTTGTCGACGTCGGAGATGTTCGCCAACCCGCCCAGGCCCTTGACCACAGAGGCGGCCATCACGGTGTCCGGGTTGCCTGCGGTGACCGCAGGGGCGGCGTCGCCGGCAGAGCTGGACCCGATCGAGGTGTTGCGGCCGGTCTTGGCGTCGACGTCGGCCCGGCTGAACAGCCTGGTCTCCTCGTCGTCGTCCTCGCGGCCGGGGGTCTTCAGGTTCATCCGGGCGATCATGATCTTGAACAGGAAGTAGTAGATGAAGAAGTAGACCGCGCCCACGACCGGGATCCAGATCCAGTTCGACTTCTCGTTCCCCTGCAGGATGCCGAACAGCGTTAGGTCGATGATGCCGCCGGAGAACGTCATGCCGACGCCGACGTTCAGCATGTGCATCAACATGAACGAAACCCCGGCGAGCACGGCGTGGATGACGTACAGCACCGGCGCGACGAACAGGAACGTGAACTCGATCGGTTCGGTGATGCCGGTGAGCATCGCGGTGAGGGTCGCCGACAGCAGCAGTGAGCCGACCACCTTCCGCTTCTCCGGCCGGGCGGCCTGGTACATCGCCAGCGCTGCCCCCGGCAGGCCGAAGATCATGAACGGGAACTTGCCCGACATGAACCTGGTGGCCTCCACGGAGAACTGGGTGGTCTCGGGGCAGCCCAGCTGGGCGAAGAAGATGTTCTGCGCGCCCTGGATCGCCTGGCCGCAGACCTCCATCGTGCCGCCGACGCTCGTCTGCCAGAACGGCAGGTAGAACACGTGGTGCAGGCCGAACGGGATCAGGGAGCGTTCGATGATGCCGTAGATCAGGGTGCCGGCGTAGCCGGAGGCGATCACGAGCGCGCCGAGGGCGTTGATGCCGATCTGCACGAACGGCCACAGCCACGCCATCGCGATCCCGACCACGAGGAACACCACTGAGGAGATGATCGGGACGAACCGCTCACCGCCGAAGAACGAGAGCACCTCGGGCAGCTGGATGTTGTGGTAGCGGTTGTGCAGCGCTGCGACGCCGAGGCCGACGATGATGCCGCCGAAGACACCCATCTGCAGGCTGTCGATGCCCACCACCGTGGCGAACGAACCCGGCGGGAGGCACCCGGCGAGGTTCTGGCCGGCAGCCTGGGCCTCCTCGCAGGCCGCGCGGACGTCGGCGGGGAAGCGGGCAGCGAGGACGGCTGCGATCGAGGCGTGCATGACGAAGAAGGCGATCGCGCCCGAGAGGGCTGCGACCGCCTTGTTCTGCCGTGCCATCGCCAACGCGACGGCGATGGCGAAGATGATCGGCAGGTTGGCGAAGATGATGCCGCCGGCTGCATTCATCACCTGCAGCACGTCGTAGGCCACTGTTCCCGGCCCCATCACCCCGAGCAGGTTGAAGCTGGCGAGCATGGTCTCGTTGGTGAACGAGCCGCCGATGCCGAGGAAGAGGCCCGCCACAGGGAGGATCGCGATCGGCAGCATGAACGCCCGGCCGACCCTTTGCATCGTCGCGAAGAACTGGTCCTTCATCATGGCCTCCAGGGGGCTTGGAGAAAGATCGGACCCTTGCAACGTAGCACCGGCAACCCCGGTGCGGCAGGGTCTGCGCGAACCCGGCTCTCGCCCGAACGGGGAGGCGGGAAGCGCCATCCGGCGGCCCGGCGTCCTGCCCCGCTCGGCGGTCCTCAGCGGAAGTCCCGGGAGGCGTGGGCGACGCCGATGGGCAACGCCTCCAGCCGGTCGGCCAGCAGGTTGGTGACGCCCTCCGGGGAGCGCTCCAGGATGCCGCGGACGATCAGCGCAGGGGACTCCCTCGCCACCCGCCGGTACCGCGTCCAGACACCGCGGGAGCAGACCACGTTGACCAGGCCCTGCTCGTCCTCAAGGTTCACGAACGTGATCCCCGAAGCAGTGGAGGGCCGCTGACGGTGCGTGACCAGCCCGGCCACCTCCACCCGGCGACCGGGCTCGGCGGTACGCAGCTCGGCCGAGGTCAGCACGCCCCGTTCGGCCAGCTGCCCGCGGAAGTGGCCGATCAGGTGGCCGGTGGTGGACACCCCGGTGGCCCACAGGTCGTCGGCAAGGGTCTCGAAGCTGCTCGGCTCGCCGAACAGCGGTGGCTGCACGGCGACCAGGGTGCCCGGCAGGTACTCCTGCTGGTCCCGGGCCGCCGAGCCCGCCCGCCACAGCGCCTCGCGGCGCCTCAGCCCCAGGCTGTCGAACGCTCCGGCCGTGGCCAGCGCCTCCAGCTGGGCCGAACTCAGCCGGGCCCTCCGCGCGAGGTCCTCCATCGAGGTGTAGGGGCCACCGGCTTCCCGCTCGGTGACGATCCGGGTGGCCACCTCCCGGCCCAGGTCACGGATGCCGGCCAGCCCGAGCCGGACGGCGAAAGCACCGTCGCGCCGGTGGTCGGCCGTGGTGTCCGGCGCTGACGGGTCGAACCTGCCGACCGGCGGCTGTTCGCGGTCGAGGCAGGTGGGCAGGCCGGTGGCCGGCCCTTCGAGACGCTTCGTTCGTTCCTCACGAAGCTCCTCAGGGACCGTTGGGGGGTGGGCGCGTTCCTCACGAAGCTCCTCAGGGACCGTAGGGGGGTGGGCGCGTTCCTCACGAAGCTCCTCCAGGCCGGCCTCCACCCCGGAGTGCAGCAGGTCGGGGCGCAGCACCTGCACGCCGTGGCGCCGGGCGTCGGCGGTGAGGGTTGCGGGGGAGTAGAACCCCATCGGCTGGGCGCGCAGCAGCCCGGCGAGGAAGGCTGCCGGGTAGTGCAGCTTGATCCAGGAGCTGGCGTAGACCAGCAGCGCGAAGCTGAGCGAGTGCGACTCCGCGAAGCCGAAGTTCGCGAACGCCAGGATCTGGTGGTACAGGTGCTCGGCGGCAGCCCCGGTGAGCCCGTTGCGGGCCATGCCCTCGAACAGCTTGGCCTGGATGCTCTCGATCCGCTCCACGCCGCGCTTGGAGCCCATCGCCCTGCGCAGCAGGTCGGCGTCCTCGCCGGTGCAGTCGCCGACGGCCATCGCCATCTGCATCAGCTGCTCCTGGAAGACCGGCACGCCCAGCGTCCGGGCCAGCACCGGCTCGAGCTTCGGGTGGGCGTAGCTGACCGGCTCCTTGCCCAGCTTGCGGCGGACGAAAGGGTGCACCGCGCCGCCCTGGATCGGCCCGGGGCGGATCAGCGCGATCTCGACCACCAGGTCGTAGAACCGCCGCGGCTGCAGCCGTGGCAGCAGGCCCATCTGCGCCCTCGACTCCACCTGGAACACCCCGATCGAGTCCGCGCGGCACAGCATGTCGTAGACGCCCGGCTCCTCCTTCGGGATGGTGGCCAGCTCCCAGCGCTCGCCCGTGGTCGCGGCGACCAGGTCGAAGCAGTACTGCAGCGCTGCGAGCATGCCCAGTCCCAGCAGGTCGAACTTCACCAACCCCATCCAGGCCGCATCGTCCTTGTCCCACTGGATCACCGTGCGGTGCTCCATCCGGGCGTGCTCGATCGGCACCACCTCACCCACCGGTCGCTCGGTGAGCACCATCCCGCCGGAGTGGATGCCCAGGTGCCGGGGGGCCTTCAGCAGCTGCGCCGCCAGCTCGGCAACCTGTGGCGGGAGGTCGTGGTCGGCGTGCGTGGTGAGGGCTGCGTCCCAGCGCTCCACCTGCCGGGCGAAGGCGTCCTGCTGGCCGGTGCCGTAGCCAAGGGCCCTGGCGATGTCCCGGACGGCGTTCTTCGGCCGGTACTGGATGACGTTGCACACCTGGGCTGCCCGCTCCCTGCCGTACCGGTCGAACACCCACTGGATGATCTCCTCGCGCCGGTCGGAGTCGAAGTCGACGTCGATGTCCGGCTCCTCGTCGCGCAGCGAGGAGAGGAAGCGTTCGAACGGCAGGCCGTAACGGATCGAGTCCACAGCCGTGATCCGCAGCAGGTAGCAGACCGCCGAGTTGGCCGCGGAACCGCGGCCCTGGCAAAGGATCCCGCGGCGGCGGGCCTCCGCAACGATGTCGTGCACGATCAGGAAGTAGCCGGGGAAGTCCTTGGCCTCGATCACCGCCAGCTCGTGCTCGATCCGCTGCCTGCCGGCAGCATCCAGCCCGGGGTACAGCTCCGGGACGGCCGCCCAGACCAGGTGCCGCAGCCACGACATCGGGGTGTGGCCCGGGGGCACCTCCTGCTTCGGCAGCGCAGGCTTCGCCCGGCGCAGCGGGAAGGCCAGGTCGTCTGCGAGGCCGACCGTACGGGCCACAGCGCCGGGGTACCGGGCGAACCTCGCCTGCATCTCCGCCCCGGAGCGCAGGAAGGCCGTGCCGGCGGCGGGCAGCCAGCCGTCCAGCTCCTCGAGGCTGCGGTTCGCCCGCACCGCTGCCACGGCCTGCGCTAGCCGGTGCTGTTCCGGGGTGGCGTAGTGCACGTTCCCCGTGGCCAGCACCGGCAGGCCGAGCCCGGCGGCGAGCGCGGCCAGGGCGTCGTTGGTGCTCGCGTCCAGCGGCAGGCCGTGGTCGGTCAGCTCGACGAACACCCGGTCCCTGCCGAACAGCGCGGCGAGCCGCTCCAGCTCCGCCCGGGCAGCTCCCGTGCCGCCGGCGGCGAGGGCGCTGCGCACCGCCCCCTTCCGGCAGCCGGTCAGCACCACCCAGTGCCCGCCGGAGCGACCGGCCAGGTCCTCGATGTCGTAGACCGGGCGGCCCTTCTCCCCGCCGGCCAACTGGCCGGCGGTGATCGCCCCGGCCAGCCGGTGGTAGCCCTCCTTGCCGACGGCCAGCACCAGCAGGTGGCTGCCGTCAGGATCGGGACGCCCGGCCTGCGGCGCGATCAGGTCGAGGGACAGCTCGGCGCCGAACACCGTCTTGACCGCTGTGGCCTCCGCCGCCTCGGCGAAGCGGACGATGCCGTACAGCCCGTCGTGGTCGGTGATGGCCAGGGCGTGCAGGCCCAGCCGCTCGGCCTGCACCACCAGTTCGGCCGGACCGGAGGCGCCGTCGAGGAACGAGAACGAGGAGTGGGCGTGCAGTTCGGCATAGGGGACGGCGTCGGCCGGCCGCACCACGGCAGGGGCGACGTAGGGACCCCGCTTGCGCGACAGCGGGCCCTCCACCCCGGGCGGGGGAAAGGCCGGGGGACCGCTGAGCGTCCGCTCCAGCTGGTGCCAAGACACCGGTGGGTTGTGGAAGGCCATCAGTCGTACCTCGCCTCTGCCCACCAGCGGGACTGGTCGTCCAGCACCAGCAGCCAGGCCTGCTGGGTCTCGTCCACCACCTGGAACCGGCAGGCGCGCCGGTGCCGTTCCGGGTCCCAGCTGCGTTCGTCCACCGGCCACGGGCCGGCCCAGCCCTCGATCCGGCGGGGCCGCGGATCGGCCAGCACGGCCGGGGCAGCGGAGGGGGTGCCACGGTCGTCCACGGTCACCGGAGTGCCGTCCCTGCCGAACACGTCCACCCGCCGCGGCTCGCCGAACACCGTTGCCGGCAAGGGCGGCGGCAGGCTCCCGGGCCAGGGCCGGTCCCTGGGCAGCGGGTCCACCGGCCGGTCGCCCCACGGCACCAGCACCTGCCGTTCGGCCAGCCAGCGGCCACCGGCGATCCGCGGGGTGACCACGCCGGTGTGGCCGAGCATCGCCTGCACCCGGGAGAGTGCGTGGTGCACCCGTTCGTCCGGCCCCACGCCGAACAGGCCGGGTTCGTGGTGCTGGCTGCCGTCGGTGGCCACCGGCTCCAGCCGTACCCGCACCACCCCGCTGTGGATCTGTTCCCCTGCGGCTGCCTGCAGCTGCCAGCGCACCCGGTCGACCACGGCTGCGGAGTCGAAGGCTGCCGGGTGCAGCCACACCCGGTCGAGGTGCTCGCCCAGCTCCCCGGCCAGCTCCACCCGCAGCTCGGTACACACCAGCTGGACCCTGGCCAGGCCGGCCACGAAGTCCTCGGCCAGCCCACGCACCGAGAACGCCACCTGGTCGACCAGCGCGAGCGGCGGCTCGAACTCCAGCTCACGGGCAAGTTCTGGCTGCGGCTCCCGCGGCCGAACCGGACGGGAGTCCAGCCCGCCGGCCAGCGCGTGCAGCCTCGCCCCCCGGTCTCCGAAGCGGTCCCGCACCAGCCGGGCGTCCAGGGCTGCGAAGTCGCCGAGGCTGCGCACCCCTAGCCGGGGCAGCAACCCGACCAGTCCCGGGTCACCCAGCCGGCCGATCGAGAGCGGGGAAAGGAACTCCGCTGCCGTGCCCGCTGCCACCACCAGGATCGGCTCGGCCGAGTAGGCGGCCTGCTCTGCTGTGAACACCCCGTCGGCGATGCCTGCCCGGCCGCCGCTGAAGCCGAGCTCCGCCACCGCGCGCAGCAGCGCGATCGCAGCCTGCTCCTCACCGCCGTAGTACCGGGCCGGGCCCCGGGAGCGCAACGCGCACAGGCCGGGCTGGACCACCTGGATGCCCGGGGCCACCTGTTCCATCCGGTCGACGAGCGGAGCGAACACCCGCTGGTCCCGCACCGGGTCGGCCGGCACCACCTGCAGCTCCGGGCAGCGGGCCTGGGCCTCCCGGCGGCGCAGCCCCGGGCGCACCCCTTCTGTCCTGGCCGGTGCAGAGCACGCCACCACCTCGTTGGCCGCCACCACAGCCACCGGGCGGTCCGCCGGACCGCCCTCGGCGTGCAGCCAGGCGGTCACCGGCCAGTCCGGGAACCACAACACCAGGCTGCGCTGCGGACCGGTCATCAGCCGGCCACCTGTAGCCTGCCGAACCCGAACCCTTCAGCTTCGGGGGCGAGCGGTGTCGGCTCGGCCACCGGTGCCGGTGCCAGCCGGCCGGATCCGTCGGGCAGGACCAGCCGGGTGCTGCGGGGCGCCGGCGCCCGCTTGGCTGTGACCGTGACGGTCACCTCCCGTCCGGTCAGGTAGCCGTGTCCTGCACCCAGCCCGGACCAGCCCGGCTCGGCGAGGTCGAGCCGGGCGACGGCCTGGGGCCAC
Source organism: Actinomycetes bacterium (assembly GCA_023460935.1). Classification (GTDB taxonomy): domain Bacteria; phylum Actinomycetota; class Actinomycetes; order Propionibacteriales; family Propionibacteriaceae; genus Propionicimonas. The sequence continues at coordinate 94,688 of JAEWOI010000026.1, forward strand.
TCCCCGGCGACCAGCAGCACGGCCTCCTTGTCCCGCAGCCGGGCAGCCAGCCGGGCTGCGTCCGCCTCCCGCACGCGGGTTGCCGGGCGGACCGCGACCACCGGCAGCACCTCCACCAGGGCTGCGGTGACCGCAAGCCAGCGCTCTCCCGGGCGGGGCACCAGCGCCAGCCGGCTCAACTCCACTCCGGCGAGTTCGGCAGCTTCCGCCCCGAGATCAGGCAGGCCGACCACCCCGCACCACGAGCCGGCCCGGGAGGGTTCTGCCAGCAGGGCCAGCAGCAGGGCGCCCTGGGTGACCGAGTACGCCGCTCCTGGGCGCAGGCCACCGTCAGGCAGCACCCCGGCCAGCGCTGCAGGCACGGGGAGCGGGGCCGGACCGGTGTCGCCGGAGAGGTTCAACTGGGCCCGCAGCCGCGGCACCGCATCCTCCAGCGGGACGGCAGTGGCGGTGCGGAACGACATCCCACCATGATCGAACGTGTGTTCGATTCAAGTCAAGGCGCGCCGATGGTCCGAAGTGCCCGGCCGTGGGAGGGCGCCACGGCAGCGCAGCCGTTTCCGCTGCGGCGCCCGAGGGTAACGGTCGATCAGGTCCCGATACATCCACCAAGGGAGGAAACATGACCGCGGAGAACCCGTACGGAATGAACTCCGAGAACGTTGACGTGCCCGCAGAGGACGTCTACCAGGAGCAGGCCGACGTCGGCCTTGCCCCCGACCCCAATGTCGACGTCGAGCATGGCGTCGGCCACGCCAAGGGCGATCTCGACCACGGCCTGGCGCCGAGCGGCCCCGACACCGGCGCAGACGGACTGCCCCTCGGGCTCGGTTCGGAGAACACGCAGGACGGACCCGTCTCCGCACACGCCGACCAGACCGACGAACTCGCCCACGGCCTCGGCTCCGGCGGCACCGACGTCGACCCCAGGCGAGTGGTGGACGAGGCGAAGGAGGGCCTGCCCTACGGCCTCGGCTCGGAGAACAGCCAGGACGCAGAGCACACCCCGCTGGCCGCCGACTCCGATGTGCGCACCGGTGAGTACGGCACCACCGCCGACCCCGACCTGCCCACGGAGGAGTACGGCACCACTACCGACCCCGACCTGCGCAGCGGCGAGTACCGGTCCTGAACCGACCTCGAAGGCCCGGCGGAACCCGCCGGGCCTTCCCGCTGCCCGCAGCACGGATCTGCGCACTCGATCGCAACAGCCATCCGCCGAAGGCTGTGGCTGCCGATCGGCAGTGCGAATCCGTTCCCGGAAAGCCGGGCAGCCCCGGGTCAGCGCGCATATTGTTCTTCGACCGATGACGAGCGGAGGAAGCCATGGCTGAGGTCGGGTCCATCCAGATCGCAGTGTTCACCCTTGCCGGCAGCACGCTCGACCGGGGAGTGCTGGAGGAGGTGCGCTCGATCGTCGCCGGCGGCACCGCGCGGATCGTCGACGCCGTACTGGCCGAACGCGAGGCCGACGGTGCCCTGGTCTGGGCCGAGCTGGCCGACCAGGTGGACTCCTGGGGGGAGCTGAGCGAGCTCATCGGCGACACCGAGAGCCTGGTCGCGGCAGAGGACCTGGCCGAACTCACCTCCGAGCTGGCGCTCGGTGAAGCAGCCCTGGTGGTGGCTTTCGAGAACACCTGGCTGCGGCCGCTGCTGGCGGCGGTGCGCCGCACCGGTGGTCGCGTCGTCACCGAAGTGGCCGTGCCGGAGGAGATCGTGCTGCAACTGGCCGGTTCGGTCCAGGCACAGGCCCAGGAGCCGGCCCGGCGCCGGGTGGGGCGGGCCGGGCTGCTCGGAAGCATGGTCCGGATGGCTGTACCCGGCCCGGCGCGTATCGGCGCGGCCAGCCCCGCAGGGGCCGGCGCTGCTCCGGCAACTGTTGCCTCCGCCGACGGGGCCGACCTCCCCGGGCAGCTGCAGCAACTCGCCGGCATGCTCGAGGCGGGGTTGCTGACCGAGGCGGAGTTCGCTGCCGCCAAGGCCCGGCTGCTCGGCTGAACGAACGGCGGCCCCGGTGGCCGTGCACTCCTAAGGTGGGCGCATGAGCTATCCGTGGCCGGACTCAGTAGCCGCCTTCGCCGCGTCGGCCAACTGGTTCGTCGCGACGGCGGCCACGGTCGGGCGGCGCTGGGCCCTTCCCGGACTGGGGGAGTGGGACGTGCGCGCGCTGGTCGGGCACACCAGCCGCTCGCTGCTCACCGTCGAGGCCTACCTCGCCCAGCCGGCGGCTGCGGTCGAGGTCGACTCCACGGCCGCGTACTACGTCGCCACCAGCGAGATCGCCGCCGGACCGCAGGTGGCCCAGCGCGGCCGGGACGCGGGCGGAGCTCTGGGGGAGGATCCGGCCGGCGCGGTGGCGCTGATCGCCGAGCGGGTGGTGCCGCTCTTGGCCGGCTGCAACGGCAGCGAACTGGTGACCACCATCGCCGGGGGGATGCGGCTGGCCGACTACCTGCCCACGCGGACGTTCGAGCTGGTGGTCCACACCGCAGACCTGTGCGTGGCGCTCGGGCAGGAGCCGGATCCGCCGCCTCAGGGAGCAGCGCAGGCGTTGCTGCTGGTGGGTGAGCTGGCTCTGGCCGGCGGCCGGGCCGGACGGCTGCTGCTCGCCGCCACCGGCCGCAACGGGCTGCCGTCCGGCTTCACGGTGCTGTAGGGAGTTTCAGCGGACGATCTTGTAGTTGAACTCGGCCGTTCCGAACAATCCCCACAGGCGCAGCCAGAGCAGCATCATCGCCTCCATCCCCCGGGCGGCCGACAGCCCGCCCAGGTCGATCACGTCGCGATGCCCGAGATCGGCCAGCAGGGTGCCCACCACCTCCTTCGCTGCGGCGTCGTCCCCGCAGAGGAAGGTGCTGAAATCGCCGCCGGCCAGCTTGGCCGGGTTCACCATGAGGGGAGCGGTCATCGTGTTCAGGCTCTTGACCACCCGCAGGTAGGGAAAGGCGCGCTGCAGCCGCTCGGCCAGCGAGTCGGTGTTGGCCACGAACAGCACCGGGGGCCCGTCGCGGCCTGGTTCCAGCGGGTTGGAGACGTCCAGCAGCACGGTTCCCGGAGCCACCTGCGCAGCGGCGATCCCGACTTCGGCCACCGCGCCGGGCAGGGCGTCGACCACCAGGTCGGCACCGTCGGCAGCGTCCGCGAAGGCTGCCACCTGCAATTGCGGGTTGGCCTGGGCCCAGGGGCCGAAGCCGCCCTCGCCCCCGCGCGCCAGCGTGGCTGCCGGGTCGCGGGTGCCGAGCACGACGTCGTTGCCGATCCGGTGCAGCGCCCCGGCCAGGGCCCTGCCCACCATGCCGGTGCCCAGGATCGCGATTCTCATCGTTCCTCCTCGCCTCGCCCGACTCGATGATCGGCCGTGACGGGCGCCACAGGTATACGCAAATTGGCCGGTGCCGCTGCGCCCGGCTCACGCCCCCGGCTCGTAGCGCAGCTCCACGGTGTCGTGTCCGCCGGGCCAGGTGAGGTCGAACCGCCAGCACCCGTCGCGGGGCAGGTCGATGATCGACGGCCCCGGCCCGCCAGCCACCTCCCGCTCCACCGCGGTGCCGTCGGCAAGGCCGGCGCGGATCTTCAGGGGCCCGCCTCCGGACACTTCGGCGACCCAGAGGATCTTGTTGCTGCGACCCTCCGGCTGCGGCGCGCGCAGCGGCCAGCCGAACGGGACCGCCACGATCGTGCCGGCCACGCCTCGTACATGCTGCACGTCCTGGTCAGGCGGGCTGAACCCCGCCCTGGCCCATTCCGGCAGCGGCCCGAGCTGCGGTGGGCTGCAGGTGAAAGGAGCCGGCGCGGGTGCGGCGCAGCCGACGAGCGTGAGTGCCAGCGCGGTCACCAGCGCCGGCCACCTGGCGGGTGCATGCCGTGCGGGGCCCGGCCGCGACGGTTCCTGCCCAGGCATGCCGCCACCCTATCCCCGGGGTGTGGTCCGGGCTCAGTGCTCCTCGATGCCGAGGACGGCGTAGGCGCCGCGGATGTGGCCCTCCATGCGGGTGGCGGCCAGGTCGGCGCTGCCGGCGACGATCGCGTCCAGGATCTGCTGGTGCTCAGCGAGCAACTGCAGCCGGTACTCCGGCCAGTCCGCCTTGGCGAGGGAGGCGGTACGGATCGTCTCCCGCACGGCCTGCCGGATCGCGACGGTGAGGTCGGCGACCAGCTGGTTCTGCCCGGCCCTGGCGAGCACGACGTGGAACTCGGTGTCGAGCTCGTTGAAGCCGTCGACGGTGTCGGCCTGGGCCATCTGCTCGAGCACCCCCTGCAGCCGGCGGATCGCCTTCGGGTTGGGCCGCTTGGCAGCAACGGAGGCCGAGGAGCGCTCGAGGGCCACTCGGGTCTCGGTGATCTCCGAGGCGCCGGCCTCGGTGATCGCCAGGTGCAGCTGGAAGATTCGGGCGAGGGCGTTCCCGCGGGCGGGTGCGATCCGGGTGCCCCTGCCTGGACCGGTGCTGGAGGTGATCAGGCCCTGGGTCTGGAGCACCCGCATGGCTTCCCGCACGGCGGAACGGCCGACGCCGAGCTGGGCGGCGAGCTCCCGTTCCGGCGGCAACTGGTCGCCGGGCCGGTGGGTGCCGCTGAGGATCCCTGCCTCGATGTGCGCCAGCACGACCTGGTAGGCGTAGGGTCCGCGGTCTTCGATCACGGGCCCATTGTTGCCGATCGCCGCGCCGGTCTTGACGAAACCCGGCACTCGGGTCAGACTGAAACCTAATGGTCTGACCAATGACGGCAGGCCGCTCGGTCCTACCAAAGGAGGCGTGGACTGATGGTTCACCCCGCCGGCCTGCGGGTCGCGCTGTTCGCCACCTGCATCAACGACGTGATGTTCCCCGGCACGCCCAAGGCCGTCGTCTCGGTGTTGGAGCGGCTCGGCTGCAAGGTCGAGTTCCCGATGGAGCAGACCTGCTGCGGCCAGATGTTCACCAACACCGGGTACTACGACGCCGCCATCCCCGACGTCCGCAACTACGTGAAGGCGTTCTCGGGCTACGACTACATCGTGGGTCCCTCCGGGTCGTGCATCGGCGCGGTGCGGCACCAGCACCCGATGCTGGCAGAGCACTCGGGCGACGCCGGGCTGGCCGAGGCCGTCGCCGGTGTGGTTGAGCGCACCTACGACTTCACCGAGCTGCTGGTCGACGTGCTCGGCGTGACCGACGTCGGCGCCTACTTCCCGCACCGGGTGACCTACCACCCCACCTGCCACTCGGTGCGGGTAGCCAAGGTGGGTGACCGTCCCTACCAGCTGCTGAGCAAGGTCAAGGGCATCGACCTGGTGCCGCTGCCCGACTCCGACCAGTGCTGCGGCTTCGGTGGCACCTTCTCCGTCAAGAACCCGGACGTCTCGGTCGCGATGGGCGCGGACAAGGCCCGGCACGTGCTCGAGACCGGCGCCGAGTACCTGGTCACCGGGGACAACGCCTGCCTGATGCACATCGGCGGGCTGCTGCACCGGCAGAACTCCGGGGTACGGACGATCCACCTGGCCGAGATCCTGGCCCGCACCGAAGGAGCAGCGCTGTGACCACAGAGACTCCCCGTCGCACCCCGGCCCCGCCGTCAGGCACCTACCTCGGGATGCCGAAGTTCGGCAAGAACGCGAAGGTCCAGCTCGGCAACGAGCAGCTGCGCAAGAACCTGCGCCACGCCACCGGCACGATCCGCGCCAAGCGGGTTGCCCGGGTTTCCGAGGTGCCGGAGTGGGAGGAACTCCGGCTGGCCGGCGAGGCGATCAAGAACCGCACGCTGCGCCACCTGGACAGCTACCTGGTGCAGCTGGAGGAGTCCCTCACCCGCAACGGTGCCAAGGTGCACTGGGCGAGGGACGCGGCCGAGGCCAACCGGATCGTGATCGAGCTCGTGCGCGCCAAGGGCGTGGACGAGGTGGTCAAGGTCAAGTCGATGGCGACCCAGGAGATCGACCTCAACGAGGCCCTCGAGGAGGCCGGGATCGCGGCCTGGGAGACCGACCTGGCCGAGCTCATCGTGCAGCTGGGCCACGACCGGCCCAGCCACATCCTGGTGCCGGCCATCCACCGCAACCGCTCCGAGGTGCGCGAGATCTTCCTGAGGGAGATGAAGCAGTACGGCACCCCGGCGCCGGCCGACCTCACCGACGAGCCGAAGGTGCTGGCCGCGGCTGCCCGCACCCACCTGCGGGAGAAGTTCCTGCGGGCGAAGGTGGCGGTCTCCGGCGCCAACTTCGCGATCGCCGAGACCGGCACGCTGGTCGTGGTCGAGTCCGAGGGCAACGGCCGGATGTGCCTGACCCTGCCCGAGACCCTGATCTCGGTGGTGGGCGTGGAGAAGACCCTGCCGACCTTCGCCGACCTGGAAGTGTTCATGCGGCTGCTGCCGCGCTCGTCCACCGGCGAGCGGATGAACCCCTACACCTCCATGTGGACCGGCGTCACCCCGGGCGACGGGCCCCAGGACGTGCACGTCGTGCTGATCGACAACGGCCGCACCAACGTGCTCGCCGATCCCCAGGGCCGCCCGGCGCTGCGCTGCATCCGCTGCTCGGCGTGCCTGAACATCTGCCCGGTGTACGAGCGGGTCGGCGGCCACGCCTACGGCTCGGTCTACCCGGGCCCGATCGGGGCGGTGCTCACCCCCCAGCTGCGCGGCATCGGTTCGGAGATCGACCAGTCCCTGCCGTACGCCTCCACGTTGTGCGGGGCGTGCTTCGACGTGTGCCCGGTGCGCATCCCGATCCCCGACATGCTCGTGCACATGCGCCACAAGGTGGCCGAGAAGAAGCGCGGCAAGGCGAAGCTGGAGCCCATGGCGATCGCCGCCGCCGGCTGGGTGCTCGCCGACCACAAGCGCTTCGAGGCTGCCGAGGGGGCTGCGGCGCTGGCCGCACGGGTGCTGTCGGGTACCACCCACCTCGGCCCGCTGCCCTGGCCGGCAGCTGCCTGGACGAAGGCCCGCGACCTGCCGATGCCACCGCAGGAGTCGTTCCGGGCATGGTGGAAGAAGCGGGAGGGTTCGAAGTGAGTGCACGCGAGGAGATCCTGGCCCGGGTGCGTGGCGCCCTGGCCGACGTCGTCCAGCCGGACCCTGCGCTGGACGTCCCCATTGACTGGGAATACGAGAGACCCACCCCCATGCCTGATGTCCTGGCGCGCTTCGTCGAGATGTGCGAGGACTACAAGGCAGTGGTGGTCCGCACCGACGAAGGGAGTGTCGGAGCGCGGATCGCCGCCCTCCTCGGCGAAGCCGGGGTGGCATCGGTGGTCCTGCCGTCAGGATTGGAGCAGGCCTGGCGGCAGGCCATCGAGGCGAGCGGGATCACGATCCACGACGACGACCCGCAGCTGTCGCGCCAGGAACTGAACCGCATCGACGCAGTGGTGACCGCCTCCGCGGTCAGCATCGCCGAGACCGGCACGATCGTGCTGGACCACGCGTCCAACCAGGGCCGGCGTGCGCTGACCCTGGTGCCCGACACCCACCTCGTCGTGGTCCGTGCCGACCAGGTGGTCTCCGACGTGCCCGAGGCGGTCAGCCGGCTGGCCGAGGCCGTCACCGGCGGCAGCCCGCTCACCTGGATCAGTGGCCCGTCGGCGACCTCCGACATCGAACTGAGCCGCGTGGAAGGCGTCCACGGGCCCCGGAACCTGCTGGTCATCCTGGCCGAGTAGGACCCGGGCGGGACTGCACGCGACGGCTGGGCGAACCCCGCCGATCGCCCGCCCCCCGAACCGTCGGGTGCGGTCCCGCTCACCAGTCGCCCGAGCTTGGCTCAGTCGAGCAGCGACTCCACCCTGGTGCACGGCAGGTCGAAGGCCTCCGCCACCGCCGGGTAGGTGATCTGCCCGGCGTGGGTGTTCAGCCCGAGGGCCAGCGGCCGGTGCTCGTTGCAGGCCCGGCGCCAGCCCTTGTCGGCCAGTTGCAGGGCGAACGCAAGGGTCGCGTTGGTCAGCGCCCAGGTGGAGGTGTTCGGCACCGCACCCGGCATGTTGGCCACGCAGTAGAACACCGAGTCGTGCACGGTGAAGGTCGGGTCGTCGTGGGTGGTCGGACGGGAGTCCTCGAAGCACCCGCCCTGGTCGATGGCGACGTCCACCAGCACCGAGCCGGGCTTCATCTGGGCCACGAGCTCGTTGCTGACCAGCTTCGGCGCCTTGGCGCCCGGGATCAGGACGGTGCCGATCACCATGTCTGCTGCCAGCACCTGCTCGCGGATGCTGAGCCGGGACGAGACGATCTGGTGCACCCGGTTGTCGTAGCGCCAGAAGGTGGTGCGCAGCTTGTCCAGGTCGGTGTCGAGGATCGTCACGTCCGCGCCCATGCCGAGCGCGACGTTCGCGGCGTTCTGGCCGGCCGTGCCACCCCCGAGGACTACGACCTTGGCGTTCGCCACGCCACCGACGCAGCCCATCAGCACGCCCCGCCCACCCTGGGCCTTCATCATCGCGTGCGCACCCACCTGCGGGGCCAGGCAGCCGGCCACCTCCGACATCGGGTAGAGCAGCGGCAGCAGGCCCGAGGGCAGCTGGACGGTCTCGTAGGCGATCGCGGTCGTGCCTGCGGCGAGCAGCGCCTCGGTGCCGGCCCGGTCCGCGGCCAGGTGGAGGTAGGTGAACAGCAGCAGGTCGTCGCGCAGGTAGCCGTACTCTCCGGCCACCGGCTCCTTAACCTTCAGCACCATCTCCCCGGCGGCCCAGGTCTCTGCCGCGGTCGGCAGGATCGTCGCACCCTGCGCCACGTACTCCGCGTCGCTGATCGACGAGCCAACCCCTGCGCCCTGCTCGACGAACACCTCGTGGCCGTGGGCGACCAGTTCGGCCACCCCCACCGGCGTGATCGCCACGCGGTACTCGTGGTTCTTCACTTCTGACGGGACGGCGATCCGCATGGCAGGCCTCTCCTCGCGGTCGGCGGCCCGACCGGTCGGAGCTAGTGTGCCCGGCAACCGTCGCTGCGGGGAGCAAATGCTGCAGTTCGGAACACCCCCGTTACGGACCGGACGGAGCCCGGTCGCCCGCGGCGGTACACTGCTGCCAAGAAACGTGCTCCGGGGTCGGTGTAATTCCGAACCGGCGGTGACAGTCCGCGACCCGGCTCCGCTTGCGGAACCGGTTGACCTGGTGGAACTCCAGGACCGACGGTGAAAGTCCGGATGGGAGGCAGCACGCGGCGTCGCGGCGCACTCTTGCGCCGTTGACCCGTTCGCGCGTCCCTTCAGCCTGCCCCGTGGCCAGTGGCTCGGATGGGGAGGTGGCATGAAGCGCGAGGCGCTCGCCCCGGTGTTGCTGGGCGCGCTGCTGCTCGGCGGCTGGGCTGTCGCTGCCGGCCCCGGCTCGGTGCTGCTGCCGACCCCCGGCGACGTCGCGGCGCGGCTGGTGGCCGACCTGGCCGACCCCGACTACTGGGGGTACCTGTGGGTGACGCTCGCTGAGGCGTTCGGGGGGGCTGTGCTCGGCGCGGCGGTGGCGTTGCCGCTGGCCGTGCTGATCCACCGCTCCCGGTGGGCCGCAGCGGCCGTACACCCGTTCCTCGGCGCCACCCAGGCCATCCCCGCGATCGCCCTCGCGCCGCTGCTGGTGCTGTGGCTGGACTACGGGCTGCCCTCCGTGATCGTGCTGTGCGCGCTGATCGTGTTCTTCCCGATCCTGATCTCCGCAGTGGTCGGGCTGCGGCACGTCGACCCGGACGTGGTCGACGCCGGCCGGATCGACGGCGCCGGCGGACTGGCGCTGCTGACCCAGGTCGAACTGCCGATGGCGCTGCCGTCGGTGCTGGGCGGGGTGCGCAACGGGGTCACCCTCGCCGTGACCGGCGCGATCGTCGGCGAGATGGTGATGGGCGGCACCGGCCTTGGCACGGTGCTGACGATCCAGCGGGAATCGGTCGACACCGCCGGCATGTTCGCCACCATCCTCGTGCTCACCGTGATCGCCTCCGCCGCTTATGCCGCCATCCACCTGTGGGAGCGCCGATCCCGCATCATCAACTCCCTCACCTGAAAGGCCCGGATATGAGAACCCTTGTCGCCACGGCAGCTGCAGGGCTGCTCCTGCTGGCCGGCTGCAGCCCGGCCGCACCCGCGGCCCCCGCCAGCGGTGCGGCCCCCGCCACCGCTGCGCCCACCACCGCAGCTCCGGCCACGCCGACGATCGGGCTCACCTACATCCCGAACGTGCAGTTCAGCCCCTTCTACCTCGCCGAGACCGACGGTGACTTCGCCGCTGCGGGCGTGCAGCCGAAGCTGCGCCACCACGGTGCGTCCGAAGGGCTGTTCACCGCGATCGCAGCGGGGGAGGAGCAGTTCGTGATCGCGGGCGGTGACGAACTTCTGCAGGCGCGGTCCCAGGGCCTCGACCTGGTGGCGGTCGCCGCCTACTACCGCACCTACCCGGTGGTCGTGATCGTGGGCGCGGATTCCGGCATCACGACCCTCGCCGACCTGAAGGGTCGCTCGATCGGTATCCCCGGCAAGTACGGCGAGAACTGGTTCGGCCTGCAGGTGGCCCTGAAGACCGCAGGGCTCAGCGAGTCCGACGTGGCGGTGAAGGAGATCGGCTACACCCAGCAGGCCGCGCTCACCACCGGCAAGGTCGACGCCATCGTGGGCTTCAGCAACAACGAGGCCGTCCAGTTCGGCCTGGCCGGCCTGGCCACGCGCAGCCTGCCGATCGCGGCGGAGGTGCCGCTGGTCGGGATCAGCCTGATCACCACCAGCGCCTATGCCGAGGCGAACCCGGACGTTGTGCGTGCGGTCGCCGCGGCCATGCTGAGTGGCATCAGCAGTGCCGTCAACGAACCGGAGCGGGCACTCGAGGTGGCGGCGGAGTACGTCCCGGGGCTCTCGTCCGCACAGGACGCTGCCCGCGCCACGCTGCTCGCCACGGCGAAGCTGTGGACCACCCCCGAAGGCGAGGTCGACGGCCGGCTCGACCCGCAGCGGTGGGAGCAGATGGCAGACTTCATGGCCGAGTACGGGCTGACCGAAACCCGGCAGGATCCGCAACCGGCCATGTCGAATGAGTATCTGGTCTAGAACTGGCGGCAGGAACAGATAACCTCGGACAATCCTGAGACACTAGGAGCGACCGAGGAGAGGGATGAGCCAGCACGTTGTGCCCGGTTGGGACGACTATTTCCTGGCCATCGCCGGCGCGGTCTCCAGCCGGGCGAAGTGCACCCGCCGCCGCGTCGGGGCCGTCCTCGTGCTCGACCGGCGGATCATAGCCACCGGCTACAACGGCGCGGCGCCCGGCCTGCCCGACTGCCTGGAGGGCGCCTGCCCGCGGGGACGGCTGGGCTACGACGAGGTGCCGGGACTGGGCGACTACGACCGGCCCGGAACTCCGGGGTTCTGCATCGCGATCCACGCCGAGGTGAACGCGCTCCTGTTCGCCACCCGCGACACCAAGGGCGCCACCGCCTACATCACCGACCCGCCGTGCCCGGGCTGCCGCAAGGCGCTGGCCGCGGCCGGCATCGTCCGCGCGGTTTGGCCGGGCGGCGAGCACGACGCAGACGGCCTGGTCGACTGGGGCGCCGAGGCGTGATCCCAGCGCTCCGCACCTCGCAGCTGTCGGCATGGGTCGACCGCGGTGTGGCGCTGTTCTGCCTCGGCACGCTGGTGCCGGCCGCCCTGGCAGCGGTCGACCAGGTGCAGTACCTGGCCCTGTGGTGGATGGTCATCGTCGGGGGCGGCATCGTCGCCGCCAGCATCGGCATGATGCTGGCCAGCTTCATGGGCTGGCAGCTGCGGCCCTTCGCGCTGTCCTACGTGGCCGTGGTCAGTTTCGGCCTGATCACCTGGATGGCGGCCTGGCAGCCCGGGCAGGTGGCCACCAGCAGCCCGTGGCTGTGGATGACGCTCGGCGTGGCTTCGATCTGCCTCGCCGTCACCACGGGGACCGGGTGGGGGTTCGCGTACTCCATCGCTTCCGGCCTGCTGTTCGCCGCGGTGCGGATGTCGCCGTCCGGGCAGAACGCGACCCTGCTCGGCGCGTTCCAGGACATGATCGTGCTGGTGATGAACGCCTCGGTGGTGATCGTCGCGCTCGGCGTGGTGAGCAACGCCTTCGAGGAGCTGGACGAGGCGGAGGCCGCCTCCCGCAGGGAGGCCACGGACGCCGCCATCGAGGAGGCGCTGCTGGAGGAGCGCCACCGCCTGGACGGGATCGTCCACGACGAGGTGATGACCACCCTCGTCGCGGCAGCGCACCACGCCAACGACCCGGTGGTGGCGCAGCAGGCCCAACGCGCGGTGGAACGGCTCGCTGAGGCCGAGGCGCCCACCGAGACGCGGCTGCCGGTGACCGGTGACCAGCTCACCTGGCTGGTGACCGACGTGGTGGGCACGCTGGTGCCGCAGGCGAAGTTCACCTCACACCTGGAAGGCCTGGCCGTGCCGCAGCCGGTGGCCGGGACCATCGGCATGGTCGTGCGCGAGGTGGCGCTGAACGTCGCCAAGCACGCCGAGGCCGACGAGGTCGAAGTGGTGCTCACCAGCCCCGAGCCGGGCGGGCTCGCGATCTCGATCGCTGACAACGGGAAGGGTTTCGACCCTGCCCTGGTGCCGAAGCGGCGGCTCGGCCTGCAGGTCTCCGTGGCCTACCGGATGTGGGCGATCGGAGGCAAGGCCGAGGTGCACTCCTCGCCCGGGGCGGGCACGGTGGTGAACCTCAGCTGGTCCCCGGCCGAGTCGACCGTCGGCGGCGCGGAGCAGCCCAAGCGGCGCCGAGCCGGCCGGCTCCTGGCCGACCTGCCCGACCTCAGCCGCCCCCTGCTGGTGCGGCTGGTGTGGGTGCTGGTAGGGCTGCAGTTCGTGCTGGGCTGGACCAGCCTCGACCTGGTCACATCGGTCTGGCCGGTGTTCATCGCCCAGGGCCTCGCGCTGGCGGCAACGGCGGTCACCCTCTCCCGCACGGGCCAGAACCCGATGCCCGCCTTCGCGGCGATCGTCGTGGTGGCCCTGCTGCTCAGCGTGACGGTCGTCGTCCAGTCGGTCCTGCCGAACGGCTACTGGCCCGGCTACGCCACCTGGCACAGCACGGTGGTGATGGTGCTGCTGGTCACCGTCCTGATCCGGGGGCAGGAGCACGTCGCCTGGACCGGTGTGGGGCTGTACGCGGTGACCTCCGCGGTATGGGCAGTCACCCACGGGATGGGGGTCGGGGACACCCTGCGGGTCGGGCTCGGACCGTTCTCGTGGATGCTGGTGGCGCAGGTGCTGCAGACCTGGCTGATCGACCTGGGCGACCGGGTGAACTCCTCCCGGCGCTCCTCGGCCGCTGCGAACAAGGCGATCGCACAGAGCTTCTCCAAGCTGGTGCTGCGTGATGTCTGGCTCACCCAGCTGCGCGCCCAGGTCGGCCCGCTGCTGAACCGCATCGCAGACCCCGACTACGAGCTGTCCCCCGAGGAGCGCGCCGCCTGCCTGGCCCAGGAGAGCCGGCTGCGGGACGCGATGCGTGCGGGCAACCTGGTCACCGAGCTCACCTCGGACGCGATCGAGATCGCGCGTGGCCGTGGGGTGGACGTACGGCTGGTGGACAGCAGGGGAACTAAGCTGCCCGAAGACGTCCGGGCCGCGTTGACCCAGCACCTCGGCAGGCTGCTCACCGACTCGAGCACCAAGCGGGTGGTGGCGAGGGCGGCGCCGGAAGGTTACGAGGATGTGGTGACCGTCCTCGCCGTGCGCGAGGATGGCAGCAGTGAATTGGTCGGCCTCGACGCGAGCGGTCGGGTCAGTACACGTTGAAGGGGAATGAGCACATGATCACCACAGCAGTCATCGACGACCACGAGGCGATCCGCCTCGGGGTGTCCGCGGCGCTCCAGTCGCATCCCGGCCACCAGGTCACCCTGGTCGACGGTGCGGGCACCGTTGAGGAGTTCCTCCAGAAGGGCGTCGAGGCCGACGTGGTGCTCCTCGACCTGCAGCTGGACGACGGCTCCGACCCCCTCGACAACACCGAGCGGCTGATCGAGGCCGGCTACAAGGTGCTGGTCTACTCCATCGCAGACAACGTCCGGCTGCTGCGGCGCGCGCTCGCCGGCGGTGCTGCCGGGGTGTGCCGCAAGGCCGAGCCCATCTCGGTGACCATCTCTTCGATCGAGGCCGTGTCGGAGGGCCAGGTGGTGATCAGCCAGGAGATCCTGGCCGCCATCGAGGGCGACGCCTCCTACGTCGCGGCCAACCTGGGGCCGCGCGAGCGCGAGGTGCTGGCCCTGTACGCCGGCGGCTTCGAGGTGCCGGAGGTGGCCGAGCGGCTGACCATCACCGAGAACAGCGTCAAGGAGTACCTCAAGCGCATCCGGGTGAAGTACACCAACGTGAACCGCCCCGCGGCCAGCAAGCTGGACCTGTTCCGCCGGGCGATCGAGGACGGCATCGTCCCGCCCGTCGAGGCCCACCAGTAGTCCGGGCGGGGAGCAGCCGGAGGCTCAGTACCAGCCGTGGCCGCGCTTGAACGACCAGGCCCGGCACGGGGTGCCGTAGCGGTCGTCGACGTAGTCCAGGCCCCAGCGGATCTGGGTGACCGGGTTGGTGCGCCAGTCGGCACCGAAGGCGGCCATGCGGCGCCCGGGCAGCGCCTGGGGGATGCCGTAGGCGCTGGAGGTCGGATTGTCGGCGTACGGGTTCCACCGGCTCTCGCGCATGATGATGTGGTCGTAGCAGGCGAACTCGTCGGCGCCCCAGCCGTACTTGTTCAGCATGATCTGCCGGGCGATCTCTCGCGGGTCGGTGATCGAGGGCTCGTAGCCCAACTGCTTGACCTTCAGCTCGTACCGCGCCTTCACCGTGGCGTTGTGGACGGCGATCGCGGAGCTCTGCCGGGCCAGCAGCGCCTCCCGGTACCTGGCCAACTCGGTGGCGCCCTGAGTGGTGGTGTGCGAGCTGGCCGCCAGTGGCGCTGCCAGGGCGGGGTGGGTGAGGGCCGCTGCGGGAACGGTGATCGCCAGGCCGACCAGTGCCGCCAGGGCGCGCAGGCGCCGGTGCAGCGGTCGGAGAGTCACGACGCGAAGTCTCCCATAAGCCTGCTCTCAGGTAAACCTCAGCTTTCCTGGCGGGATCGGGGTGGCGTCTAGGGTGGTGGGGTGCGATTGCGGCTGCTCCCGGGCGAGGACCTCCCCGCCGGGCTGGCCGAGGCGCTGGCCGGTGGCGACCCGATCGCTCCGCTTCCCGAGCCGAGGCTGCTGCCAGCCCTGCGGCCGGCCGAACCCGTGGTGGAGCCCGACGCCGCGGCGGTGGTGACCACGTCAGGCAGCACGGGCGAACCCAAGGCTGTCGTGCTCGGCAGAGCAGCCATCCGCTTCGCCGTCCACGCCGCGCACGAGCGGCTGGGCGGGCCGGGCGACTGGGTGTGCGCCCTGCCCACCCAGCACATCGCCGGGCTGATGACCATCGCCCGCGCCGTGGTGGCCGGCACCGGCATCCGGTTCGCCGCTCCCGACCTCTCCGACCTGCCGCCGGCCTCCGGGCGGGGCTACGTCTCGCTGGTCGCAGCCCAGCTCGACCAGGCTCTGGAGCGCCCGGCCACCGCGACGCGACTCGCCGGGTATGCCGCGGTCCTGGTGGGCGGCGGAGCGCTACCCGCCGGGCTCAGGGAGCGCGCAGCGGGCGCCGGGGTCCGGCTGGTGGCCACGTACGGCATGAGCGAGACCTGCGGGGGCTGTGTCTACGACGGGGTGCCGCTGGCCGGGATGCGGGTGGAGCTCGACGGCGAGCGCATCTCCCTCGGTGGGCCGATGGCCTTCTCGGGCTACCGCCTGCGTCCGGACCTCACGGCCGCCGTGCTGGCCGGTGACCTCGTCCGCACCCAGGACCGGGGGCGTTGGCGCGACGGGCGCCTGGAGGTGCTCGGCCGCATCGACGACGTGGTGGTGAGCGGCGGGGAGAAGGTGGACCTGGCCGCGGCGCAGCGGGTGTGTGAAGAGCTGTTCGGGCCGGGCGTGCTCGCGCTGCTCGCCGTGCCCGACCCCCGCTGGGGGGCCAGGGTGGTGGCGCTCGCCACGACCTCGCTCGACCTGGCGCACGTGCGCGCGCGGCTGGGGGACCGACTGGGCCGGGCAGCGTTGCCGAAGGAATTGCGGGCAGTGCCGCGATTGGCGTACACATCATTGGGCAAGCTCGACCGTGCGGCGTTGCAGCGGTCCTGGCAGGAGGTGGGCGCCGATGGCGACGTTGGCTGAGTGGGTGGAGGGCGCCCGTCCCCGCACGCTGCCGGCGGCGCTGGCCCCGGTGGTGGCGGGCAGCGCCGTGGCCTGGTTCGAGGAAGCGTTCGCGCCGTTGCTGGCCGGCCTGGCACTGGTCGTGGCCCTTGCCCTCCAGATCGGCGTCAACTACGCCAACGACTACTCCGACGGGATTCGCGGCACCGACGCGGCCAGGGTCGGCCCGATGCGACTGGTCGGCTCCGGCGCCGCCAGCCCGGCCAGCGTGCGCGCTGCGGCCTTCGCCTGCTTCGCGATCGCCGCACTCGCCGGGCTGGTCGTCGTGGCGATCACCGGCCACTGGTGGCTGCTGGTGGTGGGCGCCGCTGCCATCGCGGCTGCGTGGTACTACACCGGAGGACGCCGCCCGTACGGCTATCTCGGGCTCGGCGAGTTGTTCGTGTTCATCTTCTTCGGCCTGGTTGCGGTCTCGGGCACGGTCTACATCCAGGTGGGCCGGGTGTCGGCTTCGGCGTGGTGGTCAGCGGTGGCGATCGGCGCGCTGGCCTGCGCGATCCTGGTGGCCAACAACCTGCGCGACCTGGAGGGCGACCGCGCCGCAGGCAAGCGGACGCTGGCCACCCGGCTCGGGGACTCCGGCACCCGGCGCTTCTTCCTCGGCCTGCTCGTGCTCGCGGCGCTCGGAGTGTTCGGCGTGGCGGCAACCAGCTCGTGGTGGGCCCTGCTCGGCTGGTTCATGCTGGTCGCCCTGATCGGGCCCGTGCGGGAGGTGGCGCGCGGGGTGACCGGTCGCGCGCTGATCCCCGTGCTCAAGCACACCGGCCTGGCCGAGCTGGCCTGCGCTGCCGGCCTGTTCGTCGGCCTGCTGATCGCGCGCTGAGCCATGCCGGGCATCCCTGCGGCCCACGCCGTCGCCTTCGCGCTCCCGCTGCGCAACCGGTTCCGGGGGATCACCGTCCGGGAGGGCCTGCTGGTGCGTGGCCCCTCCGGCTGGGCGGAGTGGAGCCCGTTCGCCGAGTACACCCGGCCCGAGATCGACACCTGGTGGCAGGCGACGCTGGAGGCTGCGGAGGTCGGCTTCCCTGAACCGGTACGCGACCGGGTGCCGGTCAATGCGACCGTGCCGGCCGTCGGCCCGGAGGCCGCGCACGCCCTCGTCGCCGCCTCCGGCTGCCGGACCGCCAAGGTGAAGGTCGCCGAGCCGGGACAGGAGTTCGCGGACGACCTGGCCCGCGTCGAGGCTGTCCGGGACGCGCTCGGCCCGGACGGCCGGCTGCGGGTGGACGTGAACGGGCTGTGGCCGGTGGACGTGGCGGAGGCGCGGCTGGCGGAGCTGAGCCGGTTCGGCCTGGAGTACGCGGAGCAGCCCTGCGCCCGGGTCGGCGAACTGGCCGAGTTGCGCCGTCGGCTGGCGCGGCGGGGGATCGACGTGCCGATCGCAGCCGACGAGAGCATCCGCCGCTCCGGGGATCCCGAGCGGGTGGTCGCCGAGCAGGCCGCGGACATCGCGGTGCTGAAGGTGCAACCGCTGGGCGGGGTGCGCCGCTGCCTCGAACTCGCCGAGCGGCTGGGCCTGCCGGTGGTGGTGTCCTCAGCCCTGGAGTCGTCGGTGGGGCTGGCCGCAGGGGTGGCCCTTGCCGCTGCCCTGCCAGAGCTGCCCTATGCGTGCGGCCTGAACACGGCCACGATGTTCACCACCGACGTCACAGCGCGTCCGCTGATGGCGGTGGACGGGGAGATCGCAGTGCGGGAGGTGGAGGTGGCGACCGGAGGCGGCTGGGAGGCCGGCGATGCCGCGACCCGGGCCTGGCTGGCCCGCCTCCAGCCAAAGGGCGCGGCGCCGGGCCGACTGCCGGGCCGTACCGAGTTCGAGGGGGAGAGCAGTGAGTGACTCCATCGCCTGCGCGCGGGCCCTGATCGGCCAATTGCTGGCCCAGGGTGTGAGCGACCTGGTGCTCGCGCCCGGGTCGCGGAGCGCCCCGCTGGCGCTGGTCGCCGAGGCAACGGCCAGAGCGGGCCGGCTGCGGTTGCACGTCCGGGTGGACGAGCGTTCGGCAGGGTTCCTCGCCCTCGGCCTGGCGAAGGCTTCGGGGCGGTGCGTGCCGGTGGTGACGACTTCCGGCACCGCGGTCGGGAACCTGCTGCCGGCTGTGATGGAGGCCCACCACAGCGGCGTCCCGCTGCTGGTGGTCTCGGCCGACCGGCCCGCGGCGCTGGTGGGCATCGGGGCCAACCAGACGACCGAGCAGACCGGGCTGTTCGGCGGCTTCCTGCGCTACCGCGCAAGGGTCAGCTCAACCGCGCCCGGGCCGTCGTGGGCAGCGCAGGCCGCGCGGGCAGTGCTGCGTGCAGAAGGCGCGCTGTCCCGGGAACCGGGCCCGGCGCAGTTGAACGTCGAGCTGGGTGAGCCGCTGGTCGCCGCCGCCGGCCCGCTGGCCGCAGAGGTGCTCCCTGCGGTGGCAGCGGGCAGCCTCAGTGAGCCCTCGCCGGTGCGGCTGCCGGCCGGCGCGCGCACGCTCGTGGTCTGCGGTGACGCGCCGCCGGCGGTGGGCAGGGCTGCGGCCGTGCTGGCCGAGCGCTCTGGCCTGCCCCTGCTGGCCGAGCCGTCCAGCAACGCCAGGGTGGGGGCGACTGCGCTCGCCGCCGGTCGGCTGCTGCTGGCCGGCGACCTCGGTGCCCGGGTCGAGCGGGTGATCGTGTTCGGCCGGCCCACCCTGTCCCGGCCGGTGAACGCGCTGCTGGCCCGGCCCGGCGTCGAGGTGGTCGTGGTGACTGCTGCCGCGGACTTCGTCGACCCCGGCTGGCGGGCGACCGTGGTGGCCGGGGCGGTGGAGGTGCCGGCCGGTGACCCGGCCTGGCTGGAGGATTGGCAGGCGGCCGACACCGCCAAGCGCTCGGCGCTGGCGGACCTGCTCGGGGCGGAAGGGCCGCTGACCGGTCCGGCGCTCGCAGCGCTGGTGGTCGCAGGAGTGCCCAGTGACCAGGTGCTGTGCCTGGGCAGTTCCAACCCGATCCGCGACGCGGACCTGGCCCCGATCCAGCCCGCTCCGCCGCCGGTCTACGCCAACCGCGGCCTCAGCGGCATCGACGGGTCGGTCTCCACAGCAGCCGGGGTGGCGCTGGCCAGCGGCGTCCCGACCACCCTGCTCTGCGGCGACCTGGCGTTCGTCCACGACGCCGGCGCGCTCGCCATCGGGCCGGGGGAGCCGAGGCCAACGCTGCGGGTGGTCGTGGCAGACGACGCCGGCGGCAGCATCTTCGCCACCCTCGAGTACGGCCGTCCCGAGTTCGCAGAGGCGTTCGAGAGGGTCT
Source organism: Actinomycetes bacterium (assembly GCA_023460935.1). Classification (GTDB taxonomy): domain Bacteria; phylum Actinomycetota; class Actinomycetes; order Propionibacteriales; family Propionibacteriaceae; genus Propionicimonas. The sequence goes on from JAEWOI010000026.1 coordinate 114,140, forward strand.
TCGCCACCCCGTCCGGGCTCGACCTGGTCGCTCTCGCCGCAGGCTACGGCGTCCCGGCAACGAGGTTGCGCACGGCGGGGGAGGTGGCCGCGGCCCTGACCGAGCCGGTCACGGGGCTGGAGGTCCTGGTCGTCGACATCGACCGGGCCGGACGGGCGGAGCTCAACCGCCGGATGAACACCCTCTGAGGCCGGCCTGCGCCTCGACACCTCATCCCTGCCCGTCCCCGCCACTCACGAACGCCGACGAAAGGGTCAGAAGCCGACGAACGTTCGCCGGCTTCTGCGCCCTTCGTCGGCGTTGGGCGCACATGGGTCCGGGAACGGGGAGCTACCCAGCGGGCGTGACCACCGAAGCACTTGGTCGAATGTCAGGACATATTGTTGACTTCTGGTGCTAGCAGAGATTGAATGTAGACCACCGACTGGCAGTGGCACCCCGTGCCTCGACGAAGAGGTCCCAATGACTGACACCAACACCCCGCTCGGCCTGATGGCCCAGCGTGGCCCCACCGTGCTCTGGAACGACTCGGCCACGTTCTCCGAGTTGTCCACCTCGATCTCCTGGGGCGCGGTGGGTGCGACCTGCAACCCGGTGATCGCGCTGGCTGCCATCCGTTCCGACCTGCCCCGCTGGACCGCGCGGATCAAGGAGCTCGCGGTCGAGATGCCGGAGGCCACCGAATCCCAGATCGGCTGGAAGGTCGTCGAGGAGGTGTCGCTGGAAGCGGCCGAGCTGCTGTTGCCCGCCTTCGAGAAGTACAACGGCTACAACGGCCGGCTCTCCATGCAGACCGATCCCCGGCTCGCCCGTAGCGCCCGGGCGCTGGCCGACCAGGCCGAGTACTTCGCCTCGCTTGCGCCCAACATCATCGTCAAGGTGCCGGCGACCAAGACCGGGGTGGAGGCGATCGAGGAGGCCACCTACCGCGGCGTGAACATCAACGTCACGGTCTCCTTCACCGTCGCCCAGGCGGTGGCGACCGGCGAGGCGATCGAGCGCGGCCTGAAGCGCCGCGAGGCCGAGGGCCTCGACGTCTCCACGATGGGCCCGGTGGTGACCATCATGGTCGGCCGCCTCGACGACTGGCTCAAGCAGGTCTACTCCGCAGAGGGCCTGGTCTTCGATCCCGGCTACCTGGAGTGGGCCGGCGTGGCGGCGGTCAAGAAGGCCCACGCCGAGTTCAAGAAGCGCGGGCTGCGCGCCCGGGTGCTCGTCGCCGCCTACCGCAACGCCCTGCAGTGGACCGAACTCGTCGGCGGCGACCTGGTGCTCTCCCCGCCGTTCGCCTGGCAGCAGCGCTTCCAGGCCAGCGGCATCGACCCGGAGCCCCGCATCGACGTGCCGGTCGACCCGAAGATCATCGAGGCCCTCTCGACGATGCCGGAGTTCCGCAAGGCCTACGACGTGGACGGCATGACTCCCGAGCAGTTCGAGGAGTTCGGCGCCACCCGCAAGACCCTGCGGCAGTTCCTCGCGGCAGACGAGGAACTCGACCAGATCGTCCGTGACATCCTGATCCCTGCACCCTGAACCAACCCCCGGCCGCCGGGCGTCCGTCCCCTCCCGGGCGCGCCGGCGGCATTTCGACTGAAACAACATGGAGCCAAAGATGACCCAGACCGTTCGGCTAACCGTCGCCCAGGCCGTGGTGAAGTTCCTCGCCAGCCAGTACTCCGAGCGCGACGGGGCCGAGCAGCGGCTCTTCGCCGGGTGCTTCGGCATCTTCGGCCACGGCAACGTCGCCGGGCTCGGCCAGGCGCTGCTGCAGGCTGAGCTGCAGACCCTGGACGGCGTGGCCGACGCGCCGGACCTGCCCTACGTGCTGGTCCGCAACGAGCAGGGTGCCGTGCACGCCGCAGCCGCCTACGCCAAGACCAGGAACCGGCTGCAGACCTGGGTGGTCACCTCATCGATCGGGCCCGGCGCCACCAACATGGTCACCGGCGCGGCGCTGGCCACCACCAACCGCCTGCCCGTCCTGCTGCTGCCCTCCGACATCTTCGCCACCCGCTTCCCCGACCCGGTGCTGCAGCAGCTGGAGGACCCCCGCAGCCTGGACGTCTCGGTGAACGACGCGTTCAAGCCGGTGTCGCGCTACTGGGACCGGATCAACCGGCCCGAGCAGCTGATCCCGTCCCTGCTCGCCGCGATGCGGGTGCTCACCGACCCTGCCGAGACGGGCGCCGTCACCATCTGCCTGCCCCAGGACGTGCAGGCCGAGGCCTTCGACTTCCCCGTCCAGCTGTTCGCCAAGCGGGTCTGGCACATCGCCCGGCCGGTTCCCGAGCCGGCAGCGCTGGCCCGCGCGGTCGAGGCCATCAAGTCGTCCAGCCGGCCCCTGGTAGTGGCCGGCGGCGGGGTGATCTACGCCGAGGCTTCGGAGCAGCTGCGCGCGTTCGCGCAGGCGACCGGCATCCCGGTCGCCGACACCCAGGCCGGCAAGGGCGCGATCAACTTCGACCACCGGATGGCGGTCGGCGGGGTCGGCTCCACCGGTGGCTCGGCGGCCAACACCCTCGCCCGCGAGGCCGACCTGGTGATCGGCATCGGCACCCGCTACTCCGACTTCACCACCGCGAGCCACACGATCTTCGCCAACCCGGACGTGAAGTTCGTCAACATCAACGTGCTGGGCTTCGACGCGGCCAAGCACGCCGCCACGATGGTGGTGGCGGACGCCCGCGCCGCCCTTGAGGCGCTCACCGACGAGCTGGCGGGCTGGACGACGGCCGAGGAGTACCAGGCGCGCGCGGAGCAGCTGGACGACGAGTGGCAGCAGGTGGTCGACGAGTGCTACCACCGCGACAACCAGCCGCTGCCGGCGCAGACCGAGGTGTTCGGGGCACTGAACGAGCTGATGCGCGACACCGACGTGATGATCAACGCCGCCGGTTCCATGCCGGGCGACCTGCAGGCGTTGTGGCGCGCCCGCACCCCGGAGCAGTACCACCTGGAGTACGCCTACTCCTGCATGGGCTACGAGATCCCCGCGGCGATGGGGGTGAAGCTCGCCGTCGGTGAGGACCGCGAAGTGGTGGCCATCGTCGGGGACGGCACCTACCAGATGCTGCCGATGGAGATTGCGACCATGGCGCAGGAGGGCATCAAGGTGATCCTCGTGCTGCTGCAGAACCACGGCTTCGCCTCGATCGGTGCGCTGAGCGAGTCCCGCGGCTCGCAGCGCTTCGGCACCCGCTACAAGGTGCGTTCCGGCACCGGCCGGCTCGACGGGGAGGACGTGCCCTTCGACCTGGCGGCCAACGCCGCCAGCTGGGGGGCCGACGTGTTCCGCTGCAACGGCATCGCGGAGTTCCGCGAGAACTACGCCAAGGCTGTGGCCAACGACCGCACCACGGTGCTCTACATCGAGACCAACCTGTTCGGTCCCAACCCGCCCGGGACCGCGTGGTGGGACGTGCCGGTCTCGCAGGTCTCGGAGCTGGAGAGCACCCGCACCGCCTATGCCGAGTACGTGGCCGAGAAGGCCGCCCAGCGCCACTACCTGTAGGTGGTACCGCCGTGGGGCATCGACGCGGGCCCGCCCTCTTGGGGTTGGGTGGCGCTGGTGCTCTGCGCGCTGCTGTTCGGGTTCTCCAAGACCGCGATCGGCGGGGTGTCGCTGCTCGGGGTGGTGCTGGCCGCTGCGGTGCTGCCGGCGAAGGACTCAACGGGGGTCGCCCTGCTGCTCCTGCTGGCCGGCGACGTGGTGGCGGTCTGGACCTACCGGCACGACGTGGACTGGCGGCTGATCGGACGGCTGGTGCTGCCGGTGCTGCTGGGCATCGCGCTGGGCGCGACGTTCCTCGCCACGGTGGACGACCTGGTGCTGAAGCGCACCATCGGGGTGGTCCTGCTCGTCCTGCTGCTGCTCGGCCTCTGGCCGGACCGGCTGGGGGTCCACCGTCCGGCCGTGGCGATGGGCTATGGCGGGCTGGCCGGCTTCACCACGATGGTCGCCAACGCCGGCGGCCCCGCGATGAGCCTCTACCTGCTCGCTGCGAAGTACGACAAGCTGCGCTTCCTCGGCACCACCTCCTGGTTCTTCTTCGCAGTGAACCTGACCAAGTTGCCGGTCTCGATCGGCCTCGGCATCGTCCGTCCGGCCACGGCACTGATCGCAGCCGTGCTCGTGCCGGCCGTGCTGCTGGGCACCTGGGTCGGGCGGGCCGTGATCAAGCGCATCGCCCAACGCACCTTCGAACGGCTGATCACGGCGTTCGTTGCGTTGTCGGCCCTCTACCTGGTGATCGGATGACTGGAGGCGTGGCATGAGCGAACGGGGGAGCCTGCGGCTCTCTGCCGGCATGGTCGGCGGAGGCCCGGGGTCGAACATCGGCATTGCGCACCGCACTGGCCTGCTGCTGGACGACCGGTACCGGATCGAAGCCGGTTGCTTCGCCCGCGACCCGGGACGGTCTGCGGCCATGGCCGCGCAGCTCGGCATCGCTCCGGACCGCGCGTACCCCGACTACGCGACGATGGCGAGAGCTGAGGCCGCCCGTCCGGACGGGATCGACCTGGTGGTGGTGGCCACGCCGAACGACACCCACGTCGAGGTCGCCAGTGCCTTCCTTGAGGCCGGCATCGCCGTTGCGTGTGAGAAGCCGCTCGCGATGGACTCCGCCGGCGCAGCGGAGCTGGTGGCGCTCGCGCGGAAGCGCAACGTGCTGCTGGCCGTGGCGCACTGCTACTCCGCGTACGCGATGGTGCGCCACGCTGCGCGCCTGATCCGGGACGGGGCGCTGGGGGAGCTGCGCTACGTGGAGGCCGAACACGCCTCCGGCTGGGCTTCGACGCTGCTGGAGGCCGAAGGGCACAAGCAGGCCGGCTGGCGGATGGACCCGGCGGTCGGCGGCTATGCCTCCGTCGTGGCCGACATCGGCATCCACGCCTTCCACCTCGTGCGCTACCTGACCGGCCTGGAGGCTGTGCAGGTCTCCGCGCAGCTGGACACGCTCGTCCCCGGGCGCAGGGTGGCCGACAACGCGACGGTCGCACTTCGGCTCAGCGCTCCGGGAGGGGACGTCGTGCCGGGCCGGCTGTGGGCGTCGATGGCGGCCACCGGCCAGGCGCACGGCCTGCGGGTGCGGGTGTTCGGGTCGCTGGCGAGCCTGGAGTGGGACCACGAGGACCCCCAGCACCTGGTGCTGCGCCGCGCGGGCGGCGAGGAGGTGCGCTACGCCCAGGGCATGGCCGGGCTGAGCGAGGACGAGGCCAGGCTCAACCGGGTGGGCCTCGGCCACGCCGAAGGCTTCATCGAGGCGTTCGCCAACTACTACTCCGACATCGCGGACGAGCTGTTCGCCCGCAGGGACGGGTTGCCCGGTGCGGCCCGCGAGCTCTCCTTCCCGACCGGTGTCGACGGCCTGGTCGGCCTCCAATTCGTCGAGGCAGTGACGGCCTCGAGCAACGCCAACTCAGCCTGGGTACGCCCAGAGAAAGCAGGATTGTGATGCAGCGGTTTGCCCTCCTCGGAGCCGGTTTCATCGGCTCGGTGCACGCGAGGAACCTCGCCGAGAACCCGGACGTGGAGTTTGTCTCGGTCTACGACGTCTCAGCCGAGCGGGCGCAGGCCGTGGCGGCCAAGTACGGCGCCAGGGCCGTGGCCTCGGTCGCCGAGGCCCTGGAGGGCGTGGACGCGGTGTTCATCGCCTCCTCCACCGACACCCACGCAGCCAACCTCAAGGCGGCGGTGGACGCCGGTGTCGCGGCCCTGTGCGAGAAGCCGATCGACCTCAACCTCGACCGGGCGCGCGAGATCGTCGCCTACGCCGAGGCGAAGGGCGCGAAGGTGATGATGAACTTCAACCGCCGCTTCGACCCCGACCACGCAGAGCTCAAGCGGATCGTGGACGCCGGCGGCGTCGGCAAGGTCGAGCTGGTGCAACTGACCGCCCGCGGCCCGGCCGTGCCGCCGCTGGAGTACGTGAAGGTCTCCGGCGGTCAGATGCGTGACCAGACCGTCCACTTCTTCGACCTGGCCCGCTGGATCGCCGGCGCCGACCCGGTCGAGGTGTTCGCTGCGGGTTCGGCCCTGGCCGAGCCGAAGCTGGCCGACCCGGAGTACGACGACGTGGACACCAGTGTCTGCGTCCTGAAGCTGCCGGACGGCGCCCTGGTGCAGATCGACAACAACCGGCGCACCGGCTACGGCTACGACGAGCGGCTGGAGGTGCTCGGCTCGACCGGCCTGGTGGAGTCGATGCGGCACCGCGCCCGCAGGGTCACCCACTACCAGGAGGGTGCGATCGTCGAGTCCCAGCTGTACGCGGGCTGGTTCGAGCGGATGCAGCCCACGTACGCGCTCGCGCTCGACCACTTCGTCCAGCTGCTCGAGACCGGCGCGCCCATCGAGCCGGCCCTCGCCGACGGCCTGAAGGCCCAGGCGATCGCCGAGGCGGCCACCCGGAGCCTGCACACCGGGGTCAGCGAGAAGATCGCCTACTGACACCGCCCCGCAGCCGCCCGCCCCGCCGGCCTGCGCAAAGTGGACCGAAAGCGTCGATGTCGACGCTTTCGGTCCACTTTGGTGGTTTGTTGGGGGACTGCTCAGCTGGCGTAGACCGTGATGTCGAACAGGTAGCGGTCGTAGCGGTAGCAGTGGTCGCCGAACTCGACCGGGACGCCGGCTGAGTCGTAGGCGCGGCGTGACATGGTCAGCACCGGGTCGTTCTTGTCCAGCTGGAGCAGCTTGCGCTCGTCCGGTTCGGCCGGACGGGCACCGATCGTCTGGTGGCCGACGGCCGGCACGATTCCGCGGGAGCGCATCACGCCGTACAGGCCCTGGGTGGCGAGCGCCTGCATGTCCATGTCGGCCCACATCGGCGGCAGCCAGTTGCGCAGGATGGACATCGGGCCCTCCTCCACCGAGCGCAGCCGCTCCAGGTAGACCAGCGGGGTCTCCGGCGGCAGGCCGAGGATCTGCGAGGCGCGCTGGTCGACGAAGTCGGCGCTGAACTCGAGCACCTCGGTGAGCGGCTTGCGGCCATTGCGCTGCAGGTCGTCGTAGAGGCTGGTCAGCTCGTTGCGGCGGTGGATCACCTCATTGGCGACGGTGGTGCCGATGCCGCGCCGCCGCACCAGGAGCCCCCGGGTGACGAGCTCGACGATCGCGCGGCGCACGGTCGGCCGGGACAGGTCGAGGCGATCGGCGAGCGACAGCTCGTTCTCGAAGGCGTCGCCGGGTTTGAGCACACCGGTGTCGATCGCGGCAGCGAGCTGTTCGGCCAGCTGGTGGTACAGCGGCACGGGTGAGTTGCGATCGATGCTCACCGGGATCTGGGTCGCCATGCGCGCAGGATAACTGAAAGATATGTTGCCTGAACACCGTAAACGCCGATTGCCTGAATAAGCTAATGTCCTGACAAAGCTTGACGTAGCTACCGGCGATGGGTGAGACTGGAGGCCCAGGAGGTACCCGCCGCCGCTGGAGTCCGAAGGAAGTTCCCCAATGGGTGATGCGTACGACGTCGTGTGCATAGGGCGCGTCGGCGTGGACATCTACCCGACGCAGATCGGCGTACCGCTTGAGGAGGTCACCACCTTCGGGAAATTCCTCGGCGGTAGCGCGACGAACGTCGCCGTGGCCGCAGCCCGGTACGGGCACAGCTCGGCGATCATCACCAAGACCGGTGAGGACCCGTTCGGGCGGTTCGTGCTGGCGACGCTGGCCGAGCTCGGGGTGGCCACCGACTTCGTCGGCACCGACGCCTGGCTGCCCACCCCGGTGACCTTCTGCGAGATCTTCCCGCCCGACAACTTCCCGCTCTACTTCTACCGCTACCCGCAGGCCCCCGACCTGCGGATCGAGGTGACCGACCTGCCACTCACCGAGATCGCCGAGGCGAAGGTGTACTGGTCGACGCTCACCGGCCTGTCCGCCGAGCCCAGCCGCCAGGCCCACCTGGCAGCCTGGCGCGCCCGCGGCCGCCGCGCCCTCACGATGCTCGACCTCGACTACCGTCCCATGTTCTGGAAGACCGAAGCCGAGGCCACCCGACACGCCGAGGCGGCCCTGGCCCACTGCAGCGTCGCCATCGGCAACGTCGAGGAGTGCCGGGTGGCGGTGGGGGAGACCGAACCCGTCCGCGCCGCCCGCGCGCTGCTGGACCGCGGCATCGAGCTCGCCATCGTCAAGCAGGGTCCGCGAGGGGTCCTGGCGATGACGGCGGACGAGCAGGTGGAGGTGCCGGCGATCCGGGTTGAGGTCCTGAACGGGCTCGGCGCCGGAGACTCCTTCGGCGGCGCCGTCTGTCACGGCCTGCTCAGGGGCTGGGACCTGGAGCGGATGCTCCGCTTCGCCAACGCCGCCGGGGCGCTCGTCGCCTCCCGGCTCGAGTGCTCCACGGCAATGCCCACCGAGGCCGAAGTGGCAGACCTGTTGCGGGAGGCGACGGCATGAACCGGGTCGACACCGCAGCACTCACCCGGCTCCGGGCGGCCGATCCGGGCGCGATTCCCCGCGCGTGGAAGGGCCGCAGGCGGGCCGAACGTCCGGCAGACGGCAGGTTGCTGATCGTCGCCGCCGACCACCCCGCCCGCGGGGCGCTCGGGGTCCGGGGCAACGCCACCGCCATGGCTTCCCGGGCCGACCTGCTGGACCGCCTGGCGCTCGCCTTGTCCCGCCCCGGCGTGGACGGGGTGCTGGGCACAGCCGACATCCTCGAGGACCTGCTGCTGTCCGGCCTGCTCGAGGGCAAGGTGGTGATCGGCTCGATGAACCGCGGCGGGCTGCAGGGCGCGGAGTTCGAGTTCGACGACCGCTGGACCGGCTACGACGCCGACACCCTGGCTGCCAACGGGCTCGACGGCGGCAAGATGCTCACCCGCATCTGCCTCGAGGACGAGGACACCGCCCGCGTCCTGGAATCGACCGGCAGCGCCGTGACCGCCCTGGCCCGCAAGGGACTGATGGCCATGGTCGAGCCGTTCCTGTCGGTGCGGGTCGCCCGCGACCAGGTGCGCAACCTGCTCGACCCGGAATCGGTGATCAGGTCCATCCAGATCGCAGCCGGTCTCGGCGCCACCAGCGCGCACACCTGGCTGAAGCTGCCGGTGGTCACCGAGATGCACCGGGTGCTCGACTCGACCACCCTGCCCAGCCTGCTGCTCGGCGGCGACCCCGTGGGCGACCCCGGGGCGACCTACCGGCAGTGGGCACAGGCGTTGACCCACCCGACCGCCGTGGGGCTGGTCGTGGGCCGCGCCCTGCTCTACCCGGCGGACGACGACGTGGCCGCTGCGGTCGACGTCGCCGCCGGACTGGTACATCGGGAACCGATTCGGGCTGGAGTGGCATGAGCGAATGGGTGCACCCGGCGGGTACGACCGCCGACGCACAGTACGGAACCAGGATCCTGCCGGCCGGCGCGGCCGGCGAAGGCATTGAGGGGTGGGCGCACACCGGCCTGCTGGTGGCCGACCTCGCTCCGGGGGAGTCCCGCAGCGTGGAGACCGGTTCCCTGGAGTACCTGGTGGTCCCGCTGTCCGGCGGCGCCACCGTCAGCGTCGAGGGAGAGCAGTACCGGCTGGCCGGGCGCGCGGACGTGTTCAGCGCAGCCACCGACGTCCTCTACGTGCCGCGCGACGCCGGGTTCACCCTCACCAGTGACGGCGGCGGCCGCTACGCCCTGTGTGCGGCCACCGCTCGCCGGAAGCTCCCGGTGCGCCACCTGCGCGCCGAGGCGGTGCCGGACGAGCTGCGCGGCGCCGGGACGGCCAGCCGGAGGGTCCGCAACTTCGGCACCCCAGGCGTCCTGGAGGCCGACTCGATCATCGCCTGCGAAGTGATCACCCCCGCCGGCAACTGGTCCTCCTACCCGCCGCACAAGCACGACGAGGAACGCGAGGGCCTCGAGACCTCGCTGGAGGAGATCTACTACTTCGAGCTGCAGCCGCAGGCCGGCAGCCCGGCGACCGGCGGCGCGTTCGGCTATCAGCGGGTCTACGGCACAGCCGAGCGGCCCATCGAGGTACTCGCCGAGGTGCGCTCCGGCGACGTCGTCCTGGTGCCGCACGGCTGGCACGGGCCGGCCATGGCCCCGCCGGGCTATGACATGTACTACCTCAACGTGATGGCCGGCCCCGGCGAAACCAGGGCCTGGCTGATCTGCGACGACCCGGCGCACGCCTGGGTGCGCCAGACCTGGGCCGACCAGGAGGTCGACCCGCGCCTCACCCGATAACCGAATAACAACTCGGCTGTGCCACCGGCCAAGAGGTGGCGGCATGGTCACGTCTGGGTCCGGAACGGGCCCGTACAGAGAGGAACTGCAAATGGCTCTGACTGAACAGGCCGCCACCACCCAGAGCGCGGCCCGGCTGCAGCGGCTGCGTCACCTGGTCGACAACGAGTGGCGGGAGTCGAAGACCGGCACCTACATGCCGGTGATGAACCCGTCCACGGGTGAGCAGATCGCCGAGGCGCCGTGCTGCACCCAGGAAGAGGTCGACTCCGCGGTCGCGGCGGCTGCGCGGGCGTACCCGGCGTGGCGGGACACCCCGGTGCCGCAGCGGATCCAGCTGATGTTCCGGTTCAAGCAGCTGCTGGACGAGCACCTCGACGAGCTCAGCGTGCTGCTGGCCACCGAGATGGGCAAGGTGCTCAGCGAGGCCCGCGGCGACGTGCTGAAGGCCATCGAGGTGGTGGAGTGCGCCTGTTCCACGCACTACCTCATGCAGGGCGACACCACGATGAACATCTCCCGCGGCTACGACACGGTGTCCTACCGCGAGCCGCTGGGCGTGTTCGTCGGGATCGCGCCGTACAACTTCCCGGCGATGATCCCGATGGGCTGGATGCTGCCGTTCGCGATCACCACCGGCAACACCTTCGTGCTGAAGGCCGCCTCGATGGTGCCGCAGACCTCCATGCGGATGATGGAGTTGCTGATCGAGGCCGGCCTGCCCAAGGGCGTGGCCAACCTGGTCACCTGCTCGCGGGTCGAGGCCGACAGCCTGCTGGTGCACCCGGACGTGCGCGGCATCACCTTCGTCGGCTCCACCGCCGTCGGCAAGCACATCTACTCGACCGCCGCCGGCGCGGGCAAGCGCGTCCAGGCGCTGACCGAGGCCAAGAACCACGCGCTGGTGCTGGAGGACGCGGTGCTGGAGCGGTCGGTGGCCGGCATCATCAACTCCACCTATGGCTGCGCCGGCCAGCGGTGCATGGCGCTGCCGGTGGTCACCGTCCAGGAGTCGATCGCCGACCAGGTGGTGGAGCTGCTGGCCGCCAAGGCGGCAGAGCTCAAGCTCGGCCCGGCCTACCTGCCGGAGTCACAGCTCGGCCCGGTGATCACGGCCAAGCACCGCGACTGGGTGGCGTCCTGCATCGAGCGCGGGGTCAACGAGGGCGGCGAGCTGGTCCTGGACGGCCGCGGGGTCTCCGTGGACGGCTACGAGGGCGGCTACTACGTCGGCCCGACGATCCTCGACCGGGTGAGCCCGGACAACTGGGCCGGCACCCACGAGATCTTCGGTCCGGTGACCTCGATCAAGCGGGTCGCCGACTTCGAGGAGGGCATCAACGTGATGAACGCCAACCCCTTCGCCAACGGCTCGTGCATCTACACCAGCTCTGGCCACTACGCGCGCGAGTTCGCCCGGCGCACCCACGCCGGCATGGTCGGGATCAACGTCGGCATCCCGGTGCCGTTCTCGACCTTCCCGTTCACCGGCCACAAGGACTCCTTCTTCGGCGACCTGCACGCCATGGGCAAGGACGGCGTCGCGTTCTTCACCGAGACCAAGGCGGTCACCACCACCTGGTTCACCGAGGAGCACCGGCACGACAAGGTCGGCACCTGGGACGGCATGAGCACCCGCCACTGAGTTCCTAGCCCTCTCCGGCGGCGCCCGGAGACCCCTCCAAGCCCTTCCAGACGCCCCCGAAACTCACAGACGCCCCCCGAAATTTCGGGGGCGTCTGTGAGTTTCGGGGGCGCCGGCGGAAGGACGGCAGGTCGGACGCCGCGGCAACTGGCTGGACCCGGTGGCGGCGGACGATTGTCAGGACATATTCTTGTTCGGCTGAGCCGGCGCCAATGGGGTTGTCGGCCCGAGTGAAGCCCAAGGAGTGACATGAAGATTGCCGGCGCCCCGATCAGCTGGGGTGTGTGCGAGGTTCCCGGATGGGGGTACCAGATGGCCCCGGAGCGGGTGCTGTCGGAGATGAAGCAGATCGGCCTGACCGCAACGGAATTCGGCCCGCAGGGTTGGCTGCCGATCGAGGCCGAGGCCAGGGCAGAGGAGGTCGGCAAGTACGGCCTCACCCCGGTGGGCGCCTTCTTCCTCGCGGTGATGCACGACCCAGCGTCCGACCCGATTCCGGCCGTGGAGGCAGAACTGGACGCCTTCGAGAAGGCCGGCGGCTCCTACCTGATCCTCGCCGCGGCCTCCGGTGCGGACGGCTACGACGCCCGTCCGGTGCTGGATGAGGCGGGCTGGCAGACGCTGTTCGACAACCTCGACCGCATCCGTGAGGCCTGCGCTGCGCGCGGGGTGACCGCCTGCCTGCACCCGCACTGGGGCACGATGGTGCAGAACGCGGACGAGGTCGACCGGGTGCTGCGCAACAGCAGCGTCGGGCTGTGCCTGGACACCGGCCACATCACGTGCGGCGGGGGCGACCCGGTGGCGATCGTGGACGAGTTCGCCGACCGGGTGGACATCGTCCACGCCAAGGACGTGCGCAAGGACCTCAGCGACAAGCTCCTCACCGGCGAGTTCACCTGGTCCGACGGCATCAAGGCCGGCATGTTCACCCCGATCGGCGAGGGCGACATCGACTTCGCGGCGATCGTGGCGAAGCTCACCGAGGCCGGCTTCGACGGCTACTACGTGCTCGAGCAGGACATCATGATCGACGCCGAGCCCCCGGCCGACGGCGGGCCGGTCGAGAACGCCCGCGCCTCCCTGCGCGCCCTGCAATCGCTGGCGTGAGGATGCACGGCCAAGATCTGACGTAATGACCTATTGACTGTACAAAGTCGGGTCAATAGGCTCTGCGGTAGCCGGCTCCCAGTGCCGGCTACCTCCGGAGCAAGGGAACCAATGATGGCTGCCTGTGAACCATGTGCCGCTCGGTCGGCAGCATGACCTCCGAACCTCAGCACCCGAAAGGAACACCACGCATGGCTGCCTCCAAAGCCGTCAACCCCAACCCGCGGTACAGCAAGCTGACCATCGGCGTCTGCCCCGACCAGTGGGGCGTCTGGTTCCCCTACGACGACAAGCAGATCGCCTGGGACAAGGCCCTCGCCGAGATGGCCGAGGCCGGGTTCTCGGTCATGGAGACCGGCCCCCACGGGTACTTCCCGACCAACCCCCGCCTGCTCAAGGCCGTGATGGACGAGTACGGCTTCAAGGTGGTCGCCGGCACCGGCTGGGGCATCCTGCACAAGGCCGAGGCCTGGGCCGACACCGAGGCGTTCTTCCGCTCGATCGGCGAGACCCACGCTGCGATCGGCTCCGAGTACGTCGTCCACCTCCCCCCGATGTACCGGGACGAGAAGACCGGCGGCTACACCGACGACAAGGTGCTGTCGGTCGAGGCGTGGAACCTCTACATCAAGAACGCCGACAAGCTCGGCCGCATGATGAAGGAGGACTACGGCCTGAAGATGGTGCTGCACCCCCACGGTGACAGCCACATCGAGACCCCCGAGGACATCGACCGGGTCTTCCAGGCCACCGACCCGGAGTACGTCGGCTTCTGCCTCGACACCGGCCACATCGTCTACGGCGGCGGCGACCCCATGGAGATCGCGCGGAAGTACCCCGAGCGCATCGAGTACGTGCACATCAAGGCGATGGATCCCGACATCGTGAAGCAGGCCCACGACGAGGACTGGCCGTTCGTCAAGGCCAACCTTTCCGGCGCGTCCGTGGCCCCGCCGGCCGGCCTGCCGGAGATGAAGGCTCTGATCGAGACCCTCGCCGACCTGGACAAGGAGCTCTACGTGATCTGCGAACAGGACATGTACGGCTGCGAGAAGTCCTACCCGCTGCCCAACGCGATCAAGACCCGCGAGTACCTGGCCTCCCTCGGCCTCGGCGTGCTCTGAGAGCCGGAGGACTGACCATGACTGTTCGAATCGGGATGATCGGCCCCGGCGGGATGGGCAAAGCGCACATCGACCGCATCCACTCGGTGATCGCCGGGGGCCGCGTGGTGGCCGTCAGCGACGTCAACCCGGACAACGCCAATGCCGTCGCGGAGAAGATCGGCGGGGTCGCGTTCCCCGACAGCGCGAGTCTGATCAACTCCGCCGACGTGGACGCGGTGATGATCTGCAGCTTCGGGCCGGCCCACGAGGCCGACGTGCTGGCCTGCATCGCCGCCGGCAAGCCGGTGTTCTGCGAGAAGCCGCTCACGCCGTCGGCTGACGGCGCACTGCGGATCATGGAGGCCGAGCAGGCGGCCGGGCGCAAGCTCGTCACCGTCGGCTTCATGAGGCGGTTCGACCGCAGCTACCGGGAGATGAAGGCGCTGCTGGACTCCGGCGAGCTGGGCGAGGTGCTGATGGTGCACTGCGCGCACCGCAACCCGACGGTGCCGGAGTCCTACACCTGGGACATGGCGATCAACGACACCGCGATCCACGAGATCGACACCACCCGGTGGCTGCTGGGGGAGGAGTTCGTCTCCGCCCGGGTCGACAAGCCCAAGAAGACCAGCCTGCGGTTCGGTCACCTGCAGGACCCGCTGGTGCTGATCCTGACCAGCGAGTCCGGCGTGCGGGTGGACGACGAGGTCTTCGTCAACCACCAGTTCGGCTACGACATCCGCTGCGAGGCGGTGGCCGAGAAGGGGTGTGTCTCGCTCGCGGACCAGAACGTCATCGACGTCCGGGACGCCCACGGCGCCCGCAACCGGATCACTCGTGACCACAACGACCGGTTTTACGGCGCGTTCGTCACCGAGGTGCAGGAGTGGATCACCGCCGTCGCCGATGGCCGGCACACCGGCTCGTCGTCGTGGGACGGCTACGCCGCCGCCGTCGTCTGCGACGCCGGCGTCCAGGCGCTCACCGCTGACGGCGAGGTGCCGATCAAGATGATTGACAAGCCGGCGTTCTACGCCTGACTGGCACCGCCGCACGCAGGGGCGTTCCGTTCAGCGGGGCGCCCCTTGCCGTCGCGGGAAGAAGATCCGCACGCGCAGGGCCGGGTTAGGCCTGCGCCGGAGGGCGCGGCCGGCGGTCGTGACCGGACCGCAATCCGGTCGTTGTAAGAATGTTATCTTGCTCATGTCACTGGCTTGTCTATATGTCTTGACAACTACTCATCCTCACCGTAGGTTCGACTCACCAGCCACGAAGTCGTGGCCGGCCGATACGAGAAGCCTTCGGTCTGTCAACGGAGGAGACAGGGCCTCCTCCCGCGCGCGGGCAGTCGCCTGCCGATGCCGATCGTGTCCCCCAAGTCTCAAAGAGAGGGATTATGGCAAACAGAATCGGACTCAAGGTAGCGGCGCTCGCCTTCGCCGCGGCTACCGTGTTCACGGCCTGCACCACCCCCGCAGCCCCGGCTCCGGGAGCTTCGGAATCGGGCGGCGCAGCGGCCGGCCCCATCAAGATCGGCGTCACCTTCCCGATCCTCGACCAGTTCCTGCAGAAGGTCGCCGACGGCATCACCGAGAAGGCCAAGGAGCTCGGTGTGGAGGTCAACATCGTGGCCGCCGAGGAGAAGACCGACGTGCAGCTGGGCCAGGTGGAGAACTTCGTCTCCCAGAAGCTCAGCGGCATCATCGTGATCCCGGTCGACACCGACGCAGCCGGCCCGATGACCGATGCGGCGAAGAACGCCAACATCCCGCTGGTGTACGTGAACCGTCGTCCCTCCGACCTGCCCACCGGCGTTCCCTACGTCGGCTCCGACTCGCTGTACGCGGGCACGGTGCTGATGGAGGAGCTGGCGAAGCTGGCCGAGGGCAAGGGCAACGTCGTGATCCTGCAGGGCGACCCGGCCAACGAGGCCGCCGTGCTGCGCACCAAGGGTTGCGAGGACGTCGTGGCCAAGAACCCGGGCATGAAGGTCACCAAGAAGCAGGCCGGCAACTGGTACCGCGAGAAGGGCCTGTCGATCACCGAGAACTGGCTGCAGTCCGGTGACCAGATCGACGTGATCTGCGCGAACAACGACGAGATGGCGCTCGGCGCGATCCAGGCGCTGAAGAACGCCAACAAGCTCGACCAGGTGCTGGTGGGCGGCGTGGACGCCACCGCCGACGCGCTGGCGGCCATGAAGGCCGGCGAGCTCGAGGTCACCGTGTTCCAGGATGCCAAGGGCCAGGGTGGCGGCGGCGTCGACGCCCTCGTCAAGCTGATCAAGGGCGAGACCGTCGACGACGTCATCGACGTTCCCTACCAGCTGGTCACTCCCGACAACATGGCGGAGTTCGAAGGCAAGTAAGCAGTACGGGTGGGTGGGTAGCCACAAGGCTGCCCACCCACCATGCTGGATGGACCAGACCGATCGGCGTGGATGAGGTGTGTGATGACTGAGGAGTTCCTGCTCCAGATGCAGGGCATAGACAAGAGCTTTCCCGGGGTGCACGCCCTGGACCACGTCGACCTCAAGGTCCGTGCGGGCACCGTGCACTCCCTGATGGGGGAGAACGGTGCCGGCAAGTCCACCCTGATGAAGGTCCTGATCGGGATGTACACCCCCGACGAGGGAACGATCGTCTTCGACGGCCGGCAGGTGCAGATCAACGACACCGCCACCGGGCTGTCGCTCGGCATCTCGATGATCCACCAGGAGCTGTCGCCGGTGCCGGAGATGACGGTTGCCGAGAACATCTTCCTCGGCCGCGAGCCGCGCAGCCGCCTGGGCATCATCAACCACAAGGAGATGCGCCGGGCCACCCAGGAGCTCTTCGACAAGTGGGAGATCCGGATCAACCCGGCCCGCCAGATGAAGTACCTCAGCATCGCGCAGACCCAGATGGTGGAGATCGCCAAGGCGATCAGCTTCGACTCCAAGCTGATCATCATGGACGAGCCCACCTCGGCGATCACCGAGACCGAGGTCGCCCACCTGCACCGCATGATCGACCAGTTGCGCAACAGCGGCACGGCGATCATCTACATCACCCACAAGATGGACGAGGTCTTCAAGATCTCCGACGACATCACCGTCTTCCGGGACGGCAAGCACGTGGCCAGCCTGCCCGCGTCCGAACTCACCAGGGACAAGCTGATCGCGCTGATGGTGGGCCGCGAGCTCACCCACATGTTCCCCAAGCTCGACGCCGAGATCGGCGAGGTGATCCTCTCCGTCGAGGGCCTCAACCGCGGCAACCTGGTCAAGGACGTCAGCTTCGAGCTGCGGCGAGGCGAGATCCTCGGCTTCGCCGGCCTGATGGGCGCCGGCCGCACCGAGGTGCTCGAGACGCTGTTCGGCGTCCACAAGGCTGAATCGGGGCAGATCTCGATCAACGGCAAGCGCGTGGCGATCAACAGCCCGAAGGACGCGATCGCTGCCGACATGGCCCTGCTCACCGAGGACCGCAAGCTGACCGGCGTGATGGGGGTGCTCAGCGTGCGCGACAACATGGTCATGGCTGCGCTGCCGAAGTACAGCCCCAACGGCTTCCTGCAGCGGCGCCGGATCGAGAAGGACTGCCAGGCCCAGCGTGAGGCGCTGGCGCTGAAGACGCCTTCCCTGAACCAGTTGATCCAGAACCTCTCCGGTGGCAACCAGCAGAAGGTGCTGATCTCCCGCTGGCTGCTGACCCTGCCCGACATCCTGATGATCGACGAGCCCACGCGCGGCATCGACGTGGGCGCGAAGTCCGAGATCCACCGGCTGATGTCGCTGCTGGCCCAGCAGGGCAAGGCCATCATCATGGTGTCCTCGGAGATGCCCGAGGTGCTCGGGATGAGCGATCGCATCGTCGTGATGCACGAGGGCCGGATCAGCGGCGTCGTCGAGCGCGCCGACGCCACCCAGGAACGAATCATGCAACTTGCCACGGGCCCGGCGGCCACGGCGGCCTGAGAGGAAGACCAGAGAATGTCCACCACGACCACTCCCGACACGCGGACCTCGAAGTTCGACACGGGCGCCTTCGTCCGGAAGTACGCGATCGTCGGCATCCTGCTGCTGTTCGTGATCCTGCTGTCGTTCCTCACCCAGGGCACGTTCCTGCAGCCGCAGAACCTGGTGAACGTGATCCGGCAGGTGTCGGCGATCGGCATCATCGCCACCGGCATGACCTTCGTGATCATCATCAAGGGCATCGACCTCTCGGTGGGCTCGGTGCTGGCGGTCTCCGCCGTGGTCTCGTCCAGCCTGGCGCAGATGCCCGATGCCTCGAACAAGATGTACGAGGGCCTGCAGCTGCCGGTGATCGTCGCCGTCCTCGCCGGCGTGACGGTCGGTGCGCTGCTCGGCCTGATCAACGGCGCCCTGATCGCCGGGTTCAACATCGCCCCGTTCATCGCCACCCTCGGCATGATGACCGCCGCCCGCGGCATGGCGCTGATCTACTCCGGTGGCCGCCCGATCTCCAAGCTCGACCCGTCCTTCAACTGGATCGGCCAGGGCGACTTCCTGTTCATCCCGGTGCCGATCTGGCTGCTGGCGATCGTGGCGATCGGTGCCCACGTCATCCTGAACTTCACCCGCTTCGGTCGGCACACCTACGCCCTGGGCGGCAACGAGCAGGCAGCCTACGTCTCCGGCATCAACCTGAAGAAGATCAAGATCGGCATCTTCACCCTCGCCGGCCTGCTGGCCGGCCTGGCCGGCATGGTGCTGGCTGCCCGGATCGGCTCCGGCAACCCCCAGCTGGGCACCGGCATCGAGCTGGACGCGATCACCGCTGCCGTCATCGGCGGCACCAGCTTCAACGGCGGCATCGGCACCATCTGGGGCACGATCGTCGGCGCCCTGATCATCGGCGTGATCAACAACGGCATGGACCTGCTGAACATCTCCCCGTTCATGCAGCAGGTCGTCAAGGGCGCGATCATCGTGGTCGCGATCATCATCGACGAGCGCAAGAACCGCTGAACCCACCTCCGACGGCGCCCCTTGCCTGATCGGCGGGGCGCCGTCGGCGCATCCGGAAGGACCACCCAAATGAAGGAAATCGGCGTCGGCGTGATCGCGCTGGGCTGGATGGGCAGGCTGCACAGCCGCGGCTTCGCCCAGGTCGGCGAGCGGTACCCCGAGCTGGGGGTGAGGGCCCGGCTGGTCGCAGCCGCCGACCCCGTCCCGGCCAACCAGGCTGCGGCCCTGGCGCTCGGCTTCGAGCGGGCGGTGGGCGACTACCGCGAAGTGTTGGCCAGCCCGGACGTCGAAGTGGTGTCGATCTGCGCGCCCAACTTCCTGCACCACGAGATCGCCCTGGCAGCGATCGCCGCAGGCAAGCCGTTCTGGATCGAGAAGCCGATGGGGGTGAACGCAGCCCAGAGCCGGGAGATCGCGGAGGGCGCAGCGGCGGCCGGGCTGGTCACGGCCACCGGCTTCAACTACCGCCACCAGCCGGCCGTGGCGCACGCCCGCGACCTGGTGCTCTCCGGCCGGCTCGGGCGCATCACCAACGCCCGGGTCTGGCTGATCGCCGACTACGCCTCGTCCCCGGACGGGCCCTTCACGTGGCGCTACACCCGCGCGCAGGCCGGCGCCGGCGTGGTGGGTGACCTGCTGAGCCACGGCATCGACCTCGCCCAGTACGTGCTCGGCACCCGGGTCACCGAGGTCACCGCGATGACCGGCACCTTCATTCCCACCCGCCCGATCCCGCTCGGGGTCGGCGTCGGCCACGCCGCGGTAGCGGTCAGCGACGAGCGTCGCGAGGTCGAGAACGAGGACTACGTCGCCGCCCTGGCCCGCACGGAGGCCGGAGCCGTGGTCACCCTCGAGTCGTCCCGCGTCGCGATGGGCCCCCGGGCCGAGTACGTCGTCGAGGTGTACGGCACGGGCGGCTCGGTGCGCTGGAGCTTCGAGCACCCCCAGCACCTGCAGGTGCTGATCGCAGGGGACGGCAGCCACCGCGGCTACACCTCGGTGATGACCGACGCATCGCACGGCGACTTCGCCCGCTTCCAGCCCGGACCCGGCCAGACCATGAGCTTCGACGACTCCAAGGTGATCGAGGCCAAGCTCTTCCTGGAGTCCGTGCTCACCGGCAGGCAGGTGGCTCCGTCCGCCGGTGACGCCTGGGCCGCGGCCGAGGCGGACGAGGCCATCGTGGCCTCTGCTGCTGACGGCAGCTGGCACGCCGTCCCCGCTGTCGCCGGCACCACCTTCGGTGCCTGACCGGACCAGTTCGAAGGAGAACGAGATGGTGAAGATCCTGCTCGACACGCACATGTACCACGCGACGATGTCGGTGGCGCAGGAGTGCTACAAGGCGGCCGACCTGGGTTATGAGTACATCGAGCTGTCGCCGCGAGCCGACTTCCACGAGTGGCACCACTACCCGAAGGTCAACGACGCCGACATCGCGGCCGTGAAGAAGGCGATGGCGGAGTCGGGGGTGCGGATCGAGACGTTCAACCCGGTGTTCAACTGGTCTTCCCCGGATGAATGGACGCGGAAGATGCACGTGCGGAACTTCCGCCGGCTGCTCCAGATCGCCAACGACCTGGAGGTGCCGATGATCGCCACCGAGTTGTCGGGCGACCCGAACCGGCCGACCGAGTGCGAGTGGGCGTTCTACTGCTCGATCGAGGAACTGGCTCCCGACTTCGAGAAGTACGGCATCTCCTGCACGGTGGAGGCGCACCCGTACGACTTCATCGAGACGAACTCACGCTGCGTGGACATCGTCCGGGGCGTCAACAAGGACTGGTTCAACTACGAGTTCTGCTGCGCGCACGCCTTCCACCTGTCCGAAGGGGCCGGCAACGTCCGCGAGATGCTGGCCTACGCAGGGGAGAAGCTGGCGCACGTGCACGTCGCTGACGTGTACAACCACAGGGCCAACATCGGAAACCGCTACATCATGAATCCGCCCGGGGTCGACGCCCGGATCCATGCCCACAACGAGATCGGCAACGGCGAGGTGCCCTGGGACGAGGTCTTCGGCTACCTGCGCGAGACGAACTACGACGGCCGGGTTGCCGTGAGCGTGTTCGGCTGGGAAGAGGAGGCCGACGCCATCCACGTCCGGATGCGCGAGCGCATCGAGGCCGAACTCGGCGCGAGCTGAACCGAATGGGGACGGTTCCGGTTCCGGTTCACCTGGCGCGAAGAGAACCGTCCCCGGTCAGCCGGGGACGGTTCCTGGTACGCCGGGGACGGTTCCTTTCGCACCACCTGGAGGCAGCATGAGGTTCGGACTGGTCGGCTACGGCGGTGGCGGACGGTGGTTCCACGCGCCCTACCTCGACGCGGCTGACGGGGTGGAACTGGTCGGCGTGGTCACCCGCTCGCCGCAGCGGATCGCCGAACTCCACGCCGAGCGGCCGGGGATGCCGGTCTACGCCGGGCTCGAGGAGTTGCTCGCGGCAGGGGTGGACGCAGTCGCGATCACCACGCCGCCGCAGACCCGCCGTGAGTTGGTGCTCCAGGCCATCGCGGCCGGCGTGCACGTGGTGGCGGACAAGCCGTTCGCGCCCAGCGCCGCGGCCGCCGCAGAACTCGGCGCGGCCGCGGAAGCCGCCGGTGTGCGGCTGTCGGTCTACCACCAGCGCCGCCGGGACGCCGACCTGCAGACCCTCAAGGGCGTCCTCGACTCGGGCGAACTCGGCCGGATCTCCCGGTTCAACTCAAGCTTCGACCTCGACGAGCCGGGCACCCTCGAGGCCGGGCCGCACGGCGGCCTGCTGCGGGACCTCGGCAGCCACCTCGCCGACCAGGCCCTCTGGCTGTTCGGGCCGGTGCACCGGGTGAGCGCCCATCTGGAGTGGGTGGACCTGCCCGAGGGCCGCACCGACGCCGGCTTCGCGCTGCGGCTGGACCACGCGTCCGGCACGGCGAGCTTCCTCGCGGCGTCGAAGCTGAACCGGGTCGTCCGCCGCGTCCTGGAACTGTACGGCGAGGGAGGTGCGTACCTCGCCACCGGCAGCGACGTGCAGACCGCTGCGATCAAGGCCGGCCTGCGGCCCGGGCTCGACCCGGCGGGCTGGGGTTTCGAGCCCGAGGCGCACTGGGGCCGGCTGTACACCGCCGCCGGGGTGCGCACGGTGCCCTCAGCGCAGGGCAACCACGCCGACTACTACACCGGGTTCGCCCGGGCCGTGGCCGAGGGTACCGAGGTTCCCGTGCCGGTGGCCGACGCCGTCGCGGTGCTGGAAGTGCTGGACGCCGCCCGCACCAGCGCGCTGGAGCAACGCACGGTCGAGCTCGCCTGAGTCAGGCTCAGCCGCGGTGCTGCTCGCGCAGCCAGCGGCGAAGCTGCCAGGTGGCCCTGACGTCGTCCTCGTTGTACTCCAGCAGCCGGGTGCGGGCCTGCTCCCGCGCCGCGGCGGACGGCGCGCCGACGGCTTCCTCGAACCAGCGCATGCTGTTCAGGCCGCCCGGGTCGTCGTCGCGCCAGTGGAAGCCGGCGCCGGCGGTGGCCACCACCTTCAGGCCGAGGCCGTTGGTGCCGAAGAAGTGCTGCCGGACGGTGCCGAAGAGGTCGTGGAAGCGCTCCCTCGCGAACGCCAGCGCCCACTCCATCAGCTCGTCGCCGGGCGTGGCGAGGCGGGCCAGTCGCACCACCTCGTAGTCGGAGTAGTGGAAGACCAGCGCCTCGGTGCCGGTCACCTGTGCGCGCAGCCAGGCCATCGCGCTGCGTGCGAGCTCACGCTCGCCGGCATCGTCGAGCTCGCCGAAGCTGCTGAACTGCCGGTAGCTGCCCCCACCGTTGCCGTCCGCCACCCAGAAGCCCCACAGGTACACCCGGTCGTCACGGGACGTCTCCACGTCCACGTCGATCTCGAGCGGGGCGCTCGGCAGCGCGATCGGGCCGGTGGTGTTGCGCTCCAGCACCACGCCGTCGAGCAGCAGCTGGGAGCGGCGCTGGGCCAGCCGCAGCCGGTCCTCCGCCCCGGTGCGGTGGGTGACCCGGGGCAGGTAGGACGGCAGCAGCAACTCCAGGTCGCTCGCCGCCAGCTCGTGGACCGTGGCCACGCCGGCCTCGCGCAGCACCGAGATCTCGTGGGCGTCCAGCGGTGACTTGTTGATGCGCAGGCTCAGGTCGTCGTCGTCCAGCAGCGGACGGCACACCTCCCACCACGCGCAGTAGCCGCACTCGTGGCTGACGATGGGCCGCAGCAGCGGCGGGTCCTCCGGTGCTGCTGCGGCAGCCGTCCCGGCCAGCCGCACCCGCGCGGCGAACTCGTGGTCGTATCTCGCCAGGGCGCTCACCTGGGACGGCTGGGCCGCCGCGGCCAGCTGTTCCGGGTTCGCCGGCGCTGCGGCCTCGGTGAGGTCGAGCCAGCTCGCCCGCACGGCACCGTCGATGTCGTCGTTGCCGACGGCCAGCGCCCAGGGCCCGGCGGCCGCCTGGTGCCCGGTGGGCCCGAGCAACCGCCACAGGTGGGCCAGCTGCAGGGTGTTGGCCCAGCGCCAGTGCCAGCGGTACCGCCGGCCGGTTCCGGTGAGCCGGGTGGTCAGGTCGTCCAGGTCGGAGTAGTGGTAGGGCAGGTCGTCCTTGCGCGGGTCGGTCAGCCGCTGGTACTTCACCATTCCGGGGAAGTAGCCGCCGGCCGGGTCGCGGACGAGCAGGTCGGCACGGCCCGAGCGGTGGCCCTCCCAGTCGCGGGGCAGCAGGCCGCCGATGATCACCGGGGTGCCGGCGGCCATCGCGGCCAGGCAGGCCTGTTCCTGCACCTCGCCGGGCTCGCCGGACAGCGCGCGCAGGTCGGCCACACCGGCCCGCCCGGCCAGGATGCGCCGGTAGGCCTCAGCGGTGAACTCGCTGCTGCCCGGCAACCGGCCCGTGTCGGCCGGCTCAGGTCGGACCATCCCCGGATGGAACGCATTGTGGGTCTTCAGCGCGCAGCTGCGTGCTGCGTAGGCGTCAAGGGTGAACATCGGCATGGGCGCGGTGCAGGGCCACGACCCCTCCGCTCAGGTTCTTCCAGCCGACCCCGCGCCAGCCGGCGTCGAACATCAGGTCGGCGAGGGCGCGCTGGTCGGGCCACGCGAGGATCGACTCGGCGAGGTAGTCATAGGCCGCGGGGTTGGAGGAGGTCATCCCTGCGATCCGCGGGAGTGCCCGCAGCAGGTAGTTGCGGTAGGTCTCGCGGAACGGCCGCCACGTTGGGGTGGAGAACTCGCAGATCACGATCCGCCCGCCGGGACGGGTCACCCGCCGCAGCTCGGCCAGCGCCGCCGGCACGTCCTCGACGTTGCGCAACCCGAAGCTGATCGTGACGGCGTCGAAGGCGTTGGCTGCGAACGGCAGCGACAGTGCGTCGGCGTTCACGAAGGCAAGGTCGGGCTGACGCTGCTTGCCGACCACCAGCATGCCCTCGCTCAGGTCGGCGGCCACCACGGTGGCGCCGGCGTCGGCGAAGGGACGGCTGGAGGTGCCGGTGCCCGCGGCGAGGTCGAGCACGACCTGGCCGGGCCGCGGAGCGACAGCTGCGACGGTCTCGGCGCGCCAGCGCCGGTCCTGGCCGAGGGAGAGCAGGTCGTTCACCAGGTCGTAGCGCGGCGCGACGCCGTCGAACATCGCAGCCACTTCCGCCCTCCTTCTCGCCAGGGTGGCCCGGGCCTCGGTAGCTGCTCGCACGATCCCTAGCCTGCCACGAAGCTCCGACATCGGGTGCCCGTGCCCGCCGTTGTGGAGGGCCCGATGGTGCCCGCAGCAGGTCTCCTGACCGGAGCAGCACCTGGCGTGGTCAGCGGCGTGGCAGGAACGGGCTGCCGGATGGGGGAGAATCGTTGCCATGGCTCGCAAGACCCCGGTGCTCAAGGTCACCGATCTGAAGAAGGCCTTCGGGCCGGTGGTGATCGTCGACGGCTTCAACCTCGAGGTTGCCGCAGGAGAGGCGGTGGCACTCACCGGGCGCAACGGCGCAGGCAAGTCCACCGTGCTGCGCTGCCTCGTCGGCGCGGACAAGCCCGACGAGGGCAGCGTGCAGGTGAACGGCATACCGGTCAACGAGACCAACCCGCAGATCCGTCGCGATGTCGCCACGGTGATCGACGACCTCGACTTCTTCCCCGACCTGAGCGTGGTCGAGCACCTCGACCTGCTGGCGCGCGCGCACGGCGTGCCCGCAGCCGACGAAGCTGTGGACGAGGTGCTGCACGAGGTGCAGCTGGTGCCGCAGTCGGGGCAGCTGCCGGGCACGCTGTCCTCGGGGCAGCGTCGCCGGCTCGCCCTCGCCACAGCCTTCATCCGTCCCCGCAAGCTGCTGATCCTCGACGAGCCCGAGCAGCGGCTCGACACCGAGGGCGTCGCGTGGCTGGCCGAGCGGCTGGTGGCCGAACGTTCCCGAGGGCTGGCGATCGTGATGGCGAGCCACGAGCCCACGCTGGTGGAGAAGGTCGCAACGCGCGTGATCCGGCTCGGGGAGCGCGCAGAGGTCCTCGCCGATGAGTAAGAAGTCGCGCAAGCTGATTCGCGCGGCAGCCCCGCCGGGGACGGATCCCGTCCTCGCTGCACAGGTCCCGGCCGTCGCGGAGCCGGAGCGGACGTTCTACTTCCTGCCCGATGTCGAGCCACACCCGGTGGACGAGGGCGAGCTGCACGACGAGATGAAGCAGTGGCGCCACGGGCGCGCCACCCGCAGCCTCGGCCAGGTGCTGCAGGACAGCTACGTCATGTTGTTCAGCGTGGTGCTGCTGGGTGCCATGGCCACCTCCGTGGTCCTGCGCGCGCAGGCCGGCATGGCCGGGTGCAGCACCCAGGCTTGCGCCTCCGCCCGGCTGCTGCTGCCGTCGGCGACGGTGCTGGCGTGCTTCGCACTTGCGCTCGGCATGGCGCGGCTGTTCGGCCCGGTGCTGGTCTCGGCAGCCGAAGGCTTCTGGCTGATGGACGCCCCGATCAGCCGGCAGCGGCTGCTCCGCGGCCGGCTGGTGCTGCCGCTCGTGCTGGCGTTCGGCGTGGCCGGCCTGGCCACCGCGCTGGTGAGCGCGCTGTCCGGGCTGGCCTGGCTGCAGGTCCTGGTCTGGGGGCTGGCCGCCGGCCTCGGCAGCGCTGCGCTGGTGGCGTTCGCAGCCGGCGAGCAGCCGCGCGAGCGGACGGTCGTGGTGCGGGCGCTGCAGGTGGCCTTCGGCGCCGGCGCCCTGGCCATCCTGCTGGTCGTGGTGGCCGTGGCCGCCGGCTGGCTGCCCACCTCGCTGGTGCCGGGTGCCGGCAGCACCACCTGGCTGCTCGGGGCCGTCGCCGTGGCCGGCCTGGTGGGACTGGCCGTGATGATCCGGCTCGCCCTGGCCCGGCTGGAGGAGATCCGGCGGGCCCGGCTGCTGTCGGGCGGTTCACTCGTGAGCGGCATGCAGGGCGCCATGTACGCCCTCGACTTCGGCCTGATCCGCGACATTTTGGTGGAGCGCCGGATGGTCGCGAAGGGGCACGTCAAGCCCACCCGGGGCCGAGGGCTGGGACTGGCGGCGCTGGTGTGGCGCGACGTGGAACGGCTGCGCCGCTCGCCGTCGGCCTTCGTCGGGCTGGCGATGAGCCTGTTCGTGCCCTATGCGGCCGACGCGCTGCGGATGAGCCAGTTGAACCCGCTGATCAGCGGGTTGGCGCTGGTGGCAGGCCTGGTGCCGTTCCTCGGCAGCCTCCGCGTGCTCAGCCGCACCAGCGGCCTGGCCAGGGCACTGCCGTTCAAGACCACGCAGTTGCGGACGGCCGCCATGGTGGTGCCCGCAGCCCTCGCCCTGCTGTGGGGCCTGGCCGCGACCCCTGCGTTCATCGGGATCGCCAGTACCGGCGCGGACCGGAGCGCTGCCGACGGCCTGGTGGCGGCGCTGGTGACGGCCGTCGCCGGCCTGCTGGGCGCGGTGCGCTGGGTGACGGCCAAGAAGGTCGACTTCAACACCCCGATGATGGCCACCGAGTCGGGCGCCATGCCGCCCGCGCTGCTGTTCAACCTGTTCCGCGGGTTCGACATGGTGGCCCTGGTCACGGCGCCGCTGATCCTGCAGGCCCCGGCCTACTGGTCGCTGGCGATAGCCGTCGTGGTCTTCGTCGCGCTGCGCGGCACGTTCAACGTCGCCGACCTGCAGGCAGAGAGCGAGGCGGCCAAGCGCGAGCTGGACGCTGCCAAGGCCGCGCGCGCAGGGGATAAGCAGAAGATCCCCAAGCCGGGCCGCTGAACCCGACCCTCGTCCCTCCACCTCGCAAAGTGGACTCAAGACGCCGAGGTCGGCGCTTAGGGTCCACCTTGTCGACGCGGGACAGTGGCGCGGCGGGGTGGCAGGCCACCTTTCGCCTCCACCGGCCGGCGAACTGGTCGCTCAGAGCAGGGCGCGCACCCGGTTAAGGGTCGGGACGACCACGTGAGCCGCGGCCAGTTCATCCGCCGGGAAGGTGCCGCTGATGGCGATCACCTTGCCGATGCCCGCCGCCACGGCCGAGGCGACCCCCGCGGGGGCGTCCTCCACGGCCACGCATTCCGCGGCAGCCACGGCCAGGCGGCGGCAGGCCAGCTGGTAGGGCTCCGGGTGCGGCTTGCCGTTGGCCACATCGTCGCGGGTGACCACCACGGCGAAGCCGTCGAACAGTTCACCGAGGCAGGTGCGTGCCCAGGCGGCGTTGGCCGAGGTGACCAGCGCCAGCGGAACCTCGACCGCTGCGAGCAGGTCGCTCGCGCCCGCCGCCAGCTCCGGACGGGGGAGCGCGGCCATCCCGGCGAGCAGTTCGGCCAGCATCGTGGCCACGTCCTCACCCGCCCACGGGCCCGGCTCGTTGGCCAGGACGTCGTCCGCACGGCGCCCGGTGAACCCCGCCAACGCCTCCTCGCCCACCGACCAGCCGCGCGCGGCGAACCAGTTCCGGAAGACCTGGCGGTGGAAGCCCTCGGAGTCGACCAGGGTCCCGTCCAGGTCGAGCAGGAGCGCTGCGGTCTCAGGCCTCAACGCTGAACAGTTCCTCACCGGCGGCGACGACCTCGCCGACGACGGGGCTGGTCACCGAGTCGGCCGGGCGGTCCAGCGCGACCACCATGACGGACGTGCTGATGTCCGGCCCGCCGATCTCGGCCGGGTTCCAAGAAACCACCGGATCGCCGGCGGCCACCGCTGCGCCCTCCGCGGCGAGCAGCTCGAAGCCCCGCCCGTCCAGCCGGACGGTGTTGATGCCCAGGTGCACGAGCACGCCGAGCCCCTCGGTGGAGACCATGGCGAAGGCGTGCGGGTGCAGCTTGAGGATGGTGCCCGCCACCGGCGCGACCACGACCATCTGCTCGGCCAGGGGCTCCAGGGCGATGCCGGGCCCGACCATCTGGCCGGCGAAGACCGGGTCGCTGACCTCGGTGATCGGGAAGACCCGGCCAGCGCAGGGGGAGAGGACCTGCATCACATCAGGTCTTCGATGTCCTCGGCGAGGTTGTCCGCTTCCGGACCGACCACGACCTGGACGACCTTGCCCGCCGCGATCACGCCGTGCGCGCCCGCGGCTTTCAGCGCTGCCTCGCTGACCGCGCCCGGGTCCTTGACCTCGGTACGCAGCCGCGTGATGCACGCCTCGATCTCCACGATGTTCGAAGCCCCGCCCAACCCTGCGAGGATCTGCTCGGCCTTGCTGCTCATTCGCAACTCCCTTCCCGCGGGGCTTCGGCGCCCTCCTTGACAGCCTGCGCAGAACCATAGCATGATCCACCACAAGTGGTACGGACCAGTACGCACCAGTAGGCGAAGGAGCGGCGATGAGCGAGGCCCCCGGTGCTCCCGCCATCCTGGCCGGGCCGTCCCCCAAGCACCAGCAGCTGCGTGAGCTGCTCGTGGGGATGGTGGTGCCGGGCCAGGCCATCCCGTCCGAGCGGGAGCTGATGGCCACCTACGGCGTCTCGCGCGCCACAGTGCGGAAGGCCATCGACGGCCTGGTGGCGGACGGCCTCCTGCAACGCACGCACGGACTGGGCACCTTCGCCGTCCGGCCGCGGCTGGAGAGCCGGCTGCACCTGGCATCGTTCAGCCAGGACATGCGCCGCCGCGGCCGCAGCCCCTCCACGCGGTTGCTGTCCATCGGCGCTGCCGTCCCGCCGGCGGAGGTGGCGGCTGCGCTCGGGCTGGAGCCGGACGGGCAGGCGTGGCGGGTGGTCCGGATCCGGCTGGCCGACGAGGCCCCGGTGGCGCACGAGGACGGCTGGTACCCGGTGGACCGCCTGCCCGGGCTGGACGCCCACGACGTGGCCGGCGGGTCGCTGTACGAGATCTTCAGCCACGGCTACGGCCTCTGGGTGGACCACGCGGAGCAGACGCTGTGGGGGGAAGCGGCCGATGCCGAACTGGCCGGCCTGCTCGGCGCCCCGCTGCACACCCCGTTGCTGGTCTTCCGGCGCGTGTCCAGCGCCGGTGGCCAGCCCATCGAGCATGTGGTGTCGCGCTACCGCGGCGACCGGTACCAGGTCCACATGGAACTCAGCCGGGAGAACCCGGCTGTCATCACCCCGAAAGGAAGCAACCGTGAGCAATGAGATGGCGGCCGTCGGCCGCTTCAACCTCGCACCGCTCCAGAAGTTCGGCCGCAGCCTGATGCTGCCGATCGCCTCCCTGCCCGCCGCCGCCCTGCTGCTGCGCCTCGGCCAGGACGACCTGCTGGGCAAGGACGGCCTTGGCTGGACGGCCGTGGCTCCGATCATCGCCGCGGCCGGCAACGCGCTGTTCGCCAACCTGCCCCTGCTCTTCGCCGTGGGCGTGGCGATCGGCATCGCCCGCAAGTCCGACGGGTCCACCGCGCTGGCCGCCGTCGTCGGCTACCTGGTGTTCAAGGGTGTCGGCGACGCCATGTCGCCGTTCATCCTGGGCGCGGCAGCGGAGGGGGAGACCCAGAAGCTGATCAATTACGGCGTCCTCGGCGGCATCCTGATGGGCCTGGTCTCGGGCTGGCTCTGGCAGCGCTACTACCGAATCTCCCTGCCGCCCTACCTGGCGTTCTTCGGCGGCCGCCGCTTCGTCCCGATGATCACGGCCCTCGCCGGCATGCTGCTCGCCGTCGTGCTCGCCTTCGTCTACCCGGCGTTCAACGGAGGGCTGACCGCCGTCGGCAACTGGGTGGCGCAGAACGCGATCATCGGCGGGTTCGTCTACGGCACCCTGAACCGGCTGCTGATCCCGCTGGGCCTGCACCACATCCTGAACAACCCGCCGTGGTTCATCCTGGGTGAGTTCACCAAGGCCGACGGCACCGTCGTCCACGGTGACATCGCGCGCTTCCTCGCCGGCGACCCGACCGCGGGCACCTTCATGACCGGCTTCTTCCCGATCATGATGTTCGCCCTCCCGGCCGCGGCCCTCGCGATCTGGCAGGAGGCCAAGCCGTCGAACCGAAAGCTGGTCGGCGGCATCATGATCTCGGTGGCACTGACTGCCTTCCTCACCGGCGTGACCGAGCCGCTGGAGTTCTCGTTCATGTTCATCGCGTGGCCGCTCTACATCGCCCACGCCCTGCTGACGGGGCTCTCGCTGGCCATCGTGAACGCCATCGGCATCAAGATGGGCTTCGGGTTCTCAGCCGGGCTGTTCGACTTCCTGCTCAACTGGAACATCGGCACGAACCCCTGGCTGCTGATCCCGATCGGCCTGGCCTTCGCTGCGCTGTACTACTTCATGTTCCGCTTCGTGATCCGCAAGTGGAACCTCAAGACCCCCGGACGTGAGGACGAGGGGGAGGAGAGCACGGTCTCGCTCGACCCGACCGCTGCCTGACCCCAGCCCGGAACCGCACCAGCCCGCCGCCGGCAGCAGCCGGTGGCGGGCCGGTGGGGACAACCAAGGAGAAGCAATGGAAGTGATCATCTGCGGCAACGCCGAGCGCGTCGGCCAGGTAGCCGCGGCCAAGGCAGCGCGGCTGGCCCGCGAGATCGGGCCGAAGGTGGTGCTCGGCGTGGCCACCGGCTCCTCGCCGGTGCAGACCTTCGCCGAGCTGGCCGAGCTGGCCCGCGCGGGAGAACTCGACCTGTCCCAGGCCTCGGCGTTCGCGCTGGACGAGTACGTCGGCATCCCGGAGGGGCACCCGGAGAGCTACCACGAGATCATCCGCAAGACGGTCACCGAGCCCATGGGACTCGACCCGTCCCGGGTGCACGTGCCGAACGGCTTCGCCGAGGACCTCGCTGCGGCCTGCCGCCAGTACGAGGACGACATCAGGGCGGCCGGGGGAGTGGACATCCAGTTCCTCGGTGTCGGCTCGAACGGCCACATCGGCTTCAACGAGCCCACCTCCTCGCTCACCTCCCGCACCCGGATCAA
This sequence comes from Actinomycetes bacterium, assembly GCA_023460935.1. GTDB lineage: Bacteria > Actinomycetota > Actinomycetes > Propionibacteriales > Propionibacteriaceae > Propionicimonas. Next base: position 145,454 of record JAEWOI010000026.1, read on the forward strand.
GACCCTGGCTGCGCGGACGAGGGAGGACAACGCGCGCTTCTTCGACTCCATCGACGAAGTGCCGCGGCACTGCCTCACCCAGGGCCTCGGCACGATCATGGATGCCCGCAACGTGATCCTGGTGGCCACCGGTGAGGCCAAGGCGCACGCCATAGCGAACGTGGTCGAGGGCCCGGTCACGGCGATGTACCCCGGCTCGGTGCTGCAGCTGCACCAGCACGCCACGATCGTGGTCGACGAGGCGGCAGCCGCCGAGCTGACCCTCGCCGACTACTACAAGGAGACCTACGCGCACCTGCCCGACTGGCAGCGGCTGGAACTGTGACCATGCTGCTCGCCGCAGACCGCATCCTGTTCCCCGGCGCGGACGCCCCCGTCGCCGGCCACATCGAGGTTGCGGGGGACCGGATCGTCGCCGCCGGGCCGGGGCCGGGCGCGCGCGCCGCGGATGCCGTCGTGCCGGGCATCGTCGTCCCGGGCTACGTCGACGTCCACAGCCACGGCGGGGGCGGCGCATCGTTCGTGACGGAGGACCCGGCCGTGGCCCGGCAGGCGCTGGCGGCGCACCGGCGGCTCGGCACCACCACGATGGTGGCCTCGCTGGTCACCGGCACGCCGGCCGACCTGAAGCGACAGGTGGCCTGCCTGGCCACGCTGGTGGAGGCGGGTGAGCTCGCCGGGATCCACCTCGAGGGCCCCTGGCTGGCCCCGGAGTACAAGGGCGCCCACCCTCCGGCGCTGCTTTGCGACCCCGAACCGTCCGCGGTGTCCGAACTGCTGGACGCCGGCCGCGGAGCCGTGCGCATGGTCACCCTTGCGCCGGAACGCCCCGGCGCCCTGGAGGCGGTGCGGCTGCTGGCCGGGCGGGGCGTGGTGGCAGCGGTCGGCCACACCGACGCCGACTACGACACCTGCAGGGCGGCGATCGATGCCGGCGCCACCGGCGCCACGCACCTGTTCAACGCCATGGCGCCCCTGCGCCACCGCGACCCGGGCCCGGTGCTCGCGCTCTGGGCCGACCAGCGCGTCTACCTCGAACTGATTCTGGACGGCGTCCATGTGCGGCCGGAACTGGTGGCCTTCGTTGCCGCGAGCGAGCCCGGCAGGGTGGTCTTCGTCACCGACGCGATGGCCGCCGCCGCCGCGGACGACGGCGACTACGTGCTGGGGGAGCTGCCGGTGGAGGTGCGCGACGGGGTGGCCCGGATCGCCGGCACCGACACCATCGCCGGCTCAACCCTCACCCTCGACCGCGCCGTTCGCAACGCCGTGGCCGCGGGACTGCCCCTGTCCCACGCGGTGCTGGCTGCGACCGAGCTGCCTGCTGACTACCTTGGCCTGGCCGACGTCGGCCGGATCGCGCCCGGCCGGCTGGCCGACCTGGTGGTGCTGGACGAGCACCTCGCTGTGGCCAGGGTGATGTACCGCGGGGCCTGGCAGTAAGGCGCGCCGCAGCGAGCAGCTCCCCGCCGGGGCGGCCTAACCGCTGACGAGCGCCGCCATCTTGTCCAGGCACGCTCAACCTGCGTTGGTCGAGCCTGTCGAGACCTCTGGTGGGTTTCGACAGGCTCAACCCGCGGTGGTGACATCTGGTGGGTTTCGACAGGCTCAACCGGCGGTGGCTCGATCTTCGTCGGGACCGACAGCGTGGTCGCGCGACTCTCGGCCACCGGGCAGGCTGCGCCCGGCGCAACCGCCACCGGGTAGGCGTGGCCGTCCCGGAGGAAGCGGGCACTACGGTAGGGCCGTGAGTCTGACTGAGGTGCAGGTGGAGGCACGGCCGAAGGTGCGGTGGGGCAGGGTGGCGCTGTTCTACGGCCTCGCGCTCGGCTGGGTGGTGCTCGTTGCGGCCGGCCTGTACGTGCTCGGCCAGCGCGACCTTTCCGGCGCCGGGCCGTCCCTCGCCACAGTGGTGCTCGCCGTGGCCTATATGCCGGCACCGCTGGTGGCGGCGCTGGTGGTCGACCGGCTGGACCGCCGGCCCGCGCTGATCCGCGCCACGCTGGACCGGTTCTGGCGCCGGCTGCCGGGGCTGCTGCTGGTGACCGCGCTGGCGGTGGCAGCGCTGCTGGCCGGCATGGTCGGGGCCAGCTGGCTGGCGGGGAACGTGCTCGGCCTGCCCGGGGCAGGCACCGTGCTGCTCACCCATGCCGACCTCGTGGCCAACACGCTCACGCTGGTGCCGGCCATGGACGCAGCGCAGGTGGCCCAGCTCGGCGCCGGGATACCCTCGTTCGGCGGCCTCCTCGGCGCGGCCTACCTCGGCGCGCTCGTGGCCGGCTTCACCATCAACGGCGTCTTCGCCTTCGGCGAGGAGTACGGCTGGCGGGGCTGGCTGGCGGACGAGCTGCGTCCCCTCGGGGCGTTCTGGGCCAACGTCATCACGGGGGTGCTGTGGGGCTTGTGGCACGCCCCGCTGATCCTGCTGGGCTACAACTACGGCGACTACAGCCGGCTCGGCCCGTTCTTCATGGTGGCGTTCTGCGTGCCGATGTCCTTCCTGCTGTGGCGCGCGCGTGAGGTCACCCGCTCGCTCGTCGCGCCGGCGGTGCTGCACGGCGCGTTCAACGCCTTCGCCGGGGTGTTCGTCGTGCTCCTTGTCGACGCGAACCCGCTGGTCTCGGCGCCACTCGGCCTGATCGGCGCCGGCACGGCCGCCGTCGTGGCCGCCCTGTTGTGGCTGCTTCGCGGGAAGCGGGCCGTCCCCGCCGGATGAGTGTCTCCAAGTACCCCGAGTGGGTGCACCAGCTGAGTGAGCGCAGGCTCGTCGACCTGTTCGGCGAGGTGACCCTTGCCCGCGGCCAGGAGTACGTGCGCCAGGGCCGGGTGGGTCACATCGCCGTGGGCTCGGGCACCAACGGCAGCCTCGTGCAGGCGCAGGTGCGCGGCTCGAGCTACCGCAACTACCAGACCGTGGCCCGCTACGACGCCGCCGATGGCAGCCTGCGCACGTCCTGCTCGTGCCCGATCGGCTGGAACTGCAAGCACGGCGCGGCGCTGCTGTGGCACATGAGGACGGTGAACCTGCGCGCACTGACCCCGGCTTGGCAGCGCGCGCTCACCGACATCACCGCCGAAGCCCGCGCCGTCGCGCGCGGCCAGCCGCTGGCCGTGCAGGTGACCCGCAGCCAGGCCGGCACCCTGCAGCTTCGCCCGCTCGTACTGGGCAGGTCGGGCCGCTGGGTGCGGAGCGGGATCACGTGGGAATCGGTGCAGTACCCCTGGGGCGGGGAGTACGCCGAAGAGCACCGCGCGGCCCTGGCCGGGGTGGCGCGCAGCCGGGAGCAGAAGTCCGGCTACGCCTACTACGCGCGGCGGGCCGACGTGCTGGAGCTCGGCGAGGTGGGACCCGGGGTGTGGCAGTCGCTCCGCGAGGCGATCCGGGCAGGGGTGGAGCTGCTGCCGGGCCAGGGCACGCCGCCGGTGCGGCTGGCAGCCGAGCCGGCCCGGCTCGCCAGCCGACTGTCCCGCACGGCTTCGGGCCTGCAGCTGCAGACCTCCGCCGCTGTGGGAGGGGAGTCCTGGCCGGTGGTTTACGCGAACCTGGTGGGCAGCCCGCCGCACGGCTTCGTCACCACCGTCGCCGGCGAGCTGCTGCTGGTGCCCTTCGCCGAGCCCCTCAGCCAGGGCCAGCAGGCGCTGCTGTTGCAGCACTCGCGGCTGGACATCCCGGAAGCCGACGTGCCTGCGTTCGCGGCCCGGTTCCATCCAGCGCTGCGCCGGCTGGTGGACCTGCAGCTCGATCCGGACGTGGAGCTGCCCCAGGCCGAGCCGCCGGTGGTGCTGCTGCGGGTCACCTACCGTCCCGACCACGTGACGGAACTCGGGTGGGGCTTCCGCTACCGGGTCGGGGCGAGCGGGTTCGACGTCGACCTGCAGTCCGGCGGCGACGAGCCCGGCTACCGGGACGCCGCTGCCGAACAGGCCCTGTTGGGCGACCTGCCCGAGGGCCCGTGGCCGGTCCAGGACGGGCCGTCCGGTCGCCGTCCGGTGCAGTCGGCGACGCTGCGCGGCGCGGCCACAGCCGACTTCGTCACCCACTCGCTGCCGCGCCTGCTCGCGGCCGGAGTGGTGGTGGAGGCCACCGGAGAGCCGCAGTCCTACCGGCTGGCGACCGAGGCGCCGGAGGTGCGCCTCGCGCTCACCGACCCCCCGGTCGGCACCGACTGGTTCAACCTTGCGGTCACCGTGACCATCGAGGACGAGCCGGTCGAGTTCCGTGAGTTGTTCACCGCCCTGGCGACGGGCCAGACCCACCTGATCCTGCCGTCCGGCACCTGGTTCAGCCTCGAGCGTCCCGAGCTGGAGCAGCTGCGCAAGCTGATCGAGGAGGCTCGCGAGCTGCAGCCGCGCGACGACCAGCCGGGGCTGCGGCTGCGCACGGAGCACGCCGGCCTGTGGGAGGAGCTGGTCTCCATCGGGGTGGTCGCGGAGCAGTCCGCGGCGTGGGCGGCAGCGGTGACGGCGCTGCTCGAGCTGGAGTCGCTGCCCGCGGAGCCGGTGCCGTCCGGGGTGCTGGCCACGTTGCGTCCCTACCAGGAGACCGGGTTCCGGTGGCTGCACTTCCTGTACACCGCACGGCTGGGCGGCATCCTCGCCGACGACATGGGCCTGGGCAAGACCCTGCAGGCGCTGGCGCTGGCGAGCGCGGTGAAGGCGGCGGGCGAGCTCGACCGGCCGATCCTCGTGGTCGCACCCACCTCCGTGCTCGGCACCTGGGCTGCCGAGGCGGCCCGGTTCGCACCAGGCCTCGCCGTCCGCGTGGTGGGGCAGACGGCCCGCAAGCGCGGCCAGGAGCTCGAGGCTGTGGCCGCCGGCGCCGACGTCGTCGTCACCTCCTACACGTTGCTGCGGCTGGATGAGGACGAGTACGCCGCCAAGGAGTGGACGGCGGTGTTCCTCGACGAGGCGCAGTTCGTGAAGAACCGGCAGGCCAGGGTCTACCACTCCGTGCGGCGGCTGCGGGCCCGGACTAAGTTCGCGATCACCGGCACGCCGCTGGAGAACAACCTGATGGACCTGTGGTCGCTGCTCTCGATAGTCGCGCCCGGGCTGTTCGCCGATCCGGCGGTGTTCGCCGAGCTGTACCGGCGTCCGATCGAGGCCGGCACCGACCCCGACGCGATGGCCCGGCTGCACCGCAGGGTGCGTCCGCTGATGCTGCGCCGGACGAAGGAGACCGTGGCGGCCGAGCTGCCGCCGAAGCAGGAGCAGGTGCTGGCGGTCCCGCTCACCCCGGCGCACCGCCGGCTGTACGACCGGCAGCTGGCCGTGGAGCGCAAGAAGGTGCTGGGGCTGGTGGACGACCTGCAGCGCAACCGGATCACGATCCTGGCCTCGCTCACCCTGCTGCGCCAGCTGGCCCTCTCGCCTGCGCTCGTCCTCCCCGGCCAGCCGCCGGTCTCGGCGAAGCTGGACACCCTGGTGGAGCTGGTCACCGAGCTGGCAGCCGAAGGCCACCGCGCGCTCGTCTTCAGCCAGTTCACCGGTTACCTCGGCCTGGTCCGTGACCGGCTGAGGCAGGAGGGCATCGGCGCGGCCTACCTCGACGGCCGCACCCGTGACCGGGCAGCTCGCATCGAGGCGTTCCGCAGCGGCACCGACCCGGTGTTCCTGATCAGCCTCAAGGCCGGCGGGTTCGGGCTCACCCTCACCGAGGCCGACTACGTTTTCATCCTCGACCCCTGGTGGAACCCGGCGGCAGAGCTGCAGGCGATCGACCGCACCCACCGCATCGGCCAGGACAAGCACGTGCTGGTCTACCGGCTGGTCAGCGAGGACACCATCGAGGAGAAGGTCGTGGCCCTGCAGCAACGCAAGCGTGACCTGTTCGCCAAGGTCGTCGGGGAGGCCGGTGACCTCGCCGCACCCCTGACCGCAGCCGACATCCGCGGCCTCCTCGAGGCCTGACCGCACCCCACACCCTGCCGGCGCCCCCGAAACTCACAGACGCCCCCGAAATTCCGGGGGCGTCTGTGAGTTTCGGGGGCGTCCGGCCCGGGACGGCGGAACCGGCGGCCAGCAGCCCGGGTGGGACGGGAATGCTCAGGGCTGGTCGGGGACGCCGAGGGCTTCCAGCATCGGCATCAGCTTGGCCTCGGTCTCGGCGAACTCCTCCTCGGGGTCCGAACCGGCGACGATGCCGCAGCCGGCGTAGATCGTGATCCGGCGCGGGTCTGCCGCCTCGATGGTCCCGCAGCGCAGGGCGATCGCGAACTCGCCGTCACCGTCGGCGTCCAGCCAGCCCACGGGGCCGGAGTAGCGCCCGCGGTCGAGGTGCTCGAGCTCTGCGATCACCTGCCGGGCCACCGGGGTGGGCGTGCCGCACACCGCCGCCGAGGGGTGCAGTTCCCCGGCCAGCCGCAGCGCGCTCACGTCCGGGTGCGCAACGGCGGTGACGTCGGAGGCCAGGTGCAGCACGTTGGGCAGCTCCAGCACGTACGGCGCGTCCGGGACGTTCATGCCGGAGCAGAAAGGCGCGAGTGCGTGCGCGACCGAGTCGACGGCCAGCTCGTGCTCCACGAGGTTCTTGCTCGAGCGGGCCAGCGCGTGGGCGAGCTTGAGGTCCAGCTCCTCCCCTTCGGGGTCGCCGGCCGCCGTCGCAGGGCTGCGGCGGATCGTGCCAGCCAGCACCCGGGACGTCGCCAACCCGTTCTCCCTGCGGATCAGCATCTCGGGGGAGGCCCCCACCAGCCCGTCGACGTGGTAGGTCCAGCAGCTCGGGTAGCGCTCGGCGAGCCGGGTCACCAGCCAGGCCGGGTCGAGCGGCTCGTCCGCTGCCAGGGTCACCCCGCGCGCGAGCACCACCTTGCTCAACCCGTCCGCAGCGATGCGGGCGACGGCTTCCCCGACGATGCCCTGCCACTCCTGCCTGCCGAGGCTCGCTCCGATCGGCACCACGCCGGTCGGTGCTGCGGGAGCAGGCTGGACGGCGGGCAGGCCCGGCGCCGTGGTGCCGACACCGGAGATGCCAGTCATCCAGGAGCGGCCGTTGCGGCGGCCGATCACGAGGCGCGGCACCACGACCACCGAGTGGTGCGCGCTGTTGCGGGGGTCGAAGGCGAACGATGCGAAGGCGATCGGTCCCGCACCGCTGCAGTCGATGAGTTCGGTCTCCTGCTCGATCCGCTCGCAGACGCCCTGCCACCAGGCGTCGGCCTCGGCAGCGCTGCCGCCCTCGAACCGGGCCACCTCACCGATGCCGATCATGCCGTCGCCGCGCCGCAGCCAGGCATGGCCGCCAGCCGCGGGCAGGTAGGCCGCCAGGTCGCCGGGATCCTCGATCGCCACCGTCACGGCACGCCACTGGGGCCCTGGCGGGTGGTGGATCACCATCGCAGGATAGCCGCTGCGCGCCCCAGGCCCCGCCCGTGGGCCAAATGGCTCCCGGGCACCGTTTTGCCTAGACTGGCCCGAGTCCCTCGCACCCCGCAGGAGTAGTCATGTCCGAGCCGAAGCCGGCCGTCCCGGCCACGGAAGCGGACGTGGTGGTGGTGGGTGCCGGTCCTGGTGGTTCCACGGCGGCCGCCTACCTGGCCGATCGCGGCCTGGACGTCGTCCTGCTGGAGAAGGCCAGGTTCCCCCGCGAGAAGGTCTGCGGCGACGGCCTCACCCCGAGGGCGGTCAAGCAGCTGGTGCGGCTGGGCATCGACACCAGCGCCGAGGCGGGCTGGGTACGCAACAAGGGGCTGCGGGTCTACGGCGGCCGCTCCGAGCCGTTCGAGCTGCCCTGGCCGGAGCTGGCCGAGTTCCCGCCCTACGGGCTGGTGCGCGCGCGGGCCCAGTTCGACAAGATCCTGGCCGACCGCGCGGTGGCCGGGGGTGCGCGGCTGTTCGAGGAGACCAACGTCACCGCGCCGATCCTCGACGAGCGCACCGACCGGATCGTCGGCGTCACCACCAAGGACGGCCGCAGCTTCCGGGCCCCGGTCGTGATCGCAGCGGACGGCAACTCCGCGCGGCTGCCGCTGGCGATGGGCCTGGCCAAGCGCACCGACCGGCCGATGGGTGTTGCGGTGCGGGCCTACTTCAACTCCCCGCGCACCGACGACGACTACATGGAGTCGTGGCTGGAACTGTGGGACGGGAAGCCGGGCCAGTCGAACCTGTTGCCCGGCTACGGCTGGATCTTCGGGATGGGCGACGGCACCGTCAACGTCGGCCTCGGCACGGTCGGCTCCAGCTCGGAACCGGCCAAGCTGAACTACCGGGAGATGTTCGGCAAGTGGCTGGCGAACACCCCTCCGGAATGGGGGTTCACCAAGGACAACCAGGTCGGCCAGACCCTCGGGGCAGCGCTGCCGATGAGCTTCAACCGCCAGCCCGCCTACACCCGGGGGCTGCTGCTGGTGGGCGACGCCGGCGGCATGGTCTCCCCGTTCAACGGGGAGGGCATCTCCTACGCGATGGAGGCGGCCGAGATGGCGGCCGACGCGATCGCCGACGCCCAGTTCCGCGGCTTCGGGACGCCGAGCGCAGAGCGGGCGCTGCAGGGCTACCCCGCCCGGTTGAAGGCCGAGTGGGGCGGGTACTTCCGGCTGGGCCAGGTGTTCGTCTCCCTGATCGAGCACCCGCAGGTGATGCACCTGTGCACCCGCTACGGCCTCCCGCGGCCGGTGCTGATGCGGTTCACGATGAAACTGCTGGCCCACCTCTACGACACCCGGGATGGTGATTGGATGGACAAAGTTCTCAGCACCCTCGCAAAGGTGGCACCCTCAGCATGACAACTTTCGCGTTCGCCTCAGTGCAGAAGGGAACCGACCTGCGATGAGCCCCTACATCCCCCTGCTGGGCATCATGGTCCTCGCCGGCGGCTTCCTTGCGATCTCGGTGGCGCTCAGCTCCGTGCTCGGGCCGGCGCGCTACAACAAGGTCAAGTACAGCTCCTACGAGTGCGGCATCGAACCCACGCCGCAACCGGTCGGCGGTGGCCGGTTCCCGATCAAGTACTACATCATCGCGATGCTGTTCATCATTTTCGACATCGAGACCATCTTCCTCTATCCGTGGGCGGTCACCTTCAACCAGCTCGGCCTGTTCGCGCTGGTCGAGATGGTGCTGTTCATGGTCACGGTCTTCATCGCGTACGCCTACGTGTGGCGGCGCGGGGGACTGGAATGGGACTGACGGGAGTATCCGGATATGGGCATTGAGGACAAGATCCCCCAGGGTGTGGTGCTGACCACCCTGGAAGGGGTGTTCGGGTGGATGCGGCAGGCTTCGTTCTGGCCGGCCACCTTCGGCCTGGCCTGTTGCGCCATCGAGATGATGACCTACGGTGCGCCGCGGTTCGACGCCGGCCGCTGGGGCCAGGAGGTGTTCCGTGCCTCTCCGCGCCAGGCCGACCTGATGATCATCTCCGGCCGCGTCAGCCAGAAGATGGCCCCGGTGCTGCGCCAGGTGTACGACCAGATGCCGAACCCCAAGTGGGTGATGGCCATGGGGGTGTGCGCCTCCAGCGGCGGCATGTTCAACAATTACGCCATCGTCCAGGGCGGTGACCACCTGGTGCCGGTCGACATCTACGTGCCGGGCTGCCCGCCCCGTCCGGACATGCTGATCGACGCCATGTGGAAGCTGCGCAAGGACATCGTGATGAAGCGTCCGATGGCCCAGAACGAGCTGGACGCCTTCGAAGCCGCGGAGGCAGCGGCGCTCGCCGCCCCGGCCAGCCACGAGCAGAAGGGTCTGCTGCGATGAGCCCGGAGAAGGTGCCCGGCGACGAGGACAAGACCGTCGACACCCCGGTCACCGACGCGGAGGCTGCGCCGAAGGCCGGGGTGGAGCGTGAGGACGCGCAGGCCAACCCCGACCTGATCCCCGCTGCACCCACCGAGCCGCGGCCGATCTCCACGACGAAGGGCATGTGGAGCACCGGCACCGGCGACACCTCCGGCTACGGCCGGATCGTGCGCACCAGGGAGTGGCCGGCGCCGTCGGAGCCGCCGTTCGGCTCCTGGTACGACCAGGTCTACGACCGGCTGCTCGAGCTGGTCGGCGAACCGTTCATCAAGGTGGTGCTCGACCGCGGCGAGCTCACCTTCCACATCCCGCGGGAAAAGGTGGCCGACTCGCTGCGCAAGCTGCGCGACGACGCGCTGCTGCGGTTCGAGTTCTGCGCATCGGTCTCCGGGGTGCACTACCCGGAGGACACCGGCGCGGAACTGCACGTGGTCTACCACCTGCAGTCGATGACCCACAACCGCCGTCTCCGGGTGGAGACCACCTGCCCCGACGCCGACCCGCACGTACCGAGCGTGGTGGCGACCTACCCGGCGGCGGACTGGCACGAGCGGGAGACCTGGGACATGTTCGGGATCGTCTTCGACGGCCACCCGCACCTGACCCGGATCCTGATGCCCGACGACTGGGCGGGGTTCCCGCAGCGCAAGGACTACCCGCTGGGGGGCATCCCGATCGAGTACAAGGGCACCACCGTCCCACCGGTCGACCAGCGCAGGAGCTACCCATGAGCGCAGAGCACACCGACTTCTACGCCGGCGCGGACGAGCCGGCGGAGGGCGCCGTCTACACCGCGATGGGCGGCGGCGACTGGGCCGACATCGCCAGCGAGCATGCCGAGCGCGGCGACGAGACCCTGGTGATCAACATGGGCCCCCAGCATCCCTCCACCCACGGGGTGCTGCGGCTGATGGTGGAGTGCGACGGCGAGACCGTGGTGAGCATCCGGCCCGGCATCGGCTTCCTGCACACCGGCATCGAGAAGAACATGGAGTACCGGTCCTGGACCCAGGGCACCACGTTCGTCACCCGCATGGACTACGTCGCCCCGATCTTCAACGAGGTCGCCTACTGCCTATCGGTGGAGCGGCTGCTCGGCATCGAGGACCAGATCCCGCAGCGGGCCAACGACATCCGGGTGCTGATGATGGAGCTGTGCCGGATCGCCTCCCACCTGGTCGCCGTCGGCACCGGGGGCATGGAGATCGGCGCGCTGACCGTCATGACGATCGGCTTCCGGGAGCGGGAGATGATCCTCGACTTCTTCGAGGCCGTCACCGGGCTGCGGATGAACCACGCCTACATTCGTCCCGGCGGGGTGGCCCTCGACCTGCCGGAGACCGGCATCGCCCAGCTGCACGACCTGATCAACTGGCTGGAGAAGCACCTGCCCGAGTACGCGGCGTTCTGCAACGAGAACCCGATCTTCAAGGGCCGGATGGTGGGCATCGGCCACCAGGACCTCAGCGCGTGCTTCGCCCTCGGCGTCACCGGGCCCATCCTGCGTTCTGCCGGCTACGCCTGGGATCTGCGCAAGCAGCAGCCGTACTGCGGCTACGAGGACTACGACTTCGACGTGATCACCTGGGACACCGCCGACGCCTACGGCCGCTTCCGCGTGCGCCTGGACGAGATGTGGGAGAGCCTGAAGATCGTCAAGCAGGCGACCGACCGGCTGGAGGCCTCCACCGGGCAGCCGGTGATGATCGACGACCCGAAGATCGCGTGGCCGGCCACCCTCGCGGTGGGGCCGGACGGCCAGGGCAACTCCCACGAGCACATCAAGCACATCATGGGCGAGTCGATGGAGGCCCTGATCCACCACTTCAAGCTCGTCACCGAGGGCTTCCGGGTGCCGGCCGGCCAGGCCTACGTGCCGATCGAGAGCCCCAAGGGCGAGCTGGGTTGCCACGTAGTCTCCGACGGCGGCACCCGGCCCTACCGGGCCCACATGCGGGACCCCGGGTTCAACCACCTGCAGTCGGTGCCGATCCAGTGCGAGGGCGGCATGCTCGCCGACGTGGTGGTCGCGATCGGCTCCCTCGACCCGGTGATGGGAGGCGTGGACCGATGAGCGGTTCCGACCACAGCCCGTACGGCCACGAGTTCGAGTCGCATTTCCCCGACTCCGGCGAGGTCGACATGAGCGACACCAGCACGTTCATCGACGAGCGCACCATCGAAGAGCTGCGGGAACTCGCGGCGCGCTACCCCCAGCCGCGCTCAGCCCTGCTGCCGATGCTCCACCTGGTGCAGAGCGTCGACGGGCGCATCTCCCCGGCCGGCATCCAGGCCTGCGCCGACGTGCTCGACATCACCACTGCCCAGGTCTCCGGGGTGGCGACGTTCTACACGATGTACCGGCGCCGTCCGGGCGGCAAGCACCACGTCGGGGTCTGCACCACTGCGCTGTGCGCCGTGATGGGCGGCGACGAGCTGCTGGCCAGGGTCTCGGACAAGCTCGGCATCGAGCCGGACGAGACCACGGCCGACGGCAACTTCACCCTGGAACGGCTGGAGTGCAACGCGGCCTGCGACTTCGCCCCGGTGATGATGGTCAACTGGGAGTTCATGGACAACATGGACCCGGCCAAGGCCGAGCGACTGCTCGACGACCTGGCTGCCGGCCGCGAGGTGCGCTCCACCCGCGGCGCGACGATCACCTCGTGGCGCGAGGCCGAGCGCGTCCTGGCCGGCTTCCCGGACGGGCGCGCCGACGAGGGCCCCAGCGCCGGAGAGGCCTCCCTGTTGGGCAGGTCCATCGCCCAGGCCAACGGTTGGGCAGCCCCCGACGCCGAGGAGGCATAAATGACCGACACCCTCACTCCGGTCCTCTCCGCCAACTGGGGCCGGGACGCGTCCTGGACGCTCGACGCCTACCGGGACGCCGGCGGCTACGAGGCCGTCGGCAAGGCGTTGAAGCTGAGCCCCGACGCGGTCACCGAGCTGGTCAAGGACTCCGGGCTGCGCGGGCGCGGTGGCGCGGGGTTCCCCACCGGCATGAAGTGGAGCTTCGTCCCCAAGGACAACCCGAACCCGAAGTACCTGGTGGTGAACGCGGACGAGTCCGAGCCGGGCACCTGCAAGGACATGCCGCTGCTGCTGGCCAGCCCGCACACGCTGGTGGAGGGCATGATCATCGCCTCCTACGCGATCGGCTGCCACACCGCGTTCGTCTACATCCGCGGCGAAGTGCTGCACGTCATCCGCCGGATGCAGCAGGCCGTGAGCCAGGCCTACGCGAAGGGCTACCTCGGCAAGAACATCCTCGGCAGCGGCTACGACCTCGACATCGTCGTGCACGCCGGCGCCGGTGCCTACATCTGCGGCGAGGAGACCGCGCTGCTGGACTCCCTCGAGGGTCGTCGCGGCCAGCCCCGGCTGCGGCCGCCGTTCCCTGCCGTCGCCGGCCTCTACGCCTCGCCGACGGTGATCAACAACGTCGAGTCCATCGCCAGCGTCCCGGCCATCGTCAGGAACGGCGCCGCCTGGTTCGCCTCGATGGGCACGGAGAAGTCCAAGGGCATGACGCTGTACTCGCTGTCCGGGCACGTCAACCGTCCCGGCCAGTTCGAGGCGCCGCTGGGCATCACGCTGCGCCAGCTGCTGGAGCTGTCCGGCGGCGTCCGCGCCGGCCACGAACTGAAGTTCTGGACGCCCGGCGGCTCCTCCACGCCAATCCTGACCGCCGAGCACCTCGACGTCCCCCTCGACTACGAGGGCATGGCGGGCGTGGGCTCGATGCTGGGCACCAAGGCGCTGCAGGTGTTCGACGAGACCACCTCGGTGGTGCGCACCACGCTGCGCTGGGTCGAGTTCTACAAGCACGAGTCCTGTGGCAAGTGCACCCCGTGCCGCGAGGGCAACTGGTGGCTGGTGCAGTTGCTGAAGGACTTCGAGGCCGGCCGGGCCAGGGAAGGCGACGTGGAGAAGCTGCTCGACATCTGCGACGACATGGGCGGCAAGTCGTTCTGCGCGCTGGCCGACGGCGCGGTCGCGTGCGTCACCAGCGCGGTGCGGCACTTCCGCTCCGAGTTCGAGGCCGGCTACACCACGCCGGCGTGGGAGACGTTCCCCTACGGGCGCAGCGCGCTGTTCGAGGTGCCGGAGCGAGCGGTCGCGCCGGCTGAGGGAGTGGTGGCATGACCGTCCAGGCCAAGACCGACCAGGTGGCGCCGGTCGACCTGATCACGGTGACGATCGACGGCACCGAGGTGCAGGTGCCGAAGGGCACCCTCGCGATCCGGGCCGCGGAGCTGATCGGCATCGCGATCCCGCGGTTCTGCGACCACCCGCTGCTCGACCCGGTGGGCGCCTGCCGCCAGTGCCTGGTCGAGGTGCCCGACATGGGCAACGGGCGGGGCATGCCGAAGCCGCAGGCCTCCTGCACGCTGGAGTGCGCACCCGGGATGCAGATCAAGACCCAGCTCACCTCGCCGGTGGCGGAGAAGGCCCAGCGGGGCATGCTGGAGTTCCTGCTGATCAACCACCCGCTCGACTGCCCGGTGTGCGACAAGGGCGGGGAGTGCCCGCTGCAGAACCAGTCGCTGGCCCACGGCCGGGGCGAGTCCCGCTACGACGGTGTGAAGCGCACCTTCCCCAAGCCGGTCTCGATCTCCGCGCAGATCCTGCTCGACCGCGAGCGCTGCGTCCTGTGCGCCCGGTGCACCCGCTTCTCCGAGCAGATCTCGGGTGACCCGTTCATCGCCCTGGTGGAGCGCGGGGCGCTGCAGCAGGTCGGCAAGTACGCGGACGACCCGTACAACTCCTACTTCTCCGGCAACGTCATCCAGATCTGCCCCGTTGGTGCGCTCACCTCTGCGTCCTACCGGTTCCAGAGCCGGCCGTTCGACCTGGTCAGCACCGACACCACCTGTGAGCACTGCGCCAGCGGCTGTGCGCTGCGTTCGGACCACCGGCACTTCCAGGTGAAGCGCCGGCTGGCCGGGGAACTGCCCGAGGTGAACGAGGAGTGGAACTGCGACAAGGGCCGGTTCGCGTTCGTCTCCGCCCGCGGTGGGGACCGGATCACCCGCCCGCTGGTCCGCGAGGGCGGTGTGCTGCGGGTGGCCTCCTGGCCGGAGGCGATCGATGCGGCGGTGGCGGGCCTCGCCGCCGCCGGCAGCAAGGTCGGGGTGCTCACCGGCGGCAGGCTCACGCTCGAGGACGCCTACGGCTACAGCAAGTTCGCCCGGGCCGTGCTCGGCACCAACAGCATCGACTTCCGCTCCCGTCCCTACGGCGCGGACGAGGCGGCGTTCCTCGCAGGCCATGTGGCCGGCCGGAGCCTGGCGGAGGGAGTGACCTACGCCGACCTGGAGGCTGCCGGGCACGTCGTGCTCGTCGGCTTCGAGCCGGAGGACGAGTCCCCGCTGGTCTTCCTGCGGCTGCGCAAGGCGGTGCGGCGCAAGTCGCTGCGGGTCACCACCGTGGCTGCCTTCGCCAGCGCCGGCACGACCAAGCTGAACGCGACCCTGGTGCCGGCCGTGCCCGGCGCGGAGGTGGAGGCCCTGCGGGGCGTCCAGCTCGGCGCGGGCGACATCGTGCTGGTCGGCGAGCGGGCCGGGCTGGTGCCCGGGCTGCTCCCGGCGGCGGTACGGGCCGCGGCGGCGGCGGGTGCCCGGCTGGCCTGGGTGCCCCGGCGCGCGGGGGACCGCGGTGCGGTCGAGGCCGGCTGCCTGCCCGGCCTGCTGCCCGGCGGGCGCCCCGCGACGGACGCGGCAGCCCGGGTCGACGTCGCAGCCGCATGGGAGGTCGCGAACCTGCCCGAAGCCGCAGGACTGCACGCCGAGGCCGCGCTCGCCGCTGCTGCCGCCGGGGAGCTGAAGGCGCTGGTCGTGGCCGGGCTCGAACCTGCCGACTTCGCCGACGCCGCCGCGGTGCGTGCCGGGCTGGAGGAAGCCGGCTTCGTCGTCGCCCTGGAGAACCGCACCAGTGAGGTGACCGAGCGGGCAAACGTGGTGTTCCCGGTCGCGCTGATCGAGGAGCGGCCCGGCACCTTCCTGAACTGGGAGCACCGGCCCGGCCGCGTGAACACCGTGATCAAGCAGGCCAACGCCCCGATGACCGACCTGCGGGTGCTGGCAGCCCTCGCCGACGGGCTCGGCCGGCCCCTCGGGTTCCGCACCCCGAAGCAGGCCCTGGCCGAGCTGACCGAACTCGGCAGCTGGGCCGGCGCAAGGGCAGCCGGCCCCGAAGCGGCCACCGCCCCCACCCGACCGACCACCACGACCGCCGCGGGCGAGGGTGAGGTCAGCGTGAGGCTGGCCACCTGGCGCCAGCTGATCGACGGCGGCCGCGGGCAGGACGGTGAGGACGCACTGATGGCGACCGCGCGGCCGACGCTGGCCCGCCTCGCGCCCGGGCTGGCCGCACGGCTGGGCGTCGGCGACGGCGACCTGGTCACGCTCAGCGGTGGCGCCGGCTGGTACAGCCTGCCGGTCGCGGTCACCCCTGGCATGGTCGATGGCACCGTCTGGGTGCCCACCAACTCACCCGGCACGCCGCTCGGCGAGCTGGGCGTCGTCTTCGGCGACGAGGTTGTGCTGAGCGTCGGAGGTGAAGCATGAACGATCCGTGGTGGCTGGTGCTGATCAAGGTCGTGGTGCTGTTCGTGGTGCTGCTGGTCTGGACGATCTTCAACGTCTGGTACGAGCGCCGGCTCGTCGGCAAGATGCAGCACCGGCTCGGCCCGATCCTGAACGGCCCGTTCGGGCTGGGGCAGGCACTGGCTGACGGCATGAAACTCCTGATCAAGGAGGACTTCATGCCGTCGATGGTCGACCGCGTGCTGTTCACCGTCGCCCCGCTGATCGCCGGCACTGCGGCCTTCACGGCCTGGGCGGTGATCCCGTTCGGGGGCGAGGTGGAGATCTTCGGGGTGAAGACCTACCTGCAGCTGGCTGACCTGCCCGTCGGCGTGCTGGTGCTGCTGGCCGTGACCTCGGTCGGCATCTACGGCTTCGTGCTGGCCGGCTGGTCGTCGAACTCGCCCTACTCCCTGCTCGGCGGCCTGCGCTCGTCGGCCCAGATGATCTCCTACGAGATCGCGATGGGGCTGTCGCTGGTGTCGGTGTTCCTCTACTCCGGCTCGATGTCGACCCACCAGATAGTGGAGGCCCAGCGCACGGCGATGCTGCCGTTCGGCCTCGACGTCGGCCTGCAGACCTGGTACTGGCTGCTGCTGCTGCCCTCCTTCGTCGTGTACGCGATCTCGATGGTCGGGGAGACCAACCGGGCGCCGTTCGACCTGCCGGAGGCGGAGTCGGAGCTGGTCAGCGGCTACATCACCGAGTACTCCGGCTTCCGGTACGCGATCTACTTCCTCGCCGAGTACATCAACATGGCCACGGTCTCCGCGATCGCGACCACGCTGTTCGTCGGCGGCTACCTGCCGTTCTGGCCGCTCAACCTGATCGAGCCGCTGAACAACCCATGGCTCGGCCCGATCTGGTTCGCGATCAAGGTGCAGCTGTTCATCTCGATGTTCGTCTGGCTGCGCGGCACGCTGCCGCGGTTCCGCTACGACCAGTTCATGAAGCTGGGCTGGAAGGTGCTGATCCCGATCTCGCTGGCCTGGATCATCGTGATCGCCACCTTCCAGGTGCTCCGGCAGGAGAACCTGCTGCAGGGGCCGGTGCTGGTGGTGGTGATCCTCGTCCTGGCCGCGGTGGTCGTGGCGATCATGTTCATCGGCGACCGTCCCGAGCCCGAGCCGGAAGCTGTGGAACCGGGGGAGTTCGACGCCTTCGCCGGCGGCTATCCCGTCCCGCCGATGCCCGGCCAGGTGCTGCCGGAGTTGCGCGGGGTGGTGCCGTCCACAGCCGAGGCGGCTGACCGGTCCGAAGGAGAGGAACAGTAGATGGGCATCTTCGACCCGTGGGCAGGGTTCGGGGTCACCTTCCGGACCATCTTCCGCAAGACCTTCACCCAGGGCTACCCGGAGAAGGGCAAGGAGAAGATCACCGCGCCGCGCTTCCACGGCCGGCACCAGCTGAACCGCTGGCCCGACGGCCTGGAGAAGTGCGTCGGGTGTGAGCTGTGCGCCTGGGCCTGCCCCGCGGACGCGATCTACGTCGAGGGTGCGGACAACACCGAGGCCGAGCGGTACTCGCCCGGTGAGCGGTACGGCCGGGTCTACCAGATCAACTACTTGCGCTGCATCCTGTGCGGGCTGTGCATCGAGGCCTGCCCGACCAGGGCGCTCACCATGACCAACGACTTCAAGCTGGCCGACACCAGCAGGGAGAAGATGATCTACACCAAGGACCGGTTGCTGGCCCCGCTGCTGCCCGGCATGGAGGAGCCGCCGCACCCCCGTCGCCTCGGCCCGGACGAGCGCTCGTACTTCCTCGGCCTGCCGGCCACCGGCAAGCCGGACAACCGCACCCCGGCTCTCGGCGACGGCGCTGGAGGCAACCGATGACCGGCTCGGAGCTCACGTTCTGGATCGCCGCCCCATTGATGGTGGTCGGTGCGCTCGGCCTGCTGTTCTTCCGGAAGGCCGTCTACGCGGCGCTCAGCATGGCGTTCGTGATGATCAACCTGGCGGTGCTCTACGCATCGTTGGACGCGATGTTCCTCACCTTCGTGCAGATCATCGTCTACACCGGCGCGATCATGATGCTGTTCCTGTTCGTGCTGATGCTCGTCGGTGTCGACACCCACGACTCGGTGGTCGAGACCATCGCCGGGCACCGGCTGGCGGCATCCCTCGCCGGGCTCGGCCTGCTCGGCCTGGTGGTGTTCGGCATCGGAGCCGCGCTGGTGGGCGGGCCCAACGTCGGGCTGGAGGCGGCCAACGGCGCCCACGGTGGCAACGTCGAGTCGCTGGCGGCCCTGATCTTCGGCCGCTACGTCTTCGCCTTCGAGATCACCTCCGCGCTGCTGATCACGGCCGCCGTCGGCGCGATGGTGCTCGGACAGCACGCGCGGGTGCGCCCGAAGCCTACGCAGCGCCAGCTGGCGCAGCGGCGGATGCAGGACTACGCCGAGTCCGGCACGCACCCCGGCACCCTGCCGAACTCGGGCGTCCTGGCCCGGCACAACTCGATCGCCACCCCGGCACTGCTGCCGGACGGCTCGATCAGCGAGGCATCGGTCTCGCAGACGCTGGCCTCGCGCGGCGTGATCCTGGACGCGCCTGCGCTCAGCCGGGAGACCGCAGCTGCCTTCGAGGCCATCGACGGCGTGCGGTCCGAGGAGGAGGACGAATGACCGCCAACTACCTCTACCTTGCCGCGATCCTGTTCACCATCGGCACCATCGGGGTCATGGTCAGACGGAACGCACTGGTGGCGTTCATGTCGGTGGAACTGATGCTGAATGCCGCGAACCTCGCGATGGTCACGTTCGCCCAGGCGCACGGAAACCTCGACGGCCAGGTGGCGACCTTCTTCGTGATGGTGGTGGCCGCGGCGGAAGTGGTGGTCGGGCTGAGCATCATCATCACCATCTACCGCACCCGGCGGTCCACCTCTGTGGACGCGGCGAACCTGCTGAAGCTGTGAAGGGCGCAACCGCATGATCACCCTGGAAACCCTCGCGCCGGTGGCTGCGACCGGCCTGTTCAGCCTGGCGTGGCTGATGATCGCCGTGCCGGCGGCAGTGGCGGCCCTGCTGCTGCTCGGCGGCCGACTGTTCGACCGGGTCGGCCACTGGCTGGCCGTGGCGGCAGTGGTGGCGTCGTTCGGCATCGCCGCAGCCCTGTTCGTCCAGCAGCTGGGGGCTGCGCCGGAGGCGCGCGCCGTCTCGGTGCCGCTGTACGAGTGGATCACCCTTGGCACCTGGCAGGTGTCGGCCGGCCTCCTGGTCGACCAGCTCTCGATACTGTTCGCGCTGCTGATCACCGGCGTCGGCGCGCTGATCCACGTCTACTCGGTCGGCTACATGGCCCACGACGAGCGGCGGCGGCGCTTCTTCGCCTACCTGAACCTGTTCATCGCCGCGATGCTCGTGCTGGTGCTGGCCGATGACTACCTGGTGCTGTTCGTCGGCTGGGAAGGCGTCGGCCTGGCCTCCTACCTGCTGATCGGCTTCTGGCAGCACAAGCCGTCGGCCGCAGCGGCCGCGAAGAAGGCCTTCGTGATGAACCGGGTCGGCGACCTCGGCATGACCACGGCCGTGATGAGCATGCTGGCGCTGTTCGGCAGCTCGTCCTTCGCCACGGTCAACGCCGGCGCGGGGCAGCTCGACGCCTTCTGGGCCACCACCATCGGACTGCTGCTCCTGCTGGGCGCCTGCGGCAAGTCCGCCCAGGTGCCGCTGCAGGCCTGGCTCCTGGACGCGATGGAGGGCCCCACGCCGGTCTCGGCTCTGATCCACGCAGCGACGATGGTCACCGCCGGCGTCTACCTGGTGGTCCGCAGCCACGCGATCTTCGAGATGTCGGCTGCGGCCAGCACCGCCGTGGTCATCGTCGGCACCGTCACCCTGCTCGCAGGTGCCTGGATCGGCACGAGCAAGGACGACATCAAGAAGGTGCTCGCCGGCTCGACGATGAGCCAGATCGGCTACATGATGCTCGCAGCCGGGATCGGCCCGGCCGGCTACGCCTTCGCGATCTTCCACCTCCTCACCCACGGCTTCTTCAAGGCCAACATGTTCCTCGGTGCCGGTTCGGTGATGCACGCCATGGACGACGACGTGAACATGCGCCACTACGGTGCGCTCTGGAAGGTGACGCGGGTCACCTTCTGGACCTTCGCGATGGGGTACCTCGCGATCATTGGGTTCCCCGGGTTCGCCGGCTACTTCTCCAAGGACCACATCATCGAGGCGGCCTTCGAGCACAGCCCGATCGCCGGCACCGCTGCGCTGGTCGGCGCCGGCATCACCGCGTTCTACATGACCCGGCTGATGCTGATGACGTTCTTCGGCGAGAAGCGCTGGCGCGCGGGCGTCCACCCGCACGAGTCGCCACGGGTGATGACGGTGCCACTGATCGTGCTGGCAGTGCTCAGCGTCGTCGCCGGTGCCGTCCTGAACGCCTGGATCCAGGGCTGGCTCGAGCCGGCGACGGGGGCCCACGCCCACGAGGTCTCGCTGATCCCCACCGTGGTCGGCTGGGCGACGCTCGCCGTCGTTGCTGCCGGAGTGGCGCTGTCCTGGTTCGTGTTCGGCCGGCGTCCGGTGCCCGAGGTGGCCCCGGCCAGCGCCAACCCGCTCACGATCGCCGGCCGCAACGACCTGTTCGGCGACGCGGTGAACGACACGCTGGTCGTGCAGCCGACGATGCTGCTGGCGCGGGGGGTGGTGGCAGGCGACAGCCGGGTCATCGACACCGGGGCTGACGGCCTCGCGGCGATGTTCTCCGGCCTTTCTGCGCAGGCCCGCAGGCTGCAGACCGGGCAGGTCCGCAGCTACGCCCTCACCATGACCGCCGGCGCGCTGCTGGTCGGCGCGGTGATGATCCTCAGCCAGCTGGGCTGAGGGAGGAGATGAGATGACGATCCCCTGGCTCACCATCCTCGGGCTGGTGCCCCTGCTCGGCGCCGGCGTGCTCTGCCT
This sequence comes from Actinomycetes bacterium, assembly GCA_023460935.1. GTDB lineage: Bacteria > Actinomycetota > Actinomycetes > Propionibacteriales > Propionibacteriaceae > Propionicimonas. The sequence goes on from JAEWOI010000026.1 coordinate 166,706, forward strand.
GCCCGTCAAGCAGATCGCCCGCGGTGTCGGCATGGTGTTCGCCCTGCTCACCGCAGCGGTGGGCTTCGGCGTCGCCGTGCTCCACCTCGGCGGCGCGCCGCTGGCCGAACGGGCGCCCTGGATCCCTGCGTTCGGCGCCTGGTGGGCGGTCGGCCTGGACGGCATGGCGCTGGTGATGGTGCTGCTCACCGTCGTACTGGTGCCGTTCGTGCTGCTGGCCGAGTGGAAGGTGGTCGGTCGCGGGCGCTGGTCTGCGCAGGTCTTCTTCGCGCTCGTGCTGGCGCTGGAGAGCCTGTCGCTGTTCGTCTTCATGGCCGAGGACGTGCTGCTGTTCTACCTGTTCTTCGAGGCCACGCTGATCCCGATGTACTTCCTGATCGGCGGGTACGGCGGGCCCAGGCGGGCCTACGCAGCGGTCAAGTTCCTGCTGTTCAGCCTCGGCGGCGGCCTGGTCATGCTGGCCAGCGTGCTCGGCCTGTACGTGTGGTCGGTGCGCCTCACCGGTGCGCCCAGCTACCTGCTGGAGGACCTCACCCGGCTCGACCTCGGCACCAACATCGGCCGCTGGCTGATGCTGGGCTTCCTGATCGCGTTCATCGTGAAGGCGCCCATGGTGCCGGTTCACACCTGGCTGCCGACGGCCGCGGAGGAGTCCACCCCGGGCAGTTCGGTGCTGCTGGTCGGCATCCTCGACAAGATCGGCACCTTCGGGATGATCCGGTTCTGCCTCGGCCTGTTCCCGGAGGCCAGCCAGTGGGTGGCCCCGGTGATGGTGGTCCTCGCGCTGGTGAGCATCCTCTACGGGGCGATCGCGGCGATCGGCAGCGGCAACCTGTTGCGGCTGGTGGCCTACACCTCGATCAGCCACTTCGGGTTCATGGTGCTGGGCATCTACACCTTCACCAGCGCCGGCATCTCCGGCTCGATCTTCTACATGGTGAACCACGGGTTCTCCACCGCAGCGCTGTTCCTGGTGATCGGCTTCCTGATCTCGCGCCGGGGCTCGGCGCTGGTCGCCGACTTCGGCGGCGTGCAGAAGGTTGCGCCGGTGCTCGCCGGCACGTTCCTGGTGGCCGGCCTCTCCGGGCTGGCCCTGCCCGGCATGTCCAGCTTCGTCTCCGAGTTCATGGTGCTGGCCGGCACCTGGTCGCAGCAGCCTGCCGTTGCGGCGGTCGCGGTGCTCGGCACTGTGCTGGCCGCGGTCTACATCCTGCTGATGTACCAGCGCACGATGACCGGGCCGGTGGGCGAGGGGGTGGCGCGCAGCTTCACCGTCGACGCCACGGCGCGGGAGAAGTGGGTGGCGGGGCCGCTGCTGGCCGTGATCCTGTTGCTGGGCTTCCTGCCCAACCTCGCGCTCGGGGTGATCGAGCCGACCGCGCAGCAAACCATGAGCCGGGTCGGCGTCGCCGACCCAGTGGCTCCGCTGGGAGAGGAAGCCAAGTGAACATCACGCCGCCCACGTTCGAGTGGCTGCAGCTGGCCCCCGTCCTCGCGGTGCTGGCGGCCGCGTGCCTCGGCATCGTCGTCGAGGCGCTGGTGCCGCGCCCCTACCGGTTCCTCACCCAGATCGCCGTGTTCGAGCTGGCGCTGCTGGTCGCGTTCGCCACGCTGGTGGTCAGCTGGCGCCTGCCCGAGGGCAGCAAGGGCCTGCTGGCGATGGGCTCGATCAGCCTCGACGGGCCCACCTACCTGATGTGGGGCGCGCTGCTGGTCTTCGGCCTGCTGTCGCTGCTGGTGTTCTCCGAGCGTGACCTGAACAACGGCGCGTCGGCCTTCGCTGCGTCCGCCGCCTCCGTGCCGGGCAGCCCGTCCGAGGCCGAGGCGAACGCTGCCCGGCACGAGCACACCGAGGTCTTCCCGCTCGCGATGTTCGCGCTGGCCGGCATGATGGTGTTCGTCGCAGCCAACGACCTGATCACGGCCTTCGTCGCGCTGGAGGTCATGTCCCTGCCGCTGTACCTGCTCAGCGGCATGGCCCGCCGGCGCCGGCTGCTCAGCCAGGAGGCAGCGCTGAAGTACTTCCTGCTGGGCTCGCTGTCCTCTGCGTTCTTCCTGTTCGGCGCAGCCCTCGTCTACGGCTTCTCCGGGTCCTTCCAGCTGAGCGCGATCAGCGAATCGGTAGCCGACCCGCTGTTCGGCAGGGGACTGCTCTACACCGGCGTCGCCATGCTCGCCATCGGGCTGCTGTTCAAGGTGGGCGCCGTGCCGTTCCACAACTGGGTGCCGGACGTCTATGTCGGTGCGCCCACCCCGGTGACCGGCTTCATGGCCATCTGCACCAAGCTGGCCGCCATCGGCGCGACCGTCCGGATCCTGTTCGTCGCGTTCGGTGCCGAGCGCTGGAGCTGGCAGCCGCTGCTCGCGACGGTGGCGGTGATCACCATGGCCCTAGGCGTGGTCGTGGCCCTGAACCAGACCGACATCAAGCGGCTGCTGGCCTACAGCTCGATCTCCCACGCCGGGTTCATCCTGGTGGCGATCGTCGGCGCGACGGTGGGTACCGGCGCGCAGGTGAACAGCTTCGGCTCGATCGTGTTCTACCTGGTCGCGTACGGCTTCGCCACGATCGCTGCGTTCGCGATCATCACCATGGTGCGCGACCCCGCAGGCGAGGTGCACGCGATCTCGGGCTGGGCCGGCCTCGGCCGGAAGAACCCGCTGCTCGCGGGCATCTTCGCCGTCCTGATGCTGAGCTTCGCCGGCCTGCCGCTGACCGGCGGCTTCATCGGCAAGTGGGCGGTCTTCTCCGCTGCTTGGCGCGGCGGCTACTCCTGGCTGGTGCTGGCCGCGGTCGCGCTCAGCCTGGTGGCTGCCTACGTCTACCTGAAGGTGATCGTGCTGATGTTCTTCGCAGAGCCGGCACCCGGGGTGGGAGTGGCCAGGGCGAGCGGGATGAGCTGGGTGCCGATCGGGATCGGCGCGGTCGCGTCGGTGTACCTCGGCCTGTTCCCGGGACCGCTGCTCGACCTGGTGACCTCGGCCAGCACGTTCCTGCGCTGAGGCTATGCTTTCGGGCGTGCCCGCCGAGACCCAGCCCGCTGACCTGGTGGGTGATCTGGATCCGGAATTCACCGAGCGGGTGAGCGCGCTGCTCGAAGTCGTGGAGCAGCGCCTGGCGGAGGCGGCGGTTGCCGACTCCGACTTCGTCACCGAGGCAGCGCTGCACACGATCAGCGCCGGCGGCAAGCGGTTCCGTCCGCTGCTGGTGGTGCTGGCGGCACTGCTGGCCGGCGAGGCCGACGAGGACGCCATCGTCCGGGCCGCGCTGGTGATGGAACTCACCCACGTCGCCAGCCTCTACCACGACGATGTCATGGACGAGGCGCAGTTGCGTCGCGGCGCCCCGAGCGCCAACCAGCGCTGGGACAACACCGTCGCGATCCTGGTGGGGGACTACCTGTTCGCCCGCGCCTCCTCGATCGTCGCCACGCTCGGCACCGAGTACGTGAAGCTGCAGGCGCAGACCTTCGCCCGGCTGGTGCAGGGCCAGATCGCCGAGACGAGGGGTCCGCTGCCCGGTGAGGACCTGCTCACCCACTACCTCGGCGTGCTCGCGGACAAGACCGGTTCGCTGATCGCGGCGTCCACGATCTTCGGCGGCATGGTCGCCGGGCTCGGCGAGAACGAGCTGCGGGCGCTGGACGCCTACGGCGAGGAGATCGGGGTGGTGTTCCAGCTCAGCGACGACCTGCTGGACATCGCCAGCGACTCCTCCGGCAAGACCCCCGGAACCGACCTGCGGGCCGGCGTGCCCACGCTGCCGACCCTGCTCGCCAGAACCAGCACCGAGCCGTCCGACGCGCGGTTGCTGGCCCTCCTCGACGCGGACCTGAGCGCAGACGCGGACCTGGCCGAGGCGCTGGACCTGATGCGTGCCCATCCGGCGATGACCGAGGCCAGGGCCGAGATCACCCGCAGGGCCGAGATCGCTCGCGCGCACCTCGCCCCGCTGCCGGACGGCCCCGCCAAGCAGGCGCTGTCCGCCCTCTGCGACGGGGTGATCACCCGCTCCTCCTGAGCGGGGCGTTCCGGTAACTTCGGGAGCCGAATAGGGTGGAGGGCCCAGCGCCATCCACCCCAGGAGGTCAGCATGGCCCGCCCGCAGGTCGTCATCATCGGCTCCGGCTTCGGTGGCCTGTTCGCAGCGAAGGCGCTGGCCAGGGCGGAGGTGGACGTCACGCTCATCTCCAGGACCGTGGCCCACCTCTTCCAGCCGCTGCTCTACCAGGTGGCCACCGGCATCCTCTCGACCGGCGAGATCGCGCCGGCGACGCGCGACATCCTGAAGAACCAGCGCAACGCCACCGTGCTGCTCGCTGAGGTGACCCGGATCAACCTGCGGAGCAGGGTGGTGGTGGCGGAGAAGCTCGCCAAGACGGTCGCTGTGAAGTACGACCACCTGATCGTGGCCGCCGGCGCCGGCCAGTCGTACTTCGGCAACGACCAGTTCGCCACCTTCGCGCCCGGGATGAAGTCCATCGACGACGCCCTCGAGTTGCGCGCGCGGATCTTCGGCTCGCTGGAGATGGCTGAGCTCACCGAGAGCGAGGCCGAACGGCGCGCACTGATGACCTACGTCGTGGTGGGCGCCGGCCCCACCGGGGTGGAGATGGCCGGCCAGATCGCCGAACTGACCCGGCACACGCTGCGCAAGAGCTTCCGGCGGATCGACACCACCCGGTCGCGAGTGCTGCTGCTGGACGGCGCGGACGCCGTGCTGCCGCCCTTCGGCCCGAAGCTCTCAGCGGCCGCCCGCGCCGAGCTCGAACGCTGCGGGGTCGAGGTGCTGCTCGGTGCCCTGGTGACGAACGTCGACGCCACTGGCCTGGACGTCAAGTACACCGACGGCCGCACCGAGCGGATCCAGGCGGCCTGCAAGGTGTGGGCTGCCGGCGTGCAGGCCAGCCGGCTGGGCCGGACGCTCGCCGAGCAGTGCGGGGCGGGTGTGGACCGTGCCGGGCGGATCGAGGTGAACCGCGACCTCACCCTGCCGGGCCACCCGGAGGTGTTCGTCGTCGGTGACATGATCAGCCTCGACAACCTGCCGGGCGTGGCGCAGGTGGCGATCCAGGGCGGACGCTACGCAGCAGCGAAGATCATCGGCGAGGTGACCGGGCAACCCGTGACGGCTGAGTTCAAGTACCACGACAAGGGCTCGATGGCCGTGATCAGCCGCTTCGGGGCAGTTGCCCGGATGGGCAGGCTGCAGTTGAGCGGCTTCCCGGCCTGGTTCGCGTGGCTGTTCGTCCACCTGATCTACGTTGTGGGCTTCAAGAACCGCATCACCACCCTGCTGCACTGGGCGATCACGTTCATCGGCCGGGCCAGGTCGGAGCGGGTCACCACGGAGCAGCAACTCGTCGGCCGCCTCGCCGTCCGGCAACTCGGCGAGGACTTCCAGCCGACGATCACCGGCACCCTCGAACCGGGGAAGATCAAGCATTGATCGAGCCGACCTCCCTAGATGCGCTCGCCACGGCAGCCGCGGTCCGTTCCGGGTCGCTGACCGCGGTCGCGGTGGCCACCGCCCACCTGGACCGGGCCGCCCGGCTCAACGGGGTCGTCGGAGCGTTCGCCCGGCTGGCACCGGAGTACGCCCTTCGGGAGGCCGCCGCCGTCGACGCAGCGGTCGCCAGGGGTGAGGTAGCCGCACCCCTGCTCGGCGTGCCGTGCCCGATCAAGGATCTGCACCCTGTCGCCGGGGTGGGGCACGAGGCGGGCAGCGCGGCCCTGGTCGGGAACGTTGCGAACACCGACGACGACATCGTCGGCTGGCTGCGCGCGGCCGGCACGGTGATGCTCGGCAAGACCGCCACCCCGGAGTTCGGCTTCCCCTGCTACACCGAGCCCGAGGGTGCGCCCCCGGCCCGTACGCCCTGGGACCTGGCCCGGTCCGCCGGCGGCTCGAGCGGTGGTGCCGCAGCCGCTGTGGCCACCGGGCTCGCGCCGATCGCACACGCCTCCGACGCCGGCGGGTCGATCCGCATCCCGGCTTCGGCGTGCGGACTGGTCGGACTGAAAGCGAGCCGCGGACGGGTGAGCTCCGGGCGACTGCGGGAGCCCGGCACCGGCCTGCCGACGGACGGGGTGCTGACCCGGACGGTGGCCGACACGGCTGTGGCGCTGGACGTGCTGGCCGGTCGGGGGGTGGGCGAGACCTACCAGGTCCCGCCGCCACGGGACAGCTTCGCCCAGGCGGCCGGGCGTGACCCCGGCCGCCTCCGGATCGGGGTGCTGACCACCCCGGTCATCGCCGAGGCCGACGTGCACCCGGCGTGCCTGGCCGCGGTCGCAGCCACAGCAGAAACCCTGGCCGGCCTCGGCCACGAGGTGGGCCCGGCCCCGGTACCTTTCGGCCCGGAGCGTTGGGAGGCGTTCTTCGCGATCTGGGCCGTGGCAGCTGCCGCCATCCCGCTACCGCCGGAAGCGGAGCCGCAGCTGCGTGCCCTGACCAGGTGGCTGCGCGACCACGGCCGCCGGACCAGCGGCGTGCAGTTCGCCACCGCTGTCGCAGCGGTGCAGCGCCTGACCGTGGACGTCGCCCTGGCCTGGGACGGCTTCGACGTGGTGCTCACCCCGACGCTGGCCCAGCCACCAGCCCGGATCGGTGAACTGCGCGACGACGACGACCCTGCCGCGGACTTCGCCGCCCAGACGCGGTTCACCCCGTGGACCAGCGTCTACAACCTGTCCGGACGGCCGGCCATCTCGCTGCCGCTGCACACCGCGGAGGTGGGCGGACGGCTCCTGCCGATCGGCGTGATGCTGGGCGCTCGCCTGGGTGCTGAGGAGACCCTGCTCGCGCTGGCGGGGCAGCTGGAGGCGGCGGTGGGCTGGACCCACCCCTACCTGACCCGCGAGCCCGGCGCCGAACCGGGGCTCACCAGATCTTGACCCGCTGCTCGGGCGCGAGCCAGGCCGCGTCCTCACCGGTGACTCCGAAGGCGTCGTAGAACGCCGGCAGGTTGCGCACCACCTGGTTGCAGCGGAACTCCTCGGGGGAGTGCGGGTCGGTGGCGATCTGCTGGCGCAGCGCCTCGTCCCTGCGCTTGGTCTGCCACGCCCGCGCCCAGGCGAAGAAGAACCGCTGCTCCGCCGGGATCCCGTCCACCGGCTCGGGCTCCGCTTCGCCGACCGCAATCCGCCAGGCGTCGTAGGCGATGGCTGCGCCGCCGAGGTCACCGATGTTCTCCCCGATGGTCAGCTCCCCGTTGACGTGCAGGTCGGGCAGCTGTGCCGGCGACAGCGCGGAGTACTGCTCGATCAGGGCCTTCGTCCGCTCGGTGAAGGCCTCCCGGTCGGCCGGCGTCCACCAGTCCCGCAACCTCCCCTCCCCGTCACAGGTGGAGCCCTGGTCGTCGAAGCCGTGGCCGATCTCGTGGCCGATCACAGCTCCGATGGCCCCGTAGTTCACGGCGTCGTCGGCCCCGGCGTCGAAGAACGGCGGCTGCAGGATGGCGGCCGGGAACACAATCTCGTTGCGCAACGGGTGGTAATAGGCGTTCACGGTCTGCGGGGTCATCAGCCACTCCCACTTGCGGATCGGCCCGCCCAGCTTGCTGAGTTCGTCCGTGGTGTGGAAGTCGGCGGCCCGCAGGACGTTTCCGAGCAGGTCGCCCGGCCGGATCTCGAGGGGGCCGTAGTCGAGCCAGACGTCGGGGTAGCCGATCTTCGGGGTGAAGTTGGCCAGCTTGGCCAGCGCCTCGGCCCGGGTGGGCTCGGTCATCCACTCCAGCCCGGAGATGGAGCGCCGGTAGGCCTCGAGCAGGTTCGCGACGAGCGCGTCCATGCGGTCCTTGGCCGCGGGCGGGAAGTGGCGCTCGACGTACAGCTTGCCCACCGCCTCACCGAGGGTCCGCTCCACCAGGTCGACGCCGCGCTTCCAGCGCTCGCGCAGCTGCGGGATGCCCTGCAAGACCGTGCCGTAGAAGTCGAACCGGGCCTGCACCAGCGGCTCCGGCAGGTACGGCGAGAGCGCGGAGACCAGCGACCAGCGGCACCAGGCCTTCCAGTCCTCGAGGCGGGCGGGGGTGAGCAGGCCGGCGAGGTCGGCGAGGAACGACGGCTGGGCGACGATCACCTGGTCGAGTTCCGGGACGCCGGCAGCGGCCAGCATCCTGGTCCAGGCCACACCGCCGGCGTCGAGGTCGGCGGTGGAGGTGGGGTTGTACATCGCCCGCATGTCGCGGGTGCGCACCTTGTCCCAGTGCCGGGCCGCGACCTCCGCCTCGAGCGCACTCACCGGTCCCGCTGCGCTGGAGGTCAGCCGGGCGAGGGTCAGGGTGCGGTCGATGTGGTCGCGGTAGGCGGAGAGGATGGACGCGTGCTGTTCCAGCCGGTAGTACTCCTCATCGGGCAGCCCGATGCCGGCCTGCACCAGGAACAGCGCGTACCGGCTCGGTTCTCCGGGGTCGGCGTCCACGTCCAGCGCCAGGGGGGCGCCGGTGCCGCGGCGGAGGCTGCGGCCGAAGTAGTCCAGCAGGTCGTCCACGCTGCCGATCGCCTCGATCTCGGCCAGCAGCGGCGCCAGCGGGTCCAGGCCGAGCGCCTCCACCCGCTCGGTGTCGGCGAAGCTGCCGTACATGTGCTCCACCAGGTACGCCTCCGTGCCCGGCTGGGAGCCGGCCAGCCCGGTGACGATGTCGCGGATGGCGCGTTCGGAGGCGTCGCGGAGCTCGATGAAGGCCCCGGCGGCGTGCTTGTCCGCCGGGATCTCGGCGCTGGCGAGCCAGCGCCCGTTCACGTGGCGGAACAGGTCGTCCTGGGGCCGGACGGTGGGGTCGGTGTCGAATCGGGTCACGTCCGACAGGTTATCCGTTGCTCCAGACGCCGGCCCGCCCGCCGAGGGAGAGGCGATGGTTCCGCGCCGGGTGCAGGAGCGCCCGGCGGTGCTAGTTTCTTGCCAGACGGCATGGCGCACCCATCCCCGGCGGCCCAGGAGGCAGCGATGACCGTGGCCAGTGATCTCCCGGTGCTCTCCGACGCCCACGCCCTCACCGCAGCGGAGGTGTTCGCAGCTCTCGATGCCGGCCCGGACGGGCTGGACGGAGACACCGCGCGGCAGCGGCTGGCGCGGTTCGGGCCGAACCGGATCGAGGAGGCCGCGGCCGAGCCGGCCTGGCGGCGCTTCCTGCGCCACTTCGACGACGTGCTCATCTACATCCTGCTCGGCGCTGCCGCGCTGAAGGCCGCGCTGGGGGAGTGGATCGACTTCTGGGTCATCCTCGCTGTGGCCGTGATCAACGCCGTGGTCGGCTTCGTGCAGGAGGGCAGGGCCGAACAGGCGCTGGCCGGCATCCGCAACCTGCTCTCCGCCGAGGCGCAGGTGCGCAGGGACGGGGGCTGGACCGAGGTGCCTGCGGACCAGCTCGTGCCCGGCGACGTGGTGCGGGTGACTGCCGGCTCGAAGGTGCCGGCCGACCTGCGGCTGATCCGGGCGGCGAACCTGAGGGTGGAGGAGGCTGCGCTCACCGGTGAGGCCGTGCCCTCGGACAAGGGCGTGGACCCGGTGGCGGTGGGCGCCGGTCTCGGCGACCGGTCGTCGATGCTGTTCTCCTCCTCGTTGGTGTCCGCCGGGCTGGGGGTGGGTGTGGTGACGGCGACCGGCGCGAACGCCGAGATCGGCCGGATCACCACGATGCTCAGCCAGATCGACGTCTTCGACACCCCGTTGACCAGGCAGATCACCTCGTTCGGGAAGCGGCTGTCGCTCGTCATCGCCGCCATGGCTGTGGTGATGGTCGCGATCGGCAAGCTGTTGCACGGCATGCCGGCGGGCGAGCTGATCTCGGCCACCATCGGCTTCGCCGTCGCGGCCATCCCGGAGGGCCTGCCTGCCCTGGTCACGATCACGCTCGCGCTCGGCGTGCAGCAGATGGCCAGGCGGAACGCGATCATCCGGAAGCTGCCGGCGGTGGAGACGCTCGGCTCGGTCACCCGGATCTGCTCGGACAAGACCGGCACCCTCACGACCAACGAGATGACCGTCCGGACCGTGGTGACCAGGTCGGCGGAGTACACCGTGGACGGGCTGGGCTACGACCCGGCCGGCGACATCCACGCCGACGGCGCCGTCGTGCAGCCCGCAGCCCGCGGGGACCTGCGTGCGCTGGTGACGGTGATGAGCGTGGTGAACACAGCCGTCGTGCAGGAGGTGGACGGGCGCTGGAGCCTGGTGGGGGAGCCGACCGAGGGTGCCCTGCGGACCCTCGGGCTGAAGGCCGGCTTCGACCCGGCCACCTACCCGCGCACCGGACTGCTGCCGTTCGACTCCGAGCACAAGTACATGGCCACGGCCAACACCACTCCGGAAGGTCACCGGGTGATCCTGGTCAAGGGCGCGCCCGACCGGCTGCTCGAACGGTCCGCTACCCAATTGTCCCCCGGCGGGTCCCCCGAACCCCTCGACCGGGACTGGTGGGAGGAACGGGTGGATGCGCTGTCAGCCCAGGGGCTCCGGGTGCTCGCAGCCGCGTCCAGGCCGGCCGGGGGAGACACCGTCGACCACGCCGACCTCAACGACCTGGTGTTCCTCGGCCTGGCCGGCATCGTCGACCCGCCCCGCCCAGAGGCGATCACGGCCATCGCAGCCTGCCACACCGCGGGCATCAAGGTGACGATGATCACCGGCGACCATGCCGGCACCGCCACTGCGATCGGGCGGGAGATGGGCATCTTCGACTCGGCAGGTGAACGGGCCATCACCGGGGCGGAGCTGGAGGCGGCGACCGACGAGGAGCTGCGCGTCATCGTCAACCGCACCGAGACCTTCGCCCGCACCAGCCCCGAGCACAAGCTGCGCCTGGTCCGGGCCCTGCAGGCCAACGGCGAGATCGTGGCCATGACTGGCGACGGCGTCAACGACGCGCCCGCGCTGAAGCGCGCGGACGTGGGCGTGGCCATGGGGATCAAGGGCACGGAGGTCACCAAGGACGCTGCCGACATCGTGCTGGCCGACGACAACTTCGCCACCATCGAGTACGCGGTCGAGGAGGGGCGGCGGATCAACGACAACCTGCACAAGTCGGTGCTGTTCCTGCTCCCGACCAACGGCGCCCAGTCGCTAGTGGTGCTGGTGGCCGTGCTGCTCGGCATGCCGCTGCCGCTGGACCCGGTCCAGATCCTGTGGGTGAACATGGTCACCGCGGTGACCCTCTCGCTCGCGCTCGCCTACGAGCCGGCCGAACCCGACATCATGCGCCGCCCGCCCCGGCCACCGAACGCACCGCTGGTGAGCCTGCGCTACCTGCCCCGGCTCGCCATCGCCTCGGTGCTGATCGCCGCCGCCACCCTGGCCACCTTCGGAATCGGGCGGGCCATCACCGGTGACGTCGCAACGGCGCAGACCTGGGCCGTGAACACGCTCGCGCTGGGCCAGGCCGCCTACCTCTTCAACTCCCGCTTCCTGCGCGAGTCGAGCCTGCGCAGGGAGGCGCTCACCGGCAACCCGCTGGCCTGGGGCGTGGTCGGCATCCTGGTCGTGCTGCAGTTCGCCTTCGCCTACCTGCCGGTGCTGAACGAATGGTTCGGCTCGGCACCGCTGGGCGTCTTCGGCTGGGTGATCCCGCTGGCGTTCGCGGTGGCGATCTTCGTGCTGGTCGAGGTCGGCAAGGCCCTGCTGCGGTTCCGCGAGACCAGGGCCTGAGCCAGCCTCAGCCCCCGGCGTGCCGCAGCCACACGTACTCGGTGGGCTGCAGTACGTTCCACTCCGCCGCCAGCGCCTCGTCCACGTCGACGAAGCCGGCGGCCCGGTACGCGGCGAGGGCCGGCAGGTTCTCCGGGACCACCCGCACGAAGCATTCCGGGATACCGGCGGAACGGGCCAGGCCGACCAGGAGCGTGACCAGCCGACGCGCCACGCCGCGACCGCGGACCTCAGGGTCGACCAGCACCCTGGCGAGTTCGGCCTCGCCCTCCTCGTCGGTCCAGATCTCGCCGTAGGCCACCGGCCGGTCACCGTCCAGCAGCAGCCAGGGCTGCACGTCGGGCTCCTCCCACCAGTCGCGGACGTTGGCCGGGTCGAACGGGTGCTCGGCAACGGAGCACCACTGCGCGGCCTCCTCTGCCGAGGTGGACCAGGACGCGACCAGGGCTGCCTGCCCGGCGGTGGGCGGGATCAGCTCGGGCGGGACGGTGCCGGACACGGGGCCAGCGTAGCGACCAACCCCCGCGCAGTCTCCGGTTCAGACGGTCCAGGTGTCGGAGCCGGTGATCTCGGCCTGCAGCCGCGACAGCCGCTCCGCAGCTGTCCCGGGCGCGGTCAGCTGCTCCCTGGCCAGGTCGTCGTAGGTGGGTCGCTCGACGTCGCGGAGAATGCCGATCGGGGAGGTGTGCAGTTCTGCGGTGTCGGTGAGCCGGGACAGGGCGAACGCCACCCCGGGGTCGGCTGCGTGCGCGTCGTGCACGAGCACATTCGACAGTCCCACCTCCGCGACCTCGGCGATCCGCAGGCTGCCGTCCGGGTCGCGCACGACGCCCTTGGTGTCGCCGGCCCCGAACGTGATGGGTTCGCCGTGCCGCAGCGGGATCAGGCCGCCGTCGGCGCCCTTCAGCGCGTCGAAAGCCCCGTCGTTGAAAATCGGGCAGTTCTGGTAGATCTCGACGATCGATGCACCGCGGTGGCTGATCGCTGCGGTCAGCACCTCGCTGAGGTGGGCGCGGTGGGAGTCGACCGTCCTGGCGACGAAGGTGGCCTCTGCGCCCAACGCCAGCGACAGTGGGTTGAACGGCCGGTCCACCGAGCCGGCCGGGGTCGACTTGGTCACCTTGCCCTGCTCGGACGTGGGGGAGTACTGGCCCTTCGTCAGGCCGTAGATCCGGTTGTTGAAGAGCATGATCGTGATGTTCACGTTGCGGCGCAGCGCGTGGATCAGGTGGTTGCCGCCGATGCTGAGCGCGTCTCCGTCACCGGTCACCACCCAGACCGCGAGGTCGGGACGGGTCATCGCAATGCCGGTGGCGATGGCCGGGGCCCGCCCGTGGATGGAGTGCATGCCGTAGGTGTCCACGTAGTAGGGGAACCGCGAGGAGCACCCGATGCCGGAGACGATCACCGTGTTCTCCCTGCGGATGCCGAGGGTCGGCATCAGTCCCTGGAACGTCGCCAGCACGGCGTAGTCCCCGCAGCCGGGGCACCAGCGCACCTCCTGGTCGGAGGCGAAGTCCTTCCGGGTGAGCGGGGTGAGGCTCAACGGCACCCCGGCGAGACCGCCGGCAGCAGCCGGCGAGGTGGTGGTCACTTGGCGTTCTCCTCATCGATGACCTCGACCAGGTCGGTGGCCAGCTCGGAAAGCGAGATCGGCAGGCCCCGCACCCGAGAGTAGCTCTCGACCGGAACCAGGTAATTGGCGCGCAGCAGCATGGCCAGCTGGCCGAGGTTCATCTCCGGGACGATCACCCGGTCGTAGCTGCGCAGCACGTCGCCCAGGTTCGCCGGCAGCGGGTTGAGGTGGCGTAGGTGGGCTGTGGCCACGGCCCGCCCGGTGCCCCGCACGCGGCGGGCGGCAGCAGAGATCGGGCCGTACGTCGAGCCCCAACCCAGCACGAGCACCCGGGCCGAACCGTCGGGGTCGTCCACGGCCACGGGGGGCACGAGGGCGCCGACCCCGGCCACCTTCTGCTGGCGCAGCTTGACCATGAACTCGTGGTTGGCCGGGTCGTAGGACACCGCACCGGTGCCGTCGGCCTTCTCGATGCCGCCCACCCGGTGCTCCAGGCCGGGAGTGCCGGGCACGGCCCAGGCCCTGGCCAGCTTGTCGTCGCGCAGGTAGGGCCAGAACTCCCCGTCAGGCCGGTTGGGACCGGTCGCGAAGGCCGGGTCGATCTCCGGCAGGTCGGCGAGGTCGGGCACCTGCCAGGGTTCGGCGCCGTTGGCGAGGTAGCCGTCGGACAACAGGATCACGGGGGTGCGGAAGTCGACGGCGATCTTGACCGCCTCGTACGCGGCGGTGAAGCAGTCGCCGGGCGAGTTCGGCGCGATCACGGGCAGGGGTGCTTCCCCGTGCCGGCCGTACAGCGCCTGGGTGAGGTCGGCCTGCTCGGTCTTGGTGGGCATGCCGGTGGCCGGACCCGCCCGCTGGATGTTGCAGATCACCAGCGGCAGCTCCAGCATGACCGCCAGCCCGATCGTCTCCATCTTCAGGGCCAGTCCCGGGCCGGAGGTGGCGGTCACGCCCAGCTGCCCGGCGAACGATGCACCCAGCGCTGCGCCGACCGCTGCGATCTCGTCCTCGGCCTGGAACGTCAGCACGCCGGCGTCCTTGGCCGCAGCGAGGTGGTGCAGCACGTCGGAGGCCGGAGTGATCGGGTAGGCGCCGAGGAACAGTTGCAGGCCGGCCTTCGCCGCGCCGGCCATCAGGCCGTAGGCGAGGGCCCGGTTGCCCGAGATCTGCCGGTAGGTGCCGGCCGGCGCTGCTGCCGGCGCGACCTTGTACCGGTTGGCGAACATCTCGGTGGTCTCACCGAACGCGTAGCCTGCCCGGAACGCTGCGAGGTTGGCGTCGCGCACCTGCGGCACCTTGGCGAACTTGCGCTCCAGGAACTCGACCGTGCCCTCGACCGGGCGGTGGTACAGCCAGTCCAGCAGGCCGAGCGCGTACATGTTCTTGGTGCGGGAGGCCTCTTTGCGACCGAGCCCCAGCTTGGCAACAGCCGCCGTGGCCTGGCCCGAGAGGTCGATGGCGTGCACCTGGTAGTCGGCGAGGCTGCCGTCGGTGAGCGGGTCGGAGGCGTAGCCCACCTTGGCCAGGTTGCGGGGGGTGAAGTCTGCGGTGTCGGCGATGATCAGCCCGCCGCGCCGGACGTCGGCAAGGTTCGCCTTCAGGGCAGCGGGGTTCATCGCCACCAGCACGTCGGGACGGTCGCCAGGGGTGCGGATGTCGAAGTCGGCGAAGTGCAGCTGGAAGCTGGACACCCCAGCGACGGTGCCGGCCGGCGCCCGGATCTCGGCCGGGAAGTTCGGCAAGGTGGAGAAGTCGTTGCCCGCGATGGCGGTCTCGTGGGTGAACCTGTCGCCGGTCAACTGCATGCCGTCGCCGGAGTCCCCGGCAAAACGGATGACGACATGGTCGACTGTGGTCACTTCGGTCATGCGATGAGTTCTCTTCCCAAGTCCTGCGCGGGGGCGTCGGGCAAGTCTAGTTGCTCACCCGACGCGGCAGCGAATGCTGTGATCACCGCATCCACCACCAGCGGGTGTACCCCGATCGGCGCAGAGATCACATCCGCACCCACGCTGTGCAGCCGTTCGGCGAACACCCCCGGAGCCAGCAGGTACGTCGCCACCGCAACCGTGGAGTGCCCGGCGGTACGCAGTCCGGCGACCGCAGCGGGCACCGAGGGTTCGGCCGCGGTCAGGAACGCCGGCACCACCGGACGCCTGACCAGGCCGGACAGCTCGGCTGCTGCCGCGCGCACCTCCCCGAGCGCGCGCTCGCGCAGCGAGCCCGCATGTGCGAGCACCACGGCGTCGCCGGGGCCACCGGCAGCCAGCAAGCGGTCGGCCACGGCGGCCACCAGGCCCGGGCCGATCAGCGGCGCTATCCGCGCCCGGCCTCCCGCGGCCTGCACTGCGGCCGGCAGGTCGCTGGTGACGTGGTAGCCGGCGGTGAGAAACCCCGGCACCACCACGGCCTCGCCGAGACCGCACAACGTCTCGGTGAGGGTGGGGCTGAGCACGTCCGCCCAGCCGAGACGCACCGGCACCCCGGGCAGGCGGGCGGCCACGGCAGCTGCCAGCTCCGCGGCCACGGCCTGGCCGGCCGGGCTGCGGGTGCCGTGCATGGCCAGCACGAGAACGGGAGGCGCCATGGCTAGATGGACCACCCGGCGGTCGGGTCGAAGTCGTTGCCGAACACCTGGTGGCCGCGCACCATGCCGGCGGCCAGCGTGCCCCGGGTCTGCGGGTCGATCAGCAGGAACGATCCGCCCCGGCGGGTGCTCGTGTAGTCCTCGGCCAGCACCGGGGCAGCCAGCCGGAGCCGGACCCGCCCGATGTCGTTCAGGGCCAGCTCGGTGGCCTCCACCGGCGCCATGGCGGCAAGGTCGAGCAGGGCCACCAGCTCGGCCACCCTCGCCTGCACCGTCCGGGTGCCGTGCTTGAGCAGCACCCGGGCGCCCGGCAGCAGGGGCCGCTCCGCCAGCCAGCACACCATCGCGTCGAGCTCCGTCACCGGCACCGGGGCGTCGGCCACGGCGGCGATCAGCTCGCCCCTCGCCACGTCCACCTCGTCGGCGAGCCGCAGCGCCACCGACTGGCCGGCCACGGCAGCCTCCAGCTCCGCGCCCGCGAAGTCGATGCCGGCCACCCGGGTGCGGAAGCCCTCCGGCAGCACCACCACCTCGTCGCCCACCCGCACCGAGCCGGCGGTGACCCGTCCGGCGTAGCCGCGGTACTCGACGTGGCGCGGGTCCCGGGCAGCCTCCTGCGGCCGCAGCGTCAGTTGCACGGGGAAGCGGAACCCCTGTGCCGGTTCGGCCGCCGGGGGGAGCTGTTCGAGCAGTTCGAGCAGGCTGGGTCCGCTGTACCAGGGCATGTTGGCCGACCGCGTCACGACGTTGTCCCCAACGAGCGCCGACACCGGGATGGGGTGCAGCGCGGCCAGGCCGAGCCCTGCCGCCAGCGCCTGCAGCTGGTCGACGACGGCGGTGTAGGCGGCCTGCCCGTAGCCGGCGAGGTCGAGCTTGTTGACCGCGACCACCACGGACGGCACCCGCAGCAGCGCCGCGACGGCGAGATGCCTGCGGGTCTGCTCCAGCACGCCCTTGCGGACGTCGACCAGCAGCACCAGCACGTCGGCGGTGGAGGAGCCGGTGACGGTGTTGCGAGTGTACTGCACGTGGCCGGGGCAGTCGGCGAGGATGAACGTGCGCGCTGCCGTCGCGAAGTAGCGGTAGGCGACGTCAATGGTGATGCCCTGCTCGCGCTCCGCGCGCAGGCCGTCGGTGAGCAGGGCGAGGTCGACGTGGCCGAGGCCCTTGGCCTTGCTGACGCGCTCGACAGCTGCCAACTGGTCGGCCAGCACCGACCTGGAGTCGTGCAGCAGCCGGCCGACGAGGGTGGACTTGCCGTCGTCGACGCTGCCGGCCGTGGCCAGTCGCAGCAGGGTGGTTCCGGAACGAACGGGCATCAGAAGTAACCCTCCTTCTTCCTGTCCTCCATGGCCGCCTCGCTCAACCGGTCGTCGGCCCGGGTGGCGCCGCGCTCGGTGACCGTGGTGGCGGCAACCTCCAGCAGCACGGCCTCGACGTCGGTGGCGCGGGATTCCACGGCCCCGGTGCACGACATGTCCCCGACCGTGCGGTAGCGCACCTGGAGCTCACGCACCGTCTCGGTCGGCCGGGGCGAGCTGTGCTCGCCGACCGCCAGCCACATCCCGTCGCGGTTGAACACCTCGCGGGAGTGGGCGTAGTACAGCGGCGGCAGCTCGATCTGCTCAGCGGCGATGTAGTGCCACACGTCCAGCTCGGTCCAGTTGCTCAACGGGAAGACCCGCACGTGCTCGCCGGGCCGGTGCAGCGGGTTGTACAGGTCCCACAACTCCGGGCGCTGGTTGCGCGGGTCCCACTGCCCGAACTCGTCGCGCAGGCTCACCACCCGTTCCTTCGCCCTTGCCTTCTCCTCGTCCCTGCGGCCACCGCCGAACACGGCGTCGAAGCGGTGCTCGGCGATCGCATCCAGCAGGGGCAGGGTCTGCAGTGGGTTGCGGGTGCCGTCCGGGCGTTCCAGCAGCCGGCCGTCGTCGAGGTAGTCCTGCACCTTCGCGACGATCAGCCGCAGCCGCAGGTCGGCCACCACCTGGTCGCGGTAGGCCAGCACCTCGGGGAAGTTGTGGCCGGTGTCCACGTGCAGCAGCGGGAACGGCACCGGGCCGGGCCAGAAGGCCTTCGCCGCGAGGTGCAGCAGCACCACCGAATCCTTGCCGCCGCTGAACAGCAGCACCGGCCGCTCGAGCTCGGCCACGGCCTCGCGCAGAATGTGGATGGCCTCTGCCTCCAGCAGTTCCAGATGGTTCACAGGTGCAGCCCGCATTCGGTCTTGGCCAGCCCGGCCCAGCGGCCGGCCCGGGGGTCCTCGCCGGGTTCGACCCGGCGCGTGCAGGGGGCGCAGCCGATCGAAGGGTAGCCGTCGGTCAGCAGCAGGTTGACCGGCACCGAGTTGGTGCCGGCGTAGTCGAGCAGCTCCTCGAACGTCCACGCTGCGATCGGGTTGACCTTCACCATCTGGTGGGCTGCGTCCCACTCGACCAGCCCGGCGTTGGCGCGCAGGGCGTTGTCCTCCCGCCGGATCCCGGTCACCCAGGCCTCGTAGCCGGCCAGTTCGGCGTTGATCGGGTCGACCTTCCGCAACTGGCAGCACAGGGTCGGGTTGCGCTCGTAGAGCCGCGGGCCGTGGACGGCGTCCTGCCCGGCCACGTCCTGCAGCGGCAGCACGTCGACGATGTTGGCGTCGATCACGGCGGCGAGGGCGTCCCGGGTGCCGATGGTTTCTGCGAAGTGGTAGCCGGTCTGCAGGAACAGCACGTCCACGCCGGGGGCGACCTGGGAGACGAGGTGCGGCAGGACGGTGTCGCCGGCCATCGAGCAGGCCACGGCCAGGGACCGTCCGAACGTGGCGGCGGCCCAGGCGACCACCTCGCTCGCCGGGGCGTCGGCGAGCTGCACGGCCGCGGCCTCCGCCAGCCGGCGCAGCTCGGCCGCAGACCGGGTGCGACCGGGGCCGTGGGTGGTCGCGACGGTCATCGCAGCGCCTCCTCGGCAGCGCGGTGCGACCAGTGCGCGAAGGACTCCCCGGGCTCGCGCCCGGCGAGGAACGACCTGGTCACGCGCTCGACGTAGTCGGGCAGGCCGGTGGCGGTCACCTTCAGGCCGCGGACGGTACGGCCGAGCCCGGCCTCGGCGCGGTCGGCCGTGGCGAGCCCGCCGCCGAGATGCACCTGGTAGGCGAACTCGTCCGCGCCGTCGGGGCTCTTCATCAGCTGGCCCTTCAAACCGATGTCGGCCACCTGGATGCGGGCGCAGGAGTTCGGGCAGCCGTTGACGTGCAGGCTGATCGGGGTGTCGAGCTCGACGTCGGCGAGGTTCCGCTCGAGCTGCTCGATCGTGCGGGCGGCCGTCTGCTTGGTCTCAACAAACGCCAGCTTGCAGAACTCGATCCCGGTGCAGGCCATCGTCGAGCGCCGGAACGGGCCGGGGGAGGCGGTCAGGCCGAGTTCGCCCACCGCAGCCAGCAGCCCCTCCACCCGGTCGGGTGCGACGTCGAGGACCAGCAGCTTCTGGTGGGGCGTGAACCGCACCCGCCCCGACCCGGCGGCCTCCGCAGCGTCGGCGAGGGCGGCCAGCGCGCCGCCGGAGACCCGCCCGACCGTTGGGGCGAGGCCGACGTAGCGCAGCCCGTCCTTCTGCTCGTGGACGCCGACGTGGTCGCCGGGGCCGCCGACTGCGACAGCGGCCGGCCCGTCGGCCAGGCGGTAGCCCAGGTACTCGGTCTCGAGCACCTCGCGGAACCGGGCCGCGCCCCAGTCGGCCAGCAGGAACTTCAGGCGGGCCTTCGCACGCAGCCGCCGGTAGCCGTAGTCGCGGAAGATGCTGATCACCCCGTGCCAGACCTCCGGCGCCTGGTCGGCTCGGACGAACGCTCCGAGGCGTTCGGCGAGGCGGGGTGCGACGCTCAGCCCGCCGCCCACCCAGAGGTCGTAGCCGGGGCCCAGCTCGGGGTGCACCACCCCGACCAGCGAGATGTCGTTGATCTCGTGCACCACGTCGAGGCTGGGGTGGCCGGTGATGGCCGACTTGAACTTGCGCGGCAGGTTGGCCAGTTCCGGGTCGCCGATGAAGCGCTGCACTATCTCGGTGATCACCGGCGTCGGGTCGAGGATCTCGTCCGCCGCGATGCCGGCGACCGGTGAGCCGAGGATCACCCGGGGGGTGTCGCCGCAGGCCTCGGTGCTCTGCAGGCCCGAAGCGTCGAGCCGGCGCCAGATCTCGGGCACATCCTCGATCCGGATCCAGTGGTACTGGATGTTCTGGCGGTCGGAGATGTCGGCCGTGCCCCTGGCGAACTCGGTGGAGATCTCCGCGAGGGTGCGCAACTGTGCCGTGGTGACCGCGCCCCCGTCCAGCCGCACCCGCAGCATGAAGTAGCGGTCCGACAGTTCGTCCGGGCCCAGCGTCGCCGTCCTGCTCCCGTCGATGTCCTGGCGGCGCTGGGTGTACAGCCCCCACCAGCGCAGCCGGCCGTGGAGGTCATCGGCCGGGATCGAGTCGAAACCCTGCAGGGCGTACACCTCCTCCACGCGGCGGCGCACCAGCAGGGGGTTGCCGTCCGCTGCCTTGAATTCCTCGTTGTGGTTCAGCGGGGCGCGCCCCTCGACTGCCCACGCTCCGTTGGAGCGGGGTTCGCGGCTGTTGCTGGTCATGGTCCTCGCTGGGGGTCTGGTGGGCCTGGCCGGCGGGACGGATGCTGGGTAGCCGGGCTCAGGGGCCCGGTTTTTCCTGCTGGGGTTACGGGCGCGTCAGGACGCGCAACACATCGAACCGGGGACGCCGGCGGTCACCGGCCGGTGGTCCTGAACGGGCTCGAACATGTCGGCGACCCTAACACGCTGGTTCGGATTTCAAGCATTCCCCGTCCGGTGGGTGGAACTCCGGCTCTGGATAGGCTGACCTCCGTGCCACCAGTGAGCAGGGACCCGTGGCGGTGACCCAGCGGACCCGGCGGGCCGGCGTCCGGTCCGAGGCTTGGCGTGCCCGGTTCGAGGGCTACCGCGCCGACCTCGCCCGCGCCTGGGAGTACCGGCCGGTGCGGCGGGGGCTGCTCGGCTCCGCTCTGCTGTTCCTCGGCTCGCTCACCCCCGCCTACCTGCCGCAGAACACGCCCTGGTGGCAGCCGTTGCGCGCGCTGGGCCTGGACAGCTGGTGGGCCAACGCGCTGGGCACGGCCCTGGTCGTCGCCGGGGTGGCCCTGCTCGTCGAGGCCTGGTTCAAGCTGCGGCCCAGCCTGTACCACGAGGTGAAGCACTGGCCGATCACGGTGCTGTGGAGCCTGCCGATGCTGCTTGCGCCCCCGATCTTCAGCCACGACGCCTACGCCTACGCCGCCCAGGGCTGGCTGCTGCAGAACGGGCTGAACCCCTACGACAACCCGATCGCCGTCCTGCCGGGAGCCTTCGCCGACCAGGCCGCCTGGCTGTGGCGCTACACCACGGCGATGTACCCGCCGCTGAGCCTCGAGATGTTCCACGGCCTGGTGATCCTCGCCGGCAACAACCCCTACTACGCCGCGGTGGCGATGCGGATCCCGGCGCTGGTGGGGGTGGGCCTGATCGGCTACTTCCTGCCGCGGATCGCCTCCCGGATGGGCGCAGACGTCCAGATGACCGCGTGGTTCTCCGTGGTGAACCCGCTGGTGATCATCGACTTCGTCGGTGGCGCGCACAACGACGCACTGATGATGGGGCTGGTGGCACTGGCCATCTGGCTGGCGCTGGACGACCGGTTCTGGTGGGCGGCTGCGACCGTCGGCGTGGCTGCCTGCATCAAGCAGCCGGCGATCCTCACCTTCTACGCGGTCGCCCTGATCAACCATCCGTGGCGGACGCTGGCGTGGAAGGACACCTCCAGGGCTGTCGGACGGCTGCTGCTGTCGCTGGCGGTCGCGGTCGCCACCTTCGTTGCCATCACGCTGGCCACTGGCCTCGGCTTCGGCTGGGTGGCGGCGGCCAACGTCCCCGGTTCGGTGGTCACCCTCGCACCGTTCACCCTGGTCGGCGCGGGGCTGAAGTACGTCCTGGAGTTCTTCGGCCAGCCGGCGATCGGGCAGGCGCTGATGGACGGGCTGCGCTTCCTCGGCCTGGCGCTGACCGTGGTTGCGATCGGCTGGCTGGGGCTCACCACGGGCCCGCGCCGCCCCGTCACCTTCCTCAGCTGGTCCTACCTCGTGTTCGCGTTCGGCGGCATCGCCCTGAACAGCTGGTACCTGACCTGGGGCGGCCTGCTGCTGCCGCTGACCAAGCCCACCGAGCGGATCATCGGGACGGCCGTCACCGTCACAACGGTCCTGCTCGCGTACGGGGCCGGCAACCTCGCCTGGCGGAACGACGCGGTGGCGCTGGGCTTCGCCGCCCTCGCCTTGATGCTGGTGCTGCTGTACCGCCATGTGCAGGAGCGCAAGGCCCACCTCAACGCCCTTGCGGAAGGAACCCAGTGAGCGAGCCAGAGCTGTTGGTCGAGGTCAGGGACGGGGTCGGCAGGATCCGGCTGAACCGTCCGCGCCAGATCAACGCGCTGACCGTCGCGATGATGCAGCGACTCGCTGTGCTGCTGGACGACTTCGCCTCCGACGACGCCGTCGTGGCGGTGGAGCTGACCGGGGCAGGCGAGCGGGGCCTGTGCGCCGGGGCGGACGTCCGGGCGTTGCGGGAACTGGCGCTGGCCGGCGACGACGTGACCGGGTTCTTCGCCACCGAGTACGGGGTGAACCTCCGCATCGCGGCCTTCCCCAAGCCCTACCGGGCGGTGATGACCGGGATCACCATGGGTGGCGGCCTTGGGCTCAGCGCCTACGGTTCCCAGCGCGTGGTGGACGCGAGCAGCCAGCTGGCCATGCCGGAGACCCAGATCGGGTTGTTCCCCGACGTCTTCCTGACCCCGTTGCTGGCCCGGATGCCGGGGGAGGTCGGCACCCACCTCGCCCTGACCGGAGCCGCGATCGGTGCTGCTGACGCCCTCCGCCTCGGGCTGGCGGACGCAGCCGCCGGGCCGGTGCCGGAACCGGACGCCGCCCTCCAGGCTGACTGGATCGCTGAGTGCTACGCCGGCGACGACGCCACGCAGATCGTCGGCCGCCTCGCAGAGCACAGCCACCCGGACGCGCGGGCGGCAGCGGCGGACCTGAACGCGCGCAGCCCCCTTTCGGTGGCGGTTTCGCTGGAGGCGCTGCGGCGTGCGGCGGGCGTCTCGGACCCGGCCGAGCTGCTGTCCAGGGAGCTGGCCCTCGCCGTGCGGCTGGCTACCGGGCCGGACTTCGCCGAGGGGGTGCGCGCGCAGCTCGTCGATCGCGACCGCTCGCCCCGCTGGCAGCACGCCTCGATCGCCGAGGTCAGCCGGGCGGAGGTGCTCAGTTACTTCGAGCCCCTGTGAGAGGCCAGGGACTCAGCGGTCGCGGTAGTCCACCACGACCGGGGCGTGGTCGCTGAGCCGGGCCTCGTTGGCCGGTGCGCGGTCAGTGCCTCCGCGCAGCGCAGCGCGGGCCAGTCCCGGCGTGGCGAGCTGGTAGTCGATGCGCCAGCCGACGTCATTGCCGAAGGCGTTGCCGAGCCAGCTCCACCAGGAGTAGGGCCCGTTGCTGTCCGGGTGCAGGCGGCGGACCACGTCCACGAGGGTGCGCGGGCCGAGCAGCGAGCCGAACCAGGCGCGCTCCTCCGGCAGGAAGCCGATCGAGCGCTGGTTCGAACTCCAGTTGCGCAGATCGTGCCGGGTGTGGGCGATGTTGAAGTCACCCATCACCAGGAACTCCCTGCCGTCGGCCTGCGCCCGCAGCCGGGCGCGGGTCAGGTAGGGCCGGAAGGAGCGCATGAACCGCTGCTTCCTGCGGTAGCGGGCGAGCTCTTCAGGGCTGTCGTCCGCGCGTCCGCCCTTGGGCAGGTAGAGCGAGCCGACGGTCAGCCGCCAGCCGTTGAGGTCGAGGTCGGCCTCGAGGTAGCGGCCTTCCGCGTCGAAGGCCGCGTTGCCGAAGC
Organism: Actinomycetes bacterium; assembly: GCA_023460935.1. Classification (GTDB taxonomy): domain Bacteria; phylum Actinomycetota; class Actinomycetes; order Propionibacteriales; family Propionibacteriaceae; genus Propionicimonas. The sequence continues at coordinate 190,441 of JAEWOI010000026.1, forward strand.
CGTGGCGGACGGCGAGCGGGGCTGCGCGGCTCAGCAGCGCGACGCCGTTGCGGCCGGCGCGGTCGCCGGAGTGGTAACTGAAGTGGTAGCCGGCCACAGCCGCCACCGGCACCAGCTCCGCTGCGGCCCGCACCTCCTGCAGCGCGACCAGGTCGCAGTCACGCTCGGCCAGCCAGCTGGCGAAGCCGCGCCTGGTGGCAGCGCGGATGCCGTTGACGTTGACGGTGGCTACCCGCATCAGCTGTTGCGGCCGCGGGCGTCTACGGACCAGGTGCCACCGGTGCTCAGCACGTAGCGGTCGGCGAGGTTCACGGCGTTGCACACGTGGTTGGGCACCACCAGCAGGTGGCTGCCGAGGGCGGGCAGCCGGCCCGGCCACTCGATCGTGACGTGGTGCTCGGAGAGGGCGACCAGGCGCGCGTCTGGGGCGTCCAGCAGCCGGCCGTGGCCGCTCGCCCACGGCGCCCGGTCGGCGCCGAGGGCCTTGCTGCCGGCATCCGCGACCACGCGTCCGCCGGCGTGCGACACCACCGTCGCGACGACGGTGAGCGCAACCTGCCCTGCGGTGATGGTGCCCAGCTCGAGCTGCTGGGCGTCGCCGAAGACGTACACCCCTGGCCGCAGTTCGTCGACCACTGCCGGGTCCGCGAACTCGGCGGAAGGGGTGGACCCGCCGCTGGTCCGCCCGGCTGCCAGGCCCTGGGCGACCAACCCGGCCGCAGCGGTGCGGAGCGCAGCGGCCTCGTCCAGCGCCGCCGTCTGGCGGGCGCCGGGGGCGTAGGCGTGGCCCGGAAAGGTGAACACCCCGCCCACTTCGTGGCCGAGCCCGGCCAGCTCTGCGGCCAGGCGTCCGGCTGCGGACGGCGCGACGCCGCTGCGGTGGTGACCGGAGTCGACCTCTACCAGCAGCTCAGCAGCCACACCGGCGAGGCGCCGGCCGGCCTCTGCGGAGTCGCAGCCGATGCCCAGCCGGACCTTGCCGGCGAGCCGGTGGAGGCGTCCGAGCGCTTCGGCGTCGGGCCATAGCGGATAGGCGATGAACAGGTCGGTGGCCCCACCCGCTGCGAACACCTCGGCCTCCCCGATGGTGGCCACGGTCAGCCCGACTGCCCCGGCTGCCAGCTGCCGGCCGGCCAACTCCACCGACTTATGGGTCTTGGCGTGCGGGCGCAACGCCACGCCCAGCCGGGCGGCGTGCGCACCCATCGCGTCGATGTTGGCCTGGGCGACGGCCACGTCGAGCCGGAGGTGCGGCGTGTCACCCACCGGCTTCGCACCCCGAACCGGCTGCGCCGGGCACCGTCACCGGTAGTTGTCGAACTGCACGGCGAAGTCGAGGTCGGCCTCGCGGACGAGCTTCTGCACTGCCTGCAGCTCGTCGCGCTTCTTGGAGAACACCCGCAGCTCCTCGCCCTGCACCTGGGTGCGGACGCCCTTGAGGCCGGAGTCGCGCACCATCTTGGCGATCTTCTGCGCGTCCTCCCTGCTGATGCCCTGGCGCATGGTCGCGGTCAGCTTCCACAGCTTGCCCGAAAGCCGCGGCTCCCCGGCGTCCAGCGACTTCAGGTCGACCTTGCGGCGCACGAGCATGGTCTGGAACACGTCCAGGATCGCCTTCACCCGCTCCTCGCCGTTGGCCTCCAGCTCGATCGCCTCACCCGACCAGCGGATGGAGGCGTCGGTGCCCTTGAAGTCGAACCGGTTGCGGACCTCCTTGGCCGCCATGTTCAGGGCGTTGTCCACCTCCTGGCGGTCGACCTTGCTGACGATGTCGAAAGAACTCTCCCCGGCCATGCCGCCTCCTGTGATCTAGCCTGCCTGCCGGGTCGCCCCGGCCCGTCCATTCTGTCGTTGCCGCACCGCCGTGCGCACGTCAGGCCACGGCGTCGAGGCGGGCGCGCTGCTCGGCGGTGAGTTCCAGGTCCTGCGCGGCCATGGCCTCGGCCAGCTGGTCGCGGCTGCTGACTCCGACGATCGGGTGCACCGGCGGGTCCCCGCCGAGCAGCCAGGCCAGCACCACCTGGTTCGGCGTCGCCCCGGCCTGCGCCGCCACTTCCGCCAGAGCCTCGAGCCGGCGCGTGGTGCCCGGATGGTCGTAGGCCGCCGGTAACGGCCGGTCCGAGCGGACGTAGCCGCCGTTGAGCAGCGGCGTGTAGGCCCAGAAGTCCAGCCCCTCGGCGCGGGCGTGGTCAAGGGCCTCGGGGCCGGCCACGACGTGCCCCTGGTCGGGCAGGGCAGCTCCCGGGCGGGGCTGGACGTAGCTGAGCCGCAGCTGGATCGCCGAGTAGGGCTCCCATCCGTTGGCCAGGGCCAGCCGGCGGGCCTGCTCCACCCGCCAGCCGGCGTGGTTCGAAGCACCGAGGCGGCGGACCCTGCCGTCCGCGACCAGCCCGCCGAGGGCCTCGACCTGTTCGGCCAGCGGCACCGAGCGGTCCTCGGCGTGGGTCCAGAGCAGGTCCACCCGGTCGACGTCCAGCCGGCGCAGGCTGGCTTCGACGCCCGCACGGATGCTGCCGGCGGACAGGCCCTCGGCAGAGCCGGGCCAGTCGTGGGGGACCAGCGGCTGCTGCCCCACCTTGGTGGACAGCCGTACCCAGTCCCGAGCGCCGGGACGGGCGCGCAGCCAGTCGCCGATCAAGAGTTCGCTCTGCCCGCCCACCCCGCTTGGGTCGGCCCAGAACGAGTAGTTGTCTGCGGTGTCGATCCAGCGGCCGCCGAGGCCGACGAAGTCGTCGAGCAGGGCGAAAGCAGTCTCCTGCGGCGTGCGGGTGCCGAAGTACATCGAGCCCAGCACGATGCCCGCCCGGGCTCGCGGCTGGTCGTCGGGGACGCTGATCGTTGCCATCAACCCACTCTGCACCACCCCCGGCACAGGTCAACCCCGATTCGTCCGCCGAGTGGGGGTTTTGCTACAGTGTCGCCGCACGGCAGGTTGCCCGAGTGGCCAAAGGGAGCGGTCTGTAAAACCGTCGGCTAAGCCTACGTAGGTTCGAACCCTACACCTGCCACGCACGAGGCCCCTGAGCAGCGTTTCCGCTGGTCAGGGGCCTCTTTCGTGCGGCGCAGCCGGGCCGTGGGTAGAACCGGACCATGCAGACCTTCTTGCCGTATCCCGACTTCGAGGCCTCGGCCCGGGCGCTGGACCTCAGACGGCTGGGCAAGCAGCGGGTGGAGACCATCCAGGTGGTCCGGGCGCTGACCGTCCCGGGCTACGGGTGGCGCAACCACCCGGCGGCGCTGATGTGGAAGGGCTACGAGGAAGCGCTCGGGAGGTACGGCCTAACCTGCTGCGCGGTCTGGCTGGAACGGGGCTTCGCCGACACCTGCGCAGCAACGATCACAGCTGACCTGGCCGCGGCAGGGGTCGGGCCGATCCGCAGCTACCCGGAACTGGCCGCGGCCGGGGCGCTCCCGGGGTGGCTGTTCGACGACCGGCTGCTGCGCAGCCACCGTTCGTCGCTGGTCCGCAAGGATCCGGACCACTACCGTCGGCTGTTCCCCGACGTGCCCGACGACCTGCCCTACTACTGGCCGGTCCGCGCACCCGCAGTGCTCGAACGGGAACGGCGCAAGGCCGAGCGGGACGCCAGGCTGCACCGGCCCGGGCAGGGCTGATCCGGAATCAACCCTCGTCTCCATCCGTCGATGGAGGTCAACCCCACCCGTGAGCCGCGATCCTGATGGAGTCGTCGCAGGGAGGGAGAACAATGAGCGAGCGGATGCGGGTGCGGCTGGTCGTGGACAGCCTGCTGTTCACGGGACTGGCCGAGTGGCCGGGGGAGCTGGAGGTGGCCGAACTGCCGGACGGGCGGGTTGAGCTCACCGGGCTGCTGGCCGACCAGAGCGCTGCCCACGGCTTGTGCAACAGGTTGCGGGACCTCGGCGTCAGCCTGGACTCCCTCAGTGTCGAGCGGGAGCACTGATGGTGACCCGCAACCCGGCTGCGCGTGCCTGGCAGGCCTGGGCCCTGGCACTGCTGGAACTCCTGGTCTCCTACCAGGCGGTCGACGGGGGCATCGGCCTGATCACCGACACCTGGCAACTGCCGCAGGAGTGGCTGGTGCGCACCCCGTTCACCGACTGGGTCGGCCCGGGCTGGGTGCTGATCGCGCTCGTCGGGCTGCCGCACCTGCTCGCAGCCGTGCCCACCCTCCTGATGCCGGCCCGCCCCCGGCTGGGCGTGCTGGCCGGCCTGCTCGCCGGCGGCTCCCTCGTGCTGTGGATCGCCGTCCAGGTCGCGCTGCTGCAGGTGTTCTTCTTCCTGCAGCCCGTGATCGTGGTGATCGGCCTGCTCGAGGCGGGGCTGGCCCTGTGGTGGCGGCGGCGGTTGTCGGCGGCGTCCGTGGTTGCCGGCTGAGCGCTGCACCGGACCGCACCGCGCTTTCCGCCAAGCTTCATCCGCGGCCCCCGCTGGTCAGTCCAGCAGCCCCAGCTCCCGCGCCCTCGCCGTCGTGGCCATCCGGCTGGTCGTGCCCAGCTTGGTCGCGATCGAGTGGGCGTGGGTCTTCACCGTCCCGACGCTGACGAACAACTGCCGGGCGATCTCCGGGTTGGAGTGCCCGCGGGCGATCAGCCGCAGCACCTCCACCTCCCGGGCGCTGAGGCTGGCGCCGTCCGGCAGCGACAGCGCACCGGCGGAGCGGCGCGAAGCCAGCTCGCGGGCACGGCCCATCGTCGCCACGTCCCCGGCCTGGCGGGCACGGGCCGCCGCCAGCAGCGCCACCTCCGGCGCCTCCGGACGGCCCAGCGCCAGCAGGGCCTCCGCCTTCGCCAGCAGCACCAGCGCGTCAGCCGGGGTGCCCCGTTCGCCGAACTCCTCGCACACGGCCAGCGCGGCCTCCGGGCGGTCGCGCCCGAGTTCCATCCCGGCCAGGCGGCTGGTCATCTCGGCAGCCGCCAGCCAGTTGCCGACCGTGCGCAGGATCGGCAGCGCCTCCGCGCACGTCGCCACGGCCCGGGCGGCCAGACCTGCCTCCCAGTAGGCATTGGCCAGCACCGACAGCGCATTGGTCAGGTGGACGGCGGCCAGGCGAGGTTCTGCCGTCACCGGGTCACCACCGGGCAGCGCCGCCTCGCCGAGGCGGACGGCTTCTGCCGTCCGGCCCGCGCGGGTGGCGGCCTTGGCACGGATCATCAGCGCGGTGCCGGGCACGAGCGGCGCCAGGCGGTGACCAGGCTCGGCGGCGGCAGCTGCCGCCGCGCGGGCGAGCCAATCGTCCGGCTCCCGCAACACACCGCCCAGCACGCACACCCAGCTCTGCAGCAGGCTCACCTCCAGGCTGGCGGCGGCCGCCTGCGCGGGCAACCGGTCCAGCGACCGGCCCACAGCCAGCACCTCGCCCAGGTGGATCAGGCGGCTGCCGAGGCTCCAGACTAGGTCCCGGGTGCGGGCCAGGTCGGCCACCCGGGTGGCGTGGTCGAGGGCCTCGACCAGCGACCCTTCGGCGTTGTACCAGGCGGCTGCGGCCAGGTGCACCTCGTCCGCGTGGCCGCGGTCGCGCGTCCGCAGCAGTTCGGCGAACAGCCGGTGGTACCGGTACCAGGTGCGCTGGTCGTCGAGCAGCACCAGTGGCAGGTTCGCACGCTCGAACCGCTGCAGGAGCCGGCTGCCGTCGGCACGGCCGGTGACTGCGTCGCACAGCGGACCGCAGAGCCGGTCCAGGTGCGAGGTGCGCAGCAGGAACTCCACCTCATCGAGGGAAAGGTTCGACAGCACCTCTTCCGTGATGTAGTCCAGGATCAGCCGGTGGTCGGCGGCGATGCCGGCCGCCCGCTCCTCGGCGTCCGGCCGGCCGACCAGGGACAAGGCCGCCAATTGCAGCAGCGCCGGCCAGCCCTCGGTGGTTCGGGTGAGCAGCCCGACCGTGGCGGCGGACAGTGCCAGCGCCATGCGCTCGCGGAGGAACGCTGCGGCTTCGGCCTCGGTGAAGCGCAGTTGCCCGGCCCTGAGCTCGACGAGCTCACCCGCGGCCCGCAGCCGGGACAGCCGCAGCGGCGGGTCCTCCCTGGTGACGATCACCACCACCCGGCCTTCGGGCAGGGCCGAGACGAGCCCCTCGACGACCGCGATGATCTCCGGGGAGCGGATGAGGTGGAAGTCGTCCAGCACCAGTACCTCCGGGGCTTCCGGCTCCTGCAGCATCATGGCGAGGCCGGCGACCACGACGCCCGGCTCGGTGGCCTGCACATGCGTCGAGCTGCCGTCGGGAGGTCGGGCAGGGCTGAGCGCGGCCGAAAGGTAAGGCACGAGGTGCCCGGCATCGTTGTCCGCGCTGTCCAGGGACACCCAGCCGGCCCGCCGGCCCGTGCGCGTGAGCCAGTCGACCACAGCGCTGGTCTTGCCGAAGCCCGGCGGTGCGGACAGCAGGCACAACCGGGTCGCAGGGGAGACGCCGAACAGCTCGACCACGCGCGGTCGCGAAACCAGCGAGCGAGCGATGCGTGGCATCGCCAGCTTGCTCTGCAGAAGGGCCATCCCGACCTCCGGGCGTGCCGCACCGCTGCGGCGATTGGAAATGCTAGCGGCGCTGCGCCCGGCGCCAGGGCCGATTCGCCGGATCTCGGGCACAGCAGCGTCCCGGACCCGCGGCCTGGCCAGGCGACTCAGCGCCCGGTCATCGTGGTCACGTCCAGGGCTGCAGCCAGCTGCTCCTCGGTCAGCTCGCCCCGCTCGACGTAACCCAGGTCGCGGACGGCATCGGCCACGGTCAGGTTGGCCTTCACCGAGTGCTTGGCGATCTTCGCCGCGGCTTCGTAGCCGATGATGCGGTTCAGTGGGGTCACGATCGAGGGGGAGGACTCGGCCAGCTGGCGGCAGCGCTCCACGTTGGCCACCAGGCCGTCGACGCAGCGGGTGGCCAGGACCCGGGAGACGTTGCCCACCAGAGTGATCGACTCCAGCAGGTTGCGGGCCATCACCGGAAGCATCACCAGCAGGTCGAAGTTGCCCTGCGCCCCGGCGAAGGCGATGGCCGCGTCGTTGCCGATCACCTGGGCCGCCACCATCACCGTGGCCTCGGGCAGTACCGGGTTCACCTTGCCGGGCATGATCGAGGACCCGGGCTGCAGGTCGGGAAGGAAGAGCTCGCCGATCCCGGTGCGCGGTCCCGAGCCCATCCAGCGCAGGTCGTTCGCGATCTTGGTCAGCGACACCGCGACCGTGCGCAGCGCACCCGAGGTCTCCACCAGCGAGTCCTGGGCCGCCTGGGCCTCGAAGTGGTTGGTGGCCTCGGTGAACGGCAGCCCGGTGTGCTCGGCGACGAGTTCGATGACACGGGCGGAGAAACCCGGTGGAGTGTTGATGCCCGTGCCCACGGCCGTGCCGCCGAGCGGCAGCTCGCACAGCCGCGGCAGCGTCGCGCGGACCCGCTCGATGCCGTAGCGCACCTGGGTGGCGTAGCCGGAGAACTCCTGGCCGAGGGTGATCGGCGTCGCGTCCATCAGGTGGGTGCGGCCGGCCTTCACCACGTCGGCGAATTCGGCTGCCTTCGCCTCCAGTGAGGTCGCCAGCACCTCCAGGCCGGGGACCAGTTCGCCGGTGATCGCCTGCACAGCGGCGATGTGGATCGAGGAGGGGAACACGTCGTTGGAGGACTGGGAGGCGTTCACGTGGTCGTTGGGGTGCACCTTCGACCCGAGCACCCGGGCGGCGAGGGTGGCCACGACCTCGTTGGTGTTCATGTTGGAAGAGGTGCCCGAGCCGGTCTGGAAGACGTCGATCGGGAACTGCGCGTCGTGCCGGCCGGCGATCACCTCGTCGGCCGCGGCGACGATGGCCTCCGCGACCGGGGCCTCGAGGACGCCCAGTTCCGCGTTGGCGATGGCCGCCGCCCGCTTGATCTGGGCGAGCGCTGCGATGTGGTGGGTGGCCAGCCCCCTCCCGGAGATGGGGAAGTTCTCCACGGCCCGTTGGGTCTGGGCCGCGTACAGGGCTTCGGCCGGCACGCGGACCTCGCCCATGGTGTCGTACTCGATGCGGAAATCGGTCATCTTCGAGCTCCCTTCTGTCTGGTCCCCACCCTAGGCAGGGACCGTAGAGTGCGGCCATGGCGAAGATGGCCGACCTGGCCGGCAGCATCCTGCTGGCTGCGGCAGCTGTGCCCGCCGGGCGGGTGACGACCTACGGCGACATCGCCCGGATCGTCGGCTGCGGCCCGCGCCTGGTGGCCAGGGTGCTGGCCGGGCAGGGCTCGGCCACCTCCTGGTGGCGCGTGGTCCGCGCGGACGGCACGATCGCCCCGCACCTGGTGGCGGAGGCCACCACGCGGCTGGTCGCGGAGGGCGTTGCCGTCCGCGGTGGACGGGTGAGCCTCGCCACGCACCGGACGGCGCTGGAGTGAGTCGGGCTGGTGGTGGCCTGCCGCACCCGCTGACCGGGCAGCTGTTCGTCTCGCCCGTCCCGCCGGGAACCGGTTGGCCGGAGGACCCGGCCGCCGGTCGCACCCCGGTTGCGACCACTGCCGGCGAGGTGGCCCGGCTGGCGACCGGCTGCGGCCTCGGCGAGCTGGTCGCGCGCACCAGCGTTTGCCGCGCCTGCCCGCGCCTGGTCAGCTGGCGGGAGGAGGTAGCGGCCCAGAAGCGGGCAGCCTTCGCGGACCAGCCGTACTGGGGCCGCCCGATCGGCGGCTGGGGCGATCCGGAGCCCTGGCTGCTGGTACTGGGCCTGGCTCCGGCCGCCCACGGCGGCAACCGCACCGGCCGGGTGTTCACCGGTGACCGCAGCGGCGACTGGCTGTTCGCTGCGCTGCACCGAGCCGGGCTGGCCGAGCTGCCCACTTCCGTCCACGCCGGTGACGGCCAGCGGCTGCACGGTGCGCGGATTGTCGCGACGGTCCGCTGCGCTCCGCCGGACAACCGGCCCAGCCCGGCCGAGCGGGACACCTGCGCGCCCTGGCTGGACGCCGAGCTGGCGCTCGTTGCGCCCACGACGCAGGTGGTGCTCTGCCTCGGCGGTTTCGCCTGGGAGGCTGCGCTGCGCCACCTCGGCGGAGGGCTTCGTCCGCGGCCGAAGTTCGGCCACGGTGCCATCGCGCGCACGGCCGGGCCGGTGCTGCTGGGCAGCTACCACCCCAGCCAGCAGAACACCCACACCGGCCGGCTGACGGCGCAGATGCTGGACGACGTCCTGCGGACCGCACGTGAACTCGCCGGCAGGCCGCAGGGCTGACCGTGCGGCGCCGCCGATTTGGGGCGCGTGCCGCTGGTGCGGTAGTGTTCACCGCTGTCCGGCCCCTATAGCTCAGTCGGCAGAGCGTCTCCATGGTAAGGAGAAGGTCTGCGGTTCGATTCCGCATGGGGGCTCTGCGTTCGGATAGACGGAGTTACCGCCCGTCAGCCAGTGCAACTGGGTATCCGGACCTGGGGCGGGATAGCTCAGGCGGTAGAGCAAGCGGCTCATAATCGCTGTGTCGCGGGTTCAAGTCCCGCTCCCGCTACCGAACCGAACGGCACATGTAGGAAGAAGGAAGATCGATGGCCAAGAAGCAAGCCGACATCCGGCCCAAGATCACCCTGGCGTGCACCCAGTGCAAGGAGCGCAACTACATCACCAAGAAGAACCGGCGGAACGACCCCGACCGGATGGAGCTGAAGAAGTTCTGCCCCAAGTGCCACACCCACACCGCGCACCGCGAAACCCGCTGAGCGCAGTCCCGGGTCCTGTCTGAAGCCGTCCGCGAGAGCGGGCGGCTTCGCTGCGTCCGCCGGGGCCGATAGCCTTTCGCCATGCCGATCAGCGATGAGCACGTGGGGCGCAGCTACCCGGCGACCGCCCCGTACCAGGTGAGCCGGGCCAAGATCACCGAGTTCGCCACAGCCCTCGGCGACGGCGCCAACCCGGCCTACGCCGGCCCGGCAGCGGTGGCGCCGCCCACGTTCGCCGTGGTGCTGGCCTCGGCGGCCTGGGACGCGATGTTCGACGACCCGGAGCTCGGGCTGAGCCTCAGCCGCACCGTCCACGTCGACCAGCGGTTCACCTGGGCCAGGCAGCTGCGGGCCGGTGACGAGGTGTCCGCGGCGCTGACCATCGAGAAGGTGCGCGCCCGCGGCGCGACCGCCATCATCACGATCGCGGTCGCCCTGGCCACCACGGCGGGCGAGGCGCTGTGCACGGCAACCTCAACCCTCATGCACACCGCGGCGGAGGCGGCATGACCGGCCCGCAGGCAGTGGTGGGGGAGTCGCTGCCAGGCTTCAGCCGCACCTTCACCAGGGCCGACCTGGTGCGCTACGCCGGCGCCTCCGGCGACTTCAACCCGATCCACTACTCCGACGGCGCGGCCGCAGCACTCGGCCTGCCCGACGTGATCGCCCACGGCATGCTGACCATGGGCACGGCGCTGCGGGTGGTCACCGACTGGGCCGGCGATCCGGCCCGCGTCCGCAGCTACTACGTGCGGTTCACCAAGCCAGTGGTGGTGCCGGCGGAAGGCGGCACGGTGGTGACCTTCTCCGGAACTGTCACCGCGGTGGCCGACGGCGTGGCCAAGGTGTCGGTGGAAGCCGTCTGCGACGACGTGAAGGTGCTCGGCGCGGCCGTCGCAGAGGTGGCCCTTGACTGAGCTCCTCGCCGACCACACCACCCTCCGGGTGGGCGGGCCGGCACGGGCGTGGGTCGAGCCCGGGACCGAGGCGGAGCTGATCGAAGTGGTCAGCGCCGCGGACGCTGCCGGGGAGCCCCTGCTGCTGCTGGGTGGTGGCTCCAACGTGCTCGTCTCCGATTCCGGCTTCGACGGGACCGTTGTGCACCTCGGCCGGCTCCGCGGCGTGCACACGGAGGATGTCGCCGCGTGCGCCGGCGCGTTCGTCAACGTGGCGGCGGGTGAGCCGTGGGACGCGTTCGTAGCGGCCATGATCGGCCACGAGCGCGTCGGCATCGAAGCCTTGTCCGGCATTCCCGGCCTGGTCGGCGCCACCCCCATCCAGAACGTCGGCGCGTACGGCCAGGAGGTCTCGCAGACGATCGCAAGGGTCCGGGTGTACGACCGGGTGGAGCGGCGCGTGGTCACCAGGTCGGCAGCCGAGTGCCACTTCGGTTACCGCAGCTCGCTGTTCAAGGCTGTGCCCAACCGCTTCGTTGTACTCACGGTCAGCTTCCAGTTCGCGCTGGGCAGCCTCTCCACCCCGGTGCGCTATGCAGAGCTCGCGCGCAAGCTCGGCGTCGAGGTGGGCCGGCGGGCGCCGCTGGCCGAGGTGCGGCAGGCCGTCCTCGAGCTGCGCCGGGGCAAGGGCATGGTGCTCGAAGCCGACGACCACGACACCTGGAGCGCCGGCAGCTTCTTCACCAACCCGGTGCTCGACCCGGCCCAGGCCGAGGCACTGCCAGACGACGCGCCGCGTTACCCCCAGCCCGACGGAGGCGTGAAGACCAGCGCTGCCTGGCTGATCGAGCACGCCGGCTTCAGCCGCGGTTACGGCAGCGGGCTGGCTCGGCTGTCCACCCGGCACGCCCTCGCGCTGACCAACCGCGGCGGGGCCACCGCAGCTGACCTGCTCGCCCTGGCCAGGGAGATCCGCGCCGGGGTGCAGGCAGCCTACGGGGTACTGCTGGTCGCCGAGCCGGTCCTGGTGGGGCTCAGTCTCGATCCGGACGGCACGCCCTAGACTTGCTCGCGGCCTGCGAAAGGAAGACCTAGTGAGCATCCTGGCTAACGTCCCGTTGGCGCCCCGCGACCCGATCCTCGGGCTGACTGAGGCGTTCCTCGCCGACGACCGTGCAGCCAAGGTCAACCTGGGTGTGGGTGTCTACGTCGGCGAGGACGGCAGGGTGCCCCTGCTCGACTGCGTCCGCGAGGCCGAGGCTGCGCTGGCGGCAGCCCCCGCCGCGCGCGGCTACCTGCCGATCGACGGGCTGCCCGCCTACACCGCAGCTGTGCGCGAGTTGGTCTTCGGCGCGGACGCCGAGCCGGTCACCTCCGGCCGCGTGGTCACCGTCCAGGGACTGGGTGGGACGGGCGCGCTGAAGATCGGCGCCGAGTTCCTGAAGCTGACCGGTGCGCGCCGCGAGGTGCTGATCTCCAGCCCCTCGTGGGAGAACCACGAGGCGCTGTTCGCCCGGGCGGGGTTCGCGGTCGGCAACTACCGCTACTACGCCCCTGAGTCCGGCGGCGTCGACACCGCCGGCATGCTGGCCGACCTGCGCGCAGCGGCAACCGGCACGGTCGTGGTCCTGCACGCCTGCTGCCACAACCCGACCGGGTACGACCTGGCCGCCGCCGACTGGGAGCTGGTGGCCGAGGCCGTGGCTGAGCGCGGGTTGGTGCCGTTCCTCGACCTGGCCTACCAGGGCTTCGCCACCGGCATCGAGGCCGACGCCGCCGTAATCGACCGGTTCGCAGCCCTCGGCGTGCCGATGCTGGTGGCTTCGTCCTTCAGCAAGAGCTTCAGCCTCTACGGCGAACGGGTCGGCGGGCTCAGCGTGGTCGCAGCCGACGCGGCCGAGGCGGCGCGGGTGCTCTCCCAGCTGAAGGTGACGATCCGCACCACCTACTCCAACCCGCCCACCCACGGGGCAGCGGTGGTGGCCAGGGTGCTGACCGATCCGGAGCTTCGCGCCCGGTGGGAGGCCGAGCTGGCCGGCATGCGGCAGCGGATCAAGGCGATGCGGGCAGCGCTGGTCGAGGCGCTGGCCGCGGCGGGAGCCGGCCGTGACTTCGGGTTCATCGCAGACCAGGTGGGCATGTTCAGCTACTGCGGCCTCGACGCCGGGCAGATGCGCCGGCTGCGGGAGGAGCACGCGGTGTACGGCACGGATGCGGGCAGGATCTGCGTCGCTGCACTCAACCCGCGCAACGTCGGCTACGTCGCGGAGGCGATCGCGGCCGTGCTGTGACCGCGGCGGCAGGTGGGGCCCGCCCGGTTCGACTCGGTTCTGCAAAACCCGTACAATCCTGTTCTTGGTGACCATCACCTGCTGGGCCATGCCCGCAAGGCTGCGCAGCGGTGGGGGAACCACGAAGGGCAATAGCTCAATTGGCAGAGCAGCGGTCTCCAAAACCGCAGGTTGGGGGTTCAAGTCCCTCTTGCCCTGCTGGTACGTCGGCTCGCCGAGCCGGCCGGCACCATCACCACGAACTAGCGAAGGACGGCCCCGTGGCGGACGAACAGGAGAAGGCTGTAGCCGACGTCCCTGGTGACCCCACTGCCGATGAGCTCGACCTCGAGGCGATGGGCTTGGCAGACGTCCAGCCGACCGAGGAGGAGCAGGTCGCGCTCGCCGCGGCCAGCGCCCGTCCCACCCGCAGGACGGCAGCCGCTGCCGAGCCGGCGGCCGGCAAGGGTCGGGCCACCCCGAGGCAGCAGCGGCACCGTCCCAGCGACGAGCCGCGGCGGGCCACGCCCGCCCAGTTCGTCCGGGAGTCGGTGGCGGAGCTCAAGAAGGTCGTCTGGCCCACCGGGAACCAGCTGCAGCAGTACTTCGTCGTCGTACTGGTGTTCGTTCTGATCATCATCGGCATCGTCAGCGCGCTCGACCTGGCCTTCGGTGCGCTGCTGTTCGGAATCTTCGGCTGACGACGAGGAAGCGAGAAGAAGTGAGCCAGACCAACCCGCCAGCGGACGACCAGCGCCCGATGGAGTCCGACGAGCTGGACATCGAGATCGACCTCGGCCTGCCGGACACGTCCGCGGACGACGACGTCGAGCTGAACCTCGACTTCGGCGGCTCCACCGACACCGAGGCCGAGGACGACCTGCTCCTCAACCTGGGTGACGAGCCCGAGCCCGAGCCGGAGCCGGCAGCGCTCGACACCGACGAGGAGGCCGTGCTGGAGGAACTTCGCCAGCAGCTGCGCAGCCAGATCGGCGACTGGTACGTCATCCACACCTACTCCGGCATGGAGAACCGGGTGAAGCAGAACCTGGACAACCGGGTGAAGACGCTCGGCATGGAGGACTACATCTACGAGGCAGTGGTGCCGACCGAAGAGGTCATGGAGACCAGGAACGGCGCCCGCAAGTCGGTCACCCGCACCGTGCTGCCCGGCTACGTGCTGGTCCGGATGGACCTGACCGACGCCTCGTGGGCCGCGGTGCGGCACACGCCATCGGTCACCGGTTTCGTCGCCCACGCCAACGCCCCGGTGCCGCTGAGCCTGGAAGAGGTGGAGAAGATGCTCGCCCCGGCAGCCCTCGCGCGCGCAGCCGCGGCCTCCACCGGCACCAGGCGGAGCACCAAGAAGGTCGAGATCGCCGACTTCAAGGTCGGGGACTCGGTCATGGTGGTCCAGGGCCCCTTCGCCGGGGTGCACGCGACCATCACCGAGATCAATGCGAACAGCCAGCGGCTGAAGGCGCTGGTCGAGATCCTCGGCCGGGAGACCCCGGTCGACCTCACCCTCGGCCAGATCCAGAAGGTCTAGCAATCGCATGTGCCGACGGCCACCCGGGCCGTCGGCGTGTCAAGAACCAGGAGAAGGACCCAACCAATGCCTCCCAAGAAGAAGGTAGCCGCGATCGTGAAGGTCGCGCTGAACGCGGGTGCGGCGACGCCGGCCCCGCCGGTCGGCACCGCGCTCGGCCCGCACGGCGTGAACATCATGGAGTTCTGCAAGCGGTACAACGCCGAGACCGAGGCGATGCGTGGCACGATCATCCCGGTCGAGATCACCATCTACGAGGACCGCACCTTCAGCTTCATCACCAAGACCCCGCCGGCCGCGGAACTGATCAAGAAGGCCGCAGGGCTCAAGGGTGGTTCGCCCCGTCCGCACAAGGACAAGGTCGGCAAGCTGACCGCGGACCAGGTGCGCGAGATCGCCAACACCAAGATGCCCGACCTCAACGCCAACGACATCGACGCCGCGATGAAGATCGTGGCCGGCACCGCCCGTTCCATGGGCGTCACCGTCGAGCTGTAACCACCATCAACGTGGAAGGGCCCGCCGGGTCCGCACCACAACTGGCATCCGGCCCACACGAGGGCCACTGAACAGGAAGAGACCAGCATGAAGCGCAGCAAGGCCTACCGGGCCGCAACCGAGAACATCGACGCAGACCAGCTCTACAGCCCCGAGGGCGCACTGGCCGTGGTCAAGAAGAACGCGTCCGCCAAGTTCGACGAGACCGTCGAGGTGGCGATGCGGCTCGGCGTCGATCCCCGCAAGGCAGACCAGATGGTCCGTGGCACCGTCAACCTCCCCAACGGCACCGGCAAGACGGCAAGGGTCCTCGTCTTCGCCACCGGTGAGAAGGCAAACGACGCGATCGCTGCGGGCGCGGACGAGGTGGGTGCGGACGAGCTGATCGACAAGATCGCCGGCGGCTACCTCGACTTCGACGCCGTGGTGGCCACCCCCGACCTGATGGGGAAGGTCGGCCGGCTCGGCCGGGTGCTCGGCCCCCGCGGCCTGATGCCCAACCCGAAGACCGGCACCGTCACCATGGACGTGGCCAAGGCCGTCGCCGACATCAAGGGTGGCAAGATCGAGTTCCGGGTGGACCGGCACGCGAACTTGCACTTCATCGTTGGCAAGGCCTCGTTCTCCGAGCAGCAGCTCAGCGAGAACTACTTCGCCGCGCTGGACGAGGTGCTGAGGCTCAAGCCGAGCGCTTCCAAGGGCCGTTATGTGAAGAAGATCACCGTGGCCTCCACCATGGGCCCCGGCGTCGCGGTCGACCCGACGAAGGTCAAGCCCTCTGCGGAGTGACCTGACGCTCCTTCTCTCCACAAGCTGTGAGTTGGGCGGCGTAGTCGCCGCCCAACTCACAGCTTGTGAGGTTTCGGGGTCGATTTGGTGGGCCGCCACCGCTGCCCTAGACTGATTCCTGCCGAAGACCGCTGGTTCTCGTCCTGGCCCGCCAGGAGGGATAAAGCCCGCGCAGGTGAAACCTGAATCACTCGCTCGAGTTGTTCGCCCTGGTTGCCTGCGCACCGGGGCTTTTCCTTTTCCAGCGGTTCTCGGCGCCGAGAATCAAGAAGTGGGAAGGAGACCCATGGCGAGGCCGGACAAGGCAGCCGCCGTCGCGGAGTTGGCTGAGCAGTTCAGCAGCTCGGCGGCCGCTGTGCTGACCGAGTACCGCGGACTCACCGTCAAGGACCTGAAGGCCCTGCGCCGGTCCCTGGGTGAGGATGCCACCTACGCCGTGACGAAGAACACGCTGACCATGATCGCCGCCCGCGAAGCGGGCATCGAGGGCCTCGACGAGCAGCTCGCCGGGCCCACCGCGATCACCTTCATCCGCGGTGACGTTGCCACCGTGGCCAAGGGTCTGCGTGACTTCGCCAAGGCGAACCCGCATCTGGTGATCAAGGGTGGCGTCATGGACGGTCGCGTCCTCGACGCCGACACGGTCAAGAAGCTGGCCGATCTCGAGTCTCGCGAGGTGCTCCTCGCCAAGCTCGCCGGTGCCATGAACGGCAACCTGGCCAAGGCTGTCGGCCTGTTCGCCGCACCGCTGGCCCAGGCCGCTCGTGCGCTGGACGCCCTGAAGACCCAGAAGCAGGCCGGGGACGCCCCGGCAACCGATGCAGCGCCCGCTGCTGAGGCCACTCCCGACGCGGCTGACGCTGCATCCGAATAAGAAGAAAGGACGCCCAACATGGCGAAGCTCTCTACTGACGAGCTCCTTGACGCCTTCAAGGAGATGACCCTGATCGAGCTCTCTGAGTTCGTGAAGCTGTTCGAGGACACCTTCGGTGTGACCGCCGCCGCTCCGGTGGCCGCCGCCGCCGCTCCGGCCGCTGCCGGTGGCGACGCCGGTGCCGCCGAGGAGGAAGAGGTCAGCAACGAGGTGGACGTGATCCTCGAGTCCGCCGGTGACAAGAAGATCCAGGTCATCAAGGAGGTGCGCGCGCTCACCAACCTCGGCCTGAAGGAGGCCAAGGACCTGGTTGAGGCCGCCCCGAAGGTCGTGCTGGAGAAGGTCGCGCGCGACGCCGCGGCCAAGGCCAAGGAGGCCCTCGAGGCCGCCGGCGCCGCGGTCTCCGTCAAGTGACCGTCTGACCACAGCCGAAGCGGCCGGGGCCCCCACGGGGGGGCCCCCCGCGTGGGG
>JAEWOI010000027.1 GCA_023460935.1 Actinomycetes bacterium
GTCCTCGGAGACCGCAGCCCAGCAGAGCTGTTCAACGCCCTGCTAACCTCCCGGAATCACCCGCCGTTGCGATGACCGCTGGAAACCACCCCGTCGTTTCGGCCTCAGATTCGGCCGTCGCCCACACAACCCACCGACCGTTGGTTGAGCCTGTCGAAACCAACCCACCGACCGTTGGTTGAGCCTGCCGAAACCAACGCTTGCCAAAAGACCGCTGCGGTCTCGACAAGCTCGACCAGCGCAAGCCCAGCACAGCGGTCTCGACAAGCTCGACCAGCGAAAGCCCAGCACAGCGGTCT
The DNA here is from genome assembly GCA_023460935.1 of Actinomycetes bacterium. Taxonomy (GTDB): domain Bacteria; phylum Actinomycetota; class Actinomycetes; order Propionibacteriales; family Propionibacteriaceae; genus Propionicimonas. The sequence goes on from JAEWOI010000027.1 coordinate 300, forward strand.
CGACAAGCACGACCAGCGAGGGCCCAGCACGGCGATGGGTCGGGCCAAGGCAAACCCGAAGCGAATGGCCTTGTCAGATGGGCTTTGGGCGGGTCTTCAACGACCCATCAGGGTGCGCGAGAGAGGAGTTGAACCTCCACGTCCTTTCGGACACACGGACCTGAACCGTGCGCGTCTGCCATTCCGCCACTCGCGCCCGGCTCCCGGGGGAGCCAGCCGGAAGAGGTTAGCACAGGAACCACGGCAGCTCCGATTCGCCCCCGGGCGCACGGAAGCAGCTCCGGCCTGCTCCAGACGAGCAGGACCGGGCCGCGCGCACCGTCGGCAGCCGACGAACGGGTCAGTACGCTGGACCCGCCGCCGCTGGATAGTCTTGGGCGAGCCGTGTCAAGGGAAGGAGGGCCGAATGGGGGTCTTCGACCGCGTCGAGAAGAAGTTGGAGAGCGCCGTCAGCGGTGCCTTCGCCCGGGCCTTCAAGGGTGACGTCCAGCCGGTGGAGATCACCGCCCGGTTGCAGCGCGAGCTCGACTCCGAGGCGAAGCTGCTCAGCCGCGACCGCCGCCTGGTGCCGAACGAGTTCCACGTCACCCTCTCCCAGCACGACTACGACCGCCTCACCCCCTACAGCAAGACGCTCAACGCGGAGATCGCACCACAGCTGCGCGACTACGCCGCTGACAAGGGCTACATCTTCAACGGCCCGGTGATGATCGAGTACGCACTGGACACCGCCCTGCCGGTCGGCCGTTTCAACGTCGCCTCCGCCGCGGTCGCCGGGGTGGACGCAGCCGAGGAAGCCGGCCCCAGCGAGTTCCGCAGCGCCAACCTCGTCGTCGAGGTGAACGGCATCCGGCACCCACTCTCCCCTCCCGGAGTCACGATCGGACGCGGCACCGACGCCGACCTGCGGATCAACGACCCGGGCGTCTCCCGCCTGCACGCCCGCATCAACGTGGTCGGCAGCGGCGCGGGCCAGCGCATCACGATCGAGGACCTCGGCTCCACCAATGGCATCACCGTCGACGGCCAACGCACCCGCCAGGCGACCCTGGGAGTGGGCAGCCGCATCGAGATCGGCTCAACCCGGCTGGCGATCGTCTCGCCGGTGACCGATGTCTGAACTGGTCGTCCTCGGCCTCAAGCTGGGGTTCCTGGCGCTGCTGTGGCTGTTCATCCTATTCACCGGCAACGTCGTGCGCACCGACCTGTTCGGGCGCAAGGTAACCGCAGCCGAGCTGGTGCAGGCCGCGCCGGCCACCGCCGGCGGCAGGCCACAGAAGTTGTCGCGCCGCGCGCTGAAGCGGCTGCCGACCACCCTCACCGTCACCCACGGCAAGCAGGCCGGGGTGCAGGTGCCCCTCGGCGACGGTGTCCTGATCGGCCGCTCCAGTGACTGCCAGCTGCTGTTGGACGACGACTACGTCTCCACCCGGCACGCCCGGATCGTCCCCACCTCCACCGGCTACCAGGTGGAGGACCTGGGCTCCACGAACGGCACCTTCCTCAACAACCAGCGGATCAGCACCCCCACCCCGTTCGGGCCGGCCGACACGCTGCGCATCGGCCGCACGCTGATGATCGTGGAGAAGTAGATGGCGCTCGCCTTCCGCTACCTCGCGCACTCCGAGATCGGCCTGGTCCGCAAGAACAACCAGGACTCCGCCTACGTGTCCCCCACGATGCTGGTGGTGGCGGACGGGATGGGCGGCGCGGCAGCGGGCGACCTGGCCTCGGCGATCGCGATCCGGGAGCTGAAGGCCGCAGACGGCCCCCACGCCGGCGAGGACATGCTCACCGCCCTCGCCGGGGCGATCGACCGCGCGGGCGAGGCGATCAGCGAGCTCATCCAGACCGATCCCAGCCTGGACGGCATGGGCAGCACGGTCTGCGGCGCGATGCTCGACGGCGACCAGCTGGCCCTGGCCAACATCGGTGACTCCCGGGCCTACCGCTACCGCGACGGCCAGCTGTCCCGGCTCACCCGTGACCACTCCTGGGTGCAGACCCTCGTGGACGAGGGCCGGATCAGCGAGGCCGAGGCGCTGGAGCACCCCCACCGGTCGCTGATCCTGAAGGTGATCAACGGCCAGCCCCACCATCGTCCCGACCTCGAACTGGCCGAGGCCAGGGCGGGGGACCGCATCCTGATCTGCTCCGACGGCCTTTGCGGCATGGTCACCGACGAGGTGATCGAGGCCGCACTCGGCGGCGACGACCGCGAACAGGTGCTGCGCACCCTGGTCGGCCTCGCCCACCACGAAGGCGGGCAGGACAACATCACCATCATCCTTGCCGACCTCGTCGAGGGCGAACCCGAGGGTGCGGTGCAGGTGCTGGGCGCGGCCGCGCTGCTCGACCTGGACGGCCCGCTGGACACCACCACCCGGCTGCCACTGCTGGAAGCCGAGGCCGCGCCCCGTCCGGACCCCGCCGTAGGGGAGGAGGTGCGCTACTCCCCCGTGTCCCGCCGGCGGGCATCCACGTGGGTGAAGGTGGTGCTGGCGATCGTGCTGCCCCTGCTCGCCATCGGCGGCGCCGGCGCCCTGTGGTACGGCTACACCCAGCGCCAGTTCTTCCTCGGCGCCTACGAGGCGAACCTCGCGATCTTCCGCGGCGTCCCCGAACCTGTGTTCAACCTGCCGTTGTCGCAGGTCGTCCACACCGACAGCACCCGGGTCGCCGACCTGCCCCCCTACTACCAGGAGCGGGTCGCCAACAACTGGCCGACCGGCTCCCTTGCCGAGGCTGAGGCGCTGCTGCAGACGCTGCGGGTGAAGGCCCAGGAGTGCATCGACGCCCGGGCGGCCCACCCCACCCAGACCCCCACGCCGACGTCCACCACCTCCCCGTCCGCCACCCGGAGCCCGTCGCCCGACGCCACCGGATCGCTCGGCCCGAGCACGCCCGCGACGCCGTCCCCAACCGACCAGGCCACTCCGGCGGCGCCAACGGAGTGCTGATGAGCGAGATCATCGGCTACCGCAAGCGGCGTGGCGTCGAGGCCCTGATGCTGGCCTTCGCCATCGCCATCGGCATCGGCGGCTACCTGCTCACCCACCTGAACCGCGACGCCACCCTGCCCCCGGAATGGCCGTGGGCGGTCGCCGTCCTCGGCTCGGTCGGGCTCGGCCTGCACCTCGTGGTGCGCTGGCGCATCCCGTACGCCGACCCGCTGATCCTGCCGCTGGTGATGCTGCTCAACGGGCTCGGCCTGGCGATGATCCACCGGCTCGACCTCGGCACCGACCCGGTGATGCACAGCGCGGAGCTGCAGCTGATGTGGACGGTGGTCGCGGCCACAGCCTGCGCCCTGCTGATCGTGTTCCTTCGTGACTACCGGGTGCTGCAGCGGTTCACCTACACGATGTTCCTCGGCGGCATGGTGCTGCTGATGCTGCCGCTGCTGCCGGTGCTCGGGCAGGAGAAGAACGGCGCCCAGATCTGGATCCAGTTGGGTCCCTACAGCTTCCAGCCCGCAGAGCTGGCCAAGCTCGTCCTCGCCGTTGCGTTCGCCGCCTACCTCGTCGACAAGCGGGAGGTCCTCGCCCTGGCCGGCGGCCGGTTCCTCGGCATCGACCTGCCCCGCCCCCGTGACCTCGGGCCGATCCTGGTGATGTGGCTGGCCAGCCTGGCCATCCTGGTGTTCCAGAAGGACCTGGGCACCTCGCTGCTGTTCTTCGGCCTGTTCGTGATCATGCTCTACATCGCCACCGAGCGGCCCAGCTGGCCAATCCTCGGCGGGCTGCTGTTCGTCGGCGGCGCCTACGCCGCCTACCTGTTGTTCGGGCACGTGCAGGTGCGGGTGGCCAACTGGCTGAACCCGTTCGCCGACTACGACCGCAACTACCAGGTAATCAACGCCCAGTTCGGGATCGCCTGGGGCGGCGCCTTCGGCACCGGCTGGGGCCTCGGCCGGCCCAACCTCACCCCGCTGGCGAAGACCGACTTCATCGCTGCCGCGATCGGGGAGGAGCTCGGCGTGGCCGGCCTGGCAGCGGTGGTGCTGGTCTACGGGCTGATCGTCGCGCGCGGCCTGCGCGCTTCGCTCGTGGCCAGGGACCAGTTCGGCAAGCTGCTGGCCGCCGGCCTGGCCTTCGTGCTGGCCATCCAGGTGTTCGCCATCCTCGGCGGCGTCACCCGGCTGCTGCCGCTGACCGGGCTGACCACCCCGTTCATGTCACAGGGCGGCTCGTCGCTGGTCGCGAACTGGATCTCGATCGGGCTGCTGCTGCTGATCACCCACCAGGTGCGCAGCCCCGCCCTGGAACGCCCGGCCGAGCCGGAGCAGTGGCTGCACGCCGAGACCACCCAGCTGATCCCCGTCGGGGAACAGGAGGCCCGCCCATGAACCGCCCGATCCGCGGGGTGGCGGTGGCCTCGATGGCGATGTTCGCCGCGCTGCTGCTGAACCTGAGCTGGCTGTACGGCGTGCAGCAGGAGTCGCTGAACGAGCGTCCGGAGAACCGCCGGGTCGCCGACGCCCGGTTCGCCCAGGACCGTGGCCCGATCATGGTCGGCAACACCCCGATCGCGGAGTCCCAGCCGGTGAAGGACCGCTTCAAGTTCCAGCGCTCCTACCGCTCGGGCAAGCTCTACGCGCCGGTGACCGGCTTCTACTCCTACCTCTACCGCACCTCGGCGCTGGAGGCCGCCTACTCAGCGCACCTCTCCGGGGTGGACGACTCCCAGTTCCTCACCAGGCTGGTCAACTCGGCCTCCGGCGCCATCCCCAAGGGCGGCTCCCTGGAAACCACCCTCGACGCCAAGGCCCAGCGCGCGGCCTGGGACGGTCTGGCCGGCCGCAAGGGCGCTGTGGTGGCCATCGACTACACCACCGGCGCGGTCAAGGCACTGGTCACGTCCCCGAGCTACGACCCGAACGAACTGGCCACCCACGACCTGGAGGCCTCCAGCGACGCCTGGCAACGGCTCACCGCAGACCCGGACAAGCCGATGGCCAACCGGGCGACCCGCGAGATCTACCCGCCGGGTTCCACCTTCAAGCTGGTCACCGCCGCCGCGGCGATGGACGCCGGCATGGACCCCGACACCCGCATCGACGCGACCGCCTTCAAGCTGCCCGGCTCCACCAGGGTGATCTCCGGCAACTGCGGCGGCAGCCGGATCACGCTGCAGCGGGCGCTGGAGGTCTCCTGCAACCCGGCGTTCGCCAGGCTGGGCGCGGAACTGGGCGCAGAGGCGCTGCGCAACCAGGCCGAGCGGTTCGGCTTCGGCACCCGGTTCATCGACGACATCGGATCGGCAGCCAGCCGCTTCCCCGAGGAGCTGGACGGCGCCCAGACCGCGATGAGCGCGATCGGCGAGTTCGAGGTGGCCGCCTCGCCGCTGCAGATGGCGCTGGTGTCGGCAGCGGCCGCCAACGACGGGGTGGTGATGGAGCCCTATCTCGTCGACCGGGTGCTCGACGCCGACCTGCGGGTGACCAGCCAGACCAGGCCGCAGCAGCAGTCGGTGGCGCTCAGTTCCGACAATGCCGCCGCGCTGCGCAAGATGATGGTTGCGGTGGTGGAGTCCGGCACCGGCTTCCGCGCCCGCATCCCCGGGGTGCAGGTGGGCGGCAAGACCGGCACCGCCCACTCCGACAACGAGCGCCGGCCGTACGCCTGGTTCACCGCCTGGGCCGACGACCCTTCGGTAGCGGTGTGCGTGTTCGTTGAGGACGCGGAGATCCCGTCCACCGACATCGCCGGCGGCCGGGTGGCGGCGCCGATCGCCAAGGCCGTGCTGGAGGCGCTGCGATGACCAGTCCCGCTGCTGTTGGCCGGATTCAGCGACCATGGGAGAGTTGGGCTGCCTGGAGGGCGTGCCCGGCCTCCGGTCGGAAAGGAAAGTGCGCATGACCGAAGAGCCGAGGCTTCTCGGGGGTCGTTACCAGCTGGGCCCGGTGCTCGGCCGGGGCGGCATGGCCGAGGTCCGGCGGGCGCGCGACCTGCGGCTGGGACGCGACGTCGCCATCAAGCAGCTTCGCGTCGACCTGGCCTCCGACCCCACTTTCCAGGCGCGGTTCCGCCGCGAGGCGCAGTCGGCCGCCGGGCTGAACCACCCGAACATCGTCGCCGTGTACGACACCGGCGAGGAGAGCGACCCGGTCTCCGGCGTGCAGGTGCCGTTCATCGTGATGGAGCTCGTCGAGGGCCACACCCTTCGTGAGCTCCTGCGCACCGGCCGCCAGATCATGCCCAGCAAGGCGCTCGAGTTCACCCAGGGTGTGCTCGACGCCCTCAGCTACAGCCACAAGGCCGGCATCGTGCACCGCGACATCAAGCCCGCCAACGTGATGCTGACCGGCTCCGGCCAGGTCAAGGTGATGGACTTCGGCATCGCGAGGGCCGTGGCCGACACCTCCGCCACGATGACCCAGACGGCCGCCGTGATCGGCACCGCCCAGTACCTCTCCCCGGAGCAGGCCCGTGGCGAGACCGTCGACTCCCGCAGCGACATCTACTCCGCCGGCTGCCTGCTGTACGAGCTGCTGGTCGGCCGGCCGCCGTTCCAGGGCGATTCGCCGGTCAGCGTCGCCTACCAGCACGTCCGGGAGGCTCCGGTGCCGCCGAGCCACCTCGATCCGGAGATCACCCCGGCGATGGACGCGATCACACTCAAGGCCCTGGCCAAGGACCCGGCCGACCGCTACCAGACCGCCGCGGCGATGCGGGCTGACATCGGCCGGCTCCTCGCCGGCCACGAGGTGGCCGCGCGGGTGCCGATGCCGGCGCCGGTGCCGGTGGGCGCGACCGCGGTCGCGCCGGTCGCGGCGAACGAGGCCACCAGCGTCCTGGACCCGGCCGAGCACACCGCCAACCGGGCGCTCGAACCCGTCCCGCCGAAGCGACGCTGGGGCCTCATGTCGTTCCTCATCGCCCTGATCGTGCTGGCCGCTGGTGTTACGGTGTACTTCATCGTAAACGCCAACCGCGTGGAGACGGTCGCGGTGCCGTGGGTGGTTGACCGGCAGGTCCGCGAGGCCGAGCAAATGCTGACCGGAGCCAAGCTGCAGCCAACGGTGCAGCAGGAGGCCGGGCCGGACGACAACACCGTCGGACGCGTGATCAAGCAGAGCGTCTTCAACGTCGAGGTGCCGGTTGGCACCGAGGTGATCATCACCGTCAACGTCGGCCCGACCAAGGCCGAGGTGCCGGCCGTCCGCGGCATGGACCGGGAGGACGCGGTGAAGCTGCTCAACGACAGCGGCTTCACCAACGTCAACCAGCTGGAGGACCCGAACGAGCCGGTGACGGCCAAGACCGACGAGGTCACCAACATCACCCCCGCTGAGGGCGCCCGGGTGGCGGTCGACACCGAGATCACCATCTACTACGCCACCGGCACCAGCCTGCTGCCGAGCTTCCGCAACCTCACGAAGGAGGAGGCGATCAGCCTGGCGGAGTCGTCGGGGTTCACCAAGACGCCGACCTTCACCGAGCAGGAATCCACCGCGACCCCGGGCACAGTGATCTCGCAGGACCCGTTGCCGGGACAGCGCGAGAAGCGGAACATCACTATCCGGCTGGTGCTGGCCAAGGCAGCCGAGCCGCCGCCGACAACCCCGGCCCCGACCGAGTCGGAGTCCCCCGGGGAGGACACGCCCTAGGCGCGCACCGCCATCAGCGGGGTGAGCCCGGCAGCGCGGGCCGGGGCGCCGGCGTCCCCGCAGGCGGCGAGCCAGTTCGCCAGCAGCTGGTAGCCGCCCTCGGTGAGCACCGACTCGGGATGGAACTGCACGCTCTCCACTGCGAGCCGGCGGTGCCGCAGGCCCATGACCACGCCGGATTCGCTGGTTGCGCTCACCTCGAGTTCTGCCGGCACGGTCGCCGGGTCGAGCGCGAGGGAGTGGTACCTGGTGGCGGTCAGCGGGTTGGGCAGGCCGGCGAACACGCCCCTGCCGTCGTGGTTCACCGCGGAGGTCTTGCCGTGCAGCAGCTCAGGGGCGCGGTCCACCACGCCGCCGAACGCGACAGCGATCGACTGCAGGCCGAGGCACACCCCGAAGAACGGCAGGCGGCCACCGTGGCTGCGGATCAGGTCGACGCACACCCCGGCGTGCTCGGGCGTGCCCGGGCCCGGCGAGAGCAGCACCCCGTCGAAGCCGTCGGCCCAGTCAGGGGCGGCGAACCGCTCGTCGTCGTTGCGCCAGACGTCCACGTCCGCGCCGAGCTGGGCGAGGTACTGCACCAGGTTGTAGACGAACGAGTCGTAGTTGTCGACCACCAGGATGCGCGCCATGGCGCCCATTCTCCCCCATCGCTGCGCGCCCACCGCGGCGAGGGGACGGGCGCAGATCTCGGTTATCCTTGGCTGGTTGCCTTTTCATGATCGAGGAGAGCCCGGTGCCCGAGTCCAGGATCCGCAAGTCCGCCGCGGAGAAGAAGAAGCAGGGCGGCCGCGCGCAGCTGGCCGAGGAGCGGGCCAAGCGCGACCGCACTGTGGCCGCACCCGGCAGCCGGCAGTGGGTCGTGCCGACGTTCATCACCGTCGGCCTGCTCGGCGTGATCTGGCTGGTGGTCTACTACGTGACCGCCTCGGTGCAGATCGCCGTCCCGGTGATGACCGAGCTCGGTGGCTGGAACGTGCTGATCGGCATGGGCCTGATGGCCGCGTCCTTCGCGCTGGCCACCCTCTGGAAGTAGCTGGTCGAAAAGGAACCGTCCCCAGCGCGCCACGGCGCGTTGGGGACGGTTCCATTTGCGCCAGGTCAGGAGTGCGGCTTCAGCAGCGGGAACAGGATCGTCTCGCGGATGCCGGCACCGGTAAACAGCATCATCAGCCGGTCAAGGCCAAGGCCCATGCCGCCCATGGGCGGGGCGCCGAACTCGAGCGCGGCCAGGAAGTCCTCGTCCAGCTGCATCGCCTCGGGGTCGCCGGCTGCTGCCTGCAGCGACTGCGCCACCAGGCGCTCGCGCTGGATCACCGGGTCGATCAGCTCGGAGAACCCGGTGGCGCGTTCGACCCCCCCGATGATCAGGTCCCACGCCTCGATCAGCCGCGGGTCGCTGCGGTGCTCCCGGGCCAGCGGCTGGGCGATCGGCGGGTAGTCGCAGACGAAGGTCGGCTGCACCAGCCCCGGCTCCACCAGCTCCCCGAACAGCTCCATCACCAGCTTCTGCGCCCCCCAGGCCGGGTCGTGCTCCACGCCCCGTTCCTCGGCGAGCCTGCGCAGCACGGCAGCGTCGGTGTCCGGGGTGACCTCCTGCCCGAGCGCCTCGGAGAGGGTCGGGTAGACCGGCTTCCAGGCCCACTCCCCGTCGAGGTCGATCTCCCCGTTCGGGCTGTCCACCACCCGCGTGCCGAGGGCTGCGTCGGCCGCGTCGACGATGATCCGCCGGGTGAGGTCGGCGATCGTGGTCTGGTCGCCCCAGGCCTGGTAGGCCTCGAGCATCGTGAACTCCGCGGAGTGGGAGGAGTCGATGCCCTCGTTGCGGAAGATCCGGCCGATCTCGTACACCCGGTCGGCCCCGCCGACCATCGCCCGCTTCAGGAACAGCTCCAGCGCGATCCGCAGCGTCATGTCGATGTCGAAGGCGTTCAGGTGGGTGCCGAACGGCCGGGCCGCGGCCCCGCCGTGCACCAGCTGCAGCACCGGGGTCTCGATCTCGAGGTAGCCGTCGGCGTGCAGTGTCTCCCGGATGCTGCGGGTGACCGCCGCCCGGGTGCGCACCATGTCCCTCGCCTCCGGACGGGCGACGAGGTCTGCGTAACGCTGCCGCACCCTGGTCTCCTCGCCGAGCTCCTTGTGCAGCGTGGGCAGGGGACGCAGCGCCTTGCTGGCCAGCGTCCACTCCTGCGCCAGGACGGAGAGCTCGCCCCGCCTGGACGAGATCACCCGGCCGGTGACGGAGACGAAGTCGCCGAGGTCGACGTCGGCCTTCCACGCGTCGAGGCGCTCGGCCCCGAGCTCTGCCAGCGACAGCATCACCTGCAGCCGGACGCCGGAGTCGGCCCTGGTGAAGCCGTCCTGCAGGGTGGCGAAGCAGAGCTTGCCGGTGTTGCGGATGAACACCACCCGGCCGCTGACGCTGACTACGTCGCCGGTCTCCTCGCCGGCCGCCAGGTGGCCCCAGCCGGCGTGCACCTCGGCAGCGCTGTGGGTTCTCGGCACCACGATCGGGTAGGGGGCCGCGCCCTCGGCCAGCAGCCGCGCCCGTTTGTCGTGGCGCACCTGCTCCTGCTCGGAGAGGAGGGGTGCTGCTGTGGTCGGCTCGGTCACGCGGATCAGGGTACCGATCCCGGGCAGCGCAGAATTGCGTGGCCGGCCCCGTGAACTTGTTGAGTGAGCACTCACTCATTAGACTCGCCCGGTGAGCAGAGCCACCCCGATGGCGCCGGACGAGCGCAGGCAGGCGATCATCGACGCCACCCTTCCCCTACTGCTGGAGCACGGGCCCGAGATCAGCACCCGCGACATCGCCCGGGCTGCCTGTGTGGCCGAGGGCACGATCTTCCGGGTGTTCGAGACCAAGCAGGACCTGATCCACGCCACCGTGCACGCCGCACTGGAGCCGGAGGCCGCGATCGCTCGGCTGGCTGCCCTGCCGGCAGGGCAGCCGCTCACCGAGCGGGTGGTCGCCATCCTCGAGCTGCTGCACGGCGAGATCGCCCGCACCCGTTCGGTGATCGCCCACCTGGCCCGCCCGGTGGCCGCGCCGCACCCGCCGCCGTCCCCGCACGGGCTGAGGGGGCAGGGACCGCACGCCAGCAAGGCACGCCTGGCCCGCGCAGTGGCCGCCGCCCTCACCGGCTACGAGGGCCAGCTCTCGGTCGGCACCGACTTCGCAGCGCGCAGCCTGATGGCGCTGTCGTTCGCAGCGTCCTTCACCCTGCCGGAGGAGGAGGCGCGGTTCGACGCGGCCGAACTGGCCGACTTCGTGCTGCACGGCATCGCGAGGGGGGAAGCATGATCCGGTTGCTCACGCGCTTCCTGCGCCCCTACGTGCCGCAGCTGGTAGCTGTGGTGCTGCTGCAGCTGGTGCAGTCGGTGGCTGCGCTGTTCCTGCCCAGCATCAACGCGATGATCATCGACAACGGCGTGGCCACCGGCGACACCGGCTACATCTGGACGATGGGCGCGGCCATGCTGGCCGTCTCGGTGGTGCAGGTCGGGGCGCAGATCGGCGCCACCTGGTTCGGCGCGAGGACCGCCATGGCCTTCGGCCGGGACCTGCGCTGGGCGGTGTTCGACCGGGCACTGTCGTTCTCGGCGAGGGAGATGAACCGGTTCGGTGCGCCCAGCCTGATCACCCGCAACACCAACGACGTCCAGCAGCTGCAGATGCTGGTGCTGATGACGGCGATCATGATCGTGGCCGCCCCGCTGATGATGGTGGGCGGGGTCTTCATGGCGCTGCGTGAGGATGTCGGCCTCAGCTGGCTGATCCTGGTGGCAGTGGTCGTGCTGGGCGGGATCATCGGCCTGCTGGTAGCCCAGATGACCCCGCTGTTCAAGGCGATGCAGGACCGCATCGACACCCTCAACCGGGTGCTGCGGGAGCAGATCTCCGGCCTGCGGGTGATCCGGGCGTTCGTCCGCGAGCCCACCGAGGCCGCCCGCTTCGACCGGGCCAACGTCGAACTCACGGCAACCGCCACCAGCGTCGGCCGCCGGATGATGACGATGTTCCCCTCCGTGATGCTGGTGATGAACGTCTCCAGCGTCGCGGTGATCTGGTTCGGCAGCTTCCGCGTGGCCGACGGGCACCTCCAGGTGGGCCAGCTGACCGCCTACCTCGCCTACCTCATGCAGATCCTGATGAGCGTGATGATGTCGACGATGATGCTGATGATCGCACCGCGTGCAGCGGTCTCCGCGGGCCGCATCAACGAGGTGCTGGACAGCTCATCCTCCGTCGTCCCGCCCGAACTGCCGGTGACGGCGATCAGCGGGTACGGCCGGGTCGACTTCGAAGGGGTCGGCTTCAGCTATCCGGGCGCGGAGTCCCCGGTGCTGTCCGGCATCAGGTTCAGCGTCCGGCCCGGCGCCACCACGGCGATCATCGGCTCCACCGGCTCGGGCAAGTCGACGCTGGTGAACCTGATCCCCCGGCTGTTCGACGCCACCGCCGGCACCGTCCGGGTGGACGACGTCGACGTCCGCGACCTCGACCCCGACCTGCTGTGGAGCCGGATCGGCCTGGTGCCGCAGCGGCCGTACCTGTTCAGCGGGACGGTGGCCTCCAACCTCCGCCTGGGTAACCCGGAGGCATCGGACGCCGAACTGTGGCGGGCCCTCGAGGTGGCGCAGGCCAGGGACTTCGTCGAGGCCATGCCGGAGGGGCTGGACGCACCGATCAGCCAGGGCGGCACCAACGTCTCCGGCGGGCAGCGGCAACGGCTGGCGATCGCGAGGGCTCTCGTGCGCCGACCCGAGATCTACGTCTTCGACGACTCGTTCTCCGCGCTCGACGTGGCCACCGACGCAGCCCTGCGCGCAGCGCTCGCAGCCGAGACCGAGCGCGCGGCGGTGGTGATCGTCGCGCAGCGGGTGTCCACCATCCGCTCCGCGGAGCAGATCGTCGTCCTCGACGACGGCCGGGTGGTCGGCATCGGCACCCATGCGGAGCTGCTGGCCACCTGCCGCACGTACGCCGAGATCGTGGAGAGCCAGTTCAAGGCCGAGGAGATCGAGCCGAGTGGAGCCAGGAATGCCTGAGAACCGAACCGCCACCGCCACGGCCACGCCGATCAAGGCCAACGAGCGCCCGAAGTTCGGCCCCCAGCGTGGCGGCGGCCCGCTGCGCGGCGGGCCCATGGGCCACGGCACGGGCACCGGGGAGAAGGCGGTGTCCTTCGGCCCGTCGCTGCGCCGCCTGCTCGGCCACCTGCGGCCAGAGCTCGCCCGGATCTGGGTGGTGGTCGTCCTGGTCGTGGTGTCCACCGGCCTGATGTCGGTGGGCCCGGCGATCCTCGGCCGGGCCACCGACCTGATCTTCAACGCTGCCGTGCTGGCCAGGGAGCCCATCGACTTCCCGGCGGTCGGCCAGGTGCTGGCGCTGGTGCTGGCGCTCTACGTCGTGGCCGGGGTGTTCGCCTGGGCGAGCGGCTGGATGATCAACGGCATCGTGCAGCGCTCGGTCTACCGGATGCGGGCCGAGGTGAGCGAGAAGCTGACCAGGCTGCCGCTGCGGTACTTCGACTCCCAGCCCCGCGGCGAGCTGCTCAGCCGGGTGACCAACGACGTGGACAACGTCGCCCAGTCGCTGCAGCAGACCCTCGCGCAGGTGCTCACCAACCTGTTCACCCTGATCGGCGTGCTGGTGATGATGTTCTACGTCTCGCCGCTGCTCGCCGGAATCGCGCTGGTCACGATCCCGGTGGCAATGGCGCTGACGATGGTGATCGGCAAGCGGTCGCAGAAGCTGTTCGCCAAGACCTGGAAGTCGACCGGTGAGCTGAACAGCCAGATCGAGGAGGCCTACACCGGCCACGACCTGGTGAAGGTCTTCGGCCGGCGCCGTGAGGTGGCGGCGACGTTCGCCGAGAAGAACTCCGAGCTGTTCGATGCCTCGTTCGGGGCCCAGTTCATCTCCGGGATCATCATGCCGGTGATGTTCTTCGTCGGGAACCTGAACTACGTCGTGATCGCCGTGGTCGGCGGTCTCCAGGTGGCGGCGGGCACGCTCGGCCTCGGCGCGGTGCAGGCGTTCATCCAGTACTCGCGCACCTTCACCCAGCCGATCACCCAGCTGGCGTCCATGGCCAACCTGCTGCAGTCCGGCGTCGCGTCCGCCGAGCGCGTGTTCGAGGTGCTGGACGCCGAGGAGGAGCCGCCCGAGGCCGGCGGCTCGCTGGCCCCGACCAGGGGCAGGGTGGCGTTCGAGCACGTGACCTTCGCCTACACCCCGGAGCGGCCACTGATCACCGACCTGTCCCTGGTGGCCGAGCCCGGTTCCACGGTGGCGATCGTCGGCCCGACCGGCGCCGGCAAGACCACCCTGGTGAACTTGATCCTGAGGTTCTACGACCTGCAGGGCGGCCGGATCACCCTCGACGGCGTGGACATCGCCACCGTGCCCAGGCGGGTGCTGCGCGAGCAGATCGGGATGGTGCTGCAGGACACCTGGCTGTTCGGCGGGACGATCCGCGACAACATCGCCTACGGCCGGGAGGGCGCGACCGACGCCGAGATCCAGGCCGCGGCCAGCGCCGCCTACGTCGACCGGTTCGTCCACTCGCTGCCGGACGGCTACGAGACGGTGATCAACGAGGAGGCCTCCAACCTTTCCGCCGGGGAGAAGCAGTTGATCACGATCGCGCGCGCGTTCCTCTCCGACCCGTCCCTGCTGATCCTGGACGAGGCCACCTCGTCGGTGGACACCCGGACCGAGCTGCTCGTGCAGCGCGCGATGCACCGGCTGCGGGCCGAACGGACGTCGTTCGTGATCGCCCACCGGCTCTCGACCATCCGCGACGCCGACGTGATCCTGGTGATGGAGGACGGAGCCATCGTCGAGCAGGGCGACCACGACGCCCTGATGGCCGCCCACGGCCACTACCACCGCCTCTACCAGGCGCAGTTCGCTGCGGCGATCACAGCCGAGGACGACGCGGCCTGAGCGCCGCTAGGCTCCCGGAATGACCCGGACGTGGCGAATCGGGGAGGTGGCGGAGCGCACCGGGCTCACCCGGCGCACCCTGCGGCACTACGATGACCTCGGCCTGCTGGTGCCCAGCGAGCGCAGCTGGGGCGACTACCGGCTCTACACCGAGGCCGACCTGGTGCGCCTGCTGCAGATCCAGAGCCTGAAGGCCCTAGGGCTCGCCCTGCCGGAGATCGGCACCGCGCTCGCCGATCCTGAACTGGACGCCAGCGCGACCCTGCGCTCCCACCTCGCCCACCTGGAGGAGCGGATCGCGGCCGAGCGCACCCTCGCCGACCGCCTGCGCAACCTCGCCGGCGCCACCGAGCGCAGCTGGGACGACGTGCTGGCTGCCATCGCCCTCACGCAGCGGCTCGCCCACCCCGACCCGGCGGTGCGGCTGCGGGCTGCGCTGCAGTCGCCGGGCAGCACCACCCCTGACCTGGTCGCGGCCCTGGCTGCCGAGACCGAGCCGGCGGTGCGGGACGTGCTGGTGTGGGCGCTGGCCCAGCAGCCCGACGCCGCCGCCGCGGCCGTCCCACGGCTGCACGAGGACCCCGACCCGCAGCTGCGCGCGGCGCTGGTCAGGCTGCTGGGCAAGCTCGGCGACCCCGCAGCGGTGGCCGACCTGGTTGCGCGGCTGGACGACCCCGACCCGGCCGTCGTCGCCACGGCGGTGGACGCGCTGGGCCGCCTGGGTTCGCCCACCGCTGCTCGCCCCCTCGCCGGCCTGCTCGGCTCCGCCAGCACCCAGGCAGCGGACGTGGTCGACGCCCTGGCCGCGCTGGGGACGGCAGCGGTGGCGCCCGCGCTCGAGGTGCTCGGCAGCGGCGGGGCGGCAGCGAGGGCACAGGCCGCAGAGGTGCTCGGCCGGGTGGGCAGTGGCACGCGGCTCGACGAGGCCGACGCCGCGGGTGTCCGGTCGGCTCTCGCCGCAGCACTGGCGGACGGCGACCAGCGGGTGCGGCTGGCCGCGCTGCTCGCGCTGGGCGAGCTCGGCGCGCCGGCCCGTCAGCTGCTGGAGCAGGTGGTGGCCGATCCGGAACTCGGCACGGTGGCCGGGCGGCTGCTGGAGCAGTGAGCGCTGCCGGCGCTCAGGGGGCAGGGGCCGCGCTGATCGTCGCCAGCACCTCGCGCCGCTCGTCCCCCGAGAGCCTGGCCAGGAGTTCGAGCACCTCAGCAGACACTTCGGCTGCCCGGCTGCGGGCCGGCCGGTAGAGCCAGGCCCGGCCGTCCAGCCGGCGCAGCAGCAGGCCCTTCCTTGCCAGCCGGTCCAGCACGGTCATCACCGTCGTGTAGGCCAGTTCGCGGTCGAACGACAGCTGGTCGTGCACGTCGCGCACCGACAGCGGAGCCGGGCTGGACCACAGAATGTCCATCACCGCCTGCTCCAGCTCACCGGTCACCGCCACGCCGACCATGCTAGAACACTCATTGCAGACTACGACAGCCAGTAGTAGATTCCGGTTCATGAGCGCGGAAACCCTTGCCAGATGGCAGTTCGGCATCACAACCGTGTACCACTTCTTCTTCGTCCCGATCACCATCGCGCTGTCGCTGCTGGTGGCGGTGATGCAGACCATCTGGGTGCGCACCGGCAACGAGCAGCAGCTCCGGCTCACCAAGTTCTTCGGCAAGCTGTTCCTGATCAACTTCGCCATGGGTGTCGTCACCGGCATCGTGCAGGAGTTCCAGTTCGGGATGAACTGGAGCGAGTACTCCCGCTTCGTCGGCGACATCTTCGGCGCCCCGCTCGCGCTGGAGGCGCTGCTGGCGTTCTTCCTCGAGTCGGTGTTCCTCGGGCTGTGGATCTTCGGCTGGGACCGCCTGCCGAAGAAGGTGCACCTGATGACGATCTGGCTGGCCGCCATCGGCACCATGGTCTCCGCGGTGTTCATCCTCGCCGCCAACTCCTGGATGCAGAACCCGGTGGGCGCCCGCTTCAACCCGGACACCGACCGCGCCGAGATGACCTCCCTGCTCGACGTGCTGCTCAACCCGGTGGCACTCATCACGCTGCCGCACGTGCTCACCGCCGCCTACATGACCGCCGGCGGGCTGGTCATGGGCGTCGCCGGCTGGCACCTGGCCAAGCTGCGCAACCCCGACAGCGAGCGCAAGGAGAAGGACGCCGCCGCCCACCGCTGGGCGATGAAGTTCGGCGCCTGGGTGCTGATCGCCGCCGGCTTCGGTTCCCTGGTCACCGGTGACATCCAGGGCAAGATCATGACCGACGTCCAGCCGATGAAGATGGCTGCTGCCGAGGCGTTGTGGGAGACCGAGGGCGGGCCCGGCACCGGCGGCGCTTCGTTCTCGATCCTCACCATCGGCACCCTCGACGGCACTCAGGAGGTCTTCTCGATCAAGGTGCCGGCCGTGCTCTCGTTCCTCGCCACCGGCACCTGGGACGGCAAGGTGGTGGGCATCAACGACCTGGTCGTCAAGATGGAGACCGAAGGCTTCACCAACTCCGACGTCGTCCTGCAGCGCGAGGCCGCAGAGCGGTTGCAGGCCGTAGGCGTGGACGACTGGACCCCCAACATCCCGGTCACGTACTGGACGTTCCGGTTGATGATGGGCCTGGGCTTCCTGGCCATGGCGATCGGCGCCTTCGCGCTGTGGACGCTCCGCAAGGGCGGCACGCCGAAGGGCGGCCCGCTGTGGACCGCGCTGATGCTGACCGCCCCGCTGGCACCGCTGTTCGCCAACTCGATGGGCTGGATCTTCACCGAGATGGGCCGCCAGCCGTTCATCGTCTACGGCGTGCTGCCCACGATGTCGGCGGCCTCGCCCGGCGTCAGCGCCTTCGAAGTGGGCGCGACGATGGTGCTCTACACCCTGATCTACGGTGCGCTCGCCGTCGTCGAGGTGCGGCTGCTGCTGCACTACATCAAGCTCGGGCTGCCCGACGTCGTTGAGCCCAAGGTGCTCACCGACGACGACGCCCCCCTGTCCTTCGCGTACTGAGAGGCCCAGAACATGATCGCCCTGGCCATCGACCCGACCGTCCTGCAGACGCTGTGGTTCGTCCTGATCGCCGTGCTGTGGATCGGCTACCTGGTACTCGAAGGCTTCGACTACGGCGTGGCCATGTTGATCCCGTTCCTCGGCAGGAACGAGAAGGAGAAGCGGGTCATCGTCAACACCATCGGGCCGGTGTGGGACGGCAACGAGGTCTGGCTGCTCACCGCCGGCGGTGCGACCTTCGCCGCCTTCCCCGGCTGGTACGCCACCCTGTTCTCCGGGCTGTACCTGCCGCTGTTCCTCGTGCTGGTGGGCCTGATCGTCCGCGGGGTGGCGTTCGAGTACCGCTCCAAGCACCCCGAGGCGAAGTGGCGTCGCGCGTTCGACTGGATGGCCTGCATCGGCTCCTTCGTGGTCTCGCTGGTGTTCGGCGTGGCCTTCGCCAACTTCATCATCGGCCTTCCGGTGGCACCGGCTGCGAGCGGCTCTTCGCTGTTCGTGCTCACCCCGAGCCCCTACCTGCTGCAGTTGTTCAGCCCGTTCGGGCTGCTCGGGGGCGTGGTGCTGGTGGTGCTGTTCCTGTTCCACGGCTCGATCTACCTCGCGCTCAAGACCAAGGGCGAACTGCACGAGCGTGCGAAGGCCTTCGCAGGAAAGGTCGGCCTGGTCGCGATCGGCGGCGGCGCGGTCTACCTCGTGCTGTCCAACGCGCTGGTGCACCCGGTGGGCTGGCTGGGCTGGGCGCTGCTGGTGCTGGCCGCCGCCGGCCTGGTGGCCGGCTGGTGGTTCATCACCAGGAGACGCGACGGGCTGGCCTTCATCTCCACCGCGGCCACGATCCTGTTCGTCGCCGTCGGCGTCTTCGCCACGATGTGGCCCGGCCTCGGCTTCCGTGACGCCGGCGGGGCGCTGGAGTCGCCGCTGAACGTCTCCACGGCAGCGTCCACCGAGTTCACGCTGACCCTGATGACCGTGGCCGCAGTCATCTTCGTCCCGATCGTCCTGGCCTACACCGCCTGGACCTACTGGGTGTTCCGCCGCCGCCTCGGCGTGGAGAACATGCCGGACGAGGAGCCGGCCGAGCCAGCGCTAGCTGGCTGATGGCGGGGCCGGTAGACCCGCGCCTCCTCCGCAGGGCCCGCGCGACCAGGGGCTACCTGGCCGCGGGCGTCGCGGTGGGCAGCGCCACCGCTGTCCTCACGCTCGGTCAGGCGTGGCTGCTGTCGCGCTCGGTGGCCGACATCTTCGCCACCGGACGGCTCGACACGCTCGGCTGGGCTGCCGGCGGCCTGGCCGTTGTGTTCGGGCTGAAGGCCCTGCTGGCCTGGGCCAACGAGTGGCTCGGGCAGCGCACGTCCGCGCGGGTGAAGTCCCAGCTCAGGCGCGACGTGCTGGCTGCCCGGCTGCAGCGCCCGCTCGACCAGACGTCCTCCGGTGCCCTGGTGAACCTGGTCACCCAGGGCCTCGACGGGCTGGACGGCTACTTCGCCAAGTACCTCCCGCAGCTCCTGCTGGCGGTCACCGTGCCGCTGGTGATCGCCGCGGCGGTGCTCAGCGCAGACCTCACGTCCGCGGTGATCCTCGCGGTCACACTGCCGCTGATCCCGGTGTTCCTTGCGCTCGTCGGGTGGACCACCGAGGCCGTCACCCGGCGGCGGTGGGCTGTGCAGACCCGGCTGGCCAACCACTTCGCCGACCTGATCGCAGGGCTGCCGACGCTGCAGGTGTTCGGCAGGGCCCGGGCGCAGGCCAGGGGGCTGCAGCTCACCGAGACCAGGCACAGCGTCGAGACCATGCGCACACTGCGGGTCTCGTTCCTTTCCGCCCTGGTGCTGGAACTGCTGGCCACCCTCAGCGTGGCGGTGATCGCCGTCACCGTCGGCTTCCGGGTGGTCTTCGGCGACCTCGACCTGGCCACAGCCCTGTTCGTGCTGATCCTGGCGCCGGAGGCCTACCTGCCGGTGCGCCAGGTGGGCGTGCACTACCACGACGCAGCGGACGGACTGGCGGCTGTCGACCAGGCCTTCGCGCTGATCGACGGGCCGGCGGCGGCGCAGCGCGAGCCGGCACGGCGCGAGCCGGCGCAGCCGGGGGCCGACGTGCCGGGGGACGGGAGCCTGCTGAGCATCCGCCAACTCACGCACACCTATCCGGGAGCGACGGCCCCGGCGCTCGCCCCGCTCAGCTTCGACGTCGGCGCCGGCGAGGTGGTCGCGCTGGCCGGCCCCAGCGGGGCTGGCAAGACCACGGTGCTCAACGCAGTGCTCGGCTTCCTCGCCCCCAGCGGCGGCGAGGTGCTGCTCGCGGGCCGTCCGGTCGGGACGGCTACCGGCTGGCGGGAGCGGATCGCGTTCGTCGGGCAGCAGCCGGGCCTGGTGTCGGGCACCGTCGCGGACAACGTCCGCCTCGGCTTCCCGAGGGCCAGCGATGCCGCCATCGCGGACGCCTTGCGCAGGGCCGGCGCGGGCAGCCTGCCGCTGGCGCAGGGAATCGGTGACGAGGCCGAGGGCGTCTCGGCCGGCGAACGGCGCCGGATCGCCGTCGCGCGGGCCCTGCTGCGGGTGACGCTGGGCCGGGCCCGGCTGCTCGTGCTGGACGAGCCCACCGCCGGGCTGGACGCCGACACCGAGGCCGAACTGCTGCGCAGCCTGCGCGGCCTCGGCGTGGCAGTGCTCGTGGTCAGCCACCGGCCCGCTGTGCTCGCCGCCGCCGACCGGGTGGTGCGCATCGATCCTCCGCCGGAGGTGGCGGCGGCCGTTCGCGCCGCACGCGTCCGCACGCTCACGCCCGCTCCGCAGGGCCAGCCGGGAACACCCGGCGTTGCGCAGGAACTGGAGGCGTCGGATGGTCGCTCCCAGAGGAGCGCCCGGGAGGAACGAGCGCGTGCGTCCCGAACGGCCGAGACCAGCTCCCAGGCAGACGCGCCCCTGCTGCGGCGGCTGTTCGACGCCGTCCCCGGGGCCAGGGGACGGCTGGCTCTGGCGATCCTGCTGGCCTTCGCAGCCACTGGAGCCTCGGTGGCCCTGATGGCGGTCTCGGCCTGGTTGCTGTCGCGCGCAGCAGAGCTGCCGCCGGTGCTCTACCTCCAGGCCGGCGCGGTCGGCGTCCGGTTCTTCGGCATCTCGCGGGGGGTGTTCCGCTACCTCGAGCGGCTGGTCGGCCACGACGTGGCGCTGCGGCTGCAGTCCGCCCTGCGGCTGGAGACCTACGCCCGGCTGGCGCGCACGACACTGCTCGGACGGCGGCGCGGCGACCTGCTCACCCGCGTGATCGCCGACGTCGAGGCGATCCAGGACCTGGTGGTGCGGGTGTGGATCCCGTTCGCCTCCGCCGCCGGGGTCGTGGCGGTCACGGCGGCAGCCATCGCCGTGTTCTCACCCGGCTCGGCAGCCGTGCTGCTGGCCACCTCGGTGGCCGCCGCCCTCGTCGTCCCGTGGCTGGCCCGCACCGCCTCGGCTCGTGCCGACGCTGTTGCCCTGCCGTTGCGCGGCCGGCTGGCCGACGCCACCCGTGAGCTCGCCCGCGCAGCCGGCGACCTGGTGGCCTACGGCGCCGCCGAGCAGCGGCTGGCCGGGGTCGCCGCCATCGACGCCGATCTCAGCCGCGCCGCAGCCCGCTCGGCATGGGTCCGCGGGCTGGGCTCAGCGGCCCAGGTGTTGGCCGCTGGGGTGGCCGTGATCGCAGCCCTGGCCATCGCCGGCGCCCAGGTCAGCGCCGGCACGCTGGCTCCGGTGCTGCTCGCCGTGGCAGTGCTCACCCCGCTGGCGCTCCATGAGGCCCTGTCCGCGTTGATCCTCTCCGCCCAGACCCGTACCCGCGCACGCACCGCCCTCGCCAGGGTGGGTGAGCTGCTCGAGGCTGAACCGGTCGGCGCCGGCGACCGCCCCGGCAGCGACCTGCCGGTGGCGGTGCCGGGGCTGGAGCTGGACGGGCTCGCCGCCGGCTGGCCGGGCTCGCCGCCCGTGGTCGCTGGCCTCACCCTCAGCGTGCGGCCGGGTGAGAAGGTGGCCCTGGTCGGCGCCAGCGGGGTGGGCAAGACCACGGTCGCGGCCACCATCCTCGGGCTGATCCCCGCCCGCGGCGGCACCGTCGAGGTGCGCGGCCGGGTGGGCTACCTCGCCCAGGACGCGCACATCTTCACCACGACGATCGCCGAGAACGTCCGGATCGGCGACCGCGACGCCTCTGCGGGCGACATCGCGAACGCACTGCAGCGGGACGGCCTCGCACTGGATCCCGGCCGGCAGGTCGGCGAGGCGGGCGAGACCCTCTCCGGTGGCGAGGCCCGTCGCGTCGCGCTCGCTCGGCTTTTCGTCGGCGACTACCAGGTGCTGGTGCTGGACGAGCCCACGGAGCACCTGGACACCGCCACAGCCACCGCGCTGCTGGACGACATCTGGGCCACCAGCGCCGGCCAGCCCCTGCTCGTGATCACCCACGACCCGGCGGTGGTCGCCCGCTGCGACCGGACGGTCACCCTGGTTTGACACCAACCTTCGGCTAGATGAGAATGATTGTCATGAAGATCTGGCGTGCTGTCCTCTCCCTTGCCGTGCTGGCCGCGTTGGCGGGCTGCGCAGCCCCGGCAGGAGAACAGGGCGGCGACCCGTCCTCGACGCGGCTGCGCGTGGCCGCGGCGTTCTACCCGTTCCAGTTCGTGGCCGAGCGGGTGGGCGGCGACCTGGTCGAGGTGGAGAGCCTGACCAGGCCCGGAGCGGAACCGCACGACCTGGAACTGACGCCACAGCAGGTGGCGCTGCTGGCCGAGGCCGACCTGCTGGTCTACCAGGCGGGCTTCCAGCCCGCGGTGGACGTCGCCCTGCAGCAGGTGCCGGCCAGGCGCGTGGTGGACACCGCAGCCTTCCTCACCCTGCTGCCCGCAGCCGGGGAGGAGGAGCACCACGAGGGTGAGGAGGAGCACGAGGGTGAGGACGAGCACGACCACGGCGCCACCGACCCCCACACCTGGCAGGACCCGACCAACCTGGCCGCGGTCGCAGAACACGTCCGGGACGCACTGGCCGAGGCCAGGCCGGAGGCAGCAGCCCAGTTCAGCGCGAACGCGGAAGCCCTGGTGGCCGACCTGACCTCCCTCGACACCGGCATCAAGGCCTCCCTGGCGGGCTGCCGCATCGACACCTTCATCACCTCGCACGAGGCGTTCGGTTACTTCGCCGCCCGCTACGGGCTCACCCAGGTGGGCATCCGCGGCCTGGAGCCGGACGTGGAACCAACTGCTGCCCGGATCGCCGAGGTGCAGCGCATCGCACGCGACGAGGGGGTGACGACGATCTTCTTCGAGACCCTGGTCTCGCCGGTGGTGTCCCAGTCGATCGCCGGTGACCTCGGGCTGCGGACGGACGTGCTCGACCCCATCGAGGGGATCACGCCCGAGTCCCGCGGCACGGACTACCTTGAGGTCATGCGCGCGAACGCCACCGCCCTGCAGGCGGCCAACCAGTGCGGCTGACCGGACGGCCCGAGCCGGCCACCGACCTCGCCATCCGGGCGGAGTCGGTGGACGTGGTGCTCGGCGGTGTCCCGATCGTGCGCGGTGCGTCGCTGGCCATCAGCGAGGGCGAGGTGGTCGCGCTGCTCGGCAACAACGGCTCGGGGAAGACCACCCTGCTGCGGGCCCTGCTCGGCCTGGTGCCCCACCGGGGCTCGATCGAGCTGTTCGGCACCCCGCTGGCCCGGTTCGGGAACTGGGCTCGGATCGGCTACGTGCCCCAGCGCAGCGGCATCCTCGTCCAGCAGGCGACCGCCCGCGAGGTCGTGGCCAGCGGACGGCTGGCCCGGCGCCGGCCGTTCCTGCCGCAGACCGCAGCCGACCGGGCAGCCGTGACCGGGGCGCTGGCCGAGGTAGGGCTCGCCGACCGCGCCCGCTACCCCTTCGTCAGGCTCTCCGGTGGCCAGCAGCAGCGGGTGCTGATCGCCCGCGCGCTGGCCACCGGGGCCGACCTGATGCTGTGGGACGAGCCGCTGGCCGGCGTAGACCGCGTCACCCAGGGGCTGCTGGCCGGCGTGGCCGGCCGGCTGAAGGCCTCCGGCCGCACGCTGGTGATGGTGCTGCACGAACTCGGCGGGTTCCGCGACCTGATCGACCGCAGCATCATCCTGGCCGACGGGCGCGTGATGCCCCCCGGCTACAGCCACCACGAGCACGACCACGACGGCCACCGGGCCGCCCACGGCGGCCACGAGGTCGGTGAGGTGGAACCGCCGACTCCCCACCACACGGGGCTGGAGGCCGGCTGATGGACTGGCTGGCCCTCGAGTTCATGCAACGCGCGCTGCTGGCCGCCCTGGTCACCGGCGTGACCGCGCCGGCGATCGGCACCTACCTGGTGCAGCGACGGCTGAGCCTGCTCGGCGACGGCCTGGGCCACCTCGCCGTCGCCGGTGTCGGGCTGGCGATCCTCACCGGCACCGCCCCGCTGCCGCTGGCCGTGCTGATCTGCGTCGCGGGCTCGATCGGGATCGAGCTGCTGCGCGAGTCGGGCCGGGCCACCGGTGACGTGGGCCTGGCGATCCTGTTCTACGGCGGACTCTCGGGCGGCCTGCTGCTGGCCGGCCTGGCGGGCCAGGGCACCGGGGTCCTGTCGAACTACCTGTTCGGCTCGCTGCTCACCGTCAGCGCCGGCGACCTGTGGCTCATCTCCGGGCTCGGCCTGGTGGTGCTGGGAGTTGCGATCGGCCTGCTGCCGCAGCTGTTCGCGGTGTGCGCGGACGAGCCGTTCGCACGCTCGATCGGGCTGCGGGTACGGCTGCTCAACATCGCCGTCGTCGGGCTGGCCGCGATCACCGTCACCGTCTCGATGCGCACGGTCGGGTTGCTGCTGGTTAGCGCCCTGATGGTGGTGCCGGTGGCCACCGCCAACCACCTGGTCACCGGCTTCCGCAACGGCCTGTTCGCAGCGATGGCGCTCGGCGCGCTGGCCGCGGTCAGCGGCACGGTCGGCTCGTTCTACCTGAACACCGCTCCGGGCTCGCTGATCGTGGTGATCGCGATCGTGGTGTTCGCGCTCAGCTGGCCGGCCTCGCGCCTGCTGCAGGCCCGGCACCGGCCGATCATCGAGGCCGCCGACGACGTCCCGGCGCCCGGCCACGACGTCGCCGAGACCCACCCACACGCGCATGAGCCGGGTTGCGGGCACCTCGCCGTCCAGCACGCCGGGCACGTCGACTACGTCCACGACGGCCACCGGCACGCAGCCCACGGAGACCACTATGACGAGCACTGAGGCCGGACCGGGACGGGCTGCGCCACGGCAGACCCGGCAACGCGCCGAGATCCGCTCCGCGGTGGAACAGCTGGCCACGTTCGCCACTGCCCAGGAGATCCACGACCGGATGCGGCACGACGGCTCCGGTGTCGGGCTGGCCACGGTGTACCGCACGCTGCAGGCCATGACCGGCTCCGGTGAACTGGACGTGGTGCGCACCCCGGACGGCCAGGTGGCCTACCGCACCTGCTCACCCGGCCACCACCACCACCTGATCTGCCGCAGCTGCGGGCGGGCGGTCGAGGTGACGATCCCGGAACTGGAGCAGCACGTCCGCGCCCTGGCAGCCAGCCACGGCTTCGCCGAGATCGACCACGAGCTGGAGTTCTTCGGCCTCTGCCAGGCCTGTGCCGGCCGGCCGGCCGCCACATCCTGATCGCCCGGCCCCGAAACTTCCGGGTGCCCGCCGGCGGTTATCCAGGTAGGGGCCCGGTGCGGAGTCCCGACGTCAGCGGATCAGGGGGCCGGTGGGCATGGGCATCGACGAAGCACTCGAACACGTCCGGCAGTCGCAGCAGCAACTGGAAGCCGTGGCAACCGATGACACGGGCGCCCTGCCGGCCGGCAACCGGCAGGCCGTCCTCTCTGCCGAACGCGCGCGGCGCGACCGGGCGATCGTGGCCGCAGCGCGGGCCGGCGCGGACGAGGAGACGATCGCCAGGGCGGCCGGCTGCACCCAGGCCTCGGTGAGGTGGGCGATCGAGAACGCGGCCCAAGAGGAGGACCAGGCCCAGGATCCCGCGACTGCATAGCGCGCGCGTCGGGTCAGGCGGTGGTTGCGCTGTGGTTTCGTGACCGCTTCACAAGCAGAACCAGCATTGCGGCCACCATCACGACCGGCATGGTGATCCGCCACACCACATCCATGTTGGCGAACCACAGGGCGCCTATCCACAGTGCGGCGAACAGTGCGGCGGCGGCGATCCGGACCGGCATAACCGGCCATTTCCATGCCGCCCAGGCGAACAATCCGGAGACCGGAACGGTGGCCGCCCAAATCAGGACTTGGGTCATGCCGGCACGCTCCTCACTTGTCACAGGTCGGCATCCACGGTACCGCCAGATAGCCGGCCATCTACGGAAGTTACGACTGCCCGGTAGGCGGGATCACTGTTCGGGCAGCGGCGGCACCAACACCCCGCCAGCGCTGAGGTCCTCGGCCGCGCCGAAGCAGGCCAGCAGGATCGCGACCACCTGCTCGGTGCTGCCCGCCCCCGGCGACCAGGGGTCGACGAAGTCGTGCATCCACTTCAGGGCCGGGTCGAGCAACGCCTCGGCGTAGTAGTCCGACCGCGGCGCGAAGACCTCGGCGGCGAAGGCGCGGGCGACGTCCTTGCGGATCGCGAAGTCGCCGGGGTTCGTGGTCAGGACCACCCGCTCCAGGCGGTGCCCGACGTCGACCGAGTGCTCGATCATCGCCTCCGACAGGTGCAGGTACGGCATCAGCCCCGGGATCGGGAAGCCCGGGTAGGCGTAAGGGCTGTGGCCGAGCTCCGCCTTCTTGCGCGGGTCCCACCACCAGTAGGCGCCGACCAGCCGGGGGAAGCGCACCAGCAGCCGCACCAGCGGCAGCGGGAACCCCACCGGTGCGGCCAGCGGGGCGGCGAGCACCAGCCGGCGCACCTCGGCACGCCGGGCGGCGGCCCAGCCGGCCAGGTTCGCCCCTGCGGACAGCCCGGCAACCCACACCGGGTCGCCGAACGCGGCCGCGATGTCGATGCACTGGTCCACCTGGTCGGAGAGCTGCCCCGGAGTGAGCTGGCTGAGCTCCCGGTTCAGCACGTCCGGCAGGCCGTGGTACGGCATCCGGGGCAACAGCACCCGGTAGCCGGCAGCGCACAACTGCTCGGCGACGGCGTGGAACTGCGACGGAGCGTTCGTGAAGCCGTGCCAGATGACGATCGTCGCCAGCGCCTGCCCGGACGGCTCGAGGAAGCGCGAGCGGGTGGCCTCCGGGATCGCCGCGTCCGCCGCGGCCAGCGTGGCCAGCCGCTCCAGCGCCTCCACCCGTCCAGCAGCCGGACGGGGCCGCGCCCGCGGCGCAGCCGGAATCGGGATGAGCCGCCGGAACCAGGCGGCCGCGCCGGGGGTGGCGTCGACGGGCATGGCTGTTGCCGATCCGTGGGTGGTCGTGCTGCGGCCAAGCTAGCACCCGCCACCCGCGCGGCGGTACGCCCACGGCAATTCCCCAAGTGCTGCGAAATGCCGCCGCGAACCGCTCCCGCCGGCTCCTTTTTGGTGCGCCAGGCATGACTTAAATGCCCTTGTCAACAACCACGTCCACGGCGCGGTAGATTGTGCCCCGCAAACCCCCGAATACCAGTGAAGGTGGCCCCATGGCCCGCGATATCACTGGGCTTCCGGACCTCGCCGTCGAGGGTGGACGCGTAGCTCCAGTACGCACCCGGATGCCCATCTATGTTGACCTGCTCCCGCCGTGCAACAACGCCTGCCCGGCAGGGGAGAACATCCAGGAGTGGCTGCGGCTGGTCAAGGCCGGGGCTGAGGAGGCGGCCTGGCGCGAGCTGGTGCGCAACAACCCGTTCCCCGCCATCCACGGCAGGGTCTGCTACCACCCCTGCGAGACCGCCTGCAACCGGATCGAGCTCGACGGCGCCGTCTCCATCCACTCCGTTGAGCGCTACCTCGGCGACCTGGCCATCGAGAAGGGCTGGACGTTCGAGAAGCCCCGCTTCTCCTCCGGGCGCCGCATCCTGGTCGTCGGAGCCGGACCCTCCGGGCTGAGCGCCGCCTACCAGCTGGCCAAGATGGGCCACGAGGTGGAGATCCGCGACTCCTCCCCCCAGCCCGGCGGAATGATGCGCTACGGCATCCCCGAGTACCGGCTGCCCCGCAACGTGCTGGACGCCGAGATCGCGCGGCTGACCGACCTCGGGGTCCGGATCGTGACCAACTACACCGTCAAGGACCTGATGGCCGACCAGGCCGAGGGCGGGTTCGAGGCTGCGTTCGTCGCGATCGGCGCCCACCTGTCCAAGCGGGTGGACATCCCCAACCGCGACGCGTCCAAGATCGTCGACGCGGTCAGCTTCCTGCGCGACGTCGCCTCCGGTGAGCGGCCGATGATCGGCCGCAAGGTCGCCGTGTACGGCGGCGGCAACACTGCGATGGACGCCGCCCGAGTGGCCCGCCGGCTGGGCGCAGAGGAGTCGATCATCGTCTACCGGCGCACCGAGGAGCAGATGCCGGCCCACGCCGAGGAGCGCGAGGGCGCGCTGCGCGAGGGCGTGAAGATGAACTGGCTGCGCACGATCAGCTCGGTGGAGGAGGAAGACCTCACCGTCGAGATCATGGAGCTGGACGAGAACGGCCGCGCCCGCGGCACGGGCCGGTACGAGAAGCTGCAGGCCGACACCGTCATCCTCGCCCTCGGCCAGGAGGCCGACTCCAACTTCCTGCGGCGCATTCCCGGCATGCACTTCGACCACGACGTGGTGCAGGTCGACCCGCGCACGCTGATGACCGACGTGCCCGGCATCTTCGCCGGCGGCGACGCCGTCCCATCGGAGCGGACGGTGACCATCGGCGTCGGCCATGGCAAGCGCGCAGCGATGCAGATCGACGCCTGGCTCGCCCACCGCGAGGCGCTGACCCGCCCCAAGCACGACCTGGCCGACTTCGACAAGCTGCACCTGTGGTACTTCGGCGACGCCCGCCGCACCACGCAGCCCGAGCTCGAGCCCTCGGAGCGGATCACCGACTTCGACGAGATCGTCGGCGGGCTCACCGACGAGCAGGCCCACGTCGAGGCGGCCCGCTGCCTCTCCTGCGGCAACTGCTTCGAGTGTGACGGCTGCCTCGGCGCCTGCCCGGAGGACGCGGTGATCAAGCTCGGCACGGGGTTCCGCTACCGGTTCGACTACGACAAGTGCACCGGCTGCGCCACCTGCTACGAGCAGTGCCCCGTGCACGCCATCGAGATGATTGAGGAGAAGTGATGAGCACTTCGACAAGCTCAGTACAGCGCCGCGTCATCATCGACGGCAACGAGGCCGCGGCCTCGGTCGCGTACCGGCTGAACGAGCTGTGCAGCATCTATCCGATCACCCCGTCGTCCACGATGGCCGAGCTGGCCGACGAGTGGTCGGCGCAGGGCAAGCCGAACGTGTACGGCCTGGTGCCGACGGTGGTCGAGATGCAGTCGGAGGGGGGTGCGGCCGGCGCGCTGCACGGCGCGTTGCAGGGCGGTGCGCTGAGCACCACCTTCACCGCCTCCCAGGGCCTGCTGCTGATGATCCCGAACATGTACAAGATCGCCGGTGAGCTCACCTCCACCGTGCTGCACGTCGCAGCCCGTTCGCTGGCTGCGCAGGGCCTCAGCATCTACGGCGACCACCAGGACGTCATGGCCGTGCGGCAGACCGGCTTCGCGATGCTCTGCTCGGCAGGGGTCCAGGAGGCGCACGACTTCGCCGCGATCTCCCAGCTGGCCACCATGCGCTCCCGGGTGCCGTTCGTGCACTTCTTCGACGGCTTCCGCACCAGCCACGAGGTGAACGTGGTGGAGCGGCTGAGCGACGACGACCTGCGCACCCTGGTGCCGGAGTCGCTGGTGCGCGAGCACCGCCGCCGCGCACTGTCCCCGGAGCACCCCTACATCCGCGGCACGGCGCAGAACCCGGACACCTACTTCCAGTCCCGCGAGACCGTGAACCCCTACTACGCGGCGGTGCCCGGCATCGTCGCCGAGGCGATGGAGGCCTTCGCCGGGCTCACCGGCCGGCGCTACGGCCTGGTGGAGTACCACGGCGCTCCGGACGCCGACCGCGTGACGATCATCATGGGCTCCGGCGGCCAGACCGTCCGCCAGACCGTCGACCACCTGGTAGCGACCGGCGAGAAGGTCGGCGTGCTGCAGCTGCGGCTGTACCGGCCGTTCCCCGCCGCCGAGATCCTCGCTGCGATCCCGGCCTCGGCAACCCGGATCGCCGTGCTCGACCGCACCAAGGAACCCGGTTCCGGCGGTGAGCCGCTCTTCCTGGACGTGACCGCTGCGCTGGGCGAGGCCGCTGCTGCCGGTGCCCGGCAGATGCCAACCGTGATCGGCGGGCGCTACGGCC
Organism: Actinomycetes bacterium; assembly: GCA_023460935.1. Lineage (GTDB taxonomy): Bacteria > Actinomycetota > Actinomycetes > Propionibacteriales > Propionibacteriaceae > Propionicimonas. The sequence goes on from JAEWOI010000027.1 coordinate 30,222, forward strand.
TGTCCAGCAAGGAGTTCACCCCGGGCATGGTCGCCGGCATCTACGCCGAGCTGGCGCTGCCGTCCCCGCGGCCGAGGTTCACGATCGGCATCAACGACGACGTCACGATGACGTCCCTGCCCTACGACGCCGGCCTCGACATCGAGGACCCGGCCACCGTGCGCGCGGTGTTCTACGGGCTCGGCTCCGACGGCACCGTCGGCGCCAACAAGAACACGATCAAGATCCTCGGCTCGATCCCGGGCACCTACGCGCAGGGCTACTTCGTCTACGACTCCAAGAAGTCCGGCTCGCGCACCGTCTCCCACCTGCGCTTCGGCCCCAAGCCGATCGAGGCGCCCTACCTGGTGCACCAGGCCGGCTTCATCGGCTGCCACCACTGGTCGATCCTCGAGCGGGTGGACGTGCTGGAGTTCGCCCGTCCGGGCACAGTGCTGCTGGTCAACTCCCACTTCCCGGCAGAGGAGCTGTTCGAGCAGCTGCCAGAGCAGATGCAGCGCCGGATCATCGAGCTCGGCATCGAGCTGTGGACGGTCGACGCCAACCTCGTCGCCCGCAAGGCGGGGATGGGCCGGCGCACGAACACCGTGCTGCAGACCTGCTTCTTCGCCATCAGCAACGTGATGCCGCGCGAGGCTGCGATCGAGAAGGTCAAGGAGACGATCCGAAAGACCTACGCCCGCAAGGGCGCGGACGTCGTGGCCAAGAACGAGTTCGCGGTGGACACCTCGGTGGCCGAGCTGCGCCGGGTGGAGGTGCCGGCCGTTCCCGCCTCGGCACGGGAGATGATCCCGCCGGTGCCGGCCGACGCCCCCGAGTTCGTGCGCCGGGTGACCGCATCGATGCTCGTCGGCACGGGCGACGACCTCCCGGTCAGCGCCCTTCCGGTCGACGGCACCTACCCGTCCGGGACCACTCGGTACGAGAAGCGCAACATCTCCGACGTGATCGCGGAGTGGGACGCCGAGTCCTGCATCCAGTGCGGCAACTGCGCGTTCGTCTGCCCGCACGCCGTCCTGCGCGCGAAGTACTACAACCCGTCCGCGCTGGAAGGCGCCCCGGAGAGCTTCCAGTCGGCGCCGCTGAACGCCGCCGGCTTCCCCGGCTCGCGCTACACCCTCCAGGTGTACGCGGAGGACTGCACCGGCTGCGGCCTGTGCGTCGAGGCCTGCCCGGTGAAGCCGCTGGGCTCGGGCGGGGCCCGCAAGGCGATCAACCTCGCCCCGGTGCTCGACCGCACCAAGGAGAAGGAGAACGTCGCCTTCTTCGAGACCATCCCGGTCAACCGCCGGTCCAGGGTCGACTTCGCCAACGTCCGCGGCACCCAGTTCCTCGAGCCGCTGTTCGAGTTCTCCGGCGCCTGCTCCGGCTGTGGCGAGACCCCGTACCTGAAGCTGCTCACCCAGCTGTTCGGAGGCCGCGCCACCGTGGCCAACGCCACCGGCTGCTCCTCGATCTACGGCGGCAACCTGCCGACCACGCCGTGGTCGTCGAACAAGTACGGCCGCGGCCCGGCGTGGTCGAACTCGCTGTTCGAGGACAACGCCGAGTTCGGGCTGGGCCTGCGCCTGGCGGCCGACCTGCACACCGAGACCGCGCGCCGCCGCCTGGAGGGTCTGCGCAGCGAGCTCGGGGACGCCACGGTGGACGCCATCCTCAACGCGCCGCAGCAGTACGAGTCGGAGCTGTCCCAGCAGCGGGCCAGGGTGGACGCGCTGAAGGCGCTGCTGGACACGATGTCGGGACCGATGGTCGAGGACCTCCGCTCGGTGGCCGACCACCTGCTGCGCCGCTCGGTGTGGATCGTGGGCGGCGACGGCTGGGCCTACGACATCGGCTCCGCCGGGGTCGACCACGTGCTCGCTTCCGGGCGGAACGTGAACGTGCTGGTGCTCGACACCGAGGTGTACTCCAACACCGGCGGCCAGGCCTCGAAGTCGACGCCGCTGGGCGCGGTGGCGAAGTTCGCCGCGGCCGGCAAGGGCACCACGAAGAAGGACATGGCGCTGCAGGCCACCGCCTACGGCAATGTCTACGTCGCCAGGGTGGCGATGGGGGCCGACCCGCAGCAGACGCTGAAGGCGTTCCGCGAGGCCGAGGCCTACGACGGTCCCAGCCTGATCCTCGCCTACAGCCACTGCATCGCCCACGGCATCGACATGCGCAAGGGCCTCGACCAGCAGTACGCGGCGGTCGCCTCGGGCCACTGGCCGCTGATGCGGTACAACCCGGTGCTGCGGGCGGCGGGCAAGAACCCGTTCCTGCTCGATTCACCACGGCCCCGGATGCCGCTGCGCGACTACCACGTCAAGGAGTTGCGCTTCCGGATGCTGATGAACACCGACCCGGAGGAGGCCGAGCGGCTGCTCGCCCTGGGCCAGGAGCAGGTGAACCGGCGCTGGGCCGAGTACGAGGAGATGGCGACCCGCGGTGCCGAGCGGTTCGCCCAGGTAGCGAAGAAGGGCTGAGCATGTCCACCAAGTACCTGGGGCTCGACCTCCGCAGCCCCCTGGTCGCCTCGGCCGGCCCACTGTCGCAGACCGTGGACGGGGTGAAGGAGCTGGCCGACTCCGGCCTGGGCGCCGTCGTGCTGTACTCGCTGTTCGAGGAGCAGGTGCGGCGCCAGGCCGAGCGGGACTCGACGCTGGAGGAGCTGCACGCCGAGTCCTACGCCGAGGCGACCAGCTACTTCCCCTCGATCGCCGAACCGGACGAGGGGCCGGTGCGCGCCTACCTCAGCCTGGTGGAGCGGGCCGCCGCAGCCATCGACGTGCCGCTGATCGCCAGCCTGAACACGACCCGGCTGGGCGACTGGGTGGTCACGGCCCGGCAGTTGGCGGAGGCCGGGGCAGCAGCCCTCGAGTGCAACATCTACTTCGTGCCCGGCGACGTGACGCTCGCCGGTGCCCAGGTGGAGCAGCGCCACCTCGAGATCGTGGCCGCTGTGCGCCAGGCGGTGCAGGTGCCGGTGGCGGTGAAGCTGTCGCCGTACTTCTCCAGCGTCGGGAACTTCGCGCTCCAGCTCGTGCAGGCCGGCGCGGACGGCCTGGTGCTGTTCAACCGGTTCCTGCAGCCGACCGTGGACGTGGAACAGCTCGCGGTGGTGCCTGGGGTGACGCTGTCGTCCCCGGCTGACGCCCGCCTGCCCCGCACCTGGATCGCCGCGCTCCGCAACCGCACCACGGCTTCGCTGGCGGCGACCTCCGGCGTGGACTCCCCCGCCGACGTTGTGGCCTACCTGCTGGCCGGGGCCGACGTGGTGATGACGACGTCCGCCCTGGTGCGCAACGGCCCCCGCTACGCCACCCGGCTGCTCGACGGGCTGGCCGACTGGATGCAGCGCAAGTCGTTCAGCTCCGTCGACGACTTCCGCGGCCTGCTGGCGGTGCCGTCCACGGTGGAGGGCGAGGAGTTCGCCCGGGCGGGCTACGTCGCGGCGCTGGAGAAGGCCAAGGCCACCTACGGCTCGCTGCGCGCCTGACCCGATGCCGGCCCACCCGCCGCAGTGGCCGGACCGGTGGCGCGCGCTGGCGCTGCTGGCCGGTCTGGTGGTGCTGCTCGCGCTCGGCCTGGCCGCACCGCCCGGCGCTGCCGGGGGTGCCGCGGCCACCGGCGCAGGGGACGTGGCGCTGTACCGCGGCATCGCAGCAGAGGTGGCCGCCGGAGCCGGCTACTACCCGGCAGCGGTCGGCGCCCAGCTGGCCAACGGCTACCCCACCACCCCGTCGCTGGTGGTGCGGCTGCCGACGCTCACCTACCTGCAGGTCTGGCTGGGACCCACCGGAGCCACCGTGCTGCTGGCCGGGCTGGGGATGGTCGCGGTGCTGGCGATGCTGGCCGCGCTGGACCGCGCCGGCCTCGGCCTGGCCGAGCGGGTCGCCGGCGCCGTCCTGCTCGCTGCGAACGTCGCGGTGTGCGCGATCGGGCCGGTGTCGTGGTTCGCCGAGGCATGGGCCGGGATGCTGGTGCTGGCAGCGATCGCCGTCCGTACCGAGCGGTCCTGGTGGTTGAGCGTCCTGCTCGGCCTGGCCGCGGTCTGCTTCCGGGAGCTGGCGCTGCCGTTCCTGCTGGTGATGGCCGTGCTGTCGTGGCGGCGGCGCAGGGAGCCGCTGGCCTGGTGCGCGGCGATCGCTGTGTTCGCCGTCGGCTACGGGCTGCACACCGCTGCGGTCGCGGCCGCGCAGCCGGCCACCCCGGTGACGAGCCCGGGCTGGCTGCAATTCGGCGGCTGGGCGTTCGTCGTGGCGGCTACGCGAATGGGGTCGGTGCTGGCCGTCCTCCCCCAGCCGGTGGCGGCGGTCGCCGTCCCGCTCGGCCTGTTCGGCTGGGCCCAGGCCGGCGGGGTCGCTGACCGGGCGCTGGCGACCTGCCTCGCGTTCGTGGGGCTGTTCCTCGTCTTCGGCCGGCCGGACAACACCTACTGGGGGCTGCTGTTCGGCGCGCTGCTGCTCACCGGGCTGGCGTTCGTCCCCCGGGGCGTGGCCCAGCTGCACGCAGCGTTGCGGGGGCGCCACCGCTACAGTGTTGGCTGAAACCTGGCCAGGAGGGTGCGCCCATTCCCGAACAAGCGCTTGCCGCGTCCGAGGACGCCGCGGCTGAGGCGGTGCAGCCCGCGCCGCGGCGGTCGCTGACCGTCGCCGAGTTCACCGACAACTACGGCCCCGCGCACAGCGGGCTGCTCTACGCCGTCCAGTTCCTCGAGGAGCAGGTGCTCGCCGCCGGCCACAAGGTGCTGCTGGTGGCGCCGGAGGCTAACGGTCCGAACCCCCACGCCGGGCACCCGGGGCGTCGTGAGATCCGGCTGCCGAGCGTCCCGATCCCGGGTACGCAGATCCGGCTGTCGATGGGCCAGGACTTCGACTACCGGCTGGCCCAGATGGTGGCCAACCCGCCCGACGTGATCCACGTCCACGGCCTGGGGCCGATCGGGCTGCTGGGCATGTGGGTGGCCGAGCGCACCGGCAAGCCGCTGGTGATCACCTGGCACACCGACCTGGAGGCGTACGCCGAGCACTACTGGCACGTGGTGCCGTTCCTGAACGCGGCCTACAAGGTCTACGAGATGCACATGGCCGAGAGCACCTGGGCGCAGATCAAGAAGCTGAAGCTCAAGCGGCCACGCCGCGGCGGTGCGCAGGTCGAGCTGCTGCAGCTAGCGGCGAAGATGCTGACCAGCGCCGACCTGGTGACCACCCCTTCGGACAAGACCGGCAAGCGGGTGCTGGAGATCGCGCCGGCCGCGAAGGTGCGGGTCGTGCCCAACGGCACCGATGCGCTGCCCGAGTTGCCGCCCATTCCCAAGGGACGCGGACCGCGGCTGATCTATGTCGGCCGGATCTCGCTGGAGAAGGGGATCGGGCTGATGCTCGACGCCTTCGAGCTGGTGCGCGACCAGGTGCCCCACGTGGAGCTGATGATCGTCGGCGAGTGGCGCGAAACCCCGGCGAAGTTGCGCCGGCGGCTGCAGCGGGCTGCGCGGTTCGGCGGGGTGAAGCTGCCGGGGCAGGTGCCGCGGGAGAAGCTCGGCGCCTACTACTCCTCCGGTGACGCGTTCGTGTTCGCCTCGCTGACCGACACCCAGGCGTTGGTGCTGCACGAGGCGGCGCACGCCGGGCTGCCGTTCGTGATGGTCGACCACGAGCTGCGGCTGGTGGTGGACCCCGGCGTGAACGCCGTGCTGGCCCGGCCGAACCCGGTCTCGCTCGCCGGCGCCATGGTGCGCATGCTGACCGCACTGGAGGACCCGGCGTTCGCCGCCGCAGCGAGCGCCCGCAGCCGGGAGCTGGCAGCCAAGTGGACGATTGCGAACCAGTCCAGGGAGTTCGTGGACATCTACCAGGCGCTCGCCTCCGGCGGGGAGGTGGAGCTCACCCAGGGCCTGCACCCCGACTACGGGCGGCGGGTGTTCCCGCGGCGCCGGGTGACGGCCAGCTTCGACCCGCCGGAGAGCCCCGCCAGCCAGGGCTAGTCAGGCGCGGGCGCGGAAGGCCCGCAGCCGCAGGCTGTTCAGCACCACGAACACGCTGGAGAAGGCCATCGCAGCGCCGGCGATCATCGGGTTGAGGAACCCGAGGGCTGCCAGCGGGATCGCTGCGACGTTGTAGGCGAACGCCCAGAACAGGTTGGCCTTGATGGTGGCCAGCGTGGCCCGGGACAGCCGGATGGCGTCGGCGGCAACCCGCAGGTCGCCGCGCATCAGGGTGAGGTCGGAGGCCTGGATGGCTGCGTCGGTGCCGGTGCCGAGCGCGATGCCGAGATCGGCCTGCGCGAGCGCGGCCGAGTCGTTCACGCCGTCGCCGACCATCGCCACCAGCCGGCCCTCGCCCTGCAGGCGCTTCACCACGGCCACCTTGTCCTGGGGCAGCACTTCTGCGATCACCTCTGCGATGCCCACCTCTGCGGCCACCGCACGGGCGGTCGGCTCGTTGTCGCCGGTGAGCAGGATCGGGTTGAGCCCGAGGTCGCGGAAGCGCCGTACCGCTTCTGCAGAGGTCTCCTTGACCGTGTCCGCGACCAGGATCGTGCCGCGGTGGGCGCCGTCCCATGCGACCGCCACCTGAGTGGCGACCGTTGCTGCGGCGGCCGGGGCGGAGGCGCCGGCGTCGACCCAGGCCGGACGCCCCACCCGGACCTGGCGGCCGTCGACGACCGCGGTGATGCCCTGGCCGGGCGTGTTCGTGAGCGAGGTCACCGACAGCTCGGACGCGGCGTGGGCCGCGATGGCGCGGGCCACCGGGTGCTCGGAGCCCGACTCCGCCGCCCCGGCGTAGCGCAGCAGTTCGGCCTCGTCCACTCCCGGCGCGGGGAGCACGCCGACCACCGCCATGGTGCCGGTGGTGACCGTGCCGGTCTTGTCGAGCACCACCGTGTCGACCCGCCGGGTGCGCTCCAGGGCCTCCGCGCCCTTGATCACGATGCCGAGCTGCGCCCCGCGTCCGGTGCCGACCAGGAGCGCAGTCGGGGTGGCCAGGCCGAGCGCGCAGGGGCACGCGATGATCAGCACCGCCACTGCTGCTGCGGCGGCGAAGTTGAGCGGCTCGCCGAGCGCGAGCCAGACCACGAGGGTGGCCGCGGCGAGCCCGAGCACGACCGGCACGAAGACGGCCGAGATCCGGTCGGCCAGCGCCTGCACCTGGGCCTTGCCGGTCTGCGCCTCCTCCACGAGCCGGGCGATGTGCGCGAGCTGGGTGTCGCGGCCCACCCGGGTGGCGCGCACCAGCAGTCGCCCCGTGGTGTTCACCGTTGCTCCCACCACGGCGTCGCCGGGGGCGACGTCCACCGGTACCGACTCCCCCGTCACCAGCGCGCTGTCGATGGCTGAGTGGCCCTCGACGACCTCACCGTCGGTGGCGACCTTCTCGCCCGGGCGCACCACGAACACGTCGCCGGCTGCGAGCCGGTCGATCGGCACCTGGGTCTCGCGGCCGTCGACCAGCAGGGTGGCCTCGGTGGCGCCGAGGTGCAGCAGCGCGCGTACCGCCTCGCCCGCGGCGTCCTTGGAACGGGCCTCGATGTAGCGGCCCAGCAGCAGGAAGACGACGATGCCCGCCACTGCCTCGAAGTAGATGTTGGCCTCGCCGTGGCCGCGCATCAGCTGCAGCTCGAAGGCGTGGGTGTAGCCGAGGTGCCCGGCCGCGCCGAACACCAGGGCGTAGAGCGACCACAGGAAGGCAGCGGTGGTGCCGAGGCTGATCAGGGTGTCCATGGTGGTGGCGCGGTGCCGCGCGTTCACCAGCGCCGAGTGGTGGAACGGCCAGGCCGCCCACGCGTAGACCGGGGCGGTGAGCAGCAGGCTCACCCACTGCCAGCCGGGGAACTGCAGCGCGGGCGCCATCGCCATCGCGATCACCGGCACCCCGAGGACGGCGGCCCACAGCAGCCGCACCCGCAGGGCGGCCGCGTGGTCCACCGGCTCGGCGTCGGGCTCGGGCAGCGCAGCGCCGTAGCCCGTCCGCTCCACCACCTCGATCAGGTCCTGCACGGCCACCATCGGCGGGTGCAGCACCCTTGCCTTCTCGGTGGCGTAGTTCACCGAGGCCTGGACGCCGTCCAGCTTGTTCAGCTTCTTCTCGATCCGGGCGGCGCAGGAGGCGCAGGTCATCCCGGTGATGTCGAGTTCCACCGACTCCCGCTGCTGTGTGGTCATCCGGTCAGGCGACGCTGTACTGCTCGCCGGCCTCATAGACGGCCTCGAGGATGCGGTCGAAGTCGACCGGGGCCTCGGACTGCACCTCAAGGCGGGCGTCGTCCAGGGTGAGGTTCACGCCGGTGACCCCGGGGACGGAGCCGACCTCCTCCTTGATCGCTGCGACGCAGTGGTTGCAGGTCATGCCGGTGACGGTGTAGCTGGTGATCATCAGTTGCCTTTCTCGAAGGTGGTTTGGTCGGGGTCAGGAGCGGACGAGGCGGGCGATGGCGGCCGATGCCTCGGCGAGCTTCTCCTCCGCCTCGGCGCCGCCGGCGCGGGCCGCCCGGACGACGCAGTGGCTGAGGTGCTCGTCAAGCATCGCCAGGGCGAGGGACTCCAGCGCCTTGGTCATGGCCGACACCTGGGTGAGGATGTCGATGCAGTACTGCTCGGAGTCGACCATCCGCTGCAGGCCCCTCGCCTGGCCCTCGATGCGCTTCAGCCGGCGCAGGTAGTCGTCCTTGTGGTCGAGGTAGCCGTGCCCGCTGTCGTGGTGACAATCGGACGTTTGTGACAGTTGGTCCAGGTGTTCTTCCGGCATCTCGCATCCTCCCTTGTCAGGATACCCCCCAAGGGTATGAGCGGCAAGTTGCAGGGTGTGGACACATTGTGCATAACTAGGTCTGACCAACGCCACATACACCCTGCAAAGCCCCTCCTGTCAAGTCCGCCGCCGAGCCTCCAGGCTTGGGCCCAACTTTCCCGCTTCCACAGGTGTACGAACTTGTCCGGCCTAGTCAAACGCTAGTTCGGGGGGTTTCGAAAACGGTTTCCACAGCTGTGCCACGGCGCTGCACACAGGCTCCACGGCGTGGCTGCCGGCTTGTCCCCAGTTCATCCACAGGGCCTGTGGATTACGGCATTGTTGGCCGACCCGATCGGGTCTAGCGTACGGGGATCGGGTTCGCCGATGGACTGTCACAGGGCCGTCCTAGTGTGCTCGTCAGAGCTGGTCACTGGACGTGCTGGAGGGAGCCATGTCACTTGCGGAAGTGATGCCGTACGGCGCTGACGCCGACTACGGTTCCGACCGTACGCCGCCGCAGGATGTCGCTGCGGAACAGAGCGTGCTCGGCGCGATGCTGCTGAGCAAGGACGCCATCGGTGACGTCGCGGAGACGCTGAAGGGCCGGGATTTCTACCGCCCGGCGCACGAGACGATCTACGAGGCGATCCTCAACCTCTACGGGCGGGGCGAGCCGGCCGACGCGATCACGGTCGCCGACGAGCTGGCCAAGCGGGGCGAGCTGGGCCGCATCGGCGGGCACATCTACCTGCACGACCTGCTCTCCACGGTCTCGATCGCCTCCAACGCCGGCTACTACGCCGAGATCGTGCGCGAGAAGGCGATCCTGCGCCGGCTGGTGGAGGCTTCGATCAAGATCTCCCAGCTCGGCTACACCGGGCAGGGCGACGTGGCCGGCATCGTGGACGCTGCCCAGCAGGCCATCTACGAGGTGGCGGAGGGCAAGGCCGGCGACGACTACGAGCCGCTGTCTGCGCTGATGGAGTCGACGCTGGACGAGATCGAGGCGCTCAGCGCCCACGGCATCATGGCCGGGGTGCCGACGGGCTTCGCCGAGCTGGACGAGCTCACCAACGGGCTGCACGCCGGGCAGATGGTGATCGTCGCCGCCCGCCCTGGTGTGGGCAAGTCGACCCTCGGGCTCGACCTGGCCAGGGCCGCGTCCATCCAGCACGGCCTGTGCTCGGCCTTCTTCAGCCTGGAGATGACCAAGACCGAGATCGTGATGCGGCTCATCTCGGCCGAGGCGCAGGTGCCGCTGCACGACATCCGCAAGGGCCGGATGAGCGACGAGAACTGGGGCCGGATCGCGCGCAAGACCGCGGACGTGTCCTCGGCCCCGCTGTTCATCGACGACTCCCCCAACCTGACCATGATGGAGATCCGGGCCAAGGCGAGGCGGCTCAAGCAGCGCCACGACCTGAAGCTGGTGATCGTGGACTACATGCAGCTGATGAGCTCGGGCAAGCGGGTGGAGAGCCGGCAGCTCGAGGTGTCGGAGTTCTCCCGGCAGATGAAGCTCTTGGCCAAGGAGCTGGACGTGCCGGTGGTGGCGCTGTCGCAGCTGAACCGAGGCCCCGAGCAGCGCACCGACAAGAAGCCGATGCTGTCCGACCTGCGTGAGTCGGGCTCGCTGGAGCAGGACGCCGACGTGGTGGTGCTGCTGCACCGCGACGACATGTACAACAACGCCTCCGAGCGTTCGGGCGAGGCCGACTTCATCGTCGCCAAGCACCGCAACGGCCAGACCAAGACCGTCACCGTGGCGTTCCAGGGCCACTACAGCCGCTTCGTGGACATGCAGCACTGACCCGGCGTCAGCTCGGCTACAACCAGCGGCGGCCCTTGAGCAGCCCAAGCAGGTGGTCGATCACCGCGGTGTCCGCGCGCAGCCCGTTGTGCTCGTACTCGCTGGTCACCCAGGTGCGGCAGTCCGGCAGCAGCGCGGCGGTCTCCAGCGAGAAGTCCAGGGGCACGAAGGCATCGCCGGTGTACACCGACGCCGCCACCGGAACCTCGGCAAGGGCGAGCCGCTCGGGGAAGTAGAGCTGGTTCCACTCGTGCTCGGCCAGGAGGTCGGCGGCTTCGGCGAAGCGGGCAAGCCCAGCGTCTTCGGCGAACAGGGTGCGGTGCAGGTGCTCCCCGCCCAGCAGCGTGACGTCGTCCCGCACCCGGTCCGGCATGGTGCGGTCGGCCGACCAACGGGTGGCCACGCCGTCGGCGTAGCTGGACTCGTGCAGCACCGCGTAGAGAGGGTTGCGCCCGCCGAAGGGCAGAGCTCCGACCAGGTCGTGGGCGAACGCCGGCGACTCGTGGTGCAGCCCGAGCAGGTAGTGCAGCTGCTCCGCGCCGCCGGACACCCCCAGGCGGTTGCCGATGGTCCGCAGCCGGTCGGGCGAGACCGCGTCACCGTTGGGCAGCAACACCTCGCCCTGGGCGCAGAGCCTGCTCAGCTCGCGCATCCGCTCCCGGTCGCCCGGGAAGCGGCGGTAGTAGGTCTCGGACTTGGCGACCATGATCTGCCACGTGGTGGCGTACACGTCGTCGATGGGACGGCGGAGGGCGCTCAGCCCGCCCGTGATCAGCGCGCCGGCGAGGGATTCGGGGTGGGTGGAGAGGTAGTGCAGCGTGGTGAAGCCGCCGAAGGACTGGCCCAGCACCGTCCACCGCTCGGCCCCCAGTGCCTGGCGCACCAGTTCGCAGTCGTTGACGATCTCGTCCGCCCGGAAGTGGGTCAGGTAGTCGGCCTGGGCACGCGCGGGCAGTCCGGCGAGCGAACGTGCCCCGACCGGGGTGGATCGTCCGGTGCCACGCTGGTCGAGCAGCACGACCCGGTACTCCTGCAGCACGCGCGCCAGCCAGGGCGGGTTGCCGGGCAGCGACGGGCGCGGCGCCTCGTGGCCCGGCCCGCCCTGCAGGAACACCAGGTACGGCCGGTGCTCGCCACCCTCGGCTGTGACCACCCTCGCGAACACCTCGATGGTGTCGTCACGGGGTTCGGAGGAGTCGAGCGGTGCGTCCAGGAGGAGGTTGGTGAGGGCGAGGCCGGGCAGGTGTTCGGTGGTCGAGCGCATGGTGCTCAGGCTAGGGGCGGCGCGACCCCCGGCGGTCCCGTTCCGCGGTCCCGTTGCCACAACGCCGCTTCGAAGGCGTGGCGGCGCGGATCGCGGCCCAGCCGAATCGCCCCGTTGGGACCGACCCGGTAGCGCTCGCCGCCGGGCGAGCACCACCAGAAGATGCCGGGCCCAGGTTGTTCGAGCCGCCAGCCGCCGTGCGTCTTGGCGCGGTGTGCCTTGCGCGAGAGCGGGCCGAGGTTCGCAGCGCTGGTCTGCCCCTTCCGTCCCTTCCGGTACGGCTGGGTGTGGTCCAGGTCCTGACGCCGGGCGGAGCGCGACGAGAACGGGAACACCTCGAACTGGTCGCGCAGGATCACCTGGCGACGAATCCGGTCAGGAATCTCGTAACTGTCGACGGCCACCTTGGCGTAGGGCCGGACCACGGGGGTGACCCGGATGCGGCAGTTGCCGATCAGGTGCCTCAGCATCGTCGCCGCCAGCGCGCCCACACCCTCCACGCGGGCAGTACCGCGCCCGGTGAGCAGGGTCTCCTCGGCGACGTGGACGTACACGGTCACCTCGGGCAGCAGCCGCGGATCGGTCGAGACCACCGATCCGGTCGAGCCCACCCCGCTGGTCGAGCCTGTCGAGACCACCGCTCCAGTCGAGCCCACTTCGCTGGTCGAGCCTGTCGAGACCACGCCTGCCACCTCCGCCAGCATCAGCTGCGCCCGTGCCGGCGTGGCCAGGATGCCCAGCGCCTTCGCCCGCCGGACCTCCTTGGGCTCACAGTCTCCTCGCTCGCCCAGGATGTCGGCGATCCGGTCGACCATGCCGTCGAAAAAGATGGCGTCGGAGGTGTCGATCCGGCAGGACAGGTACGCCACCGTCGGGTCTTCGGTGGGCAGCTTGCGCACGAACCGGGCCGAGCGCGCCTTTTCGGCCAGCGCCTGCACCTTGCGCGCCGCAATCTCCGCGACCAGCCCGCGGGCCAGCTGCAGCACCCGCCGCCACGGCAGGGTCGGCACCTTCGGCGCCAGCTGCTCATCCAGAGCCCGCGTCTCGGCCAGGCTCAGGTCGTATCGGGCCACCTCCGCGGCGAGCTGGCCGGCCCGGAACATCGGGACCAGACCCTGGGTGGCCTGGAACCACAGAAGTGGGTGGCGGGCCTTCAGGTTCACCACGTCACGGATGAGCCAGGTGGCGGCCCCAACCGCGATGCCCTTCAGCGCGGCGACCTCCAGGGGCAGGAACTCATCGACGAGAGCCGTCCCGTCCGCGCCGATCCGAACCGGCCTGGCGCCGACCACGTCGAAGGCGTCCTCGCCAGTCCAGCCGTGCTCGGCTGCAAGGTCGGCGATGGCGACGGCCTCGGCGATCTCGGCGGTGGTGCGCGCTTCGATCGCCTCGCGCAACCGCTGAACGGCGCCACCTCGACCAGATTCGCTCACGTGCTCTATTTTAGGTCACAAAGAACTCGCCCACAAGGGCTTTCACTCCAAACTTTCGCGCCAATCCACGGCCTTGGAGGCTGGCCAGCTACTCGGCTCCACCGCCGCGCGATGCGGCCCGCTTGCGCACGTAGCGCACTATCTTTTCGTGCGTTCCGCAGTCCTCCATAGCGCACCAGCGGCGGCTGTGGTTCTTCGAGCGGTCGACGAAGAACCACGGGACACCGCTTCACCCGGGCGAGCAGTGGACCCGTGGCCGTCGCGGGCGGGGTCGCGGTGCTGCTCACCCTCACCGAGCACGGCCTGGCTACCGGCTGGCGTTCACCGTGGCCCTGGTCGTGGCGCTGGCCGGCGCGGCGGCGGGCCTCACGGTGCGGGACGGACGAACGGGCGCAGCGTCACGGCGAGCGGCTCCGGCGGCCGACCGGTGAGGTCCAACACGTCGTCGGTACGCTCACCGAACCCCCCGGCCGCGATGCCGGCGAACAGCGTCTGGAAGGCGTAGCGCCACCACGGCGAGGCCTCCGACTCCAGCAGGTCGCGGGCGAAACGCCCCGGGTCGCACGGACGGGAAGTGACCGCCCGGCCCGCGAGGTCCGCCGCCACGGCGGCCAGTTCCGAGTGGTCGAACGCCTGCGGGCCGGTGAGCACCCGGACGGGCGGCTGGCCGGCAGGGCCCGTGACCGCCGCGACCAGGCAGTCAGCCACGTCGCGACGGGCCACCGTGGCCACCCGGCCACCACCCATGGGCAACGCCAGCTCCCCCGCCACGGACGCCGCGAGCACCCAGCGTCCGAAGAACTCCGCGTACAGGCCGGCTCGCACCACCAGCGGTTCAGGGCAGGCCGATGCCAACCACTCCTCGGTAGTGGCGTAGGTGTGGGCGTAGCAGAAGGGCGAGGCCGGGTCGGCGTCCTGCGAGCCGAGCAGGACCACCCGGGCTACTCCCGCGCGACCCGCGGCGTGCACGATGTTGCGGTGGTGCACCAGCACCCGGTCGGCCTCACCGTCGCTGCCGATGAACACCAGCCGCGCCACGCCGCGGAGCGCGGCCACCAGCGAATCCCTTGCCGAGTAGTCGACCACGGCGCGGTCCACCGCCGGAGGCAGCGGCCGCAGGGGATCGCGCACCAGCGCCACCACCTCGTGGCCCTGCCCGGCCAGGGCGGCCACCACCTGTGAACCGATCGCGCCGCCCGCGCCGGTGACCGCGTAGCGCATGCGGGCCGGCTCAGCCGCTCGGGTCGGGATTGGTGGCCGCGCCGTCCAGCCACAGGCGGTCGGACGGGTCCGAGTGCGCGCCGCCGCTGTGCACGTGCCTGCCGTCGATCCGCTCACCCTTGGTGATCACGTGGACCATGGCCATGCCGTGGCCGCGGCCAAGGCCGAAGTCCTCCGCAAGCCAGGCGAGGATCGGGGCAGCCTTGGTGCCGGGCCCGAACCCGCGCTCCCGCGCCTGCTCCAGCAGCTGGCGAGGCGTCAGCCCCGTCTTTCGTTCGACGGCGTCGAGGTAGGCCTGAAAGGACATGTCCCCGATCCTGCCGCCGGGCGCCCCGGCTGACAACGCCTCAGACGCAGATCACCTCCACACCCGCACCGGCGAACAGCGCCAGCAGGTCCGGCGGTGCATCTGCCGTGATCACGAGATGGGTGAGGTCGGAGAGCGCACCGAACCGGAAGTTCGAGGCACGGTTCAGCTTGTCCGCGACGGTGACCAGGATTCGCCGGCCCGCCGAGGCGATGCTCGCCTGCTTGATCAGCGCGTCCTCGTAGAGCGTGGAGGTGAGACCCCTTGCCGCGGAAGCCGAGCACGTGCCGAGCACCAGCGCGTCGGCGCGCATGTTGCGGACGGCGTCCAGGGCCTGGCTGCCGAGCAGCGCGAGCGTGTCCGCCTCCACCGGCCCGCCGGGGATGATCACGGTGGCGCCGGGAGCGGTCCCCAGCGCCACTGCGGCGTGCAGCGAAAGGCACAGTGCGGTGATCGGCCGGCCGGCCAGCTCCTGGGCGACCGCATGGCAGGTGGTGCCGTTGTCGATGATCACCGACTCGTAGTCGGCGATCAGCGGCGCCACCGCTGCCGCGAGCTTCGCCTTGAGGTCCCGGTCCTCGGCCATGCGCAGGCTGTAGGGCACATTCTCGCCGTGCTTGACGGTGCGGGCCGCTCCACCGGACACCCGGCGCAGGGCGCCGTGAGCCGCCAGGTCGGCCAGGTCACGCCGGATGGTCACCGCCGATGCGCCAGTCAGTTCGGCCAGCTGGTCGACCCGCAGGCGGCCGCTCGTGCGTAGCGACTGGATGATCAACTTGTGCCGGATTGATCGTTGCACGTGATCATTCACTCACCTAGGTTCTCAACGTGCAACCCATTCTCCGCGCCCGGAACGGCGACCTGCTCGCTTTCGCGATCAACGGCTTCGCCTTCGCCTCCTGGATGTCGCGGGTGCCGGACGTCAAGCAGCTGCTCGACCTCACCCCCGGGATGCTCAGCGTGCTGCTGCTGTCGGTGTCCGCCGGTTCACTGCTCGGCCTGCCGGCGGCGGGGCCGATCGCCCACCGCTTCGGCGCCACGCGGACCGTCCGGCTCGGCATGGCGCTGGTTGTGCCGGGCATCGTGCTGGCGGCGCTGGCCGCGCAGGCACAGCTCCCGATGTGGTGGGTGATGCCTGGGCTGTTCCTGCTCGGTCTGGGCACCGGCATGTGGGACGTGGCGCAGAACCTGGAGGGCGCGATCATCGAGCGGGCGCTCGACCGCGCGATCATGCCGTGGTTCCACGCAGCCTTCAGCGGCGGCACCGTGGTCGGGGCCCTGGCCGGCGCCGCCATGACCTGGCTCCAGGTGCCGCTCGTCACCCATCTCGGCGTCGTCGCGGCACTCACCGCTGTGGTGGCCTGGTGGGGCACCGGCCAGTTCCTGCCGGCGTTCGACGAGGCGGACGCAGCCGCTGCAGCCTCCGGCTCGACCCGCCAGCGGTCGGCCTGGACCGAGCCGCGGACGCTCCTGGTCGGGCTGATGGTCCTGGCCGCAGCCTTCGCCGAGGGCACTGCCAACGACTGGATGGCAGTCGCGTTCGTCGACGGCCACGGGGTGGACAACGCCCTGGGCGTGGTTGCCCTGGCGGTGTTTCTCTCGTTCATGACAGCGGGCCGGATCGGCGGCACGATGCTGCTGGACCGCTACGGTCGCGTGCCCGTGCTGCGGATGATGTTCGGTGCAGCGATCCTCGGCTGCCTGCTGGTGGTGTTCGGCGAGCCGTGGCTGGCCTTCGTCGGCTGCGCGATCTGGGGCGTCGGCGCGAGCCTCGGCTTCCCGGTGGGCATGTCGGCCGCGGCGGACGACCCGGCCAGGGCGCCGACCCGGCTGAGCGTGGTCTCCACCATCGGCTACACCGCCTTCCTCGCCGGGCCGCCGCTGCTCGGTTTCCTCGGCGACCACTTCGGCATCCTGCGCGCGCTGCTCGTGGTCGGCGCCGTTTCCGTCCTGGCGATGCTGGTGGTGCCCGTGGCCAGGCCGTTGCAGCCAGAGGTGGAGGTGGAACCCGCCCGATGACCCGCCACGTGCCCGGAAGCCCTGTTCCGGGCCTGGGCGGCGCGGGAACTGGGTACCGGGAGGGCAGCCGCGAGTGAAGGAGCAGCAGATGAAGGGACACGTCGCGACCGCAGCGACCAGCATCGCAGCGGCCCCCGAGCTGGTCTGGCAGGCGCTCACCGACCCCGCGAAGGTCGAGCAGTACTTCCTCGGCACCCGGGTCGAGTCCGCGTGGCGGGTCGGGGCCCCGATCACCTGGTCCGGTGAGTACCAGGGGAGGGCCTACACCGACCACGGCAGGATCACCGGGTTCGACCCCGGCCGGCTGCTCGAGTTCACCCACTTCAGCCCCCTCAGCGGGCTGCCGGACCTGCCGGACAACCACCACCTGGTGCGCTTCGAGCTGGCCCCCGCCGCTGACGGCACCGACGTCCGGTTGAGCCAGGACGGCAACGCCGACACCGCCGAGGCCCAGCGCGCCACAGCCACCTGGCAGCAGGTCCTCGACGGGCTGAAACGGGTGGTGGAAGCCGGCTGAGACCGGCAAGCTGTGCGGTGGGCGCTCCCCCGCCCGACCACTGCTCGCCAACCGACCGGGGGACCAACGTGCCCGAGGAAGCCGGCACCGAACGTGTCCTGCGGTACGAGCGCACCATGGCAAGGCTCGAGCGCCGGTTCTTCCCCGACACCCGCAGCTGGATCTGCAGCCGGGCCGCCGGGGAGACCCTGGAGATCGGCATCGGCACCGGCCTGAACCTGCCGCATTATCCGGCCCGTGTCCGGCTCACCGGCGTCGACGCCGATGCCGCGGCCCTCACCTTCGCGGCCCGGCGTGCGCGCGAACTCGGCCGTCCGGTGCGCCTGGACACCGGGAACGCGCTGGCGCTGCCCTATCCGGAGGCCGGCTTCGACTCGGTGGTGTGCACCTTCGCGCTCTGCGAGGTTCCCGATGACGCTGCGGCCCTCGGCGAGGCGCTGCGGGTGCTGCGTCCCGGTGGCCGGCTCCTGCTGGCCGACCACGTGGTGGCCACGACCGGTTGGGTCCGGCTGGGGCAGCGGCTGCTGGAGGCCCTGACCATCCCGCTGTCCGGGGAGCACTTCACCCGCCGTCCGGTGCTCCACCTGCACCGGCGCGGCGTGGAGATCGTGGCCAGCGACAGGTTCGCCCACGGCGCGATCGAGCGCGTCCATGTGGTGCTGTCGGGGCGGGCGTCCCAGCGGTAATCTCCGTTGCGAAGCCCTGTTCAACAGGCAAGGAGCCCACCTTGACCGGCACCACCACCAGCGACCCTCTGGACCGCAGCCGCTTCCCCGTTGACCCGTGGAACCTGCGCGAGATCCGCTACGACGCCACCGACCTGGGCCTTACCGAGACGCTGTTCGCCGTCGGCAACGGGTACCTCGGGCTGCGCGGCAACGTCGAGGAGGGCCGGGACGCGTACGCGCACGGCACCTTCATCAACGGCTTCCACGAGGTTTGGCCGATCCACCACGCCGAGGAGGCCTACGGCTTCGCCAAGGTCGGCCAGACCATCGTCAACGCCCCGGACGCCAAGGTGATGCGGCTCTACGTGGACGACGAGCCGCTGCTGCTGAGCGTCGCAGACCTGGACCGCTACGAGCGCACCCTCTCGTTCCGCGACGGCGTGCTCACCCGCGAACTGCTGTGGCGGACGCCCTCGGGCAAGAACGTGCGGCTGCGCTCGCGCCGGATGGTGTCGTTCGCGGAGCGCCACCTGGCGGTGATGGACTACGAGATCACCCTGCTCGACTCCGACGCCCCGGTGGCGGTCAGCTGCGAGATCCTCAACCGCCAGGACGGCCAGGACGAGTTCCACGTGCGGGCAGCGGCCATGGGGGCCGGCTTCGACCCCCGCCGCGCAGCCAGCCTGACCGGCCGGGTGCTGCAGCCGGTGTCCAGGTGGGAGGGCGGGGGCCGCTCCGTCCTGGGCTACCGGGTGACCGAGTCGGGCATGACCCTGGCAGTGGCCGCCGACCACAGCATCGAGACGACGGACGAGTGGGAGGTGCTCACCCAGACCGACGAGGACGTGGCCAAGCAGGTCTACCGGATCCGCGGCACCGCCGGCACCACCACCCGGATCACCAAGGTCGTGGCCTACCACACCTCCCGCGGGGTGCCGCCGCTGGAGCTCATCGACCGCTGCCGCCGCACGCTCGACCGCGCGAAGGAAGCCGGGGTGGCTGCGATCTTCACCCGGCAGCAGGAGTGGCTGGCCGACTTCTGGGCACGCAGCGACGTGGAGATCGAGGGCCAGCCCGCCCTGCAGCAGGCCGTGCGCTGGAACCTCTTCCAGCTGATCCAGGCCTCCGCGCGCGCCGAGGGCAACGGGATCCCGGCCAAGGGCGTCACCGGCTCGGGCTACGACGGCCACTACTTCTGGGACACCGAGGTGTACGTGCTGCCGTTCCTCACCTACACCTCGCCCGGTTACGCGCGCAACGCGCTGCGGTTCCGCTACACGATGCTGGACGCGGCCCGCCGCCGCGCGGTCGAGCTGAACCAGCGCGGAGCGCTGTACCCCTGGCGCACGATCAACGGCGAGGAGGCCTCCGCCTACTACGCCGCCGGCACGGCGCAGTACCACATCGACGCCGACATCGCCCACGCGCTGTCGCAGTACGTGGCAGCGTCCGGCGACCGGAGCTTCCTCGCCCGGGAGGCCATCGACATCCTGGTGGAGACCGCCCGGCTGTGGGCCGACCTGGGCTTCTGGCGGCGCACCGACGGCGGGTCCGACGGCAGCGAGGCCTTCCACATCCACGGCGTCACCGGACCGGACGAGTACACGGCCGTGGTCAACGACAACCTGTTCACCAACGTGATGGCAAGGGCGAACCTGCGGGCTGCGGTGCGGCAGCTGGGCCGCCTCGCCGCCGACGACCCCGAGGCCTACGCCCGGGCGGTCGAACGCCTCGGGCTGACCGAGGACGAGATCGCCGGCTTCGCCCGGGCCGCCGAGGCCATGCACGTGCCCTTCGACGAGCGGCTCGGCATCCACCCGCAGGACGACGACTTCCTTTCCAAGGAGTTGTGGGACCTGCCGAACACCCCGCCGGACAAGCTGCCGCTGCTGCTGCACTACCACCCGCTGGTGATCTACCGGCACCAGGTGCTGAAGCAGGCCGACGTTGTGCTCGCCCTCTTCCTGCAGGGCGACGAGTTCTCCCTCGACGCCAAGCGGGCCGACTTCGAGTACTACGACCCGCTCACCACGGGCGACTCCACGCTCTCGGCCGTCGTGCAGTCGATCATCGCCGCGGAGGTGGGCTACGCCGACCTGGCCGCCGCCTACTTCTCCGCAGCCGTCTACGTCGACCTGGCCGACCTGCACCGCAACGCCGACGCCGGGGTGCACGTCGCCTCCCTCGGTGGGGTGTGGAACGCGCTGGTCGGCGGCTTCGGCGGCATGCGCGACTACCTCTCGGTGTGGTCGTTCGACCCGCGGCTGCCCGACGACTGGGCCTCGCTGACGTTCCGGATGACGCTGCAGGGCAACCGCATGCGGGTGCGGGTCGAGGCCGACACGATCACCTTCGAGCTGGAGACCGGCGATGCCCCGACCCTGCCCGTCACCGTCCAGGGCCGGGAGTTCCTTCTCGGCAGGGATGAGCCCCTGGTGGTCGCCCTGCGGCCCACCCCTCGGCTGCACGGACGCCCGTCGGTGCGGGACATCGTCGGTGCGGTGCGCGAGGACGGCTCGGTGATTCGGGCGAAGGTGCCCGCACACCCCACACTTGAGGACGGCGCGGATCTCGAACGCACGACGTTCGCGCCTTCCTGAGCAGAAACTGGAGCTGACTTGATCGAACTGCTGAGCGGCGGCCGGCTGGAGGCTGCGCGCGCGGCGGGCAGGTTCGTCGCGGAGACCCTGCAGGGCCTCCGGGAGCGGACGGTGCCCGGGGTGAACCTGCTCGAGATCGACGCCTGGACGCGGGAGCGGATCCGGGTGGCCGGAGCCACGTCCTGCTACGTCGACTACGCCCCCTCGTTCGGCCGTGGGCCGTTCGGCAAGGTGATCTGCACCTCGGTCAACGACGCGGTGCTGCACGGCCTGCCGCACGACTACGAGCTGGCCGACGGCGACCTGCTCACCCTCGACTTCGCAGCGGCGGTGGACGGCTGCGTCGCCGACGCGGCGATCAGCTTCGTCGTCGGCGACGCGGCCGACCCCGCGGACCTGCGGATGATCGAGACCACCGAAGCCGCCCTCGCCGCAGGCATCGCCGCGGCCCGTCCCGGCGCCCGGGTCGGCGATATCTCCTCAGCGGTGGGCAGCGTGCTGAAGGCCGCCGGCTACCCAGTGAACCTCCAGTTCGGCGGGCACGGGGTGGGCAGCACCATGCACCAGGACCCGCACATCGCCAACGACGGCCGGCCCGGCCGGGGCCTGCGGCTGCGTCCGGGCCTGCTGCTGGCCATCGAGCCGTGGGTGATGCTGGACACGGCCGAACTGGCCGTGGACGCCGACGGCTGGACGCTGCGCAGCGCCACCGGAGCCCGGACCGCGCACTGCGAGCACACCGTCGCGATCACCGCGGACGGGCCAGAGGTACTCACCAGGATCGGAGGCTGACATGGGACGCCAGCGCAGGGGGACCGTCGTGCTCACCGGAGTCGGCAGGCGGCGTTCGATCGGCGCCGGCATAGCGCTCGCGCTCGCCGCGGACGGCTGGGACCTGGTCTGCAACTACTGGGCGCCCTACGACGACCGGCTCGGCCTGGAGCGCGGCGCAGACGACCCGGCTGCGGTGGCGGCCCAGTGCGGGGAGCTCGGCAGCAGGGTGGAGCTGGTCCCTGCCGACCTGGCTCAGGTGGAAGCCGCCGAGGTCCTGGTGGACGCCGCGGCAGCGCTCGGCGGCCTGCGCGCGCTGGTGATGTCGCACTGTGAGTCGGTGGACAGCTCCACCCTCGACACGACCGTGGCGAGCTGGGACCGGCACTTCGCCGTCAATGCCCGCGCCACCTGGCTGCTGGTGAAGGCCTTCGCGGAGCGGTTGCCGGCCGAACCGACCACGGCCGTGACCGGCTCGGTGGTGGCCCTGACCAGCGACCACTTCGTGCACAACCTGCCCTACGGCGCGAGCAAGGGCGCCCTTGACCGGATCGTGCTGGCGGCCGCCGGTGAGCTCGGCCACCGCGGCCTGCGGGCCAACGTGATCAATCCCGGCCCGGTCGACACCGGCTGGATGGACGACGACATCCGCCGGGCCACCACAGCCCAGACCCCGCCCGGCCGGCTCGGCACGCCGGCCGACACCGCCAACCTGGTGCGGTTCCTGCTGTCCGATGAGGGTGGCTGGATCAACGGCCAGCTCCTGCATTCCGACGGTGGGTTCGGCCTGGGCTGAGCAGCACTACGGTTGTCGCCGTGGAAGCTGAACCGCCGGAGTACGACGAGCACGAGCACGAGGACGCCCTCGAGCCGCGCCACCTGATTCGGCGTTCCGACGTGATCCTGCGCGCCGGGGTGCTGATGCTGGGGGCCGGCACCTCCGGGCTGCGGGTGCGGGAGCTGATGCGGGCCGTCGCCCGCACGGTCGGCATCCGCCAACTGCGGGCCCAGGTCGCCTACACCGACATCACGCTCACCGTCCGCCGCCGCGGCATCTTCCGCACCCAGGTGGGCGAGATCGGGGCGCCGGGGGTGAACGCCCACCGGATCGCGATGCTCCAGCGGCTGACGACCACCCTGCCGAAACGGGCCACCGTCGCGGAGGTGGACGCGCTGCTGGACGAGGTGGAGCAGACCCCGCGGCTCTACCCCGCGTGGATGCTGGTGGTGCTGGTGGCGATGGCGTGCGCGTCGGTGACCGTGCTCACCAACGGCGGCCTGCGCGAGGTGGCGGCCGTGCTGCCGGCCTCGGCCCTGGCCTACTGGCTGCACCGTTCGCTCAGCCGGCTGCAGCTGAACCACCTGGCCGTCGTGCTCACCTCGGCCGCTGTGGCCACGGGACTCTACGTCGTGTTCACCCGGCTGCTGGACCTCGCCCTCGGTGGGCCCAGCCAACGCATGGCCGCAGGGCTGGTGTGCGCGGCGATCTTCCTGATCCCCGGCTTCCCGCTGGTCACGGCCGGGCTCGACCTGGCCAGGATCGACCTGCTGGCCGGCGTGCCGCGGATGGCGTACGCGGCGATGGTGCTGCTGTCGATCACGATCGGGGTCTGGCTGGTGATCACGGTCAGCGGAGTCTCCCCCGACCTGGTGCCACCGCTCGACTGGCCGCCGGCGCTGACCTGGACGGCCCTGCTGGCGGCGAGCTTCTTCGCTGTCTTCGGGTGGGCGACGATGTTCAACTCCCCGCTGTGGACGGCGGTCGCGTCCGGGGTGGTGGCGATGCTCGGCAACGTGCCGCGGCTGCTGCTGCTCGCCGGCGGCGTGAAGGCGCAGGTCGCGACCTTCGTCGGCTGCTTCCTGATGGGGCTGCTGTGCGCGCTCGCCGCCCGGTTGTTCTCGATGGAGAAGATCATCATGACCGTGCCGACGGTGCTGGTCTCGATTCCCGGCTCGGCGGCGCTGCGGACCCTGATCTACTTCGACCAGGCCGACGTGGTCAGCGCCATGGACAACGGGGTGGCGACGGTGCTGGCTGCGATCGCGATGGTCGCCGGTCTGGCGGGCGCGAGGATGCTCACCGATCCGGAGTGGGCGTTCACCAGGTCCGACCCGCCGGGCACAGCCCTGCACCTGGTCGGCCGGGCGCTGCGGCGCCAGCGCCGGCGGCGCCGCGCCTGAGCCTCACCAGCCCCGCCGGCGCCAATCCTCCAGCTGCGGGCGTTCACTGCCGAGGACGGTGGGCCGGCCGTGCCCCGGCCAGATGACGGCGTCGTCGCGGTACACCTCGAAGATCCGGGACACCACATCGCTGAACAGGCTCTCGAAGCGCTGCTCGTCGGCTCCGGTGTTGCCGACGCCGCCGGGGAAGAGCGAGTCTCCGGTGAACACCTGCGCGGGCGAGCCGGACTCGGTGTAGGCGATCGCGACCGAACCCGGCGTGTGGCCGCGCAGGCCGATCACCGCCAGCTCCACAGCCCCGAGGCCGAGGACGTCCCCGTGGTTCAGCCTGCGGTCGATCCCCACCCCGGTGGCTGCGGTCACCTCGTCCGCATCGGCGTTCCCGGCGAGCGTCCGCACCCCCGGGTGGGCCGCGACCACGTCGGCCAGTGCGCCGAAGTGGTCGTGGTGGCTGTGGGTGGTCAGCACGTAGCGAAGCCGCGGGCGCTCTGCGTCACCCTCCGCAGCGGCGAGCAGCGCCTCGATCGCCGCCGGGTCCGCCGCAGCGTCGACGAGCAGCTGGGCCCCGTCCGCACGGCTGGTGAGCAGGTAGACGTTGTTGTCCATCGCGCCGACGGCGATGGTGCGCACGACCAGCCCGCGCAGTTCGACGACCTCCATGTGGCACCTCCGGTGTTCGGGTCCCATGCAAGCACATCTGCGCAGCCTCCCCGCCGAGCGCCGGCCGGGCTGGCAGGTTTGGGGCATGGAACCGCAGGACGCACCGGCGACGGAGGACGACCTGCACGCCCTCGCCGCGGGCCTGCCGCACACCGAACTGGCCCACGGCCCATCCGGCAACCCCGTCTACCAGGTGGGCGGCAAGTCGTTCGTCTACTTCCGGACGCCGCGCCCGGACGCCAGTGACCCCGTCACCGGCGAGCGGTACCGCGACGTGGTGGTGCTCTGGGTGCCTGGTGAGGCAGAGAAGCAGGCCCTGGTACAGGACCCCGCCACCCCGTTCTTCACCACAGCGCACTTCGACGGCCACCCCTCCGTCCTGGTCCGGCTCAGCCGCCTGGCAGAGCTCAGCCGCGCCGAGCTGGCCGAGGTGGTGGAGGATGCCTGGCTCTCCCGGGCATCGGCGCGGAGGGCCCGGCAGTACCTCGACGGCCCGGCCCGGATCACCGGCTGAGCGCCGGAGTTGGCATCCTTGGTAGCGAGGAGGCCAGATGACCACAGCCCTGGACCGGGCAGAGCGACGCCGCCGGGAGCTGGTGTCGGCCACGCGGCGACTGCGGGTGGCCGCCACCTCGGACGCGAGCCGCGGCGTTGAGCTCGCCGACACCCTGGTGTCGCTGACCGGCAGCCGGCTGCTCGGCTGGGACTTCGCCGAGGCCGCAGCCGACGCCCCCGAGTCGGTGCTGCTCGCAGCCCGGATCCTCGCCGGGGGCGGCCCGGTGGGACCCTACGCCGCGCTCGCTGACGCCGTGCGCTACTTCACCGCGTCTGCGCAACTGGCCGCCGTCCAGGCCGGGCTGGGCCAGGCCGAGGCGGCCGGCCGGACGCTGACCGCCCTCGATGCCTGGCGCCGGCAGCTCGGCCGGTTGCCCCTGCTCGAGCACCTCGAGCCCGCGCCGGCGGTCTGGGCCCTGGTGGCCCGCAGCCGCTCGCTCCTCGGCGTCGACGTGGCTGCGGCGAACACCGCGGCCGACGCGGCGCTGGTCCGGCTCTACGCCGCCGGCCTGGAGCGCGACGCCGAGTCCGCCTACCTCGCGGTCGCGGCCCACCTCGCCGCAGCCGACGCCCGCTGGGCAGCCGGCGGCGCCGGGCCCGCCCTCGGGCACCACCGACTGGCCCTCGCCCGGCACGCAGCCGTGGCCGGGCACGTGCGGCAGGTGCGCCCGGCAGTGGCCAGGGCGGTGCTGGCCCCGGTGCCGGCGCTCTACGAACGGTTCGCCGAGCGGCTGGAGTCGGCGGGGCAGGCGGCGCCGGCGCTCGCCGTCCGGCGCGAGCAGCTCGACCTGGTGGAGCGGTTGGCAGGCTCCACAGCGACCGCTCCGGCCAGGGCCGGGTTGGCGCTGGCGCTCGCCAGGGCCGGCCGCGACGGCGAGGCGGCAGAACTGGCTGAGGGGGCCGGCCCGGCAGGCGCCTCGCCCGTCGCGGCGCCGGCAGCCCCCACCGCAGCGGGCGAGACCCTCGACTGGCCGCAGCCGTCCGCTGAGGATCTCCTGGCCACCCAGGCCCCGCCACCCGAGGCGACCGCACGCCTGCGGCACGACGAGGGCTGGGCCGCGGCAGACCTGGCCGCCGCCGGGGCAAGGGCCGAGGCGGACGAGGCGCGCAGGATCGAGGAGTTCGCCCGGCTCGCGGCGGAGCGGGCAGCCGGCGAACAGGCCGCGGCACGTCGGGCTGCAGAGGCGGCGGAGCGCGCGCGGCAGGAAGCTGCCGAGCAGGCCAGCCGGCGGGCAGCGGCAGCCGCAGCCCGCAAGGCCGAGGAGGAGGCTGCCGCCAGGGCCGCAGCCGCAGCCCGCCGGCGGGAGCTGGCCGAGGCCAGGGGTGCGTCCGGTCCCGGGGTCGACGCCGACACGATCCGCGCCGCAGCCGGCCTGCTCGAAAGCGCCCGCGCCCAGGTGGCGGCAGCAGGCAGCGAGCTGGTGCTGCTGGCCGAGGCGCAGGAGCGGCTGGCCGGGCTGCTGCGCCCGCTGGCCGTCGCCGAGCCGGCCGAGCACGGCCCCGAGCTGCTGGCCGCCCTCGAGGCGCTCGTCGGGCTGCGCTGGCGGCTGGGCGATGCCGACGGCTCGCGGGAGGCCGCAAGGGAGGCCAGGGCCCTCGCGGGGAGACTGGACCGCTGAACCCGGGTTTGGCTGTCGTCCCCGGCGGCTATTCCTGCCAATGGCCGACAACACGGCGCGCGTGATGACCTGGAACGTCTGGTGGCGGTTCGGGCCGCACTGGCAGGACCGGCAACCGGTGATCCGGTCGGTCCTGCAGCGGCTGCGTCCCGATGTGCTGGCGCTTCAGGAGACGTGGCGGACGAAGGACTCGAGCCAGGCAGCGGAACTCGCCGACCTGCTCGGTATGCACGCCGTCTTCGCCGCGCCCTCCTACCCGCCGGCGCCCCGGCACTCCGGCGTCGAGGACTGGGACGGGGTCGAGCTGGGCCTCGCGGTGCTGAGCCGCTGGCCGATCCTCGCGCACTCCGCCGAGCTCATGCCGGCGCGCCACCGCGACTGGGACCCGGTCGCGCTCACCGTCTCGCTGGACCACCCCGCCGGACCACTGCCGCTGGTGGCCGGCTGCCTCGACTACGGCGTTCCCTACACCGACGACCGCATCGCTCAGGCGACCTTCCTGGCCGAACTGGCCACCGACCCGAGCCGGGACGGACCGTGCCCGGTGCTGCTGGCGGGCGACCTGAACGCCGCAGCCGACTCCGCCGTGCTTCGGCCGGTCGCGGACGTGCTCGTCGACGCCTGGGCCGCCGGCGGTGGTGACCCCGGCGCGATCACCCTGCCCTCGACGCATCCCTCCGCCCCGCTGGAGGCCGGGCCCCAGCTGGTGGACCAACGCATCGACCACATCTTCTTCCGCGGCGGACGCGAGGACCAGCACGTGATCGTCGAGGGCGTGCAGCTGGCCGGCGAGCCGGAGCGCGGAGTGCACCCCTCCGACCACCGCGCGGTGGTGGCCGACCTGCGCTGGCGTTAGGCGCCCGGGGTCGGGCCCGCTCCAGGCCGTACGCTGGGAGCAGACCAGGAGGAGGTGGCGATGCATCGGGTACGGGCCGGCGTGGCCGTGGCCACGGTGCTGCTGCTCACCGGATGCGCGCCCGGAGGTGCCCAGTTGCCCAGCCAGCCGAGCCCGGGCAGCCCGGGCAGCCGCCCGCCGTTCCAGACCGCCAGCCCTCTGCCGGGGGAAACCGGCAGCCCGGGCACAGGTGCCGCCGTGCCTCCCGCGCGCTGGTCGGCGATCCTGGCCGACCTCTCCGCACGCGGGGTTGCGACCGACCGCGTGGAACTGGTCAGTGCCCGCGCCGTCACCTGGAACGACGGCTCCCTCGGCTGCCCGAAGCCCGGCAGCTCCTACACCCAGGCGCTGGTCGCCGGCATGCAGGTGGTGGTCAGCGCCGAGGGGCGCCGCTACGACTACCGGTTCGGCACCTCGGACAGCCCGCGGCTCTGCCAGCGGTAGGCCGCCGCGGGGCACTCCGCGGCGGCCCGGCGCAGCTCAGCGGATCCGCAGCAACTGCGCCTCGCGGGCGCCAGAACGGTTGTCGAGCACGACCACCATCACGCCCAATGGCTTCTGCTGGGCGAAGCTGGCCAGGTCTACGGCCAGCGGCACCTGCACCTTGCGATTGCGCCGCACCGTGACGTAGTCGCCGTCCGCGATGGCCTTCGACCAGGGCTGGTAGCTGGCCCAGCCGGGCATGGCGTCGTAGCCGGCGTCGTCCACCAGCGAGTAGCTCTCCACCGTGTAGCGGAACGGGTCCGAGCCCTCCTCGAGTCCCAGGTCCTCCGCGTACACCGGCAACAGGATCGTGCTGCTGTCGGTGGGGGCCTGGGCGAGGAAGCCGGAGGCCCCGAGTCCACCGGTGGCCAGATCGTAGACGAACACCTGGCTGACGCCGTTGGCGCTGCCGGCCGTGACGAGTCCGCCGTCCACGCTGAACACGATGAAGTCGGGCTCCCCGTCGGCGTCGGTGTCCACCAGGACGTCGAACTCCTGGGCGGCGGCGTTCGACCACCGGTCGTGGTTGTTCACTGCGAACACCACCAGGCGCCCGTCGGAGATGTCGTAGGAGTTCACGCCGGCCGCGCGCAGGTCGAAGCCGGAGCCGCCGATCGCGGTCGGCACGTCCCTGGCGTCGGTCAGCCCCCAGGTGAACAGCTCGGCATCCGCATCCAGCGCGCTGAACCGGTTCGTGAGCTTCACCGTCAGCGGCTTCGCCGGCTGCGGGGCCTGCGCGGACAGCGAGGTCGTCCAGCCGCGCGCGCGGCTGAGCGCCGCCTCTACGTGCGCCTGAGCCCTTGGCACCAGCAGGTAGGGCACCCGGAGCCTGCCTGCGCTGCCGGACAGCACGACGTTGCCGGAGACCTGCCGGAAGGCGAAGTGGTCGCCGCCGAGGGAGGACCCGACATCGCGGGCACGCACCGTCAGCGTCACCTTCACCCTTGCCGTGCCCCTGGCCGGCACCTTCACCTTCCGGGTGCTGAACCGCAGCTTGCCCGGGCGGGAGTCGGCCGCAGCCTCGCTGCCCACGGTGTAGGTGACCGCACGCGACCCCCGGTTGTGGATGGTCAGCGTGCGGGTGCCAATGTAGGCGAACGAGGGCTCGGCGAAGCCGAAGCTCAGCGAGGTCTCGGCGCCGGAGCCCGAAGCCGTGCGGTACCGGTCACCGGTGGCGAACACACTGGTGCCGACCGCCTGCGCGGTGTCCACCAGCCCGCCGCCGCCGAGCGTCACCGTGTAGCCCTCGATGTTCTCCGGGTCGGCGGTGCTGGCCAGGGCTGCGGCCACGTCCTGCGCGCGCCAGCCCGGGTGGGCCTGGACGGCGAGCGCTGCGACGCCGGCGACGTGCGGCGCGGCCATCGAGGTGCCGGAGTTGATCGCTGGGCCGTTGCCCGTCCCTACGCCGGCGGACATGATCGAGACCCCGGGCGCCGCGATGTTCGGGCTGAGCCCGGAGTCGCCGCTGGCCGGGCCACCGGAGGAGAACGATGCGAACCCGCCGTAGCCCGGGTTCTCCAGTTCGGTGGGCGACAACGTGGTCGACTCCCCGTCCGCACCGGCCAGCACCGGGCCGTCGGAACTGCGCACGCCGAGGAGCGGGATCGTCACGGTGTACGGGGTGCCGTCGTCGGGGTTGCTGGTGATCGGGCCCTCGTAGGGCGGGTACGTGTCGGCGTTGTTGACCATCACCACCACGTCGGCCCCGGCCTGCTGGCCGAAGATCGCCTTCGCCACGCGGGCGCAGGTACCGCGCTGGACGACGGCGAGCTGGGCGGGCGCCCCGGCGCCGGACTGCACGCCGGCCTTGGTGAACGCCTGGGCCGAGCAGCCCAGTGCCTCGTTCTCCGTCGTGCCCGGATCATCGGTGACCACCACGATCTCGTGGCTTCCGGACGGCAGGTCGGCGCCGTTGGCGTTGATCGCCGACACCTGCTCGCCGTCCACCTCGAACAGCGCGCCCGGGAACTCGGCGACGCTGTCCACGGCCGCGGTCGCGATCACGCCCTGGCCGACGCCCGGGGAACCGGTGAGGTAGGGGTTGGGGCCCGAGTTGCCGGCGGAGGTCACGACCACCACGCCGGCGCCGACAGCGTTCGTCGCGGCCACCGAGTCGGGGTCGTCCGCGCTGCCGTACGGCGACCCGAGGGACATGTTGATCACGTCCATGTCGTGTTCCACCGCCCAGTCGATGGCTTCCACCACCACGTCGGTCGAGCCGTCGCAGCCGAAGACCCGGAGCGCGTACAGGTCGACCTTCGGCGCCACGCCGGGGCCAACCTCGAAGTCGGTGGCGTGCGTGCCGGCGTCGTAGGGGCCGGAGTAGGCCTGGCCGTCGGCGGTCACTCCGCCGCCGCCGGTGGTGCCAGCGACGTGGGTGCCGTGGCCGTTGCAGTCGAGCGGGTTGGGATCCGGCTGGGGCAGGGTCGGCGGGGTGCCGGCGTCGGCGCCGGCGTCGTAGTCGTCGCCGACGAAGTCGTAGCCGCCCTTCACCCGCGGCGCCGCCGGGCCGAACAGCGCCGGGTCGGCCGGCTGGTCGGAGGTGGCCGCGGCGGCATTGAACGCATCAGTCGTGCCGGGGCCGCCGAAGTCGGCGTGGGTGTAGTCGATGCCCGTGTCGATGATCGCGACCTTCACGCCTTCACCGGTGAAGCCGGTGTCCTGCCAGACCTGCGGCACGCCGAGGTACGGCACCGACACCTCGTTCTCGATCCGGCGCGTGGCCACCGCGTGCACGCCGACCACGCCGGGAAGCCGGGCGAGCGAGGCGGCCTTGTTGCGGGCGATCTGGACCCGCATGCCGTTGTAGGCCGACTGCATCGAGGACAGCACCCGGCCGCCCCTGGCCCTGATGTCGTCGCCGATGGCGGCCTGGGCCCGGCTCAGTTTGCGCTTCACCCCGGCCCGCTCGGACTTGCTGAACTTGCGGTCGGCCTTGGCCTCCGCCACGGCCACCGGATCGCCCTCGAGCTGCACGATGACGTTGACCTTGGCGTTTCCGGCCAGGCTCCGGGGCTGCACGGTGGCACTGATCGGGCCGCGGTCGCCGGAGGAGTCGAAGGAGTGCTCGTCCGGTGACCTGGGCGAAGCTGTGGCCACGGTCGGCACGGCCAGCGCCAGCGCAGCCGTGAGGATCAGAAAGCGGGAACGACGGGACACGGCGGTCGCCTTTCGAACGGTGACCCGCAGCGCGGGGCGGGGGGTGATTGGACGCAGGGCGTCGGTCGCTCCGACGCTATGGCCGTCCCCGCGGGTCCGGCAACGGTTGCCGGCTAAGCAATGGAACTACTAGACCTGCCCCGGCGACCGGGCGGCTTGCGCCAAGCTGGAGACATGGCAACACAGCTGGCCTTCCTCGGCGGGGCGGGCACGGTGACCGGTTCGAAATACCTGCTGGAGGGCGGCGGGCGGCGTGTCCTGGTCGACGCCGGCGTGTTCCAGGGTGAGCGGGAACTGCGCCGGCTCAACTGGGCGCCGTTCCCGGTGCCCCCGGACAGCATCGACCTCGTGCTGCTCACCCACGCCCACACCGACCACGTCGGCTACCTCCCGGCGCTGGTGCGTGCCGGCTTCGCCGGGCAGGTCCTGGCCACCGAGGCCACCCTCGAGCTGGCCGAGATCGTGCTGCGCGACGCAGCGTTCCTCGCCGAGCGGGACGCGGAACACGCCGCGGCCCACGGCTACTCCCGGCACGACCCGCCCCTGCCGCTGTTCACCGAGGCAGACGTCGAACGGACGCTGCCGCTGTTCCGCAGCGTCGGGTTCGACCTCGCGGTGGACCTCGGCCAGGGCTGGTCGGCGAGCTGGACGCGCGCCGGCCACATCCTCGGCGCGGCCAGCATCCGGGTGGCCACCCCGGACGGCGCGGTGTTGTTCTCCGGCGACCTGGGCCGGCCCACCCACCCGCTGCTGCGTCCCCGGGAGGTGCCGCCAGGCGCGGGGGTGGTGCTGGTCGAGTCGACGTACGGCGACCGGGAGCACTTCGACCCGGCTGGGGCAGCGCACGAGCCGCTCGCCGACCTGATCCGCCGCACGGCCCGGCGCGGCGGCTCGGTGCTGGTGCCGGCTTTTGCCGTCGACCGCACCGAGGTGGTGCTGCAGACCCTCACCGAGCTGCTGCACGCCGGCCGGATCCCCGAGCTCCCGGTCTTCGTCAACTCCCCCATGGCGCTGGCAGCCCTCCGCGTCTACCGGGACCCGAAGCACGCCGGCGAACTGCGCGACGACCTCGACGTCAACGCCTTCGTCGACCTGCCGCTGCTCCGGGAGGTGCGCAGCACCGAGGAGTCGATCAAGCTGAACCGGCCGAGGATGCCGAGCATCATCATCAGTTCCTCCGGGATGGCCACCGGAGGCAGGGTCCTGCACCACCTGGAGCACCTGCTGCCGGACAGCCGCAACGCTGTGGTGCTGGCCGGCTACCAGGCCGCCGGCACCAGGGGCAGGTCCCTGCTGGACGGGGCGGCGCAGCTGAAGCTGCACGGCCGCCTCGTACCGGTGCGGGCCGAGGTGCTGGCGGACGAGGAGTTCTCGGTGCACGCCGACCGCTCGGAACTCCTGGACTGGCTGGCCGCCCTCTCGCCTGAGCCCGGGCAGGCGTTCGTCGTGCACGGCACGCCCGACTCAGCCGGCGCCCTGGCGACGGAGATCACCGCCCGGCTCGGGGTGGCGGCGCGGGTGCCGGAGCTCGGGGAGTGGATCACGCTGCCGGGCTGAGGCCGGGCTTCACCGCCGCCGCTTGCGGAGCACCGCGACGGCGGCAAGGACGGCCGCGGCCCCGCCGGCAACGGCCAGCCAGCGGCCCCTGCTGCCGGCCGGCGTTCGCGCCTCCGGCGCGGCGGCGGCACCGGCGAGGCGCACCTCTCCGGCGGTCCCGTCCACCGTGACCTCGTCGCCGGTGCGGATCCGGCGGGTGGCCGCGCCGGTCCCCAGCACGGCCGGGATGCCGTACTCGCGGGCGACGATCGAGCCGTGGCTGAGCACTCCGCCGATGTCGGTGACCACAGCAGCAGCCATCGCGAACAGGGGCGTGTAGGCCGGGGTGGTGATCGAGGCCACGAGCACCTCGCCGGGCTGGAACGAGCCGAAGTCCTCCGGCCCGGCGAGCACGCGTGCCCTCGCCGTGACCACGCCGCCGCTACCTGCGGTACCGCTCAGCACGTCGCCGGTGTGGCGCTCCCTCGCCGGGTACATCCACTCCATCGAGTCCATCAGCCGGTTCTTGGGCAGGTACTGCGGCGGCTGGGCCTGGCGCTGCCCCCTGGCCGTCGCCCGGCGGTCAGCCACCCGCTCCTCCAGCCGGAGTTCCGGCTGCCGGCCGGCATCCAGCGCCGCCACCAGCTGGCGCGCCTCAGCGAGGGTGAGCCAGCACACGTCCATCGGCTCGGCGATGACGCCGGCCGCGACCAGCCGCCCGCCCAGCTCGCGCAGCAGCCTGCGTACTGTCGGCCAGGCCAGCCCCATCGCAGCGAGCGCGTCCTCGCGCAGCGGCCCGGTGTGCTGCGCCCTGGCGAGCAGCTTGCGCACCCAGCGCTGCCTCCGGCCACCGAGCCGGATCAGCAGCGCCGCTGCCGCAGCCTCCCGGTCGGCGGCGAGCCGGCGCTGCCGCGCGTACGGGTCGGGCGCGTCGTCGCCGAGGTAGAACCGCAGGCCCTGCAGTACCGGCGTGGGGTCGTCGGCAGGCACCGGGTTCACGAAGTCCAGGTTGTAGAGGGTGTGGCCGTGCTCCTGGAGGTGGCTGCCCAGCCGTTCCAGCCACTGCTGCCACACCGTCGCCGGCACCCCGGACGGGGCCGCTGGGGCGAGCGGCGCGGTGCCGGGGTCGCGGAGGGCCGCGGCCAGCCCCACCTGCCCGCGTGCCCAGCGGGCCAGGTCGTAGAGCGCCTTCTCCGCCCGGATCGGCTCGGAGTCGTAGCCCAGGAGGTAGGTCTCCGCCGCCGGATCGCCGGGCCGTCGGAGCAACCGCTCGTACGCAGAGACCCAGACCAGTTCGGCCGAGGAGGCGACCGGGATGATGGTCTGCACAGCCGTGTAGTAGTAGGCCAACTCGTGCACCAGCCGCGCGATGCCGGCCAGCAGCTCACGACCGCTCAGGTCCCCGGGCTCCTGGGCGCGCTCGGCGGCCACGGCGGCCGCGTACTGCTCCAACCGGTCGCGCCAGCGGTCCTCGACCCAGCGGCCACCCCCGCCGAGCACCATCCGGACGGCGGTGGGGGACAGCCCGAGCATGGTGGCGAAGGAGCGGTAGCCGTAGCGGTAGAACGCGTAGCCGTTGAGGATCGGGAAACCCACGTCCAGCCGGCCGGCCCGCTCCCCCAACAACTCGGTCATCAGGCGCTTCACCCCTGCCGGGACCGCTGTGGTGACCAGGTCTGCGAACAGCGGGCTGAGCGGGTCGGGCAGTTGTTCGGTGATGCTCGCCCTGAAGTAGAGGCCCTTCGCCGGAAGCTGCCACTCCTGCGGCACCGGTCCGCTGCGCGGCGGCAGCGCCGTGATCGGCCGGGCCTGGACGATCTGGAAACCGTCGTCGCCGAGCACCCACTCGATGTCCTGCGGCGAGCCGAAGTGTGCGGCTATGGCAGTGCCGAGGGCGGCCAACCGCAACGCAGCAGCCTCGTCCAGCACCGCCGCTTCCCGCTCGGCCGCCGCCGGCTCGCTGGTGCGGGTCCGCTCACCGGCGCCGGCAGGGGCCGGGTCGATGCGGACCGCCTTGTCGGCGACGTGCATGCTGAGCACCGTGCCGGCGACGTTGTCGACGACGATCGTGTCGGTGTCGACCAGGCCGGAGACCACAGCCTCGCCCAGGCCCCAGGCCGCGGTGATCACCGTCTCCTCGGTGCGCCCGTTGGCCGGGTTCGCAGTGAACATCACCCCGGCGGCGTTCGCCGGCACCATCCGTTGCACCACCACGGCAAGGGACAAGCCTTCGGCTCCGACCCCGTGCTGCGCGCGGTAGTGGACGGCACGTTCGGTCCACAGCGAAGCCCAACAGCTGCGCACGGCGTCCAGCAGGTCGGCCTCGCCGACGACGTTGAGGTAGGTGTCCTGCTGGCCGGCGAAGCTCGCCTCGGCCAGGTCCTCCGCCGTGGCCGAGGAACGCACCGCCACCGGCGTCGCTGCGCCCTCCCCGAGCGCGAGGTAGGCCGTGCGGAGCGCCTCGGCCAGGTCGCCGGGCAGTGCCCCCGCTGCGAAGGCTGCCGCTGCCCCCGCCGGGTCGGCCTCCAGTGCTCCGGCGAGGCCGTTGGCCTCCACGTAGCTGTCGTAGCCGGCGGTGGTGACCACGAACCCCGGCGGCACCGGGAACCCGGCACGGGTGAGTTCGCCAAGGTTGGCGCCCTTGCCACCGGCGAGGGCCAGGTCGGAGCGGCCCAGGTCGGCGAGCCAGCGGATGTCTGCCATTGCAGTCCTCCCAGGTCCCGGTCGGCACCGGGCTGCCATCAAGGCTAGACCGGCGCGGGTGGGGCCACGACGAGCCTGCGCAGACGGGCCTTGCCAAGGTTCGAGCGCACGATCCAGGCCAGGTCGGGGTCGGTGGGCTCGAGCGCGGTGAAGACCGGCAGCCCGGCAGGCGGGTCGGCGGCGACCGCGACGCTCCAGCAGTAGCCGAGCGCCTGGCGCAGGGTTCGGGCTGCCGGTTCCCTGCGGGCCGGCGCGGGCAGGGCCAGCAGCGCTCGGGTGGCTGCGGCGCAGGTTGCCAGCGCCGCAGCGGCGCCCTCCGGGTGGCGGATCAGGTGGGGCTCGCAGATCGCTGCCACCGCTGCCCGCAGCACCAGCGGCGCCGGCGAGGCCAGCCACCCGGCCACGAGCCCGGCCAGGGCTGTGAAGTCGCGGTCGCCGATCCGCTGCGCGGCTATCGCCACCGCCTCGCGCACCCGCCACGAGTCGTCCCCGGCGAACGCCGCCAGCTCCGCGGCCACCTCCGCCGGGTCCCTGGTGAAGTACTCGCTGCCGAGGGCGACCACCCCGCAGCAGCGCCGGTACTCGTCCGGCTCCGCCCGGAGGCGCGCTGCATGGGCAGCGGGCAGCAGGTCCCCAGCTGCGGCGAGCAGTTCCAGGTTCGCTCGCGGGCCCGGCAGTCCCGAGTGCGCATCGAGGTAGGCGACGACCTCCGGGTAGTCGGCGGTGAGGCGAAGGGCGAGGTCCGGTTCGAGGCGTGGCACAGCTGGAAATGTCGCACATCCGTTGCCGGCCGGCGCCCCCGGGTCAGGAAATGGCCAGCCCGGCGTGCTCCGCCGCAGACAGCAGGCGGGGATTGCCGCCCGAACCGGCCAACCACGCAGCGACCGGGCCCGGCAGGTCGATGCGGAGCGGTGGGAACAGGTTGGTCACCAGCACCGGCAGCAGCAGCCGGAAGGGATCGGCCGGCTGGACGGGGCCCACCACCAGCGCCCGGCCCACCAGCCCTTCGCGGGTGAGCAGGAGCACCTCGTCCAGCTGGCTCAGCTCCGGCGGGGCGACGTCCATCGACAGCCCCACCGCGACCTCACCGGCGCCCTCCAGCACCGCAGCAAGGGCGTCCGGGTCGTCCGGGCCGAGCCGCACCACCCAGTGGTTGCCCGGGTGCTCGGTGTCGCGGATGGCCCGGATCACCGCCACCGCGTCGAGCTGGTTGGCCTTCCGCCAGCGGGCCAGCACCCTGCGGGCGTTGCTACGGGTCCTGGCATCGGCACCGGTGACAGCCAGGTGCCAGTCGAGAGCGCTGGTGGCGTAGTCGATCACGGCCACCGGTCGTGCCGAGCGGATCGCCTGCAGGGCCGGCCGCAGCGCCACGCCCTGGTCGAGCAGCAGGGCCAGCACCGCCGAGGGGGCGCGGTTCACCCCCATGTGGCAGTGGACCAGCACCCTGCTGCCCGGCTCCGCGAGGGCCGCGCCGACCCAGCCGGCCAGTTCGGCGAACCACTCCGGGCCGATCACCTGGCCGGCGTCCTCCACGCGGTGGTGCAGGTAGCGCACCTGCGGCGCCCACTGGCGCACCAGGCCCTCGTCGCTCCACTCCGAGCGCAGGTCGGCGATGTGGGTGATGCCCGCGGCCACCAGTTCGTCCAGCTGCTCGCGGGCCCGCCCGAAGTTCGGCGACAGGTCCCCGCCCACCGCCAGCCGGTCGGTCACGAAGCTGGCGTTGGCCAACCGGAGCACGGGCAGCTTCCCTGGCACGGACGGGGACATGGCTCCCATGATGCCCTGCGCGGTTGCTTCACCGAGCGCAACGAAGGGCCGCCGAGCCCGGTCGGAACCGGTGGTCGAGCCCTACCCACAATTTCCCACGCTGCGCCTGCGGGCAGGCGTCGCCTGGTGCATAGTTGTGCTCGTACGGGAGGGTACCCGTCGCCCCGGCGGCGGAGAACTGAACAAAAGGAATGCAACCGCCAATGCAAAGCCTCCGTACCGCGCGTCCGCGCACCCTGGCCGTCCTGGCCGGAGTCCTGGTCGCGATCCCCCTCACCCCCGTCCCTGCTGCGTCCGCAGCCACCGAGACCGCTCAGCCCGCCGCTGCGAGCCTGAGCAGGCTGTCCCCGGTCGCCGGCCTGGTGAACGGCGGCGCGGTCGTGACGATCACCGGCAAGAACTTCACGGGAACGTCAGCGGTCGCGTTCGGCGGAGTGCCCGCTGCGAAGTACCAGGTGGTCTCTTCCACGAAGATCACGGCGATCGCCCCGAAACTGGCCGCAGGCACCCACCGCATCTCGGTGACGACCGCGGCCGGTACCACCACTGCGGCGAAGTTCACCGTCCGCACCTTCGAGCAGGAAGTGCTGCGCCTGACCAATGAGGCCAGGTCGACCAAGCGCAAGTGCGGCTCGAAGACGTACCGCGCCGCCAAGCCGCTGCGCTCGGACGCGACGCTGGCCAGGGTGGCGGCTGCGCACAGCGCCGACATGGCTGCCAGGGAGTACTTCAGCCACAACTCCACCAACGGCCGCACGCCGTTCGACCGGATCAAGGCCGCCGGCTACCGCTACTCCAGCGCAGGGGAGAACATCGCCGCAGGGTTCCGCACCCCGAACTCGGTGGTCACCGCCTGGCTGAAGAGCGCAGGGCACTGCAAGAACATCATGAACCGCAGCTTCACCGAGCTGGGCGTCGGCTACGCCGACGGCGGCTACTACGGCAGCTACTGGACCCAGGACTTCGGCAAGCCGCGCTGATCCGCTGCTCGCCCGATCTGCCGGACGGGCCGCCGCCCGGCCCCGGCAGGTCGGTCACCCGGTTCGGCTGGAGCCCCCCGAGGTGCTTTCGCGCACTTCCAGCCGGACCGGCAATCGCCGGCCGCGCGGGCCGGAAGAGGTGGCGCCCGCGCGGCCGGCGATCACGCGTAACAACGCCCGGGCCGCTGCCCTGCCCTTGGCGTCCACGTCCTGCCGGACGGTGGTCAGCGTCGGACGGGTGCGGAGGGCGAGCGGATGGTCGTCGAAGCCGACCACTGCCAGGTCGTCGGGAACCCGCAGGCCGGCGTCCGCGGCGGCGGCCAGCACCGACTGCGCGATCACATCGGTGAGGCAGAGCGCAGCCGTCGGCCGGTCAGGCGCGGCCAGCATCAGGCGGGCGGCCTCACGGGCGTCGGTGTAGGTGTGGGGCTGGTTGACCACCATCGGTTCGATGCCTGCCGCCCCTAGCGCCTCCAGCCAGCCCGCGTGCCGCTCGGCGATCACCCGCAGCCGCCCGGCCGCCTCAGGCAACGGGCCCGAAACCGGTCCTGGTTCTGCGCCGAAACCGGTGGTGACCAGCGCAACCCTGCGATGGCCCAGCCCGACCACGTGCCGGGCGGCTGCCCTGGCACCGCCCCGGTCGTCGATCGTGATCGCCACCTCCCCCGCCGGTGCGTCCATGTCGACGTAGACCAGCGGCAGCCGCCGGCGCTGCAACCAGTCGAGGGCCGGCAATTCGGGGTCGCAGGAGAAGGCGATCGCCCCGTCCATGGCGACGTCGCGCGCGGGCACGACACCGCCGTCCGCGCTGGCAGGGAGCAGGGTCAGCGCCAGGCCACCGGGGGCGAGCTCGTCCGCGACGGCGCCGAGGAATCGCGCCGAGACCTCATCGGCGAGGGCGTGGCGCAGCTCCTTGGCCCACAGCACCCCGATCGTGCCTGTGGTGCCGGTGGCCAGGGACCGGGCCGAGGGGTCCGGCCCGAGGTAGCCGAGCGCGGCCGCCTCGGCGAGGATCCGCTCGCGCAGCGCGTCGGACAGCTGGTCGGGGCGGGAGAAGGCGTTGGAGACGGTCATCCGGCTCACGCCGAGCCGGTCGGCGATCGACTGCAGGGTGACCCTTGCCACCTGCCCACCTCCTGGGTTGCTGCGCGGTTGCCGGCAGTCTATCTTTACCGGTACAGCGTCCGTCTGTATCGGTACAGAAAGGCACCCGATGGGCCAGCTCGACCAGTCCGCGCCGAACCTCCCGCCGGCTGATCCGCACTGGTGGCGCCACGCAGTGGTCTACCAGATCTATCCCCGCAGCTTCGCTGACAGCAACGGCGACGGCGTCGGCGACCTCAACGGCATCCGCAGCCGCCTGCCCTACCTGGCGGCGCTCGGCGTGGACGCGATCTGGATCAACCCCTGGTACCCCTCCCCGATGAAGGACGCCGGCTACGACGTCTCGGACTACCGCGCCGTCGAGCCGGTGTTCGGGACGATGGCGGACGCCGAGGCACTGCTTGACGAGGCGCACGCCGCGGGTATCCGGGTGATCCTCGACATCGTGCCCAACCACACCTCGGACCAGCACCCGTGGTTCCGGGCCGCGCTCGCGGCGGGGCCGGGATCGCCCGAGCGGCAGCGGTTCATCTTCCGCGAGGGGCTCGGCCCGGACGGCGCGCTGCCACCGAACGACTGGCGCAGCGAGTTCGGCGGCCCGGCCTGGACGCGGGTGACCGAGGCGGACGGCACTCCGGGCCAGTGGTACCTGCGCCTGTTCGCCCCCGAGCAGCCGGACCTGAACTGGAGCCACCCCGAGGTGGCCGCCGACTTCGAAGAGACCCTCCGGTTCTGGTTCGACCGTGGGGTCGACGGCTTCCGCATCGACGTCGCCCACGGCATGGTCAAGGACCCGGACCTGCGCGACCTGGCCGGCATGGACTTCCCGCTGCCGGACGACACCCCGGACGGCGTCGAGCACCCGCACTGGGACCAGCCAGGGGTGCACGACATCTTCCGCGCCTGGCGTCGGGTGGCCGACGACTACCCCGGCCCCCGGGTCTTCTGCGGCGAGATCTGGGTAGGCCGCGACCACCGGCTGACCGCCTACCTGCGTCCGGACGAGCTGCACACGGCCTTCAACTTCAACTTCCTGATGGCACCCTGGCTGAGCGGGCCGATGCTGGACACCATCTCCAGCACCCTCGCAGCGCATGCCGGCGTCGGCGCGCCGCCCACCTGGGTGCTCGGCAACCACGATGTCTGCCGCCCGGTGTCGCGCTACGCCAGGCCGCAGGAACTGCTCGAACCGGGAATGCCCCAACTGGAGAATTACCGGCGCCTGCCGGCCGACCTCGCCGCCGGCCGCCGCAGGGCCCGCGCCGCCGCCCTGCTCAGCCTGGCGCTGCCGGGCGGCGCGTACATCTACCAGGGCGAGGAGTTGGGCCTGGCCGAGGTGGAGGACATCCCGCTCGAGGCCATGCAGGATCCGATGGTCGCCGGCACCGGCTTCACCAACGCCGGTCGCGACGGCTGCCGGGTCCCCCTGCCCTGGACCACCACCGGCGACAGCTTCGGCTTCGGCCCGGACGGCGGCTCCCCCACCTGGCTCCCCCAGCCCGCCGGCTGGGGCCGGCACAGCGTGGCAGCCCAGCTGGGCGTGGCGGGGTCGACGCTCGAGCTCTACCGCCGGGCGCTGGCGATGCGGGCCGGTCATCCGGCGCTCGGGGACGGGGAGCTGACGTGGGTCGCGGCGGGCCCAACAGCCCTGGCGTTCACCCGGGACCCCGGCTTCGGGTGCTGGGTGAACTTCGGCACCGAGCCGCTCGAGCTGCCCGACGGCGCCCAGCCGTTGCTGGCCAGCGACGAGCTGGTGCACGGCGCCCTGCCCGGCGACACCGCGGTCTGGCTGCAACTGGGCTGAGCCCGCAGGGCCGGAAGCCTCCCCGGAAGGGCTCGCCGGGGCCTAGCCTGAACGCGGGCGGACACCGAGGTCCGCGGCGAAAAGGAGGGGTCAGATGGGCAAGTTCGAGCTCTACGCCGACGCCAAGGGTGAGTACCGCTGGCGGCTGAAGGCCACCAACGGCCAGGTCATCGCCACCGGCGGCCAGGGCTACGCCAGCGAGCGCAGCGCGCGCGAGGGGATCGCGTCGGTACGCAGGAACTCGGCCGACGCAGAGGTGGTGGAGGTGCAGGGCTGAGCAGTACCGGAACTGGCGACTGCCAGGGTTCCACGGCTGGACCGGGGAACCCTGGCAGTCGGCTTGCCGGGTTGG
Source organism: Actinomycetes bacterium (assembly GCA_023460935.1). GTDB lineage: Bacteria > Actinomycetota > Actinomycetes > Propionibacteriales > Propionibacteriaceae > Propionicimonas. The sequence continues at coordinate 71,344 of JAEWOI010000027.1, forward strand.
TGCTGGGTCACACGGTGGCTGTGGCGGCCTCCGCCGTAGCCGGCACCCGTGCGCCGACCAGGCGCAGGGCCCAGCCGATCACGACGGCCAGCGCGCCAACGCCGATGGCGAACAGGGCCACGCCGAAGGCGATCACAGAGGTGAACAGCGAGGAGCGCAGGAACGAGGCGTTCATCGCGGTGGCGCGCAGCGGGTCCTCGCGGTCGAGCTCGGCGTAGGTCTTGCCCGAGGTGGACTCCAGGGCGTGGTGGTTGATGACGTCGGCCTGGACGAAGGCCTCGAGCGGCCCGGTCACCTTGGCACCGGCGAACATCGGGGCGTCGCCGGAGACGGTGATGTTCTCCGCCGCCAGCTTGCTGCTGACCATGCCCCAGGTGACGGCGCCGGCAACGATCATGATGACGCCGATGACAACGCTGATGAGACCCAGGAGCCGGACGGTCTTGCCGTTCTGGGTGGTACTGCTGGCCATAATGCACTCCTACCGATTGGGGGTTCCAGCGCACCACTGCGCCTTCGTGAGCTTAGCCTAACCTACGCATAGTTGCGTATTCAACTTGGGTCTGAATCCATCTGCTGGTTCGGCCGGCACAGGGTCGCCGGTGACCCTATGGTGATGCCACCATGACCGCGCTGATCGTCACCGAGTCGCTGTTCGGCAACACCCTGGCGGTGGCCGAGGCGATCGCGGCAGGGGTCGGCTCGGTCCGTGGCCGGAACCAGGTGCGGGTGGTACACGCATCCCAGGCCCCGGCGATGCTGCCGGAAGGGCTCGAACTGCTGGTGGTCGGCGCCCCGACGCACACCCTCTCCCTGCCGAACGCCGGCACCCGGGCCCACGCCGTCGCGAACGGCGCGGCCGGCAGCGCCACGCCCACCGGGGTCCGGGAATGGATCGCAGCGGTGGTGATCCCGCCGGGCCTGCGCATCGCGACCTTCGACACCTCGATCCCGTCCAGGGTGGGCAACGGCAACGCAGCCCGAGCCGCTGCCGCCGTGCTGCGGGAGCGCGGCGCCGACACCACCATCGGCCCGTCCTTCTGGGTGACCGGCATGGAGGGACCGCTGGCCGACGGCGAGTTGGCCCGCGCAACGGCCTGGGGCGAGGAACTCGCGACGGAGGCGACCGTCCGCGTCCTCGGCCGCTGAGGCAGCCTCAGCGCAACGGCTTGCGCAGGTGCACCAGCGTGATGCCGTCCGCTGCCTGCTCCCTTCCGGTCTCGACGTAACCGGCGCGGGCGTAGAGGCGCAGGTTGCCCTCGCTCAGCGAGCCGGTGAACAGCACGGCTTCCGTTGCCGCCGGCGCCGCCCGCTCGGCCAGGGCGAGCAGGGCTGCGCCGATGCCGCGGCCCTGCAGCCCCGGAGCCACGGCGAGGCGGGCAACGTGCGCGCGGCCATCCTGGACGCGCACCCGCACCGAGCCGACCACGCTGGAGCCGATCACGGCGACGAAGCCCGCGGACGTCTCCAGGTCGACCGCCAGTTCGGCCGCCGTCTCCAGCAGGGGCGGCAGGTGTGCGCCCGCGTACAGCTCCGCCTCCCGCGCGAAGGCCGCACGCTGCACGGCCAGCACCTGCAGCGCATCACCCGGGACCATCGCCCGCAGCACCACGTCCGCCATCCCGCCTCCGATCCGCGCCATTCTCCACCCCGGCAACCGCGCCATGCGTAGTTCTACGGTCGGCGAGATGCCTGCCCAGTGCTGAACATCCCTGTCACCGGATGCCCGGAGGCCCTATGGTGAATTCTCGAAGGGGGCGGAACTGCCCTTCGAATGTTGCTGGAGAACAAGCTCACGGCCGGGGGGACGTGCAGCCGGGCCGCTCTCGCGGTTCCTTGCAGGACTGGTCACTGACTGGCATCGGAACGACCAGGCCGAAGGAAGCGCTGGAGCAGCGATCCGGACTCCACAGCTGGCTGAAGGAACAGTCTCCGAACACTGACCACGACGGACTCCAGCCATTGGCGTGGCTGCACCGGGCGTGGCAGCGCATCGAGAATTCTCGAGCGATCCGACCTTGGCTCGGGTCTCCGATCGGGGGACGAAGACCCGAGCCAAGGCACTCCCTGGCTCACGACGCGGCCGGCGCGGAATAATCCCGCGGCCGGCCGTGCTGTCTGTCCACGTCGCCGACCGCCGGGACGGCAGGCGGCGGCCTTCCCGAACGCCTGATGGAAGTTGGTCCATGACCCGCACCGAACTTGACCCGAGCATGCCGACCGCACCCGGCGCGCACCGGCTGGCACCCGCTTCGGTTCGGGTGCTGGCTGTGCTGCTGGTCGGGGCGTTCGTCGTGATCCTCAACGAGACCGCGCTGAACGTGGCCCTGGCCCACATCATGGCCGACCTCGCGATCGACGAACGCACGGCCCAGTGGCTCACCACCGGCTTCATGCTCACCATGGCGGTGGTCATCCCGGTGACCGGCTGGCTGATGGAGCGGCTGCCGACCAGGACGGTGTTCGCCCTCGCGATGACCCTGTTCAGCATCGGCACGCTGGTGGCGGCGCTCGGCTGGGCGTTCCCGAGCCTGCTGGCCGGCCGGCTGATCCAGGCCAGCGGGACGGCGATCATGATGCCGCTGCTGATGACCACCGTGATGGAACTGGTGCCCCCGGGCCGGCGCGGCCGGGTGATGGGCACGATCAGCCTGGTCATCTCGGCAGCGCCTGCGATCGGCCCCACCACCTCCGGGCTGATCCTGCAGTTCCTCCCCTGGCGGTTCGTGTTCGTGCTGGTGCTGCCGATCGCGCTGGCCATCCTGGTGGTGGGCCTGCGAATGGTGCCCAACCTGAACGAACCCGCCAGGGTGCGGCTGGACGGGCTCAGCGTGCCGCTGGCGGCCCTCGGGTTCGGCGGGCTGGTCTACGGGCTGAGCCTGATCGGCGGCGAGGCGGCAGGGTGGGTCCTCGACGTGGCGCTCGGCGTCGGCGCCGTTTCGCTGGCCCTGTTCGTCTGGCGCCAGCTCGTCCTGCAGCGCCGGGACGCAGCCCTGCTCGACCTGCGCACGTTCACCTATCCGGCGTTCGCCACGGCCATCGGGGTGATGGCGATCGCGATGGCCGTGCTGTTCGGCACGATCATCGCGCTGCCGTTGCTGCTGCAGCAGGTGCTCCATGCCGAACCGCTGTTCGTCGGCCTGCTCCTGCTGCCCGGCGCACTGCTCACCGGCCTTCTCGGCCCGGTGGTCGGGCGGCTCTACGACCGCGTCGGGCCGCGGTGGCTGATGGTGCCGGGGTCCCTGGCGGTGGCCGGGTCGTTCGTCCTGTTCGCGCAGGTTTCCGTCACCATGCCCTGGTGGCAGCTGCTCTGCGCCCACCTCTGCCTCAGCTTCGGGCTGGCGTTCATGTTCACCCCGCTGTTCACGATCGCGCTCGGCTCGCTACCGCCGCACCTGTACGGCCACGGCTCGGCCATGGTCGGCACCGTGCAGCAGGTGGCCGGCGCAGCCGGCACGGCACTGTTCGTCACGATCATGGCCACCGTCGCCGCCGGCCAGCCCGTCGGTACCGCGGACGAGGTGGCGCTCGCCGCCGGGGGCAGGGCTGCCTTCCTCGCCGTCGGCCTGGTCTGGCTGGCCGGGATCGTGGCCGTGCTCTTCCTGCGCAAGCCGGAGGAGACCGCCGACGAGCACGCGCTCGCCGTCGCCGAGGGTGCCGCCCCCGCCGGGCACGCCTAGGCTTGTCCCGTGCCGACCCCGGACTTCATCCTCGCGCTGCGGGAGAAGGTGGGCACCACCCGGCTGTGGCTCTCCGGTGCGACCGCGGTCGTGTTCCGCGAGGCCGCCCGCGGCCCGGAGGTGCTGCTGGTGCGGCGCGCGGACACCGGCGCCTGGACCCCGGTGGCCGGCATCGTCGACCCGGGTGAGCACCCCCACCTGACCGCCGTCCGGGAGGTGGCGGAGGAGGCCGGGGTGGTGGCGCGGGTCGAGCGGCTGGTCTGGCTGACCGTCAGCGAGGTGGTCACCTACCCCAACGGCGACGAGACCCAGTACATCGACCACGTGTTCCGCTGCACCTGGGAGTCCGGCGAGCCGTACCCTGCCGACGGTGAGGCCGACGCCGCCGGGTTCTTCCCGATCTCGGCGCTGCCGCCGATGTCGCGGCGACACGTCGAGCAGATCGAGATCGCCCTTGCCGGAGAGCCGGAGACGCGGCTCGGCTGAGCAACCGGCGCCGGCGGGGGCGCTCAGGCAGCGGTCGGGGCAGCGGCGTCCTGCCTGGACCGCGCGTGCGCACGGCGTCCCTTCTCCGGCGGCGACGGCAGCGCGAAGGTGCCGAGGTGGTGGGCCCGGAGCAGCAGCCGGCTGGTGCGCAGCGACTTCGACCTGCCCGAGAGCGGCGCGGTGTCCGCGTCGCGGCTGAGCTCGACCACGCCGACCTTCAGGCTGCGGGCGAACGGCATCAGCAGCAGCAGCACCCCGACGCCGACCACCATCACCCGCACGGTGTCGGACTCGGGGCCGGGCAACTGGTTGGTCATGCCCACCCAGGTCACGAACACACCGAGGGCGAGGAAAGCGAGGTTCTGCACCCGCTTGCGCCAGTTCGCCCAGCGGTAGGCGATCATCAGCAGCGCTAGCCGGGAGGCCTCGTCGCGGTCGACGGTGTGCCGCAACTGGTGCAGCAGCCGTGACCAGCGCGGGCCCCAGCGCCGGCAGCAAGGGCGGGTGAGCGAGCGCAGGTGCTGCACGAGGTCCTGGGCGTCGTCCACGAGCTGGGCATCACCGCGCAGGCCCAGCCGGTCCAGCCCTTCCTGGGCGAGGATCGCCGCGTGCAGGCCGCGCCGGCACACCTCTGCGAACAGCCTCGGTGCCAGCGGCTCGGAGCCGACCCTGGCCCCCGGACGGCGGCGCCCGGTCTCCAGGTACTGCTTGGTGTCACGGTGCAGGTCGGCTGCCGTGCGGTAGTCGGCCACGGCCAGCATCAGTTGCTGGGCGTTCTCCACCGAGCCGGTGGCCCCGTCGGTGTCTTCCGCCATCGCCAGCGCTGCCTCGAACTCGCTCTCGGCCTGGATCGTGCGGGCCAGGATGTGCTCGCCGACGCTGTCGGTGATCGCCATCGCCTCCCGCAGCGCGTCCTTGTAGTTGCCGCCGATCAGCGCGGCCTGGGCGTCCAGGACGCGCAGGTCGAGGTCGTGGCGGCGCGAGGGCAGCACGTGCTCCAGCAGGGCGTGCGCTCCGGCGTCGTCGCCGAGCCGGAGCGCGAGCATGGCTCCCAGCACCTGCACCGACCACGGGTCGGCGGGCGTCAGCGGGTCGGCAGCCAGCAGCGCGGCGGCGCGGTCGTCGTCCCCGGCGAGCAGGGCCAGCCTGGCCAGCTGCCGGCTGCTCACCTCCGGACCTGCGTGAGCGAGCAACGACCTCGCCGCGGCCTGGCCGGTGTACCTGGCACCGGCGAAGCGGTTGCCCGCGCCGACCAGCCGGCCCTCGGACACGGCGCTGCCCCACTGGGTGCCGGCCCACAGCGACGCCTCGGCGTAGGCGGTGTCGTAGGGGTCGGCGGAGGCCAGCTGGCGCAGCTCGTCGAGGATCCCGAGCGCCATCGGCTCGTCGGCGAACAGGATCCGCACCCGAAGGATCGAGCGCCGCAGCTCGGCCGGCAGGCCGGTGTCGTCGACCTCTACCGACTTGCGCAGGTGGTCCCACGCCTCCTGGTAGCGCCCCTGCTGCGCAGCCAGGCGGTAGGCGAGCAGCCGGTAGACGTGGCGCCAGTGCTCGAAAGCGTCCAGCGTGAGGCCGGGTGCCGTCCAGCCGTCGGCGAGGTCGGGGCGCTGCTCGATCACCCCGATCGTGTGCAGGCACGCGTCCTCTGCCTCGCTGAACCGGCCGACGTCGGTCATCGCCTGGATCCACCGCGAGCGGTCCTCAACGTCGAGCTCTCTCGGCCCGGTGCCCCACACGCCGGCGAGTTCGTCGAACAGCTGCGCCGCAAGGGCGAAGTCGTCCAGCTCGGCGGAAGCCACCGCCCGCACCAGCACCGCAGCCGCGCTCAACTCGGCCCCAGCGATCAGCTCCAGCGCCAGCAGCGGGCTCTCCGCAGCCAGCAGGTCAGCTGCACGCAGGGTCGATTCGGGCCCTGCCGCAGCGAACCGAAGCAGCGCCTGCTCGAACTCGGCGTAGGAACCGATCGGGGTGCGTTGCCGCCGGCCGGCCTGGAAGAACCGGTCGAGCAGGCCGATCAGGCGCACGCCGTCCGCGTCGGTCTCCGGCACCGGCCCGGCCATCCGCAGCGCCGCCGACCAGGCGTTGCGCGCGAGCTGGTCGTCCGTGGCCTCCCCCCCGGCCTGCTCCGCGCGGCTCTCCGCGCGCTGCCACAGCTCGGCAGCGACGAACTCCAGGATGTCCTGGTCGTCCGGGAAGGCCTGCACCAGGTCGCTGAGGCTCGGCCGGGCGCGGCGGTCCCCGAGCGCCCGCAGCGCCTGCAGCCAGTTGGCGCCGTCGGTGCGGGTGAGCACCCCGGCGCGGTGCAACTCGTCGTAGGCAGCGTCAGCCGCCGCGTGGTCGCCAGCGGCGAGGCTGGCTTCTGCGCGCCGACGGAGCTGGTCGAAGTCGGCGGCGATGGTCGGCTGATCCAGCATGCACTACCCCCCAAAGGGGAAGTGTGGCGGCGGCCAGCCCAATCCGCAAGAGCCACAATTGCGCGCTCACGGGTGCCGAAATACCTAGCCGGCATTTCATCACCGAGGCTTGTCGCCGCGACTTTGGCGGGCCTAACCTCCGATCACACCCCACCTGAGGATGGCACGATGAGCCGATCCGATCCGCCTGCGGCACTGCCGTGAGTCTCGCCCGGCAGGCCATGGACGACGTCCGCCGGCACCTCGCCGACGCCGTTGCCCCGGCCGCTGTGGCCACGTCCGGCGACGCCCCCGTCCTGCTCAGCCCCGCTGCGCTGGCCAGGGCCGGACGGTCGCGCCGCAACGGCTCGCTGCTCGATCTCGAGCTGACCGTTGCCGTGACCGTGACCACGGAGGATCCGCTGCCGCTGCTGGAGTCGCTGCTGGTGGCGGCAGAGACCTACCGGCACGTCGGCATCGGCCCCCTGCCTGCCGGGCGGGCGGGGCTCGGCTTCAGCATCGTGCTGCCCGTCGCCGTGCCCCTGCCGGAGCCCGAGGCGCCGGCGGTGACCGAGGTGGTCGTGGAGCTGCATCCGCACCTGGCCCGAACCGAAGGGAGCTAGTCATGGTCAACTACCGCGCCCCGGGCGTGTACGTCGAGGAGGTGCCCAGCGGGGCGCGCATGTTCGGCCGCGCCGGAACCTCGAGCGTCGGGGTCATCGGAGTGGCGCCCAAGGAGGACGCCCCGAGCAACACCGTGGTCACGATCGACAACTGGAGCCAGTTCGTCCGGATCTTCGTGGGGGACGCCACCACCGGCACCCACCTGAGCACCGCTGTCCACGGCTATTTCCTCAACGGCGGCAACCGCGCCTACGTGGTGAACCTCGGCAGTGCCGGGACGCTCGCAGGCAAGGGCAACGATCCGGGCGCCCTCGCCCTGCTGGAGGCCATCGACGACGTGGCGATCGTCTGCGCGCCGGGCTACACCGACCCGGCCAGCCACGACGCGCTGATCGCGCACTGCGAGCACCCGTTGCGCCAGGACCGGATGGCGATCCTCGACCTGATCGAGGACGTGGACGACGTCGGCCGGCTGCTCGAGGTGGCCACCGCAGGGGCTCCGGCCCGCACGGCCAGGGCCGAGGCTGAACCGGCGGCCGAGGGCGAGGGCGGCGAGGCGTCAGCACCGGCACCGGCACCGACGCCACGGTCGGCCCCGGCCGGTGCGGCTGCCGGGCCGCCGCGGTCGAAGGACGGCTACGCCGCCACCTACCACCCGTGGCTGGTGGTGATCGACCCCGTGTCCGGGGAGAAGGTCACCGCCCCTCCGTCGGGGCACCTGGCGGGAGTGTGGGCGCGCACCGACGCGACCAGGGGCGTGCACAAGGCGCCGGCGAACACCAACATCGCCGGCGTGATCGACCTCAAGTCCCGGGTCAGCAAGGGCGACCAGGAACTGCTCAACCCCGCGGGGATCAACTGCATCCGCTACTTCACCGGCGACGGCATCCTCGTCTGGGGCGGGCGCACCCTTGCCGCGGAGGCCAGCGAGTTCCGCTACATCAACGTCCGCCGGCTGACCAACATGATCAAGGAGTCGGTGCTCGACGGCACCCGCTGGGCGGTCTTCGAACCCAACCACCACCCGCTGTGGGCAGCCCTGCGCCGAGACGTGAACGCCTTCCTCACCAACGTCTGGCGCGACGGCGCCCTGGTGGGCACCACGCCGCAGGAGGCGTTCTTCGTCAAGTGCGACGCCGAGACCAACCCGCCGGAGGTGCGGGACGCGGGGATGGTCGTCACCATCGTCGGGATCGCGCCGGTGAAGCCGGCCGAATTCGTGGTGTTCCAGCTGATGCAGTCGGCCGACCAGCCGGCCGCCGAGAGGTCGGAGGCCTGAGATGAGCGTGCAACCGGGTGCGGCCGCGGCGCCGGGTGTCCCCCAGGACCCCTACCGGGCCTACAACTTCAAGTTCGAGATCAACGGCACCGTCCAGGGCCACTTCGTCCGCATCGACGACCTCGGCTTCAAGCTGGAACGCATCCTCTACCGCGCCGGCGGCGAGCATGCCCAGGTGCGTTCCATCCCCGGTCGGGTGGAGTACCAGCCGGTGACCCTGCGCTACGGCCTCACCGACTCCACCGAGATGGTGCGCTGGCTGTTCAAGGCTGCCGAGGGCAGGGTCGAGCGGCTGAACGTCTCGATCGCGATGCTGGACGACAGCAGCTCGCGCGAGGTGCGGCGCTGGAACCTGATCGCGGCCTGGCCGTGCGAGTGGCACGGGGCCCAGCTCGACGCCCTCGGCAACGAACTCGCGATCGAGTCGCTCACCCTTGCCTACGACCGGCTGGAGCTCGACGATGCCTCGGCTCCGGTGGCGTAGCCGGCTGTCCCACCTGCTCCGGGCCATCGCTGAGCGCCTCGACCCGGAGCGTCCCGGCGCGTCGGGAGCGCCGGACTTCTGGCTGGCGCGGGCGCGCACCGGGCGACCGGTGGGCACCGGCCCGGCGGCGGCTGCCGGCCGACGGGCGTCCGGTTCGGCACGCTTCCCGGCCCAGCCGCCCGAGCCGACGGAACCGGACCCCCCGCCCGAGCCACCTCAGCGACCGGCGAGGCGGCCAAGGGCCGGCGGACGGCCCTTCGGGACGGTCCGTCCGCAACCTCACCAGCGTCCCCGGGGACGGGAGCAGGCCGAAGCGCACAGCCGGCCCGACGGCACGGCTCGCCCGCCGGCCCACCAGCCTCCTGATGGGCCGGAGGGGCGGTGGCCGCCCGAGCCTCCTCAGCGTCCCAGCGAACCGGAAGCGCACAGCCGGCCCGACGGCACGGCTCGCCCGCCGGCCCACCAGCCTCCCCGGGGGCCGGAAGCTGGCAGGACTACCGAGCCTCCTCAGCGACCCGGCGAACCGGAACCACACAGCCGGCCCGTCGTGACGGTTCGCCCGCCGGCTCACGAACCTCCCCGGAGACCTGAGGTGAGGCGGGCTCACGAACCTCCTCAGCAACCAGGCGAACCGGAAGCGCACAGCCGGCCCGTCGTGACGGTTCGCCCGCCGGCCCACGAACCGCTGCAAGGGCGGCCGGAGGTGGCGCGGGCCCACGAACCTCCCCAGGCACCGGAGTTGAGGCGGGCCCACGAACCTCCTCAGTCGCCGGACCCACTGGACCCGCGCGGGCCGGGCCGGGTGCGGCTCGCCGGCCGGCCGCGGCCGGACGAGCCACACCCCGTTCCGGCGGTCCTCCCCGCCGACCTGTGGCCGGACCTGCCGCAGCGGCTGCCGGCGGTCCCGGTAGCTGTGCCGGCGCCGGTGCAGGTGGCGCGCTGGCAGCGGCTGAGCGCTGAGCAGGCGGCGACCTGACATGGAACGGGTCGCGTTCCTGATCGAGGAGACCGGGGAGCACATCGGGTGCCTGCTCAACCCGGAGACGGTCGTCATGACCAGGACCGCGGGGGTGGAGCCGCGCCGCTCCTCCGGGGGCCGCCTCACCGGTGCCGGCCTGGCCGACGACCCGCTGATGTTCACCGGAGGCGGCCGCACGGAACTCAAGCTCGACCTGCTGTTCGACGTCGACCTCGCACCCAGCCACGTCGAGGTGAGCGACGTGCGCCAGCTGACGCGGGCGATCTGGGCGCTGGCGGAGAACTCGGCGGAGGTCGACCGGCAGGTGCGGCCCCCACTCGTGATGCTGCTGTGGGGGCTCGCGTGGTCGATCCCCGGAATCATCACCGAGGTGGCGGAGAGGTTCGACCGCTTCGGGCCGGACGGCTCCCCGCTGCGGTCGTGGCTGCGGCTCACCTTCGTCCGGGTGGGCACCGCTGCCGACCGGGAGGGCGGCGAGGCGTTCGAGCTCGCCCAGCGCCTGCCACCCGTCGACCTGACCGCGCCTCCGGTCGCGTCCCTGCCGGTACCCGGCGACGGCAGCGACCCGGACGCCACCGCGCCGGTCGAGGAGGCGACCATCGACCCCGCGCGGCTCGGCCTGCTGTCGCTCGCCGCCTTCGGCAACGAGCTGCAGTGGAAGGAACTGCTCACCTACAACGACATCGACGACCCGTTGCGCTTCCGCGGCCCACTGGCCGTGCCGCCCTCAGGGGAGGGCCCGAGATGAGGGCGCTGGCCGGGCTCCCTGAGCTGATCGTCACCCTCGCCGGGCGCCGCCTGGCCGCCGCGGACGCCGCGGCGATCATCTCCATCCGGGTGCGGACGGCTCTCGGCCAGCCGGCCCAGTGCCAGCTGTGCTGGGCCGCCGAGGGCCGCTTGGGAGTGGATCCCGCCGTCGGCGACGCGCTGAAGGTGGAACTCGGCGGCCACCGCCGGGCGTTGTTCGCCGGTGAGGTGACCGTCGTGGAGTACGGCTACGCAGCCGACACCGGCCGGCAGCTGCGCGTCCGCGGCTACGACGCGCTGCACCGGCTGCGCAACCGGCGATCGAGCCGGCTGCACTCCGACGTCGACCTCGCCGCACTGGCCACCGCTCTCGCCGCAGGCACCGGGCTGGGGGTCGAAGCCCCCGGGCTCCACCTGGGTGAGGTGTATCAGTGCGGCCGCTCGGACCTCGACCTCCTCGTGGAACAGTCCGCAAGGGCCGGCCGCTACCCGGTGGTGCTCGACGACACGCTGCGGCTGGCCGACCTGGCCGGCGAGGGCGAACCGGTGGAGCTCACCTACGGGGCGCAGATCCACTCCGCAGAGGTCGAGGTCAGCGGCGAGCCGGCGTTCCGGTCGGCGGAGGTGTCGTGGTGGCAGCCGGTGGACGCTTCGTCCGGGGAGGAGGCTGCCACCGATGCCAGGTCGGGCGCTGCGGTCAGGGCCGACGCAGCCCCCGACCGGGTGGGCGGGGGCGGTGCCATCGTCCGGCTCGACGACCTGGCCCCCGCCGGGGAGCTGGCCCAGGCGGAGCTGGACGCCCGCAGGGCCGCAGAGGTGACCGCGACGGTGGTCGCGGACGGCGACCCCGAACTGCGGGCCGGCGCCCGGATGAGGCTCACCGGGCTGCGCGGCACCCTTGAGGGCACCTACCCGATCACCGAGGCCGTGCACGAACTCAGCGCGCTCGGCTACGAGACCACCGTGTCTTCGCGGCCACCCGCCGGCCCGCCGCCACGCCCGCCGGACCAGGTGACGCTGGGGGTGGTGGTGGACGCCGCCGACCCGAACGACCAGGGCCGGGTGCTCCTGCGGCTGCCCGCCTACGCCGGCCTGACCACCGGCTGGGCTCCGGTGCTGCTGCCGGCAGCCGGGGCGGACAAGGGGGTGGTGGCGCTGCCCGCGCCGGACGACACCGTGCTGGTGCTGCTGCCGGGTCGCGACCCCGCGCACGCCGTCGTGCTCGGCGGCCTCTACGGCAGTCTCAACCCGCCACCGGCCGGGGCTGCCGAGCGCGACCGGACCATGCTGCTGCGCACGGCGGACGGGCAGCAGGTGAGCCTGGACGGGGTGAACCACGAGATCCGGCTCACCGACGGCCGCGGCTCCGAGGTCGCGCTGACGCCGAGCCAGTTGCGGATCACCGCAGCCACCGACCTGCTGATCGAGGCGCCCGGGCGCGCCCTGCGCGTGCGGGCAAGGACCGTCGACTTCGAGGAGGCATCGTGAAGCTCCTGGTACTGCCCGGGGTGCTGCGCTGCGGGCACGACGGCAAGGTGGCGAACGTCGCCGCCCAGCACTGGGTCCGGGTCGCCGGGGACCCAGTGCTGGTCGCAACCGACCCGGAGGGCAGGCAGATCTCGATGTGTCCCAACATCAGCACCAACACCAAACAGTGCAACCAGACCCTCGCCGTCGTCCGCGGCTACTCGACCTTCGTCCGGATCGACGGCCGGCAGGTGTGCCTCGACTCGGTGGACGGCTTCACCGACGGCGTGCCGCCCTCGCACTACACCGTCCGCGACCCGGGCCAGCAGCTCGTTGGAGCGAGTTCATGACCGGGGCCAGGTACCGCGCGGCGGCGTTCGTGCTCCCGGGCTTCGACACCGGGCCGGCCGGCCTGCGCCTCGACCCGCGTGGCCGCCTGGCCACGGTCACCGACGCGGCCTCCATCCGGCAGGCGCTGTTGCTGCTGCTGTCCACCCGTCCCGGCGAACGGGTGAACCGGCCGGCCTACGGGTGCCACCTGTGGCGGCTCGCGTTCGCACCTGCCGACGACACCACCGCTGGCCTTGCGATCCACTACGTCTCCAGGGCGGTGCAGCGCTGGGAGCCGAGGGTGCTGGTGCTGGAGGTGACCGCAGGGGTGCCGGCCGACGACCCGGCCGTCCTCGAGGTCCGGCTGCGTTACCGGGTGAAGGCCACCCAGCGGGAGGACGAGGTGGCAGTGGCGGTGCCCGCCCTGGACACCGGGGGCAGGTCATGAGCATCCCGGTTCCGAAGCTCGACGACCGCAGCTTCGCCGACCTGGTGGCCGAGGCCACCGAACGGATCCGGCAGCTCGACCCGGAGTGGACCGACCTGTCGGTGCACGACCCCGGCGTGGTCCTGGTCGAGGCTTTCGCCCATCTCACCGACGTGTTGCTGTACCGGCTCAACCGGGTGCCGGAACGCCTCTTCGCCACCTATCTCAACCTGCTCGGCACCAGCGTCGGCCCACCCGGCGGCGCCACGGTCGGCCTGCTGTTCCGCCGCACCCCCGGCTCCGGACCGGTGCGGATCCCCAGGGGTACCCGGGTCACCTGCCCGCCGGGCGTGCCGGGAGCACCCCAGCCGATGTTCGTGACGCTCGCAGAGGCCACCATCGCGGCTGGCGAGGAGGAGGTGCTCGTCCGCGCTGCCGACGTGGTGCTGCACGACGCGGTGCCGGTGGGCGTGGGCAACGGCGCCCCTGCCCAGAGCTTCGTCCTGCCGTCCGCCCCGCTGGTGGCCGGCCCCGGCGTCGCGGTGGGGGTGCAGGCTGCGGCGACCTCGGCGGTGCCGGCCGGCCAGGCCGTCGTGGTGGACGGACTGCCGTTCCGGATCGGCAGGGAGGTGGACGTGTTCGCGGACGGCCAGCCCGGTGAGCTGGTCTACCGGCTCGACCGCAGCGCTGGGATCATCACCTTCGGCGACGCCGCACGCGGGAGAGTGCCCGAGGCAGGCATGGCCGTGCGCGCCTGGTACCGCACCGGCGGCGGCGAGCGCGGCAACGTGGCCGCCGGCCAGCTCACCGTGCTGCGCGACGCCGTCCCCGGGGTGCAGGTGACCAATCCCGAGCCGGCAACCGGGGGCCGGGAGGCCGAGCCGCTGGCCGTGGCGTTGCGCCGCGGTCCGCAGGACTTCCAGGCGAGGGACCGCGCGGTCACCGCCCGCGACTACGAGGTGCTGGCCACGCGCAACGGCGGGGTCGAGCGGGCCTCGGCCCGCACCCGGCGGGAGGCCTGGGCCTTCGCGGCGCCCGGCGAGGTGGAGGTGGTGCTGGTTCCCCACGTGCCCGGCGACCAGCGTCCAGACGGCCGGGTGACGCAGGCGGCCCTCGATGCGAACGCGCGGTCGGAGGTGCGTGACGAGGTGACCGCCTACCTGGCCGAGCGCGCGACGATCGGCGCGGTGCCGGTGGTGGAGTGGGCGAAGTACAAGCAGGTTGCGGTGGACGCGAGGGTGGTGGTGCGCCCGGACGAGAACCCGGAGGCGGTGCGGGCGCGCATCCTCGCCCGGCTGGCGGCCGCGATCAACCCGGTGGCCGACGCCGACTCCGACCTGGGCGCCGGGTTCGGGCGACCGCTGCGGGTCTCCAACCTCTACCGCGCCCTCGAGCAGGCCGAGCCGGGCGTGCGCTATGTCGAGCTGGTCCGGCTGGAGCTGGCCGAGACGCCCGACGCCGACGCCACCGACCTCGTCCGGGCCGAGGGGCAGCCCGGCACCTGGTTCGTCGCCCAGGGCGGCACTGTGTTCCGCAGCACCAACTCCGGCGACGGCTGGGAGGCGTGCGCCCACTTCGCCGGCGAGACCGTCCGCGCGATCGTGCCGTGGCCGGCGACCTCGGCGGCGCGGGCCTCGGCGCTGGACCTGCCGGGGCACGTCGCGGTCGCGACGGACCGGGACAGCGGCGCCCGGATCCACGTCAGCACCGACCTCGGCGGCGGCTGGACCCAGCTGGCCGACCTCGGCTTCGGAGTGGCCGACCTGGCGTGGGTGGACCGTGGTGGCACCCCGACGCTGCTGGTTGCCGGCGAGAAGGGGCTCTACGAGATCTCGCTCGCAGCGGGCTCGGCCCCGGTGCAGAACCTGGTGGACGCCAAGCAGCCCGACCGTGGGTTCTCCGCGATCGCCACCCTCACCGACCTGCGCGGGCGGGTCGGCGTAGCGGTGGCTGCCGAGGCTGCCGGCGGCATCTGGCTGTCCCAGTCGGCAGGGTCGGCCGACTCGTTCCGCCAGGTGCGCGCACCGGGGGACGAGATCCGCTCACTCACCGTCTCCTACGACGGCCCGCGGGCGTTCCTCTGGGCGCCGCGGGCGGCGCCGGAGGGTGACGGCACCGGCTGCCTGCGGCTGGCGATCGACGAGCTCGGCGGGGTCGACGCACCGACCTTGTCCGGACGCTGGGAGGAGCTGTCGGCCGGCTGGACCGGCGGCAGCTGCTGGCAGGTGGCTGTGGTGGGCGACCGCGCCTACGCAGCCAGCCAGAGCGCAGGGGTGCTGGTGCTGCAGCTGGGGAAGGCTGAACTGGCCTGGTCGCAGCCGGACGTGAACAGCGGGCTGCCGCTGCGCGACCGGCGCCGGTTCGCGCCCCTCGCCGCGGTCTCCGGCGCGGTCGACGCCACGGGGCAGGCGCTGGTGCTCACCGCCGGCGCGGGTGGGGTGTACCGCTCCCTCGACGGCGGCCTGGCCTGGCGCAACTGCTCCGCCCGGGTGGTAGGCGACGTGGTGACGGTGCCGTCGTCGTGGTTGTTCTGCTCCGGGGAGCACCGCGTGGAGGTGGTGGTGGATGGCTAGGACCTCGCTGCTGGCCGCGTTGCCGCAGGTGTTCACCGACGCCCACGTCGCCGGTTCGCCACTGGCAGCCCTGGTGGCGGCCGGGGACGGCATGCAGCACCCGGTCAGTGACGTCCTCGACCACCTCGAGACGACGGTCGACCCCTTCCGGGCGCCCGATGCCCTGGTGTGCTACCTCGCAGCCTGGGTGGACCTGGACTGGCTGACCATCCCGGAGACCAGCTACCGGGCCCGGTCCAGCCTGCCGGGCGGGCTGGAGCCCCTGCGGGACCTGATCGCCGCCGCGGCCGACCTGGCGGCGCGGCGCGGGACGGCGGCCGGCATGGTGCGGTTCCTCGAACTGGCCACGAGGGTCACCGGCTACGAGGTCAGCGACGCCGGGAACTTCCGGCTGCTGGTCACCGTCCCGGCCGAGGCCGAGCCGCAGCGCGAGGCCGTGGCCAGGATCGTCGCGGTGATCAAGCCCGCCCACGTCACCGCCGAACTCAGCCCGCCGGACCCCAGCCCGCCACCGGCCGATGAGGAACCCGGCGGGGAACCCACCCCAACCACCAGCGACGGCGCGGAGGAGCAGCCATGAGCACGATCGCCCTCACCCTGACCGCGAGCACCGTGACGGCCGCAGACGGCGCAGCCACGCTGACCGCATCGGTGACGAACTCCGCGGCCGTGCCGGCCCGGATAGTGCTGGGGGCGTTCGGCCCGGCCGGCGCCCCGGCCAACGCCGCGGGCACTGCGTGGACGAGGATCGACCGGCCGCTGCGGGAAGTCGCCCCGGGCGCGACCGAGCAGTACACGATCACGTTCGCCCCCGGCGCGGACGTGGCCGCCGGGAGCTACCCCGTCCGCTTCATCGCCTACTCCGCCGACCAGGCTCCGGAGGAGCACGCCGACCAGGCCAGGCAGGTCGATGTGGTGGTGCCGGCGAAACCGGTGACGCCGCCGGCACCGAAGTTCGTCTGGTGGCCGTGGGCCGTCGCCGCGGGACTGCTGCTGGTGGCGGGAATCGTGGCGTTCGTGCTGCTGCGCGACACCGGACCGACGGTCGGGCCCACCCCTTCGCCACCGACCAGCCCGCCCATCACGGTGGTGAACCCGTGTACGCCGCCGTGGGTTCCGCGGCTGACGCGGGCAGAGGACCTGACCTGTGTCACCCCCGCCAGCGCGGCTGAGGTCGTGTTCGACAACAACCCGGCCGTGCAGGCCGAGCGCCGGGCCGGCGGCGGGCCCTACGGCCCGGACACCTGCAAGCAGGGCTGGGTATGGCGCAACGCCTACCCCGGCGACGTGGTGTGCGTGACCCCGGCCACAAGGGACCGGACCCAACTGGAGAACCAGCCGGGCTACACGACCTCACCCTCCGGCGCGCCGACGCAGATGTACCCGACGACGTTCCACCCGCCCACCTGGGACTACCCGCGGTACACGATCTACACCGCGCCGGTCTACACGCTGATCCGGCGACCCTGAGCCCATGGCCCAGGACTCCCGCCGGCCCCTGGTCGTGCTGGCTGTGCTGGCGGCCGTCGCCGTTGCGCTGTTCGTCCTCGGCGCTGCCGCAGGGGGCGGCAGCCCTCCCGACCGCGGGTGGCGCAACCCGTTCGGGGAGTTCAACCCCGCCGATGCGCTGCGGCCGGACGAACTGGAGGTCGTGTCCGGGTCGTGCACCGTCGGGCCGGCGATCACGTTCACCGGCGGCTGCGTCCTGCAGGTGGCGCCCGTCACCGGCGGCTGGCCGTGGCAGCGGGTGACCAGGAACGTCCGGCTGGTCGGCGTCACCGGAGCGGTGCGCGTGCGACTGAGCGTGCAGGGCAAGGACCTGGGCACCGACCTGGAGCCGGGCGACGACGTGCGGCTCACTTTCACCAGGGACGGCGCCCGCCTGGCCCTTGGCTGCGTCGCGATCGGCAACTGCACGGTGGCGCTGGCCGAGGACGTCGGATGAGCGCCCTCGGCGAGGTCCGGCGGCCGCTGTTCCTGCTCGCTGCGCTGGCGCTGCTGCTGGCGGTGCTGGTCGAGGCCGGCTCGGGCCTTGCCGTGGGTGGCGGGCCGGCCGGGCCGGTCGGCGCCCTCGCCGGCGGCGTGCCCGGCGTGGAACCGGACATGGTGGAGGGGGTCGCGGCCGACAGCCCTCCGGGCAACGGCATCGGCTACCTGGTGCTGGTGGACGGCTTCCTGCTGTTCAGCGTGCTCATGCTCGGCTTCAGCGAACTGGTCAGCCAGCGGCTTTACGGGCGGGTGCAGGGCATCGTCACCCTCGTGGTGTCGTTGCTGTGGCTGCTGTGGTCGCTGGTCATGGCGCTGGCGGCGTTCGTGCTGCTGATGGTGATGGTGGGGCTGTTCGTGGCCGCGCCGTTCGGCACGATCGCCTACCTCGCGATCTGGGGGTCCTTCCCAAGGGGTGAGGCGGCAGCCGTGCTGGGCCTGCTGCTGTTCCTGAAGCTGGTGTTCCTCGGCTTCCTCGTGTTCAGCCAGCAGAAGTTCCTGAAGGTGGTGGCGCTGATGATCCATGTCGCGGTGTCGTTCGGCCTGCAGCTGGTGCTCGGCCTGGTGCACGGCCTGCTGCCGTTCGTCGTGGTCAGCATCGGCGATCAGCTGCTCGCCCTGGTGACCGCGATCGTCGCCGCGGTCGGGTCGGTCTTCGCGCTGGTCTCGTCGGTACCGGCCGTGGTCAACGCCGTCCGGGTGTCGAAGTCGCGCACCCAGTGAGCTCAGGCGAGCAGGTCGGCGTACCCGGGGTGCTTCTCGAACCAGGCCGCGACGTAGGAGCAGGCGGGTCGCACCTTCAGCCCGCCCCTGGCGCGCACGTCGTCCATGGCGAAGGCCACCAGGCGCCCGGCCACCCCCCTGCCGCCGAACCGCGGCGGGACGACAGTGCTGTCGAACCAGGCGACGTCGCCGCGAACCGTGTAGTGCGCCTCCCCCGCAGGCACCCCGTCGATGCTCACCTCGTACCGGCTGTCGCCCTCGTTGTGGCGGTACTCCTCGCCCACTTCGGTCTCCTCACTCGTGGATCAGGGATTCAGTTCCCGCAACCACCCGCCCGGTACCCGCTATTCCGCTGGGCTAGGTTTGCACGCATCGAACCGAGGGGGTGTCGGTCATGATCGAGTACCGCAACGCCGGCATGGTCTACCCGGACGGCACGGTGGCCGTCGCCGACTTCTCGCTGGTCGCGCCCTCGGGCCGGACCACGGTGCTGGTCGGCAGCAGCGGTTCCGGCAAGACCACCCTGCTGCGGATGGTGAACCGCATGGTCTCGCCCACCTCGGGCTCGGTCTGGATCGACGATGAGAACCTCGCCGACGCCGAGCCGGTGGCCCTGCGCCGCCGGATCGGCTACGTGATGCAGAACTCCGGCCTGCTGCCGCACCGCCGGGTGGTCGACAACATCGCGACCGTCCCGAGGCTGAACGGTGTCGGCAGGGCGGAGGCCAGGGCCCGCGCCCTTGAGCTGATGGACCTGGTTGGCCTGGAGCGGTCGATGGCCACCAAGTACCCCGGGCAGCTCTCCGGCGGCCAGCAGCAGCGGGTGGGCGTGGCCAGGGGGCTCGCCGCCGATCCCAACATCCTGCTGATGGACGAGCCGTTCGGTGCGGTGGACCCGATCGTGCGGGCCGACCTGCAGTCGGAGCTGCTGCGGCTGCAGCGGGAGTTGCACAAGACGATCCTGTTCATCACCCACGACATCTCCGAGGCGCTCACCCTCGGCGACCAGATCGTGATCCTGCGCACCGGGGCAGAGATCGCCCAGGCAGGAACCGGCGCCGAGATCGTCGCCAACCCTGCCGACGACTTCGTGGCCGATTTCGTCGGCATCGGCCGTGGCCTCGACCTGGAGCTGCGTCCGGTACCCGGCGGCTACCTGGTGGTGGACGGTGCCGGCCGTCCCGCCGGCCGGGTGCGGGGCGAGCTGCCGTGAGCGCCGTTCCCGCCCGGCCCGCAACGGTGCCGGGACCGCGATGAACTGGGTGCTGGCCAACCTCGGCCTGATCCTCGACCGGATGATCGCCCACCTGTGGCTGGCGGCGCCGGCGATCCTCGCCGCCCTGGTGGTCTCGCTGCCGATCGGCTGGGCCGCGCGCCGCCACCGCTGGTCACGGGCTGTCGTGCTGAGCGCCGCCGGACTGCTGTACGCGATCCCATCGCTGCCGCTGTTCATCCTGCTGCCCACCGTGATCGGGACGGCCGTGCGGGACCGGCTGAACGTGGTCGCCGCGCTCACGCTGTACGGCATCGCGCTGATGGTCCGTTCGGTTGCCGACGCGCTCGACTCGGTCGACCCGGACGTCGAGCAGGCCGCGACGGCGATGGGCTACGCCCCCTGGGCCAGGTTCTGGGCCGTGGACCTGCCGCTGGCCGGCCCGGTGCTGCTGGCCGGCCTCCGCGTGGTCGCGGTGAGCACGATCAGCCTGGTCACCGTCAGCGCAGTGCTGGGCGTGAACAGCCTCGGCATGCTGTTCATCGACGGCTTCCAGCGCGGGATCCTCGCCGAGGTGGTGGCCGGCATCCTCGCCACTGCGCTGCTCGCGCTGGCCGTCGACTTCGGGCTGGTGCTGGCCGGTCGGGTGCTGCTGCCGTGGACCAGGCAGCGTCCGCTGAAGCTGCTGCCAGAGGAGCCGGCCGCCCAGCCGGGCGGCACGCCGGCGAGCGGGGCGGAGCGATGAACTACCTCGCCGAGGCCTTCGCCTGGCTCGCCGACCCGACGAACCTCTCCGGTCCCGAGGGCATCTGGGCCCGGCTGGGCGAGCACGTCGGCTACACCGTGCTGGCGGTTGCGCTGGCTGCAGTGCTCGCGGTGCCGGTCGGCTACCTCGTCGGGCACACCCGGACCGGCCGCGGCTTCGTCGTGGCGAGTTCGGGCGCCGCCCGGGCGCTGCCGACCCTCGGCGTGCTCACCCTGGTGGGGCTGATCCTCGGCATCGGCCTGGCGGCCCCGCTGGTGGCGCTGGTGGTGCTCGCCTTCCCCTCAGTGCTGGCCGGAGCATACGCCGGGGTCGAGGCGATCGACCGGTCAACGGTGGATGCGGCCAGGGCTGTCGGCATGTCGGAGTGGCAGGTGCTGACCAGGGTCGAGGTGCCGCTGGGGCTGCCCTTGCTGCTCGGCGGCATCCGGTCCGCCGCCCTGCAGGTGGTGGCCACGGCGACACTGGCCGCCTACGTCGGCGCCGGCGGGCTGGGCCGGTTCCTCTTCCTCGGGCTCAAGACCCAGGACTACGCGCAGATGCTGGCCGCCTCGATCCTTGTGGTGGCGCTGGCGATCGTGTCCGACGTAGTCTTCGAGGGCCTGGAGGCGGCCGCGCGCAGGGCGATCGGGCACACCGGGCCGGCCCGCAACTGATCACGCGAGCGGATCCGCGCGCCCGATCACGTCCAGGCCGCCGCCACGGCCGTTCTGTGAAAGGCAGCGCGCGAATCCGCTCAGCTCAACGATCGCGCTGATCGTCAGCGCGACGCCTGCGACTCGCCGCCAGCACCACGCCACCGACGGCCAGCAGGCCCAGCCCGGCGCCCAGAGCGCCAAGGCCGCCGCCGGTGTGGGCGAGCACGGCGCCGGGACTGCCGCCCCCACCGGTGCGCCCGGGCTCGTCGTCGTCCTCGACGGGGTCGACGACGGCGGGCAGCGTGGTGTGGGCCGTGCTGCAGCTGACCGGGCAGGTGCCGCCCGCACCGGGGCTGGCCGGGCTGGTGAACGCAGCGTTGTAGGCGTGCTCGTCCACGGTGACGGTGTACGTCAGCACCGCCTCCTCGCCGGGCTGCAGGGTCGGCACAGACCAGGTGAGCACCGAGCCGGACAGTTCGACGTCTTCGGGCAGGGCAGCCGGACGGGCCAGAGTCCGTGCGCGGCCGGGGTCGTCCGCGTCCGGCCCGGCCAGGTCGTCGAGCGTGCCGTACTGCAGCACCTCGCCGAGGTCGTCCGCGACCACAGCGTGGGCCACGACCGCCCGGGAGGTGTTGCGCACCCGGAGGCTGAAGCTGATCTGCGTGCCCGGCACCACGACGCTGCCGCTGGCCGGGTCCGAGGTCTTCTCCAGCGTCCACGCCGGGCTGTGGTGCACGGTCTCGCAGCCGGGCCCGTCCGCGCACGCTGCGACGCCCACACCGGCCGCGACGTTGCCGAGGCTGACCCCATAGGCACCGCCGTCCACGGTCACCGTGTAGCTGATGCTGGCGGTGCCGCCGACCGGGACCTCCGGCACCGACCAGCGCAGGGTCTCGCCGTCGAGGACGGCACCCGCGGGCAGAGCGCCGGTCAGTTCGGCGTCGTCGAGGAGGTCAGACATGTCGTCCACCACCACCGCGCCGGCGAGCGCCACCGGGCCGGTGTTGGCGACGGTGAGGGTGTACGTCACCCGGTCGCCCGGCTCGACGGTCGCGCCGGTGCCGGGGTCGCTGGTCTTCTTCAGTGACCAGGCGGTGGTGTAGCCGACGGTCGAGCACTCGCCGAGGCAGCGCCCGCCGGTGGTCAGCGGCGCTGCGACGTTGCGCAGGGTCGCCCCGGTGGCGGAGTCGGCCACGCGCACCTGGTAGTGCAGTTCCGCGACCTCCCCCGCCGGCACCTCGGGCACGGCCCAGGTCAAGGTGGTGCCCTCCAGCCGCGTGCCGTCGGGCAGGGCCACGATGGTCGCGTCGTCCAGCACGTCGCCGAGGTCGTCGACGACCTGGGCCCCCACCAGCGTGGCCGGAGCCGTGTTGGTAACGGAGAGGGTGTAGTCGACCACCTGGCCGGGGGTGAGCGTCGCGTCGGGTCCGGCGCCGGAGGTCTTGGCCAAGGTCCAGCCCGCAGTGGTGTGGGTGGTGGCGCAGGCCACGCAGGTGCCGCCCTGGGTGACCGGCGCCGCGGAGTTGGCCAGCGTGACGCCGTGCGCCCCCGCTGCGATCGTCGCGGTGTAGCCGACGCTGGCGCTGCCGCCGACCGGCACCTCCGGCACGGCCCAGACCAGCGTGCCGCCGGAACGGGTGAGGCCGGCACCGAGGTCGCCCACCAGCGCGTCGTCGAGCACGTCACCCAGGTCGTCCGCGACGACCGCGCCGCGCAGCGGCACCGGGCCGGTGTTGGCGACGGTGAGGGTGTACCGCACGGAGTCGCCGGGCTCGAGCACGGCTCCGGAGCCCGGGTCGGAGGTCTTGGCCAGCGTCCAGGCAGAGGTCCACTGCGTGGTCGCGCAGCCGTCGACGCAGGAGCCGCCGGCTCCCACCGGTGCGGCCGAGTTGGTCACGGTGACGCCGTCCGCACCGGGCCGGACGGTCGCGGTGTAGCTGACCGCTGCGCTCTCGCCCGGCTCGAGCACAGGGATGGCCCAGGTGAGGACGTCCCCGGTGCGGCTGAGCTGATCGGAGCTGAACGCCAGCTCGGCGTGGGCCACCACCCCGGACAGGTCGTCGACGGCGAGCGCGCCGCGCACCTGCGCTGCCGAGGTGTTGGTCGCGGTGAGGGTGTAGGTGATCACGTCTCCCGGCTCGACCACGGTCCCGCTGGCGGGGTCGGAGGTCTTGGCCAGCGTCCACCGCGGGGTGTTCGCGATGGTCGCGCAGGCGCCGGGGGCGCACTCGCCGCCGACGCTGGCCGGGGCCGCGACGTTGCGCAGGGTGGCACCGACAGCTCCTGCCGCAACCCGAACTCGGTAGGCCAGCTGCGCCGTGGCGCCCGGCGCGACGGTCGGCACCTGCCAGGCCAGCCGGCTCCCGGTGAGCTCTGCGCCGGCGGGCACTGCCAGCAGTGCGGCGTCGTCGAGCACTCCGGACAGGTCGTCGGAGACGACCGCGCCGACCAGCGGTGCCGGCCCGTCGTTGGTGACGCGCAGCAGGTAGTCGACGGTGTCGCCGGGCTCAACGGTCGCGCCCGGCCCGACGCCGCTGGACTTCGTCAGCGACCAGGCTGCGGTGTAGTGGCGGGTGCTGCACGACCGGTCGCAGGAACCGCCGCCGGACGCGGGGGTGGCGGTGTTGGACAGGGTTGCCCCGCGGGCGTCACGGTCGACCGTGGCGGTGTAGTGGACGCTCGCCGACTCCCCGGGCTGCAGCACCGGCGGCAGCCAGTAGAGGGTGTCGCCCGCCCGGTTGATGCCGGGCGGCAGGTCGCCGAGGGTGGCGTCGTCGACCAGTTCGCCGACCTCGTCCCGGACCGTCGGCGAGACTGCCACCGGGCCGGTGTTGGTGACGGTGAGGGTGTAGCCGATCACCTGGCCGGGCCGGACGGTTGCGCCGGAGGCCGGGTCGCTGGCCTTGGTGAGGACCCAGCTGACGGTGGCCTGGGAGGTGGCGCAGCTGCCCAGGCAGCTGCCGCCGGGTCCGACCGGCCGCACCCGGTTGGCGAGCGTGACGCCGTCCGCACCGGACTCGACCGTTGCGGTGTAGCTGACCGAGGCGTGCTCGCCCGGGGCGAGCACGGGGATGGCCCAGGTCAGGGTGTCCTCGCTCCGGCTCAGCTGCGGGGAGCTGAACCCGATCTCGGCCGCGGCGAGCCCGCTCAGGTCGTCCTCGGCCGTTGCGCCGGTCACGGTCGCGGCCGAGGTGTTGCGTGCGGTCAGCGTGTAGGTGATCACGTCACCGGGCCTGACCACCGCACCCGAGCCGGGTTCGCTGGTCTTGCTCAGCGTCCAGGCCGGCGTGTGGTGCTCGGTCGTGCAGGCGTCGGTGCAGTCGTCGGGGTCGGTCTCGCCGGTGGCTGCGACGCGGTTGCGGAGCGTGACGCCGACCGCGTCCGCGTGCACGGTCGCGGTGTAGTTGAGGTGCAGCTCCTCGCCGGCGGCCAGGGTGCCGATGCTCCAGACCAGTTCCGCGCCGTCGAGCCGGGCCTCACCCCGGGTGGTGTGGATGCCGGCGACGTCGGCGTGCTCGAGCACTCCGGACAGGTCGTCGGTGACCACCACGGCCTTCGTGAAGCCGACCTCTGCCGCGGTGACCCGCACCGTGTAGTGCACCACCTGTCCGGGCAGCACGGTTGAGCCGGTTGCCGGGTCGCTGGACTTGGCCACGGTGAAGCTGCCCCTGGTGCGGGCGAGGGTGTTGGTCACCCCGATCACGACCGGGGCCTGGCTGCGGGGGAGTTCGAAGCTGATCGTGCGGCCGTCCTGGGTGCCGTCCGCGTTGGTCGCGGTGAGCTCTGTTGACCAGGTGTAGGAGGCGTCGGCCGGCGCGGGCAGGCTCGTCTCCGTGACCAGGCAGGCGCTGCCCACCGGGAGGCCGGCCGGGGCGTTCCAGGTGCCGCCGGCGGCGAGCCCGAAGGTGCCGGGACCGTCGGCGGGGAACCGGTTGCCGTTCGCCGCCGTGCACGTCCAGTTGAAGCCGTAGGTGGCTCCGGGGTCGATGCCGTCCAGGTCACCGGCCACCGTCTTGGTCACGCCGAAGCTGCCGGTTACCCGGTGCACCGGGTTGGCGACCGTGATCGTCGCCCGCGGCTGCCCGGAGGGGACCACCGTCACCGGTACGCCGAGGTCGGCGCTGCCCCAGACGTAGGAGTCGTCGCCCTTGGCCGGGGCGGACGGCTGGTCCTCCGCTGTGGCCTCGCAGACCGAGCCGACCAGGACGGCCGGACCGGTCCACTCCCCGTCAGCTGCCACTGGGCCCCAGTCGCCGGTGACGGGGTCTTCGCCGGGGTGGGTGCACCGGTAGCTGCCGGAGAAGGTGAGGTCGGACTCGATGGCGTCGGCGGTGACGCCGGCACCGCGATGCACCTGCTTGGTGATCGTGAACGGTGCCAGCACGCGGGTCACGGAGTGGGCCACGCCGAGCTGGGCCGTGTGGTTGGCCGCGGTGCGCACGCTGCCGCCCGTCGGGGTATAGCCCACCGCGCCCCAGGCGTAGGAGGCGTCGGTGAGCTGGTCTGCGGCGACGCTGTCAGCGACCACCGAGCACTCCGATTCCGCCGGGATGGCCTGGTCCTCCGGCCGGGCGACGACCTGGCTGCCGCCGCCTGCCGGGAGTGCCCAGCCGCCGGCCGCGACCACGTCGCCACGGTAGGTGCACTCCCAGGTACCGGTGGTGACCAGGTCGTCTGCGAAGGCGCCGGCGGGCCCGTCGTAGGCGTGGCTGATCGCAAGCCCCGACCAGCGCCGGGTGGCTGTGTTGGTCACCGTGAGCTGCGCTGGTTCGGCCGCGGAGGCGATCGTGACCGCCCCGCCGAGGTCCGGCTCTGCCCAGCTGAAGGACGTGTCCACCAGCGCCGAGTCGGCCGGGGCGTCCTCGGTGGCCGTGCAGTCTGCGGTGAACGGGATCACGGTGTCGCCGGAGAGGCTCGCCGCGCCGGCCCCGGTGACCGTCCAGGTGCCGCTGTAGGCCTGGGACCCGTAGGTGCAGCGGTACTCGCCGGAGAACGTCGTGCCCGGAAGCACCGCCTCGGCGGTGCCGTCTCCGAACGCCTTCGTGATGGCCAGCGAACCGGTGACGCGGCGGATGCCGTTGGTCACCGTCGCGACCGGCGCCGGCTCGGCCGCGGTCACCGTAACGGTGTCACCACCGCCGCCGAAGGCGACAGCCTGGCTCTCCCACGCGTAGGACGCGTCACGCAGCTGGCTCGGCACCGGGAAGGCGCCTTCGCTCACCTGGCAGCGCCAGCCGAACGGCACGCCGTCGAGCGCCGTGACGGTGTCGCCGGGGCGGACGCCGACCGTGGCCTCCAGCCGGCCGTCCTCGGCCGGGTCGTGAAGGTAGCAGCGGGCGGTGACGCTGAACCCTGCGAAGCCGTCCGCCGGCGCGTACCCTTCGGCCGCACCCGCGAGGCGCTTGGTCACCCGGACCCGCCCGGTGTCGCGGAGCAGGGTGTTGGTGGCGATGAGCCGGTTCGGTTCGCCCGTTGCCACGGTGACGCCCGCCAGCCGGGGGGTGGGGTCCCACCGGTAGGAGGGGTCGTGGCTGGGAGTGCCCGGGGGGTCCTCGGTGAGCGTGCAGCGGGAGCCGACCAGGATGCTGTCGTGGTCACCGGTCAGTTCGGCGACCGTGCCGGCCGCGCTGCCCCGGCCGGTCCAGGTGCCGGTGACTGCCGGTTCGTCGGCGTACTGGCACGACCAGCCGCCGCCGAAGGTCTGGGTGGGGTCGAGGACTCCGGCGAAGCTCCCGTCGTCGACCACCTTGGCGACCTCGATGCCGGCCCGCACGCGGGTGATCGGGTTCTCGATGCCGATCTGGTAGGTCCGGCCGGCGTCGTCCAGCTTGACCGCCTCGCCGATCACCGGGGACTGCCAGGCGTAGGAACTGTCGCGGAGGCCGGTGGTGGTGGTGCCCTCGCTGGCGCTGCAGGTGGCTCCGAGCGGGATGCCGTCCCAGGTGGCGGAGCCGCCGGCGGCGACCAGCCTGGTGCCCTGGGCTCCGGCGCCGGTGCAGGTCAGCGTGACGGGGAAGACCTCTTCGCCGCCGCCGGTGTAGCCGCCGGTCGCACCGGTGATGGTCTTGCTGACCCGCACGCTGGCGGTCCTGGCGCTGATCGAGTTGACCACCCGGACGCTGACGGGCGCGGCGTCGTCGGGTGTGGTGAAGGTGATGCTGTTGCCGTCCTGCGCGCCGCCGGACGCCTCGCCGCTGGAGCTGAGGTCGGTCCCGTCCCAGCGGAACGGGTCGATGGCCCCGGGTCGTTCGCCCGCGGTGACGATGCAGGTGGATCCGCCGGGAACGGCCTGGCCGGGCGCGGCGGAGTCCCCGGCCCGCAGCCGCAGCGTGCCGGTGATCTCGTCCCCGCTGAGCGGGGTGCAGCGGTAGCCGAACTCGAACTCCGCCCCGGCGGCGAAGGCCTCTCCGGCGAGGCCGCCGTCGACGCTCACGGCGAGGTTGAACCCGCCCTCGGCACGGTTCAGCGTGTTCACCACAGTCGCGGTTGCCCCGTCCACGCCGACCGTGGTCGGCTCGGGGGTCTGGGTCGACCAGGTGTAGGAGCGGTCTCCGGGCACGGGTGCGCCGGGGTTGTCCTCCGTGACGGTGCACACCGAACCCACCAGTACGTCGACGGTGGCCGCCGTGCCCTGCCCGGTGATGCCCCACGACCCGGCGCGGACGTCCTCGCTGTTGTAGTCGCACCGGTAGGTTCCGGTGAACCGCTCACCACCGGCGGCGTGGCCGGTGTGGTTGACGATCTCCTTGGCGATGGTGAAGGTGGCGCGCACGCGGCGGATGTCGGTGGCGACGGTGACCTCGCGCGGTTCGGTGCCCGCGGGGACGGTCACGTCGACCGGCTCGGGTGCCGGCTGCCACGCGTAGGAGGCGTCGGGCAGGCCCTGGTGGCCCGTGGGTGCTTCGATCTGGGCCAGGGCGCAGAAGGTACCGACGGGCAGGTAGGGCGTGATTCCCGTGCGGACGGACGGCCAGAGCAGGTCGAAGGTCTCGACGTAGTCCCCGGTGGCGCCCTGGGCCGGACGGTCACAGCTGACCCGCACCTTGAAGTTCGTACCGCTGGCGACCCGGGCGGAGAAGCTCTCGATCGCCAAGGTGGCCTGGAGGCGGTTGAAGCCGATGCTGGTCGGGTTGGTCACGGTGACGGTCCGGCTGCCGCCGGCGGGGACGGTGACCCTGCCGGCGTCCAGCCCGGCGTAGGCCGGGTCGTCCCAGGCGTAGCCGGGTCGCAGCGGGGAGTCCGCCGGACGCCGCTCGCTCACCGCGCAGGCCACGCCGGCCGGAACGGTGACCGGCTTCGAGCCGCCGGCAGCCAGGCTGACGGTGCCCTCGTAGGGCGCGCCACAGGTGTAGTCGAGCTTGAAGTCCTCGCCGGAGCCGGCGTAGCCGTCGCCGGTGACGACCTTGGCCAGGTGCAGCGTCGCCAGGTCGCGGCGGAAGTGGTTGGTAACGGTGACGGTCGCGGTGCCGTCGGCCGGCACGCTGACCGCAGCGGAGGCGGAGTAGCCGTCCCAGGCGTAGGAGCCGTCGAGGAAGTCGCCGGGCCGGGCCGTCTGGTCGGCGCCGGTCACGGTGCAGCTGCTCGCTGCCGGGATGCCGGTCACCGTCCGGGAGGTGCCGGTGGACACTTCTAGCGTGCCGGTGCTGACCGTGGTGGCGCCCAGCCTGCACTCATAGGTGACCGGGAAGGCGCGGTCGGCGCCGCCGCTGTAGCCGGCCCCGGGCACGCCACTGCGGGGGCTCACCGCTGCACTCACCTGGAACGAGCCGAGCCGCTGCGTGGTGGGGTTGGTCAGGTTCACCGTCGCGGTCTGGTCGGCCGTGATGGTCACGGCCGCCGGGTTGACCGGCGCACCCCACACCCAGGAAGGGTCCACCAGGCCGGCCGAGGTGCCGGTGGGCGGCGCGGCTTCGGTCACAGTGCAGCTCGCGCCGGCCGGGACGTAGTCGATGGTCGCTGCAGCGCCCGGTGCACCGTTGGTCGCGCCGGGGCTGACGGTGACCGTTCCGGACTTGACCGTTGCCGTGCCCGAGGTGCAGGTGTAGGCGGCAGTGAACGACCGGGAGGTGCCGCCGGTGTAGCCGGCACCGGTCACCGTCTTGGTGATCGCGAGCCGGCCCACGGCGTACTTGTTGCGGACCGTGCAGGTCGCGGACTGCCCGTCGGCCAGCGTGAGGGTGTTGCCGTTGAGGGTGCCGGCGGTGCACGACCAGGCGCCGTCCTGGACGTAGCCGGCGGTCGTCGCAGCGTTGTTCGCCACCTCGGCAAGGGTGTAGGTGCCGGCGATGACGGCAGCGTCGGTGACCGCGGCGCTGCCGCTGGCGCCCGCTGCTGACTGGCCCGCTACGGCACCGGTGCCGGTGGCGGACAGCGTCCAGTCGGCCGCGGTCGCGACGGTTCCGGCCTGGCCGGTCGTGGTGACCTGTTTGACCAGGGTCAGCGTTGCCCGCGGGGTCCACGTGCTGGTCCACGTACAGGTGATCGGTGCAGCGGCCGCGGAGGAGGTCGAGTAGTCACCGGAGAGCGTGATGCCCGCACCACTGACGACGAGGCCGGGGATGCTGGCGGAGTTGTTGCCGTCGACGCAGCTGGCGCCGGTGCTGGACCAGCCTGCGGGCGGGGCGGCCGGGGCGAGGTTGATGGTCTGGCCGGTCACCAGGGCACCGAGCCGGACGGCCTGGCCGGCCGCGCCGGCGCCGGTCGGGTTCAGGGTGAAGTCCGCGGCCCACGGCGAGCCGGGAAGGTTGCTCACGGAAGCGAAGCCGAACCCCGGGTAGCTCGCGGGCGCACCGTACGGCGTGAGCAGCTGCTGCTGGATCTTCAGCGTGCGCACTTGCTGCACCTGCGCGTACAGGCAGCCGTTGGTGGTCGCGTTCTCCGGAGTGGTGAAGGTGGTCGTGACGGAATTCAGCGAAGCCAGGGTGGCATTACATGTCGAACCGCCGGCAGGCGCGGTGAAGCCTCTAATGACCAGGGTGTAGCTGAGCCCGTCGTGGGTGAAACTCTGGTCACTCACCTGGTTCAGGAATGTCGTGGTGTCGGCAACGTTGTCGCCGGCCGTCTCATGCATCTCGTAGTTGAAGCCGAGGTTCATGCCGAGGAACTGCACGTTCAGCCGGCCGCGGAAGTACTGGTTGTCCGACGGCAGGTAGATGCCGGTGTTCTTGTGCGCCATCCGGCCGAGGTTGAAGATCGTCCCGGGGCTGAGCGTGGCCACCGACGCCGGCGCGAAGCCCAGTGCACTCTGCCGGTCCAGGTCGAGCGAGTTCGGGCAGATCGGCTCGCCCCACCAGGTGGCATCGCTGCTGCCGTGCGCCACCCAGGCAGCACCGCCGCTCCCGACGTAGGCCGTCGCCCCGGTATTCGCGCTTGTCGCAGCGGTACCGTCGGGATTGCCCATGGTGCCGGACACGGCCGAGCCCGAGCCGAACCGGACGCAGTCGGCGGGTTGGAAGTTGGCCGTGCCGCCGGCTGAACTGGACGGCGATCCGTAGTGCGTCGCCATCTGGGCGCGCACGTTCTGGGCAGCTGGAACAGTGATGGTCACGGCGGCAGCGGCCGTGGTGGGTTCCACCACGGCGACACCGACCAGGGCCAAGGCCAGAGCCAGGACCCAAGACACCCCTCGTTTTCTCAGCATGCTCATCCTTTCCCCTAAAAAGAGATGACCATGTCGCGAGAAAGCTACACCAATAGCGTCGCCAAATCCAACCGAACCACAAAATACATGCCCCATTACCGGCATTTGTCACCCGCACGAGTGACCATTAGCCAATATGGTCCCCATTGCGGGGGACGCTCATTCGGGGGACACCGGGCGGCGCCGGCCGGTAAGCCGGCAGACGCCGATGCCGGTGGCCGCCGGGAATGCGCCACGACCGGCCGGGCGTTGACTCCTGCGACTGAGGCAAAGGAAGGTTGAGCCATGACCGCGACCAGGACTACCCGGGCTCTCCGCCGGCTGGCGGCAGCCGTCGGCGCCACGCTGCTGCTGTCCGCGTGCAGCACCAATTCACCACTGGGCACGCCGAGCGCCGAGCCCGCCGGCTCGACCGCCGCCGCCACGACGCTGGTGATCGGCTCCCAGCAGTACTACTCCAACGAGATCATCGCCGAGCTCTACGCGCAGGCGCTCGAGGCGGCCGGCCACACGATCCAGCGGCAGTACCAGATCGGGCAGCGGGAGGTGTACCTGCCGGAGGTGGAGGCGGGCAAGATCGACCTGATGCCGGAGTACTCGGGCAACCTGCTGCAGTACTACGACGCCAAGACCACGGCGAAGTCGAGCGAGGAGGTGGTCACGGCGCTCACCTCAGCCCTGCCGCAGGGCCTCCGTCCGCTCGCGGCGGCGGCAGCCACCGACCAGGACAGCTACAACGTGACCAGCGAGTTCGCTTCCCAGCACGGCCTGACCTCGCTGGAGGACCTGGCCAAGGTGCCCGGCCCGATCAAGGTGGCGGCGAACTCAGAGTTCGCCGAGCGGCCCTACGGACCCAAGGGCCTGAAGGAGTTCTACGGTGTCGACGTCACCGTCGTGCCGGTGGAGGACTCCGGCGGGCCGCTCACCGTTAAGGCGCTGAAGGACGGCACCGTGCAGGCCGCCGACATCTACTCCGCCGACCCGGCGATCGCAACCAACAACTTCGTCACGCTGAGCGACCCCAAGAACATGATCCTGCCGCAGAACGTCGTGCCGATCGTCTCGGCCAAGGTCGACGACGCCGCCGCGGCGGTGATCGACAAGGTGAGCGCAGCGCTCACCACTGAGGAACTGGTCGGGCTGAACGCCCGCAGCGTTACCGAGCAGGCCGCTTCGGCAGACATCGCGAAGGAGTGGCTCACCACCAAGGGCCTGCTCGGCTGAGCCGAACGCAAGCTGTGACCGGGATCGGCTGTTCGCCGGCCCGGTCACAGCCCCCGCCGCCTCACCCCCCGGTTGTCGGCGGCGAACATGGGGCCGCCGCACATCAGGGGAAGTTGGCGACGTTCGGCAGCCTCATCAAGGTGGACTTCTCGTTGAGGCTGCCGAAGGCCCAAAGGAAGACGCTCTTGAGCCCGTCGGAGCTCGAGGCGCAGAAGTAGTTGTCCCCGTCGCTGTTCTCGATCAGCGCGTTGTTCCCCACACTGCAGTCCAGACCGTCGCTCGGGGTGCCGTCGTCCCTCGGCGACGCCGCCGCTGCGAGCGTCTGGGGCACGCTCTTGCTCCCGCACGTGGCCCCGTTCGCATCACCGACGCCGATCATGATGAGCTTCACCTTCTTGGTCGCCTTGGCTGCGTTCGCGACGGCGAGGAAGTTGTCGCAGGCCTTCTGCAGCACGCCATTCACCGGCGGCTTGTCGCCGGTGGCACCGACATCCAGGTCGTTGGTCAGGTCGAGCGCCGAGCTGTGGCTGTTGAAGACCTCCACCGGAGAGCCGTCGGTCTCGAAGATCACGACCTTCTGCGGCGTGCCGTACTTGCTGCGGTCGGGCAGGCCGAGATCCGCCTCCGGGCTGGTGTTCAGGGAGTAGCGCACTGCAGCCTTCAGCGCGGAGGCCAGATGGGTGTTGCCGTAGTTGGCGACTGACTGCCCGTAGCGGTCATTGGCCTTCTGGTTGTACTTGGACGTGGAGATGACGTTGGCAGATGAATCCATGTGCCAGGGCGCCGGGTACTTGCCGGGGTGGCTCGACTGGTCCAGTCCGGTCACGGCGCTGCCCAGCTCGGTTGCCGGGTCGAGCTGGGTGACCCCCGAGACGGTCTTCTGGTACTTGTTCGTGTACTTGATCGGGATCCAGTTGCCGTTGAAGTGCCACTTCTTGCCCTGGGCGCTCCAGGAGGTCACCCCGCTGCTGTTGAAGGTGGCGTAGTCAGCGTCGGTGAACCCCTCGGTGGAGGTCGAGGAGGTCGCGACCATCTTCGCCTTGCCCGTGGTCGCACTTGGGTTCTTCGCGCTGATCCCGAGGGCGCCGAAGGCGACGTACTGCTGCTCCTGCCCCATTGCCCCGAGCATGTCCTGGATCCCGAGTTTCATCGCGCTGAGCTCGGTGTCGCTCATCGACGGCGTCCGGTCGGCCATCAACACCACGTCCATCGGGTTGGGCTTCACCGTCCCGCAGTAGGTCCGGCACGCGGCGGAGACGACCACCCCGGTCTTGCCGGTGGGGATGCCGATGGCCGGGCCGAACGAGTACTGGACCGTCTTGTCGTACTTCACCACGATCGTGTTGCACTTGTTGGCCTTCGTGCACGCGACCGAGCAGATCCCCGAGTACTCGTCGCAGTCGAGCTTGTTGAAGACGGTGCTGGTGATTCCGCAGATCGCCTTGACCGTCGGCCAGTCCGGGGACTTGGTGGTGCTGTTGTACGCCGTCACGCAGCGCAGTCCGACGCTGGGCACGATGCTACCGAGGTTGGCACCCACCATGTTGGCGCTGGCGAACAACTCGGCTTCCTTGATGGCGGCGTCGGGGTTGTCCGGCAGCTTCAGCACGCCGGCAGCGGCGGCTGCGTCCAGTGCGTTCTGCAGCTGCTGCCTCTCGTAGGCCAACCTGGCCAGGTCCACGCCCACCGCCGCTGCGCCCATCAGCGCTATCAGGCAGATGGCAACCACAATGGCCACCGCTCCGCGCTCGCGGTGATGCTTGTGCCACGGCTTGGTCATGCTTCGATCCTCATCTGGCTCTTTGCTTGCAGGGTGATCGTGGGGGAGAAGCCGAGGACCACCGGTGACAGCCACTTGTGGACGTAGGTGATCTTCACGGTCACCATGCTCCCGGCGTCGGAGACCGTGTCAGTCATCAGGCACGGCGAGCCAGCCAGAGTGGTGCACTCGACCTCTACCAGCGCTCCGGCCGCCCCGGGCATGCCCGAGATGCCCAAGTTGGCCGCGGTCTGGGCCTCAGGCTGCTTTCCCGTGAGGGCGCCGGCCCGCGCGCCTTCCCGGGCTGCGTTGGCGATCTGGGTCTGCGCACCGAACACCACGCCGAAGTCAACGATGCCCACCAGGAGCATGATCAGCACCGGAGCGACCAGCGCAAACTCGAGCGCAGCGGCTCCACGCTGCGACCTGCGCGTTCTCCTCAAGGTAGGCACACGCGCTCACATTCTGCCTAATTGGTGCATCCGGACCCCTCCAGAATAGCCGGATTCTAGGCCCGGTTTCGACGTGCTGTCAACGATCACTCCCGGCCCGGGAATAGCCCTTCGACGAGGTGCCGGCAGCCGCGCCGAGGCCCAAAGTCGCGTCACAGTGCATGGATCTAACCCGTAGCCAGAGGCATGTTCGTGCTTCAGCGCTGACATCGGAATCCTAATTTCACTGGTGTAATTGTCACCCTTACGGGCGACACTGGAATATCCTTGGTCACTCTTTAGGGGGACACTCAAACCGCCGGAACTTTTCAGGCGCGGGGCACCGCAATCATGTCCAGAATCCGGCGTCGCTCGGTGGAGTAGGCCAATTCGAGGTCGCCCAGCACCAACACAGCACCCTCGGCCAGCACCCCGCGCACCCGCTCGCCGCCGAGCCGGGCGTCGAGCCGGACGGCCTTCTGCCCGCGCACCGCCGCCCGCGCGCCGGAGATCGACCCAGTCAGCCCGGCGAGTTCTGTGGCAGCTGGCGGCGGGACCAGCTTGGCCCGCCTGCCCTTGACCACGATGTCGGCGAGTTGGCGCCCGGCGCGGCGCACGGTCAGCACTCCGTCCATCCTCGGCGTGGTCAGCGCCTGTGCGACCCAGGCGAGCATCGCCACCACCACCAGACCGCCCGCGAGCAGACCTGCGGAGGCCACCGCGGCTGGCGGGATCTCCAGCGGCGCCGGCGGCACCTCGACCGTGGCTGCCAGCGCAGGGCCGAACTCCACCCCGAGGTCATCGGTCAGGACCTGCGACCAGGGCGTACTGACCGTGGCCCCGAGTTCTGCTGAACCTGCCGAGCCCAGCCGGCCGGAGACCACAGCCCCGACCTCCACCGTCTGGGTCCCTCCTGGCGGGAGGCTGAGGCTGCGCGGCAGTCCGCTCAGCACGACGCTGACCCCGTCGGAAGCCCGTACCGTGAAGTCGCTCAACTCCACCGGAACGTGCGCGTACGGCGACCTGAAGACCAGCCGCAGCGGCACCGACGCCCGGGTGGACACTGCGGCCGACAAGTCGCCGAACCACTCCACGGTGATCGGCTGGGCCAGCTCGTCCTCCAGCGCCCGCGCTGCCTGCAGCTTCGCCAGGTCGCCACCGAGGTCCGCGAAGCGGCGCCCCACGTCCGCCGCACCGATCTCGCTAGCCCCCGGCAGCACCTTCTTCAGCAGCCCGGCATCCGTGCTGCTCTGCAGTGAGACCGCGTAGCCGGCCACCTGGTGGCGCTCGGCAAGTGCATCGGCGCGCTTGCGCAGCTTCTTCCACGCCTTCGAGCCGGCCTTGGCGTAGTCGGAGCCTTCCGCGGTATCGGCCTTGCCGTCGGTGATCAGGATAAGCGCCGCCAGGCGGTGGGTGTCCGGCCGCTGGAGTTCGGTCAGCCCGGCGGCGATCGCCGCACCGATGTCGGTGCGCTGGCCCTCTGCGCGCGCCGGCAACCTGCTCACGACTGCTTCCGGGTCACCGCCGACCACGCCACGGAACCGCGGCACCGCGGTGGCGTCGAAGGTGACCAGCGAGACCCGGTCGTCGGAGTCAAGGCTCCCGACCATCGTGCGCAACTCGCGCCGCACGGTCTCGTAGCGGCCCCCCTGGTTCATCGAGCCGGAGGTGTCGACGAGGACGACGTAGTCGGCGGGCTCGGACGACAGGCCGAGGGCTGCGACGACCTCCTCCACATCCACCCTGGGGGCCGCGACGGCTGGGGCCGCCGCCAGCAGGCAGCCTGCCGCGGCTGCCACGACCGAGCCGACCATGCCTGCCCGAATAGGCGCCGATAGCTTCATTGATGTCCTCTAACGGGTGACTGGCGCTGGAAATAGGAGCTGGTGAAGTCCTCTTTCGGGTGACCCGAACAGCCTTCCCAGAGGTACTTTAGTGCTTTTTCCGGACTAGTTCGACCCCATCCTTTGACAGCCGCCACAAATGGGTGTAATCCTTCTCTCGGAGTGGCCCCGGGAGCTGGTTTATTCGGGGGACACCGGCGGAACCTATCCCAACATCGAAAGGGGT
Source organism: Actinomycetes bacterium (assembly GCA_023460935.1). Taxonomy (GTDB): domain Bacteria; phylum Actinomycetota; class Actinomycetes; order Propionibacteriales; family Propionibacteriaceae; genus Propionicimonas. The sequence goes on from JAEWOI010000027.1 coordinate 107,260, forward strand.
TCGAACATGCAGAACCTTCCCGCCAAGATCATCGGCACCGTCGTGAACGCGAAGGAACGCGGTGCGACCGCCGTCGAGTACGGCATCATGGTTGCCCTCATCGCAGCCGTGATCATCACCGCAGTCACGCTGATCGGCACCAACCTGAGCACGCTGTTCGACTCCGTGGGCAACTCGATCAAGAAGTAGTAGCCCATCGGGAGCAGCGAAAGCAACTCTTCAAGGCACCCCGGGCGAGTGCCCGGGGTGTCTGTGTTCCGGCAGCGCGAGATCGTGCGGGCAGGGCTCACTGAGGCCCGGCCGCAGCCGAACAACACTGCCACCTCCTGGACAATTCAGTCCCCCCCACGGGTGACTATCCGGATTCACGACGCGTAGCAATAGTCCCCCTTTCGGGGGACGCATTGACCGACCCGGGCGGGGTATTTCGCCCGGCTCGGGTCTGCAATACTCCCCCAACTCCTGGCGGAACCAGGGGGAGCGCCACCCCGGCCCGCGGGCCGGAACGTTGTTCATTCTCGAGTCCCTAGGCGGTTCCCATGCAACGCCGTGTCATCGCCGCGGTCGCCGCGGTCCTCCTCGCCGGCATCGGTGCAGTGATGCTTTTCAGCTACGTCAACACCGCCGATGCCCGCGCGATGGCGAATCTCACTCCGACGGGAGTGCTCGTGGTCACCAAGGTCGTCCCCGCCGGCACCGCGGCGGAGGACCTCGGCGCCTACGTCGAGCGTCGCGAGCTGCCCAAGGCAGCCGTTGTGCCGGACGCGCTGGCCAGCGCCACCGACCTGGCCGGACTGGTCGCCACGACCGACCTCCAGGTGGGCGAGCAGTTGCTGAAGGCGCGCTTCGGTACGCCCGGAGTCAGCAACAACGGGGAGGTCGACGTACCCAAGGACCTACAGCAGTTCACCATCCAGCTCGCCCCCAGCCGGGTGATCGGGACGAACCTGGCCGCTGGCGACAAGGTGGCGTTGTTCATCTCCAAGGAGCAGAACCAGGTGGGCCTGACCAAGCTCGCCCTCCGGGACGTCCTGGTCACCCGGATCCAGGGCGCCCCCGACGCCGCCACCGCTGACGGGCAGGTCGTGCCGTCCGGCGATGTGCTGGTCACCCTGGCGCTCAAGCCGGCCGCTGCGACCCAGGTCGTGTGGGCCACGGAGTTCGGTAGCGTCTGGCTGGCGCTGGAACCCGAGGAGGGCGACCACGACAGCCGCACGATCGTCAAAGTGAAGAACGTGTTCGGATGAGCCCCGTACTGGTCATCAGCCGCAGTCCCCAGGTGGTCGGGCTGGTTCAGCAGGCCTGGGGCCCTGACGGCTACGCGATCGCCCCCGAACGGTTCCCCGACACTGTCCAGGAGCTGCTCGCGCAGCTGCAGGGCGCGCCGCTGCCCGCCGTCGTCGTGCTCGACCCGGGGGAACAGATACAGTCCGCGCTCGGCCTGGCGGTCGAGCTGGACCGCAACTTCACCATCCCCTCTGTCCTGGTCAGCGACCAGGCGGCTGCGCTCGGGCTGGCCGCGCTGCGCGCCGGCGTGCGCGACATCGTCGCGCCGGACGCGCCGGTGGAGGAGATGAAACATGCCTTGGAGCGGGCCGCCAGCCACTCCGGGCCGCGGGTGCAGCCGCCGGTGGTCAACGCCGGCACTGCCCAGCGGGGGAAGGTGGTCACGGTGGCGTCGCCCAAAGGTGGCGTGGGCAAAACCACCGTGTCCACCAACCTGGCCGTCGGGCTGGCGCAGCGGCTGCCGCAATCCACTGCCCTGGTGGACCTCGACATTCACTTCGGCGACGTGGCCAGCGCGCTGAACGTGACCCCGGAGTTCACCCTGCCCGACATGGCGCACGGGCCGGCCAGCCACGACCCCCTGGCGCTGAAGACCTACCTGTTCCAGCACCAGACCGGGGTGTACGTCGTCCCCGGCTCTGAATCACCAGCCGCAGCGGACAGCGTCACCCCAAAGGACGTGACCAACCTGCTGGACACGCTGGCCGGGCAGTTCAAGTACGTGGTGGTGGACACCGCGCCCGGGCTCGGCGAGCACACCCTCGCGGTGCTCGACCATACCGACATCCTGGTCCTGGTCACCAGCCTGGACGTGCCCGGCGTGCGGGGGCTGCGCAAGGAACTCGACACGCTGCGCGACATCGGCCTGCTGCTGGAGTCGCGCGCCGTCGTGCTGAACTTCATGCACCCCACCCGCGGGATCTCGGTGAGCGACGTGGAGGCGTCGATCGGCCGCAAGGTCGACCTGCAGCTGCCGCAGTCGAACTCGGTGCCGATCTCGGTGAACCAGGGCATACCGCTGTTGCAGAGTGGCAGCCGGGACCCGGTGGCCAAGCAACTGCGGGCGCTGGTCGACCTGGTGGACCAGAACGAGAAGGCCGGGGCGAAGGGCCGGCGGTTCTTCGACTTCGGACACCGCAAGGAGGCCCAGCAGTGAACCTCGCCGAACGCATGCTGGCCGCCCAGAAGGGCGAGCGGGGCATCCCCCGCGATCCCGACGCGCCCAGAACCACTTCCACTCCAACACGGGCCTACGAGGGCCCGGTGCCGGGCGCAGCCACCCCCGCTCCGGCCGTCCCGGCAGCCTCCCCGAGCCCGTCAAGGGCCGGCGAGACCGCGCCGCCCGCCCCCTGGCTCCCGGTGCCCGACTCGGCCCAGCAGGCCGGCACTTCTCCCAGCATCACCTGGGCGCCCCCGCCGGCGGCGGAGGACGCGCACCGGCTCGCAGCCCGGGCACCCGCGCAGGTGGCCGTCGTGGAGACCCACGACGCGCTGGCGCGGATCAAGGAGGAGTCCATCGAGCAGCTGTTCGAGCGGATGGGTGCGCGGCTGAACGATCCCGACCTGGACGAGCCGGCGCTGCGCGCGCTGGTGCAGGCGGAACTGAACTCGATCATCGAGGGCGGCAAGCTACCGCTGACCGCGCGGGAGCGCCAGCGGCTGATCCGGGAGGTGCACGACGACGTCCTGGGCCTCGGGCCGCTGGAGACTCTGATCGCGGACAAGTCGGTGACCGAAATCATGGTCAACGGCCCGCACAAGGTCTACGTCGAGCGCGCCGGCCGCCTGACCCTCAGCCAGGTCCGGTTCAAGGACGAGCCGCACCTGCGGCGGATCATCGAACGGATCGTGATGCGGATCGGCCGCCGGATCGACGAGTCCTCACCACTGGTGGACGCGCGGCTGGAGGACGGCTCTCGCGTGAACGCGATCATCCCGCCGCTAGCGGTCAGCGGCTCGACCCTGACCATCCGGAAGTTCTCCAAGGAGGCGCTCTCGGTTCCGGACCTGATCAAGCTGCAGACGCTGACTCCGGAGATCGCGGAGCTGCTCAACGCCTGCGTGGTGGCGCGGTTGAACATCATCGTGTCCGGTGGCACCGGCACCGGCAAGACGACCCTGCTGAACATTCTTTCCGGCTTCATCCCCGACCAGGAGCGGATCGTCTCGATCGAGGACGCCGTTGAGCTGCAGCTGCAGCAGGACCACGTGGTGCGCCTGGAGTCCCGGCCGCCCAACGTCGAGGGCAAGGGCGAGGTCACCATCCGCGACCTGGTCAAGAACTCGCTGCGTATGCGCCCAGACCGGATCATCGTCGGTGAGTGCCGTAGCGGTGAGGCCCTGGACATGCTGCAGGCGATGAACACCGGCCACGACGGTTCGCTCTCGACGATCCACGCCAACTCGCCGCGGGACGCCCTGGCCCGGCTGGAGACGCTGGTGCTGATGGCCGGCATGGACCTGCCGCTGCGCGCGATCCGGGAGCAGATCAGCAGCGCCATCGACGTGATCGTCCAGCTCACCCGCCTGCGCGACGGCAGCCGCAGGGTGACCTCGGTCACAGAGGTGCACGGCATGGAGGGCCAGACCGTCACCATGCAGGACGTGTTCGAGTTCGACTACTCCGCCGGCGTCTCGCCCGAGGGGCACTTCCTCGGGCGCATCCAGCCCACCGGCGTACGGCCGGCGTTCACCCAGAAGTTCGAAGATCTGGGCATCAAGCTGTCCCCCAGCGTCTTCGGCAGCGGCGCGATCTGGACGGGAGGCCGGCGCTGATGGGATTGCTCGGCACCCCACAGGCACTGCAAGTCGGCTGGGCGCTGCTGGCGCTGTCCGGCCTGATCGTGGTGGTGCTGGCGGTGCTGCCCAGCAACCGGCTGCCGCTGGCCCGCCGCCGGCCCGAATCAGCGCAGAGCAACACCGGGCTGAAGCAGGTGGCCGCCGTTGCCACCGACGCTGTGGACCGGGCAACCCGCGGCCGCACCGGCTCCCTGCTCGGCATCCTCGATGAGGCCGGCGTCGCCACCCCCCTGAAGGACCTGATCGTGATCGTCGGAGCAGTCAGCCTCGCCGGCTTTGCGGTCGGCCTGGTGCTGGGCCAACCCGGGCTGGGAGTACTGCTCGCGCTCATGGTGCCGATCGGCGGGCGGATGTGGCTCTCCGTGCTCGCCGACCGTCGCCGCGCAGCCTTCGGCAAGCAGCTCGACGAGGTGCTGCAGATGATGGCCGGCAGCCTGCGGGCGGGCTACAGTCTGCCGCAGGCGGTGGCCACGATCGCGCAGGAGGCGGGCAAGCCCGTGTCCCAGGAGTTCGCCCGGGTGACCAACGAGGTGCGGGTGGGCCGGCCACTCATCGACTCACTCAACGAGGTCGCCACCCGGATGCGGAACCAGGACTTCTTTTGGGTGGCCCAGGCGATCTCGATCAACCGGGAGGTGGGCGGCAACCTGGCCGACGTGCTCGACAACGTCAGCAAGACGATCCGGGAACGCAGCCAGATGAAGCGCCAGGTCGCAGCCCTGGCCGCGGACGGCAAGCTGTCAGCGATCATCCTGATGCTGCTGCCGTTCGTGGTGGCGCTGTTCCTGTTCTTCCTCAACCGCGAGTACATCATGCGGCTGTTCACCAACCCGCTCGGCTGGGGCATGATCGCTGGCGGTGCGGTCATGCTGCTCATCGGCGGCCTCTGGCTCGGCAAGATCATCAACCTCAAGTACTGAAGGTGGTCAGATGAACGCGACACCGGTACTGGCGATCACCGTCTTCAGCGTGGGCCTGACTGTCCTGCTCTGGTTCGCCTTCGGCGGTGCCACAGCCGTCCGCAAGCGGGCTCTGGCCAACCTGAAGCGCGAGGGCTCGGTGCAGCCGGCGGCCAGGGCTGTCGCCGAACGCAAGGAGGGTTCGGCGCTGGAGGAGGTGATCCGGCGTCGCACCCCGCCCGCGCTGACCAGGCTGATGACCCGGCTCTGGGCGGGGGCCGGACGTCCGGAGAACTGGCCGGTGGAGCGGCTGCTCGGCACCAAGTACCTCCTGGGCCTCATCGGTATTGCCGCCGGCTGGGGGGTCTACTCGCTGCTGCGCACCTCGATGGGCGCGTTGCTGGGCGTTGGCCTGGCCCTGCTGTTCCTGTTCCTGCCCGAACTGAGGCTCTACAGCCGCGGCATCGAGCGCCGCGAGGCGCTCAAGAGCCAGCTGCCCGACACTCTCGACCAGATGAGCATCGCCGTCAACGCTGGCCTCGGCTTCGATGCGGCGATGCTCCGGGTCGCAAGGAATGGCCGCGGCGAACTGGCCAACGAGCTGGTCCGCACGCTGCAGGACATCCAAGTGGGGCTCACCCGCCGCGCGGCCTATGAGGACCTCGCCGAACGCACCGGGGTGGACACCCTGCACCGCTTCGTCCGCTCGGTCATCCAGGCCGAGGCCTACGGCATCGCGCTGTCCGATGTGCTGCAGACCCAGGCCGACGAGCTGCGGCTGGAGCGCCGCCAGTACGCCGAGCGCAAGGCGATGGAGATCCCGGTGAAGGTGGTCTTCCCGCTGATCCTGTTCATCATGCCTGCGATGTTCATCGTCGTGATGGGGCCCGGTGCGATCGGCATCATCGAGGCCTTCGCCGGAATGGGCTGATGGACCCCGCGATCGCGGTCCCCCTCGGCGCGGTGGTGGCCGGCCTGGCGGCCTGGGCGCTGACCGGCTTCATGCTGCGCACGGCCGAGTCGGACGCGCCCCTGCTGCGGCGCCGGCTGCAGGTGCCGGCGGCTGCCGTGCTCGGCGGCCTGGCCGGGCTGGCGGTCAGCTGGGCGGAGCTGCTCACGTTCGTGGTGCTCGCGGTCGCCTCCGGCCTGCTGACGGTTGTTGACCTAGCCGAGGAGCGGCTGCCGGACGCGATCGTGCTGCCGATGCTGCCGGTGACAGCCGTGCTGTTCACCGTCGCAGCGTGGACCACCGGGGCCTGGCCGGCCCTCGGACGGGCGGGCATCGCGGCGGTCGCGATGTTCGTCCTCTACTTCGTCATGGCCGTGTTCGCCTCCGACCTCGGGTTCGGCGACGTGAAGCTGGCCGCCGTTACCGGAGCCTTCTGCGGCTGGTTCGGCTGGGGAGCGGTGCTGCTCGGTTTCGCGGCCGCCTGGCTGCTGTTCGCCGGCACCGGGGTGATCGCCCTGGCCACCAGGAAGCGCGGGCTCACCGGCTCGGAACTGAAGACCTCGCTGCCGTTCGGGCCGTTCCTGATCCTCGGCGCGGTCGCCGGGGTGTTCTGGGCAGCAGTGGCCGCCCCCTGGTAGCCGGCTAGCTGCCCTGCCCCGGCTCGATCGCCTGGTCCAGGCGCAGGCTGCGCGGCGGGGCCGGGTCGCCGGAGCCACGGCGGATCACCAGCACGTCGCAGCGCGCGTGCTCGACCACCTGGTCCGACACCGACCCCAGCAGCAGCCCGGCGAAGCCGCCCTGGCCGCGCGTGCCGACCACCAGCACCCTGGCACCGTCGGACAGCTTCACCAGCTCCCTGCCGGCTGCGCCATGAGGCACGTCGAAACCGACCTCGACCTCGGGGAACTCCGCGCGCAACGCCTCGGTCTGGCTGCGCAGTTGCTCCTCCACCGCTGCGGCGAAGTCCTCGACCGGGGGCACGTAGCCCGGCGTCCAGGTTCGGGGTCGCGGTGCGTTGCTGATCGTCCAGGCCCGCACGATCCGTACGGGCGCACCAATCTTCGACGCCAGCCACAGTCCCTTCCGCAGCGCCTCGTCTGCGAAGTCGGAACCGTCGTGGCCGATCACGATCGGGGCCGTGTCATCCATGCCTCGACTCTAGCGTCCGCCGGGGGTCCGCCCGGGTCCAGGGGCGCCGGCCGGCGGTACGATCGCTGGTCTGACCAGGAAGGAAGCCAATGACGGATCACCGGGTAGCGAGTCCCGCGCAGCAGCGGGTCATCGAGCAGGTCGAGACCTTCGGCTCCCACAACTACCACCCGCTGCCGGTGGTGGTGGAGAGCGGTTCCGGCGCCTGGCTGACCGACATCGACGGCAACCGCTACCTGGATTTCCTCTCCGCGTACTCAGCGGTGAACTTCGGCCACTCCAATCCCGAACTGGTGAAGGTGGCCGTCGACCAGCTGGCCAAGGTTTCGATCACCTCCCGCGCGGTGTACTCGGCGACGTACGGGCCGTTCATCGAGGCGCTGGCGAAGCTGTGCGGCAAGGACATGGTGCTGCCCATGAACACCGGCGTCGAGGCCGTGGAGTCCTCGCTCAAGCTCGCCCGCAAGTGGGGCTACGAGGTCAAGGGCGTGCCGGAGGACCAGGCGAACATCATCGTGATGGAGGGCAACTTCCACGGCCGCACGATCAGCGTGATCTCCTTCTCCGACGACGACGACGCCACCGGCAGCTACGGGCCGTTCACCCCCGGCTTCCTGAAGGTCCCCTACGGTGACCTGACCGCGATCGAGGCCGCCATCGACGAGCACACCGTCGCGATCCTGGTCGAGCCGGTCCAGGGTGAGGCCGGCGTGATCACCCCGCCGCCGGGTTTCTTGCCCGGCGTGCGCGAACTCGCCGACCGGCACCGGGTGCTGATGATCGCGGACGAGATCCAGTCCGGGCTCGGCCGCACCGGCACCACCTTCTACTGCGAGCAGGTCGGCGTCGTGCCCGACCTCTACCTGCTGGGCAAGGCGCTGGGCGGCGGCGTCGTCCCGGTCTCGGCCGTGGTGGGCGACGCCGACATCCTCGGGTTGCTGCGCCCGGGCCAGCACGGTTCCACGTTCGGCGGCAACCCGCTGGCGGCAGCGGTCGGGTTGGCTGTGGTACGGCTCCTGGAGACCGGCGAGCCGCAGCGCCGCTCGCGTGTGCTGGGCGCACACCTGCACCAGAGGCTCGCGGAGCTGCGCGGCCGCGGCGTCACCGAGGTGCGCGGCATCGGGCTGTGGGCTGGGGTCGACATCGACCCGGCGCTCGGGACTGCCCGCAGCGTCTGCGAACGGCTCCTTGCCCGCGGCGTGATCGCGAAGGACACCCATGGCGCCACGATCCGCTTGGCCCCGCCGCTGGTGATCACCGCGGCCGAGATCGACCTGGCCGTGGCCGCCCTCGGCGAGGCGCTGGCCGAAGCGGCGGCCGAGGCCGGCCTGGTCACCATCGCCTGAGCTTCGGCGCCGATCCCAACCACCGGCCCGGTCGTGGGGCAAGCTTCTGCCCAGCCGCACTAGAGATCGGACCATCGTGTTGGGGGCAGCCTTCAGGCCGGACCACCGGGTGCTGCTGCCCGCAATCGCTCCGGCGGTCCTGTGGCTGACGCTGTTGTTCACCGCAGACCAGACCTTCTGGAGCTTCGTCTTCGACGACTCGTTCTACTACTGGCAGATCGGCCGGAACCTGGCGGCCGGGGCCGGGAGCACCTTCGACGGCCTGAACCAGACCAACGGCTACCACCCGCTGTGGCTGCTGTTCTGCGCCGGCCTGTATGCACTCGGACTCGGCGCCGACGCCCCGCTGGTCGCGGTCGGGGTCCAGGTGGTCGTCTTCGCGGTGGCTTGGTTGCTGCTGGGCAGGTCACTGGTCGCCGTGACCGAGCCGCCAGACGGTCCCAGCCCGCGGGCGGCCGGTTGGGGCGTCGTCGCGACGCTGCTGGTAGTGGCGGTGCTGCACTCCATGGTGAAGGTGTGGGTGAACGGCCTGGAGTCCGCCTTCGTCCTGCTCTGCCAGGTACTGCTGCTCGGCGTCCTGCTGCGGGTACCCGACCTGCTGGCGCCCTCGGCGGCACGGGTCCGGCTGGCCTGCGCCGCGCTGGTGTCCCTCGCCTTCCTCGCCCGCACCGACGGCGGCCTGCTGCTGCCGGCCCTCGGGCTGTGGCTAGCGCCGGCCCTGTGGCGCGGCTTCCGCGGCGCGGTCCGGCCGGCGCTCGAACTGCTGCTCCTGCCCACGCTGGTCGTGCTGGGCTTCCTGGCCGCCAACCAGGCCTGGTTCGGCTCCGCCGTGCAGGTCAGCGGGCTGCTGAAGAGCCCGTCGCTGTCACTGTGGCGGGTCGGCTCGGCGGTGCTGGTCGTGATCGTCCCGATCCTGCTGTCCACGAGGCTCGACGCCCGCCGCTGGCCCCGGCTGGCCGGCGGGGTGCGCAGCACCCGGCCGTTCGGGCTGTTCGTGCTGCTCGTGACCGCCTACTACGGCTTCCTGCAGGTGTTCCCCAGACCCTGGTACTTCGGTCCGGTACTGCTCTACGTCGTCGCCCTCGGCGCCCTCGCTGTGGCCGACGTCGTGGTCATGATCGCTGCGCAGAGACCGACGGGTGACCCGAGGCGGGGGCTGGTTGCCGGGGGAGCCGGCCTGGCCGCGCTGCTGCTGGTTCCGGTGGTGCTGGGGGTGCAACAGGCGCTGACCGCTCCCGCAGCAGCTCCCCTGCTCGCCGGGCGGGCGGCAGCCGAGCACATCGCGGCCGAGTTGCCTGCCGACGCGATCCTGGCCAGCTGGGATGCCGGCGTGATCGGCTACTACTCCGAACGCCCGGTGGTGAACCTTGACGGGGTGGTCAACTCCTCTGGCTACCTCGAGGCACTGCGGGCCGGCACCACAGCAGAGCACCTCGCGGGAGTGCCGATCGGCTGGGTGGTCAACCACTCCCCGGACGAGCAGAGCCTGCGCGTCGCGGCTACCCGCGTCATCGGCCCGCGGGCCAGGGACGCCGAGGTGGTGGCCACCTGGCCCTTCGACGTGTTCGGCGGGATGAACCAGCTCCTGCCCGAATCCCACCACCTCACCGTCTTCCTGCTCCAGCTCCGTCCACAGCCCTAGGTGTGCCGAACGCCACCGCCCGGGTCGGACGGTGGCGTTCGGTGCGCCGGTCGGCGATGCCGGGCTCGGGTCAGGCGGCCTTGACCGCGGAGACCTCCAGCTCGAGGGTCACCTTGTCGCTGACCAGCACGCCGCCGGTCTCCAGCGCCGCGTTCCAGGTGAGGCCCCAGTCCTTGCGGTTCACCACGACCTGGCCCTCGAAGCCGGCGCGGCTGTTGCCGAACGGGTCCACGGCCACGCCGTTGAAGGTGAAAGGCACCGTGACCGAGCAGGTGGTGTCCTTGATGGTGAGGTCACCGGTCACCTCGACCGTCTCGTCGTCGACGATGCTGAAGTCGGTGCCCTTGAAGGTGATCGACGGGTAGGTCTCGACGTCGAAGAAGTCGGCCGAGCGGAGGTGGCCATCGCGGTTGGCGTCGCGGGTGTCGATGCTGGCTGCGTTGATGGTCACCTCGAGGCTGGACGCGGCCGGGTCCGCGCCGTTGATGCTGGCGCTGCCGCTGACCTCGTCGAAGGAACCCCGGACCTTGGCGATCATCGCGTGGCGGGCGATGAAGCCGACGCGGGAGTGCGAGGGATCGAGGGTGTAGGTGCCGGACAGCTCGCGGACGGACGTCGTGGCGGCGGTGGTGGTGGTCATCATTTGCTCCTCAGGTTTGGTTGAAGTCTCAACTAAAACTGTACGCACTGATTGTTGATACGTCAACTACCTGTCCATCCGGACGGGTTTCCCGCCCCTGCCACGGCCGCTGAGGCGCGGGGTAAGGTGACAGCACAACTGAGTGGACGGCGCGCCGCAGCCCGTCCGTCGGAACCGGTACGGAGGATGGATGAGCAGCAACGCGACCTTCAGCCACGACGAGGTCAGCCTCGAACTCCCATTGGCAGAAGCGACGCAGGGCAGCAACGGCTACGACATCTCGAAGCTGCTGGCCTCCACCGGTGACACCACCCTCGACGTCGGCTTCGCCAACACGGCTTCATGTCGCTCGGCCATCACCTTCATCGACGGCGATGCCGGCATCCTGCGCTACCGGGGCTACCCGATCGAGCAGCTGGCGAAGGAGTCCACCTTCCTCGAGGTGTCCTACCTCGTGCTGCACGGCGAGCTGCCCACGCCGGCCCAGCTGGCCGAGTTCTCGGGACGGATCTCCGCCCACCACCTGATCGACGAGCGGCACAAGGAGATGTTCCGCACCTTCCCCCGCAAGTCCCACCCGATGCCGGTGCTGGCAGCGGCCATCAACGCGCTCACCACGTTCGCGACCTCCCGCTACGGCGACGGTGCCTACGATCCCGACCGGGCCACCCACCTCTTGCTCGGCGCAGTGCCAACCCTGGCCGCCTACGGCTACAAGAACTCGGTCGGGGAGCCGTTCCTGTACGCCGACGAGTCGCTGAGCTACATCGAGAACTTCCTGCGCATGTCCTTCGGGCTGCCCACCGGTCCCTACCCGTTCGACGACACCGTGACCCGGGCGCTGGACGTGCTGTTGATCCTGCATGCCGACCACGAGCAGAACTGCTCCACCTCGACCGTACGCATGGTCGGCTCCTCCGGCGCGAACATCTACGTCTCAGTGGCCGCGGGAGTCAACGCCCTGTCCGGGCCACTGCACGGCGGCGCGAACCAGGCAGTGCTGGAGATGCTGCAGGACATCCGGGACGAGGGCGGGGACGTGCACGGCTACGTCAACAAGGTGAAGGACAAGAAGGACACCACCAAGCTGATGGGCTTCGGCCACCGCATCTACAAGAACTACGACCCGCGGGCCGCGATCGTGAAGGAGCACGCCGACGCGATCCTGAAGACCCGGGACGGCTCTGACGAGCTGCTCGACATCGCACTGCGGCTGGAGGAGGCGGCACTGTCCGACCCGTACTTCCAGGAGCGGAAGCTCTACCCCAACGTCGACTTCTACACCGGCCTGATCTACCAGGCGATGGGCTTCCCGCAGAACATGTTCACGGTGCTGTTCGCGCTCGGCCGGCTGCCCGGCTGGATCTCGCACTGGCGCGAGCAGTTCGACGACCCGGCCACCAAGATCGGCCGGCCCCGGCAGGTCTACATCGGTGAGGTCGAGCGCGACTACGTGCCGGTGGCCCAGCGGGCCTGACCGCCGCGCCCGGAACTGACGGTTCCGGGACGTATCACCGCCGCCGGCCACGGCCTCCGGAGGGTTGAGGACAACCCGAGGAGGAGTCGTGCGAGTCGTGAAACTGATGGCGCTCGGCAGCGCGCTGGCGCTCGCCGGCGGCCTGCTGGGCAGCGCTACCGGAGCCGCCGCAGCGCACCCGAAGGCGCTGCCGGCCGCAGGGACAAGGGTCGTGACGGTCGATGTCGACGGTGATGCGGTGCCCGACACCGTGACCGTCGAGCAGAGCGGGCCGGTGAACTACGTCGTGAACGTCGTGACGGCCGCAGGCCGCGCCGACGTCGCCGGCTTCAGCTCCACCATCAAGACGGACTGGGGGATCGAGCCATGGCTCGGCGCCGCCCGAATGGACCGCGTGAAGGGCCACGAGCTGCTGCTCGCCACCTCCGGCGGGGACGGCTACTTCTTCCGCGTGCTCAGCTGGCGCGCGGGCGGCCTGGCCTGGCAGAAGGCGCCCAGGTCGCGGATGCTCGGGAGCTACGACTGGTATGTCGGGAGCTCGGGCTTCGTCCGCTACGGCTACCGGTTCAGCACCGTGGCGGGCCGCCGCTACGTCCGCGACTTCGAGCTGTACCCCAGCGGTTCGCACTGGAAGGGCACGGTCGTGAAGTCGGTGTGGCGGGACGGCGCCTGGCGCAAGGTCTCCACCCGGAAGGTCGACCTGAGCGCGAGCCAGGCGGCAGCGTGGGAGGGCATCGGGGTGACCCTGGTCCACACACCCTGACCCACGAAGGGAGCCGGACAGCGGGCTGGTCGCGCCCGCCGTGCTGTGCGAGGGTGGACCCGCGGAATCACCATCCACACCCCCAGGAGGCTCTCGTGCAAACCCCAGCACGCCGCCGCGCGGCCGTCCTCACCGGCCTGGCGCTGCTCGCATCCGGCCTGGCCGTCGTAGGCCCGGCGAGCGCAACCGCCGCTCCCTCGAGCGCGCCCGGCCCCGCGCCGGCCGCCACGCGGGGCGAGCGTCCCGATCCGGGCCGCCACGGCAAGGTGGTGGTGATCGCCCACCGCGGCGCCTCCGGCTATCGGCCCGAACACACGCTCGCGGCCTACCGCCTGGCCATCCGGCAGTGCGCCGACTACATCGAACCCGACCTGGTGGTCACGAAGGACGGGGTACTGGTGGACCGGCACGAGCCGGAGATCGGCGGCACCACCGACGTCGCTGCGCATCCCGAGTTCGCCGACCGGCGCACCACCAAGTCGGTGGACGGCCGCGACGTCACCGGCTGGTTCGCCGAGGACTTCACCCTCGCCGAGCTGCGCACGCTCCGCGCGGTGGAGCGCCTGCCGCAACTGCGTCCGGCCAACACCGCCTATGACGGCCGCTACCAGGTACCCACCTTCGCCGAGGTGCTCAAGCTCGCCACCTCCGCCCGCACCTGCTCGGGCAAGCGCGTCGGCATCGTGCCCGAGATCAAGCACTCCACCTACTTCCGGCAGCAGGGCTTCGACATGGAGCGCAAGACCGTTGCGTTGCTGAAGCGGTACGGACTGACCCGGCACGGCGACCCGGTGGTGGTGCAGAGCTTCGAGGTGAGCAACCTGCAGCGGCTGAACCGGCTGACGAAGGTGAAGCTGGTGCAGCTCATCGACTGCCAGGGCAGCCCCTACGACCAGGTGGTGGCGGGCCGGTCGGTGACCTATGGCGACCTGGCGACGGCAGCCGGCCTGCGCGGGATCAGCCGCTACGCCGACCAGGTGGGCTTCTGCAAGGACGTCATGATCCCCCGCCAGCCGGACGGCACCCTCGGGGAGCCGACCCCGGTGATCCGGGACGCCCACCGGGCGGGCCTCACGGTGGTTGGCTGGACGTTCCGCAGGGAGAACAACTTCCTGCCCCTCGAGTTCCGCAGCAGTGCTGACCCGGCCGAGCCCGGCGACCTGATCGGCGAGATCCGCACGTTCCTGCGCGCGGGCATGGACCAGTTCTTCACCGACAACCCCGACCTCGGGGTGCAGGCTGCGCGCCTGCGCTGACCGGCTCCGAGAGGCCACCCGGCCGGGCTCCTGAGGTACCTCAGGCGTCCGGCCGGGGTCGCGTTTCGGGTGTTCGTCCGATGTGCCCGGGCGCACCTCAGGCCGACTCTGGATGCATGAACAACTCCGATTACCTCTTCGACCTGGTCCAGCGGCAGCGCAACCAGGAGCTGGTCCGCGAGTCGGCCGAGCGTAGGTTGGCGAAGTCGGCGCGCACCGCCCGGACGCCCGCGGCCGGACACTGGTGGGCGCGGCTCGGCGCCGGCCTGGGGCTGTCGCGTCCGCCGCGGCCGGCCCGCCGTCCGGTGCACCTGCAGTCCGTGCAGTCCTGACGACCTTGACGCCGTCTTTGGTGGCACGATGACGGTTGTGCCGCTGATCCCAGCCCAGGCCGCCTTCGTCGGCAGGGAACCAGAACTCGCCGCGCTGCGGGACGCCTGGCTGCGGGTGCGGTCCGGGGAGTCCTGGCTGGCGCTGGTCGGAGGCGAGGCGGGCATGGGCAAGACCAGCCTCGTCCACGCCTTCGCCACCGAACTGGCCGCGGATGCGGTGGTGCTCACCGGGCAGTGCCTGCGGTTCGGCGAGCAGCCTGTGCCGTACGCAGCTGTCGCCGGCGTCCTGCAGCAACTGCTCGCCGTGGCCGGGGCGGACCGGCTGCGGGCCTGGGCTGGGGCCGGCTGGCCGGCGCTCGGGCACCTGCTCCCCCAGCTCCCGGACCGACCGGACGGCAGCCCGGACCGGCTGTTGATCTTCGAGGCCTTCGCCTCCGTGCTGGAGTCGGCTGCGGCGTGGCGTCCGGTGTGCCTGGTGCTGGAGGACATCCATGCCGGGGACCAGTTCACCTGGCACCTGCTGCAGTTCCTGCAGGCCAGCCTGCGCACTTCCCGGCTGCTGCTGGTCGCCACGTACCGGGCCGAGGAGTTGCCGGGGCGGCACCCGCTGCGGCCGGTGCTGGCGGACCTCGGCCGGCGGCAGGGCGTCGGGGTGCTCGAGCTGGGCCCGATGCCGGCCGCCGACCTGACCGACCTGGTCGGCAGCGTCCTGCCGCAGGCCGGTCCAGCGCTGGTGAAGCTGCTGGTCGAGCGCAGCGACGGAGTGCCCTACTTCGCCGAGGAGCTGGCCCGCGGCAGCAGTGAGGGCTGCGTCGAGCTCCCCGGCACCCTGCGCGAGGCGCTGCTGGCCCGCGTCTACCTGCTGTCGGAGCCGGCGGTGGAGCTGCTCCGGCTGGCCAGCGGGGTGGGGCTGCAGGTGCGCCACGAGTTGCTGGAGGCGTTGGCCGGCCTGCCGCCGGAGCAGCTCGACGCGACCCTGCGAGAAGCTGTCGACCGGGGGCTGTTGCTGCCCAGCGGGCAGGGGTACCAGTTCCGCCACTCGCTGTTGCGCGAGGTGGTGCACGACCGGATGCTGCCCGGGGAGCACACCCGGCTGCACAGCCGGATCGCCGACGTGCTGGCCGGGCGTCCCGAACTCGGCGGCGGCGGTGAGGCCGAACTCGCGCACCACCTGTTCGCAGCCCACCGGCTCGAGGAGGGGTTCGAGGTGTGCCGACGGGTGCTGGACGGGCCTGCGGAGGCCCATCTGGAGCGGCTGCGGGTGCTGGAGCGCGCCCTCGAGGTGTGGGACCGGCTACCGGCAGCCGCAGCCAGGCTCGGCAGCAGGGACGAGGTGCTCGACCTCGCCGCCAGGGCGGCGCGGTCGGCGGGTGAGTCGGAGAAGGCACTCGCCCTGATCGAGGCCTCGCTGCAGGAAGCCCCTCCGGACGCCGACCCGCTGGTGCGGGCCGACCGGCTGATGACCTTCGCGAAGCTGCGTTACCAGGCGGGCAGCACCGGCCCGTTGCCCGTCCTCGCCGAGGCGCTGGCGCTGACCCCGCAGGACCGGCCAACGGTCCAGCGGGCCCGCGCCCTTGAGTACATCAGTGCCCAGCTGATGCTCGAGGGGCGGTTGACCGAGAGCCTTGCGACGGCGGACGAGGGCCTGGCCGTGGCCCGTGCGGTCGGCAGTGCCACAGCCGAGTCCAGC
Source organism: Actinomycetes bacterium (assembly GCA_023460935.1). Lineage (GTDB taxonomy): Bacteria > Actinomycetota > Actinomycetes > Propionibacteriales > Propionibacteriaceae > Propionicimonas. The sequence goes on from JAEWOI010000027.1 coordinate 123,489, forward strand.
CTGCTGAACACCAAGGGCTGCGTGGTCGCGTCGACCGGCGACGCCGAGGCGGGGCTGGCGCTCCTGGCCGAGGCCGGCCGGATCGCCGTCGGTCGTTCCCGCACCCGCTGGTGCATCAACTACAGCCACCACCTGCACCTCGCCGGTCGGCCGCGGGAGGCCGTGGAGGTGGCGCTGCTGGGCTACCGGGAGGCGCGTGACCTCGGCGTGGAGCGTTCCATCGGCGTGATGATGGCCGGAAACGCCGCCGAGAGCCTGCTGGCGCTGGGCGAGGTGGAGCGGGCGAAGTCGCTCGTCGAGCCGGCGCTCGCGCTGAACCCGCCGCGGGCGCAGGCGGTCCACCTGCGGCTGCTGCTGGCCGAGGTTGCGCTGCTCCACGGGCGCCTCGACGAGGCCGAGGCGATCCTCGCCGAGTACCTGGGCGCCTTCCGTTCCGGTGCCGCCATCCCGCAGGACCGGCTGCGGGTGGGCCGCGGGCTGGCGAACCTCGCGCTGCTGCGCGGGCAGCCGGAGCAGGCGCTGGAGTACGCGCGGGCGATGCTCACCATGCCCGGGGAGGAGCACCCGGCGTTCCAGTGGCAGTCGGCGGTGCTCGCGGCAAGGGCGCTCCGGCTCGGCGCCGGCGACGGCCAGGTCGATCGCGCCTGGCTGCTGGAGCGTGCGCTCGGGTTCGCGCCCACGCCCACCCAGGACATCTGGCGCAGCCTGCTCGAGGCCGAACTGGACGATGACCTGCCCGGCTGGCGGGCCGCAGCAGCGGCACTCGCCGACGGGCCGCAGGTCCTGCGCCTGGACGCGCTCGTGCAGTACGCCCGCCACCTGCTGCTTGCCGGGCAACCGGCGGCCGAAGTGCTGCAGGAGGCCACGACGCTGGCTGGGCACCTCGGCGCCGAACCGCGCCTGGCCGAACTGGCCGGCCTCCGCCGCCGGGCCCGACTCGGCCCGGGCGAGGCCGAAACCGCCAACACCCTCGGCCTCACCCCGCGGGAGCGGGAGGTCCTCGCCCTGATCGTCGAGGGCCGCAGCAATGGCGCCATCGCCAGCCGGCTGTACGTCTCGCCCAAGACAGTCAGCGTCCACGTCTCCAACATCCTGGCCAAGCTGGGGGTCCACAGCCGCGGCGCCGCCGCAGCGAAGGCCCGCCGCGAGGGCTGGTGACCCCACCCGTCCACCCTCCCGTCCCTCCCTCCCGTCCCTCCCTCCCCTCCCCCTCCCCCTCCCCATCCCCTCCCGTCCCCTCCTCCCCGCAAAGTGGACTGAAACCGCCGTGGTCGACGGTCTCGGTCCACCTTGCGCATGGGGCCTGGCTCACCAGTCGGTGCGGCGGCTGGCCAGACAGGGTCACTGGTGCCGGGTGAGCGAGGGGGTCTACGACCTCAGGCCGGGCGTCGAGTCAACCGGGAAGTCGATCTGGGCGGCCGCCCTGCGGGCGGGCGAGCCGTGTGCAGTTGGAGGCGAGGCCGCTCTCCTCCTCTACGGACTGGACCGGCACGTGGACCGGATCGTGATCTGGGTACCCGATGACCGGCGGCCCGTTCCGATCCGGCGGTCGCGATGCGCCGGGACAAGATCGGGCGTCTTGCGCGCCGTCGTGGGCTGCTCCCCCGGATCCGGGCCGAGGACGCTGTGCTCGACGTCGCCGAGCGGCTCAGCACCGAGGATGCGGTGGGCCTGATCTCCGAGGCCGTCCGGCGCCGGCTGGTCACGTTGGGCTCACTGCGCGCGACGGTGGCCGGGCGGTCCCGCGTCCGCAACCGCAAGCTCCTGCTGGCCCTGATCGATGACCTCGAAGGCATCGAGAGCACTCTCGAGTACGTCTACCGCCGCGATGTCGAACGCGCGCACGGCCTGCCCGGCGCACGGCGCCAGAAGTCGGTCAGCCGGGGCACAAGGACCGACGCGCTCTACGACGAGTACCGGGTGCTCATCGAGCTGGACGGCAGGGCCGGCCACATCAGCTCCGCATCCGCCTTCCGCGACCTGCGCCGCGACAACGCACATGCCCAGGGGGAGTGGTTGACCCTGCGTTACGGCGCCGGCGATGTCCGTGGCCGCCCGTGCGATGTGGCGCTGCAGGCCGGCGCGGTCCTGCAGACGCGCGGGTGGCGGGGCACCCTCAGGCCGTGCCCGGCCTGCCGCGGCCGCTTCAACCCAGGCGTTGCCCAACCCTGACCAGCCGCCCGAACAGCAAAGTGGGCTGAAACCGCCGACCACGGCGGTTTCAGCCCACTTTGCGAAGGGGACTAGCGGGTCAGGCCCTGCAGGTGCAGCACCGTCGGCTTGCTGACGTCGGCGAAGAAGTCGTTGCCCTTGTCATCGACCACGATGAATGCCGGGAAGTCCTTCACCTCGATCTTCCAGATCGCCTCCATGCCGAGCTCGGGGTACTCCAGCAGCTCGACACTGGTGATGCAGTCCTGCGCCAGCCGCGCGGCCGGCCCGCCGATCGAGCCGAGGTAGAACCCGCCGTGGGTGGCGCAGGCGTCCGTGACCGCCTTTGAACGGTTGCCCTTGGCCAGCATGATCATCGCGCCGCCGGCGGCCTGGAACTGGTCGACGTAGGAGTCCATGCGGCCGGCGGTGGTCGGCCCGAACGAACCCGACGGCATGCCCTCCGGGGTCTTGGCCGGCCCGGCGTAGTAGATCGGGTGGTTGCGCAGGTACTCCGGCATCGGCTCGCCCGCGTCCAGGCGCTCCTTGATCTTGGCGTGGGCGATGTCCCGGCCGACGATCACGGTGCCGTTCAGGCTGAGGCGGGTCTTGACCGGGTACTTCGACAGCTCGGCGAGGATCTCCGGCATCGGCCGGCTGAGGTCGATCTCCACGACGTCGTCGGCCTCGAGGTGCTCGTCCGTGGTGTCGGGCATGAAGTGCGCCGGGTCACGCTCGAGCTGCTCGATGAACACGCCTTCCGGAGTGATCTTGGCCAGGCACTGGCGGTCGGCCGAGCAGGACACCGAGATCGCCACCGGCAGCGAGGCGCCGTGGCGCGGCAGCCGGATCACCCGGACGTCGTGGCAGAAGTACTTGCCGCCGAACTGGGCACCGATGCCGAACTCCCGGGTCAGCTGCAGCACCTGCTCCTCCAGCTCCAGGTCACGGAAGCCGTGCGCACTGATCGAGCCGGACGTGGGCAGCATGTCGAGGTACTTGGCCGAGGCGTACTTCGCGGTCTTCAGCGCGTACTCCGCCGACGTCCCGCCGATCACGATCGCCAGGTGGTACGGCGGGCAGGCTGCGGTGCCGAGGCTGCGGAGCTTCTCGTCGAGGAACTTCATCATCGACTCGGGGTTCAGGATCGCCTTCGTCTCCTGGTACAGGTAGCTCTTGTTGGCCGAGCCGCCACCCTTCGCCATGAACAGGAACTTGTAGGTGTTCTCGTGACCGGGAGCGGTGTCGGCGTACAGCTCGATCTGCGCCGGCAGGTTGGAGCCGGTGTTCTTCTCCTCCCACATCGTGATCGGCGCGTTCATCGAGTAGCGCAGGTTCAGCCGGGTGTAGGCGTCGTAGATGCCGCGGCTGAGCGGCAGCTCGTCCGTGCCCTCGGTCAGCACCTGCTGGCCGCGCTTGCCCATCACGATCGCCGTGCCGGTGTCCTGGCACATCGGCAGCACGCCGCCGGCGGCGATGTTGGCGTTCTTCATCAGGTCGAGCGCGACGAACTTGTCGTTGGCGCTCGCCTCCGGGTCGTCCAGGATGTTGCGCAGCTGCTGCAGGTGGGCCGGACGGAGGTAGTGCGCGATGTCGTGCATGGCGGTCTCGGCCAGCAGTTCGAGCGCCTCCGGGGCCACCTTGAGGAATTTGCGGCCGTCGGGTCCCTCGACGGTCTCGACGCCTTCGGTGGTGATCAGGCGGTAGGGGGTGGGATCGGCACCGATCGGGAGCAGGTCCTCGTAGTGGAAATCGGCCATGACACTCCTTTGCTCAAGCCGCCGCCAATCCTCCCATCCGCGGGACGCCTCCGTTGCCGATCGCGCATAAGCGGACGCGGTCATGGGTAGCATCACGAGTGTGCTGACGACGAGGTCGGCCATTCCATCGGAGGTGCGATGTTCGGCCAACGCCAGTTCGAGGCCATGAACGCGCTGATCAACTCCAGGCTCGAACGCGAACGTCCGCTGATCGTCGCGCACCGCGGCTCAGCCGGCGGCAGCGTGGCGGTGAATACCGAACTGGCCGTCCGGGCAGCGGTGCTGCAGGGCGCGGGCATGGTCGAGATCGACGTGACCGCCTCCAGCGACGGCGAGTTCTACTGCTTCCACGACGGCTACGAGCCGGAGATGCTGGGCATCCAGGCCAACCTCCAGACGCTGCCCGCAGCCGAGATCGACCGGCTGTCCTACCTCTGGGTGGACCGCCCGGGCCGACCGGCCAGGGTGGAGCGGTTGCTTCCCATGCTGAAGGCCTTCGCCAACACGGACGTGCTGTTCAACGTCGACCGGTCCTGGTGGCGCTGGCCGAACCTGCTCAGGGCGCTGGACGGGCTCTACATGGCGCACCAGCTGCTGATGAAGTGCCCGGCCTGGGAGGAGGCTGCGCTCGACCGGCTGCGGGCGTTCAAGGTGAAGTTCCCGTTCGTCCCGATCTGCGGCAGCCCCGAGGACGTCTACCGCACCGTGAACGACCCCGACCTCAACACGGTCGGGGTGGAGCTGATCACCAACACGCGCGAGCACCCCTGGTTCTCCCGGTCGGTGATCGAGGAGTTCCAGGGCCTGGGGGTGTTCTGCTTCGTGAACACCGTCACGCTGCCGACCGGCATCCCGCTGTTCGGCGGCCTGGACGACGAGCTGGCGATCCGGGAGTCGCCGGAGGTCGCGTACGGTCCGGTGCTCGAGCTGGGCGTGGACGCGGTCCAGACCGACTGGCCGGCGCTGTGGCGGGACTACCGCACCGAGTGGCTGGCCGGCGGCTCGGCGAGGGCGTCCGCTGCCGGCTGAGCCGGTCTGAGCACCAGCCACAGGCCAGCCACCAGGCCGGCGAGGTAGAGCGGGTCGCCCAGCACCGAGTCGCCGAGCTCACCCCAGATGGCTGCGTCCAGGTCGGTGCCAGCTGCGCGGGCCAGCCCGACGAATGCCACGGTGGTCATGGCGAGCAGCGCGTTGGCGAGGAACAGCAGCACCCGCGTCGGCCGGGGGTACTTCGCCGAACCCTCGTAGGTGAACTGCGCCTCGGTGGCCACCCGCCAGGCCAGTCCGAACACCAGCACGACCGGCCCGGTGAACACCAGCAGCGCGCCCGCCGGGTCGGACAGCACCCCGCGGTGGGGGTACAGCACCGCCAGCAGCACCACGGTGAGCACGCCGGTGGCCCGGGCGCGGGTGAACCGGCCGGCGACCGCCTCCGCGCCGCCGGCGGCGAGCGCAAGGGCGGCAGCCAGGACGCCGAGGGCTGCGGTGCTGCGCTCGTTGAGGATGGGCAGCCTGGCGAGTACCCCGAGCGCGTCCAGCACCACCAGCACGCCGAAGGCACCAAGGGTCACCGCCTCGCCCAGCCGTCCCCTGGCGCTGAGCCGCCAGCCGAGGCCGAGCACGGCCAGCCCGAGCAGCCCGCGCCACAGCGTGCCCGGATTGTTGTCCATGAACGCCCACCAAACTGCGTCGACCACGCCGGCAGCTTCGGGCAGCCCGGCGAGCTGGAACGCTGCCCGCAGCAGCACCACGGGCAGGGTGAGCAGCAGCAGGACCGCGATGCCTGCGGCCAACGGGTAGAGCCAACCGCCCCAGGCACCCGGGTAGACCTGCGGTTCGGGCGGCGCGGGCTGCCGGGCGCGCCGCACCCACGCCGCGACCACCGCAGCGGCCGCCGCCAGGGCCACCCCGGCCGCGAGAAAGGCGCCGGCCGAGTAGTCGGGCGTCCCCATGCCCTGCCACGTCGCCACCCCCAGCCAAACCACCGCGACGGCGAAGCCGCCCCAGAACAGTCCCCTGCCCACCGGACGGTCGGCTGTGGCCTGCGCACCGGTGACCACGATCTGCGCCGGCGCGGACCCGGCGACGATCAGCGCCGGCACCACCAGCACCTGCAGGCTGAGCAGCGAGCCCTGCACGGCGATGGGGCGCATGTCGATCCCCAGGCCGACCCCGCCGGCAGGGATCGCCCAGGGCAGCAGCATCGCCGTGGTGAGCAGGCCGAGCACCACTACGAACTCCCACCACGCGTGGGCCCGGCGGGCCCTTGCGATCGTGAAGCCGACCAGCCCCAGGTAGCCCAGGGCGGCCGGGGCGAGCAGCAGCGGGTTCGCGACCGCCTCGGCTGCGAAGAACACGATCGCGCTGCCGCCGACGACCAGCAGGGCGAGCCGCAGCCACCAGGTGGTGTGCAGCGCAGCGGTGAGCGCCAGCGCGAACGACAACACCGACCCGGTGAGCAGCAGGGGCAGCGCGACCACCGGCAGGCTCTGGGTCGACTCGGGGGCCATGGTCAGCGGGCTCCACTGCCGCAGCGGGACGGCGAACACCGTGGCCAGGCCCAGCAGCCCGAACACGACGGCCACGGCACCCCCGACCTCGCGCAGGCCGCGTTCCCACTCCCGCGGGCGCGGCCGGCCCTCCTTGACCGGCAGCACGAACGTGATCTGCCAGACGTCGCGGACGGCTGCTGCCGCCTGCTGCAGCACGGCGTTCATCGCGGCTCCCCGAGCACCATGCCGGTGGGCCCGTACAGCAGCACCCGGCCCTGGGTGCCGACCAGGTAGGGCTCGGCGGAGCTGACGTCGCCGACCGCGACCGGCCACTCCTTGAGCTGCCTGCCGCCGCCGTCAAGGAGCAGCAGGCGGTCGATCGTGAGCACCAGCAGCCGGTCCCCGCCACCAGCTCCGGCGAAGGTGCGGGCACCCCGCCAGGTCCAGGCACGCGCGCCCGTCGCCGGGTCGAGGGTGACCAGTTCGTCCTCGTCGCGCAGCACCACGCCGCCCTCGAGCGTGAGCACGTCCAGCGCGGTCACGTCCTGGCGGGAGCGCCACAGCTGCTCACCGTCGGCCAACCGGACGCCGACGACGCGCGGACGGTCGGAGAGCGGCACGACCACCACCGGGTCCGGGCCGGCGCTGACCCCGAAGTGCTCCACCCGCCCGACGTCGACGTTCCACACCACCTGGCCGGCCGGGTCGAGGCAGGAGAGCGCGCCGGCCTGGTCGACCACCAGCAGCCGGTCGGCTGCAACGACGAGCCGCACCCGCACCTCGGCGGCCACCTCGGTGCGCCAGCGCTCCGCCCCGGTGGCCAGGTCGTAGGCGGTGATCGCCCCGTCGAGCGTGGCCAGCACGACCAGCTCGCCGAAGCGCACCGGCTCGACCTGGGCGAGGTCGCTCAGCGGGGCCTGCCAGCGCCAGTCGCCGGCCGGGCCGTAGGCGACGACCTGCCGGTCGGTGGTGGCCACGACGGTGGTGTCCCCCAGCGTTGCAGAGGTGGAGATCCGTCGTCCGGGACGCGCCCGCCACACCGATGGCGGCGGTTCCGCGGTGGTGTCGAGCGCGATCACGTCCGGGGAGATGTGGTTGGCGAACACTACGGTGCCGTCGGCCAGCAGCGCCGGGGCGGCCACGGGGCTGACCAGGGTGTTGCCGACCCCGAGCTGGTTCACCGTCCGGGGCTCGAACTCGAGGTCCGCCGCGCGCGACCAGTCGAAGCCGGGGTCGGCCGCCACCGGGGCGACCGGGTCCTGCTCGATGCGGCGCCACGAACCGTCAGCGGCCGCGAGGGCCACCGGTCCGCGGCCGGGGCACCAGGTGCTCTCCGCCGGGGCCTGCTGCTGGTCGCCGATCTGCTCGGTGCGCCGGATCGTCACGCACCCGCCCCCGGCCAGCTCGGGGTCTTCAGGCGCGACCGCGGTGTAGTCGGCGCGGTAGGGCAGCGGAGTCGCCTCACCCTGCGGCAGCTGCTGCAGCACCGCACCCTCGGAGGTCCAGCTGCGGCCGGGCGCGAGCGCGTCCGGGACGTCGAGCCGGCCGGGCACGTACACGCGGCTGCTGCCGTCGGAGACGGCCTCGGCCTCGGTGCGCAGGCCGCCCACCTCGACGCTCCACAGGTCGTCCCGGCGTCCGGTGGCCCGCCCGGACGGATCCAGGCTCACGCTGGTGAGCCGGGCCAGCTGGACCGTCTCCCAGTCGAGTTCGGTGAGCCCGAGCCAGGTGCCGAAAGGTTCCGGCCCGGAGCCGATCATCGTGGCGGCCTGGCCGCGCGCCCACTCGATTGCGACGGTGCCCTCCGGGCCGGCGAGCCGCTGGCGGTAGCCGTCCCCCGGCAGCCAGCCTGCGGCGCCGGTGTCGGGCGGCTGCGCCGGGTGGCCGAGGGTGGCCGAGAGGGTGAACACGGTGGCCACAGCCAGGGCGACGCCGAGCAGGGGCGCCTTTCGCCGTTCCGGTCTTGGCTGCGCCGGTGCTGCGGGCGTGGGCTGGGGCGGCGGGGGCCAGCCGGCCGCGGGCTGGCCGGGCCACGGCGGTGGCTGGTTGGGCCCCGGCTCACCCGGCCCCGGCTGGCTCGACACGCGCCGAGACTAGTGCTGACCGGGGCGCCGTTGCACTACTCCGTCCCAAGCCAGGCGACCCGGACCTTCGGGCCTGCGCGCCTCAGGCCTGCCTGGCCCGCACCCGCCCCTCGACCACCTGCTGGCACAGCTCCACGGTCTCGGGCAGCAGGTCGACGCCGAGGATCCGGGCCTGCCTAGCCACCTGGTTGACCAGCCGCTCCACGTCGGCGGAGTTGCCGGCCCGGTGCTCGGTGCGGATCCTCGCGCACAGCAGCAGCTCGTCCTCCGGCGCCACCACCAGCGCCCGGGCGGCGGCCCACCTGGCCAGGTCGATGTCGCCCCTGGCGAGCGCGCGCTCGCTCAGCACGAGACCGACGTCGCGCAGGGCGGAGGAGATGTCGGCGCGCAGCTCTTCCGCCCAGTGCCACTGGCCGGGGGCCGCGTCGGCCAGCGGCGCGCCGCGCACCAGTTCCAGCGCCGCCACCAGGGTGGAGTCGCCCACGCGGTCGACGCCGGGCCGCAGCAGCAACTGCAGCCGGTGCCAGTCCGAGCCGACTCCAGGGTGCAGGAGGATGCGGCCCGAGTAGGCGTCGGGCAGGTAGGGCGTACCGTCCGGCGCCTGCCCGAGCCAGTTCCGCAGCCGGCTGAGGTTGGACCGGCGGGTGCCCTCCGCCACCCCCAGTGCGGCGGCCATGGCGGTCGCGGTGCTGCCCGGATGCTCAAGGAGCCAGGCGCACGCTTCGATCAGTTGCTGGCGCGACCGGCTGGGCTCGGCGCCGACGGCGCCGTGCAGTTCCGCCGGCCCGATCAGGAGCACCTGCGGGTGCTCGGCCGGGGGGATCACCCTGACGATGTCCACTGGTTCCTCTGCTCGATGGGCGCGCTGCGGCAGCGCGAGGATGTTGTCGTCCGCGCCGCTCCACCACGGCGCCGGCTCGGTGGCCGGATCGTCCGCCGCCTCGAGGAGCCGGGCCAGGCCTGCGCGTACCGGCTCCGGGATGCCGTTGGCGAGCAGCGTGGCCTGCGACCCGGCCAGCCGTCCGGTCGGCTCCCAGCGGTCACCGTGCACCTGCCACTGGGCAGGGCTGCCGGCGGCAGCGGCGAGAACGGCCACCACCCCGGTCGGCGGGCCGGCGAGGACCTCGTCCAGCTCTGCGGCGAGGGCCGGGTCCTCCGGGGTGAGGAAGCAGAACACCACCGCTGCGACGGCCGGCGCCCGGTCGGGGTCCACGCGCAGGTCGGCCAGCGCCTCCGTGCCGAGGCCCTCACGCCGCCGGGCCACCAGCGCTCGCAGCTCCGCGAGCGCCCCGGCCACGTCGAGCTCACGCACCCGGTCGCCGCCGGCCAGCCGCACCAGGCCGGCGTCCGGCCCGGCCACGACGAGTTCCGCCTCGGCGGCCCACGGGGCACAGGCGAGTTCCACTGCCATCGCAGCAAGCGCCGACCGCTGGAGCTCTGCGTCGTCAGCTGCGACGCCCAGCACGCGGGACTGCTCAGCATCCACCAGCACCAGGTCGCCGCCCGGAGTCGCGCCCAGGCTGACCACTGCGGGGTAGGGGCAGGGGTGGTCGACGCCGTCCAGAGGGCCGGGCAGACGCCGGGTCCAGCGGTTCGCCGTGCCCTCGAACCCGGCCGGCGGCAGCCCGGCGGGCTCGTGCCAGTCGAAGGCGATCCGCTCCTGGTCGATCGTGATCCGGTCGAGCCGCGGCAGCGCCAGGCCGTGGCGGTGGCAGTGCCGGCCGATCGCGCGCATGGCCGTGTCCAGCGCCGCGACCCGATCCGGTTCCTGGCGGGCACCCAGCGCAGTGCGGAGCCGGGCGGCCTGGTCTTCAGTACGGAGCAGGCGGCGACCCACCGGTCGCTCCCGCAGCCGAAGCGCGCGGCGCAGCTCGATCGCCCCGACGATGGCTGCTGCGGCAAGGGTTCCCAGCGTCCCGAGCAGCGGCAGCGCCGGCTCGCCGTCGTCGGCGGCGTCCGGGTCCGGTGGTGCCGGCTCCCCGGTCCGGCCGGTGGCCGTGTCGGTTTGAGGCGGCTGCACCGCAGTGGGTGGCGGGTCGACCCGCTCCTCGGGAATGGCTGGTTCCCGGCCGCGGGGCGGTGCCGGTTGCGCACCGTCCGGCTCCGAGCGGGCACGGGGGGCGGGAGGCGCGCCGGGGAGCCGCAACCGCCACCCGACCTCGATGTGGTCGGGATCTTCGACCAGGTCCTTGTTGGCCCGGGCCAGGCTGGGCCAGCGGCCGGCGGCGCCGAGGTGCTCCAGCGCCAGCCCGCTGAGCGTGTCGCCCCGCTCGACCCGGATGTGGCGCGGACGTGGGGTGCTGCGGGCCGGCAGGACCAGACGGGTGCCAGGCTGCAGCCGGGCCGTCGGGTCGCGGAGCTGGTCGGGGTTGGCCGCGGCCAGCTCGCGCCAGCGCGCGCCGGAGCCGAGGAGCTCCGCACTGATCGTCCAAAGGTCGTCGCCGGGTGCGACCACGTAGCCCGCTGGGCTCTCGCTGCCCGCTCGCCGGGTCGGGGCCGGCGGTTCGGGCTCGGCGGCGGGGACCGCTGCTGCGGGCGGCTGCACTCCGGCTGGAGTGGCCGGCGCGAGCGCCAGCACCGCCAGCAGCAGCCCGGAACTGGCCCGCTGCAGCGCGCCGAGGAGCGGCAGCCGGATGGCACGCCCGCCCAGCAGCCGGGCCAACTCCGCAGCCGTCGAGGCGGTGAAGGCGGCCCAGCCGAGCCAGCCCCCAACGGTGAGCACGACCAGGAGCACCGACCCGTCGTCGGGACGGGTGAGCGCCGCCGGCCAGTCGACCGGCGGCCGGCCCCAGCCGGCTAGCGCCGCCGGCGCCCCCACGACAACGAGCAGGAGGATCAGCAGGGCGCCGAGACCCCGGAGCCGGCGGTTCATCGCCGTCCCCGGTACCGGTCGAGGACCGTGGTGGCGGTGGCGCTCACTTCCATCGCCCCGGACCAGCCGGGCACCAACACGTCGGCGAGGGGCACCTGGCAGCGCACGGTTGCCCCGACCCGCCCCGGCAGGCCCGGAGGCTGGGCGATGGCGGCGGCGTCCACCTCGACCCCGAACCGCTCGCAGCGCAGGCCACCGACCGCAGCCTGCGCCGTGGCCAGTTCGGCGGCGAGGCGGTGGGCCTCGGGGACGCTCCGGGCCAGCGACACCCCGCGAGCCGCGGCCCCGGCGGCCTGCTCCACAGCGCCCCTGGCCAGCCAGGTTCGCGCGCCGCCCACCACGACGCCGAAGAGCAGCACCAGTACCGGCACCACCATGGCGAACTCGACCGCCGCCGAACCACGTTGCAGGTTCATGGCGGCGTCACCCGTTCCAGCGGCAGCACAGCCCGCTCGACCACCAGCCCCTGGCCCACGTCGAAGAACAGGGGCGCCCGCCCCGAGACGGTGGCCACGAGCAGCCCGCCGTCGGCAGCCACGCTGATCGACACGCCCTCCAGGCCTCCTGCCGAAGCGACGCGGTGCCCGGCCTCGATGGCGGCGGACTCGACGCTCGGCCCGGTGGCGCGCAGGTCGGCGACCACGGCTGCTGCCTGGGCCGCAACCGTGCGGGAGTAGAGCCACACCCCGGTCTGGACCAGACCCAGCACCAGCAGCAGCAGGGCCGGCAGCAGGATCGCCCACTGGGTGGACTCCGCCACCCCTCGCTGGTTCACGGCCGGGGCAGCTTGGCCGTGACGTAGACCGTGACCGCCCCGATCACGATGAGCGCCACGGCAACGGCACCCGCGAGCAGGATCGCGTTCTCCGTGGACTGGGACAGCCCGCGCTGGTCGTGGCGGCGGGACGGCCCGGCGAGCAGGCTCCCGAGCAACAGGTGCAGCAGTCTCATCTCTACTCCTCCGGTGGTCAGCCGCCGACCAGGCGCAACACAGGCGGCACAAGGAAGAACAACCCGAAAACCAGGCTGGGGACGACCATGAAGAACGCCATCCGCTCCGAGACGGCGGCTGCGGCGATCTTCGCCTCGGTGAGGTGCGCGTCGCGGAGTTCCTTCACCCTGGCCCGCAAGGCACCCGAGAGGGCCGCGCCGGCCTCGTCCAGCGCCATCACGTCGGCGATGTCCACCAGCGCCGGCAACCCGAGTTCTGCGCCGAGGCGCTGCAGTTCCGGGTAGGGCGCCCGCTGCTCCAGCCGGGACCGCTCGAGCGCGTCCCGGACGGCTGCGAACACCGTGACGTCGCTGACCGCGGCCGCGGCGCGCAGGGCCTGGGTGCCGGACGCGTTGGCGAGGCGTTCCAGGGTGACCAGGTCGAAGTAGGTCAGCAGCGCCTCGGTGGCGTCCTCCGTCACCCCGGCGTCGGCCCGGCGGAGCATGAGGTCGGGCAGGAAGAAGCCGACCAGCCCCAGCAGCAGGCCGGCGGCTGCCGGCACCTCCGGACCGGCGCCGACGGCAGCGGCCAGCACGATCCCGGCCAGGGCTGGCAGGACCAGCCCGGCCAGCGCGCACAGCGCCTTGTGGGCGAAGTGAAGGGCCGGGGTGCGGCCGGCCATGCGCAGCCTGCGCAGGGTCTCGGCCGGGAGCGGGCGCCGGAGCCGGGCCTGGACCCAGCGGCCGATCCGGTCGATGCCGCCGGCCGCCGGCTCCGGCACCGGTTGCGCGTGCACACCGTCCAGCAGGTCGAGCGCGTCGGCGAGCCCTGGCCGCGCCGGCAGCAGCAGCCCGCTCAGCGCCCACAGGCCGAAGGCGAGCAGGCACCCCGTTGCGATCGCCAGCGGCAGGCCGCTCATGTCGTCCGCCTGAGAATGCGCTGGCGCGCGCGGGGCAGGGTGAGCCGGCGCAGGAACAGCAGCGAGCCGAGGTAGGCCGCCACCAGCAGGGCGAGCAGCACCTGCCCCACCCCGGTGCCGTAGGGGGCGAAGAAGCCACCGCCGAACAGCAGCGCGCCGGACAGCACCACCAGGGTGAGCACGGTGACCTGCCGGACGACGATCCTTGGCTTGGCCCGCTCGGTCTCGATCTCACGCAGCGCGCGCAGCCGGTCCTGGACGTTGTCCGCCAGCGCATCCAGGGTGGCAGCAGCCCCCGTCCCGCCGCGTTGGGCCGCCAGCGCGAGCGCTGCCAGCACGGCGTCGGCGTCGGCGCTGTTCAGGTCGTCGGCGAGGGCGTAAAGGGCCTGTTCGATCGTCCAGCGGTCGTCCAGGCGGGCCACCAGCAGGCGCAGGTCGGGCGCGATCAGCGCGGGCGCCTGCCGCACCGACACGCGGATGGCGTCGCTGATCGAGCGGCCCGTCGGCAGCAGCGAGCCCAGGGTGCGCACCCACCGGTCGAGCGCCTCGAGCAGGGCGAGGTCGCGGTTCGACGGTGCCGAGAGCACCAGCGGCAGCCCGTACGCGACCGCGGGGACCAGCACGACCAGCAGTGGCCAGCGCAGCGCGGAGGCGGCCGCCACCCCCGCCACCACAGCGAGCAGCCACTGCCACCACCGCCGGCGGACCGCCCGGCCAGCAGGGCTTTCCACAAGGGTTGTCCACAAGCCTGTGGATGACGGGCCGGGCTGAGCGGGCGAGCTGTGCAAACCCGCAACGGCGAGCACCGCGCCCCCGACCACCAGGACTCCGCAGACCGCGGCCAGCAGGGTGCCCATCACTGCTCCCAGGCGGAGTTGAACGGCGCCAGCTCGGCGAGCAGGCCTGCGTCGGGGCTGAAGTAGTGCTCGCCGCCCGGCCCGTCGCGGTAGCAGAGGTGGGTCACCGGCCGGCCCGCCTCGATGCCACCGGTGAGCTGCCGGATCTCGGTCACGGTCCGGCTGCGCACGCCTCCCCGCCAGGTGTCGTCGACCAGCCGGACGTGGACCAACAGGTGGATGTGGTGGGCGATCTGGCGGTAGGCCTCCTCGACGCTCAGCACCCCGCCCTGGGCCACCCGGGACGCCAACCTGTCCATGGTGGAGGCCGCCGAGTGCGAGTGCGTGGTGCTCAGCGTTCCCGCGCCGGCCGTCATCGCCTCGAACATCGCGCCGGCCTCACCGCCGCGGACCTCGCCGACGATCAGGCGGGACAGGTTCTGCCGCAGCGCCTCCGGAATGAGGTCCGCAACGGTGAACTCGCCGATCCGCCGCCCGTCCTGCAGCTCACCCATGCCCACCCTGGCCTGCAGCGCGAGCATGTTGCGCCGGTTGGGCTGCAGGTGGGTGAGCAGCTCGTAGTCGGTCTCCAGCGTGCCGAACCGCTCGCTCTCCGGGATCGCCGCGATCATCGCCCTCAGCAGGGTGGTCTTGCCTGCGCCTTGATCGCCGGAGATCACCATCGACTTCCCCGCCAGCACGGCAGCGTGCAGGAACCGGGCAACCTCTGGCGGCATCATCCCGCCCTCGGCGAGCTGCCGCAGCGTGACGTCGGTGAGGGTGTGCTGCCGGATGGTCACGGACGGTCGGTACGACAACCCGAACCCGATCGCGTGCAGCCGGAACCGGTCACCGAGGGCGAGGGTCATCATCGGGTGGGCGTCGTCGAAGGGACGGGCCGGCGTCACCGACTCACCGAGGAAGCGGATGGCCTCCACCAATTCTGCGTCGCTGTCCGCCACCGGTGGCAAGTGTTCCCTCGTGCCGTCGCCGTACTGCACCACCACCGAGTCGTAGCCGTGGATCTCGATGTTCTCCGCCTCCGGCAGCTCGAACAGGGGCTGCAGCCGGCCGAAGCCGAAGATGGCGTCCTCGACGGCCTGGGCGTAGGCGGTCTCGACGCTGATCGACCACAGCGCCTCGCCGCGGTCGCTGAGCGCGTCCACGTGCTCGCGTACGACCGTCCGCACGATCGAGCGGCCCAGCAGCCGCCGGTCGGTGTCGGTGAGCGCGCCCTCGTGCTCGGCGATGGCGTTGGTGATCCGCTCCGATGCGCGCCGCCGGAGGGTGACCACAAGGCCCCAGTCGACCGCAGCGAACTCCGGGCGTGCCTCGACCAGCCGCTCGCGGGAGAACCCGGTCTCGAACCGTGTTTCGCCGGCCAGCAGGTCGACCGCTGCCAGGCGCTTCATCCGGGCACCTGCAGCAGGCGCTTGCGTCCGGCGAGTCGCTCGGCCAGGACCTCGCCGAGGCTGCGGACGTCCTGGAGGTACCGGCTGCGCTCCAGCCGCCGCGGTGGCGGCTCGCCTGCCGCGAACACGGCCGCCTCGGCCGGCTGCCAGGCCAGCTTCCCCCACACCTGCACCCCGAACCGGTGCCCGATCTCCCCCGAGCCGTAGGGACGGCCGGGCCCCACCACCACCAGCCCCACCCGCTCCGCGCCCGCAGCTGAGATCACCAGCGGCAGGTAGAGACGCAGCGCGGCCAGGTCGACCAGCCGGCTGCCGGTCACCACCACCACTCCGGCGCTGGCTGCCACCAGCGCTGGCGGCAGCCCCTCCGGAGTGATTCGGCCCGCGTCGACCAGCACCGGGCGCAGGTCGGCTTCCAGGGCAGCGGCGAGCTCCGGCCAGACCGGGTCGAACAGGGCCACCATGCCGGGATGGGCGAAGCCGGGCAGGAACTCCTGCCCGTCGCCCAGGGCAAGGCACTGCCCGGCCAGCGCCTCCCCCAGCGGGCGCCGCTCGCGGTGCGCCTGCAGGATCGTGCCCAGCCCGCGCCCGGCTGGGTCCACGCCCTGCAGGTACCCGGCGAGCACCGACTGGTCCGGTTCGCGGTTGCAGTCGGCCAGCAGCACCGCCTCGGGCCACGTCTTCGCCAGGGCGACGGCGAGGCTGGTCACGCCGGGCGAATGCCCGGCGCCGGTGAGCAGCAGCAGGCTCATCGTTGGCCTCCTGGCCGTCGGACCAGCACCAGCTGGTCAGCTGCCGCCAGCCGCGCCACCCGCTCGGCCTCAGCTGCCGCGACGCTGACATCCACCACCCAGGCGCCGTCGGGCAGTGCGCTCGGGCTGGTGGCGGTCCGGCCGGCGAGGCTCGGCCCGTCGGGTGGCGGCGCACCGTCCCGTCCCACGGGCACCAGCAGCACCTCCGTGCCGGGTGGCATCGGGGCCGACGGCAACCGGCCGGCCGCCAACCTCAGCCCCAGCCGGACGTTGCCCACCTCGACCAGGGGTGCACCGAAGGCGCTCGGGCTGAGCAGGCTGCCCTCGGCGAGGTCGAGGCGCGCGGTGCGCCCGACCACCGCGGCCAGCTGCTCGGCCGGCTGCGATCACCTGGTCGCGGTAGACGGTGCGCTTGACCGTCACCACCGACCGGGCGTCGCTGAGGTTGCTGTACAGCAGCGCGGCCCCGAGCCCGCCGAGGCAGATCGCGAGCACTCCGGCGGCCACCCAGCGCACGTTGCGCCGCGTTCGCAGCGGGCCCGTTCCCGGTGCTGCCTCGGCCATGGCCGCCCCCTCTCGCCGGGACGGCTGTCCGGGGTGAGTTCAGCGGTCCGCCGGCGATTCCGGGATAGTAGGCGAAGCGCGCGACCGATTCCTAGAGCAATTCGGGGGCCTGTGGATAACTCATACAGTTTCTGCGTTCCCCCGGCACTAGGTTGTGGGGTGTGAACGTCGATGCCCTCGCCGCGCGCTACCGCACTCTCGTGGTCACGGCCTGCGAGTGGCGTGCGATGGGCCTGGCCGACCCCGACTTCATGGCTGACGAGGTGTTCGACAGCCTCGACCCAGGGCGCGACCACGACCTCCGCGACCTCTACGCCGCCATCGACAAGGTGGTGTTCCGCAGCTACCAGCGCTACTCCGACAGCATCAGCGTGCTGGACCGGCTGCGCGGCGGCGCTGCCCTGGGCCGGGCGAAGCACACCCCGGCCGACGACTTCCTCTCCGCCCTGAGCAACCTGCGGCGGGCCGATCGCGAGCTGTTGCAGCTGCGCTTCTGGGACGACCTGGACGAGGAGGAGGCAGCCGAAGCCCTCGGCCTGTCGATCCAGCAGGTGCGGGAGCGGATGACCCGCGCCGGCACCCGCTACCTTGCCAAGCTCTCCCGCAACCACCCCGACCTGACGGTCGGCGACATCGTCGACACCCTGAACAGCATCAAGCCGGGCGTGCACCGCCGCTACTCCTGAGCCAGTGCAGCCCTCCCGCGCGGATCTGCACACTCGATCCGGCTGCGGCCCCCTCGCGGGCCCTCGCGGGCACGGAGTGCGCGAATCCGTCCGTCAGCCGAGCATCAGGTACAGCAGCGGCATCGCCACCACGGCCACCAGCAGGGTCACCGACGTCATGAACGCCGACAGCTCCACGTCCAGCCCGGCCCGGCCGGTGAACGCGGCCATCATCGATGCGATCGGCGCGAAGAGCAGCATCACCACCACCAGCCGGGCCTCCACCGGCAGCGGCAGCAGCGTCCAGCACGCCCAGGCGGCCAGCGCGGAGAACGCGTACCGCACGGCGAGGTACCGCGCCGCCGCGACGTACTTCGTGCGGTGCAGCCGCAGTTCCAGGCCGATGCCGATCATCAGCATCGCCAGGAAAGGGTTCGCCGCCCCGACGATGCCGGTGAAGGTGATCACCGGGTCGGGCAGCCGGAGGTCCAGCAGCCGCATCGCGAGCAGCGCGAGGTAGGTGACGAACACCGGAGACCGCCCCAGCGTGCGGACGGTGTCGCGCCAGCGGTGGGTGCCCGGCTCGCCGGCGAGCGCCATCCCCCAGCCGTAGCCCACCCCGGCACCGGCGAAGGCGTTGCCGATGTCGAACAGGGTGGAGTAGATCATCGCCTGAGGGCCAAGGAACCCCGAGAGGTACGGGGTGGCGAAAGCCCCGATGTTGTAGGAGCCGGAGTTCAGCACGGCGAACGCCTGCTCCTGCCGGCCCCGACGGGCGGCCAGCAGGTAGCCGATCGCCTGCTGGGCCATCGTGATCACCAGGCCGAGCAGGGTCAGCCCGAGCAGCGCGACCTCGAGCCGGTAGTCGTTGAAGCTGGTCAGGAGCGCGCACGGCAGGGTGATGCCCAGCACCAGCCGGGAGAACAGGCCGAAGTCGTCCTTGCTCACCCAGCCGAGCCGCTTGATCCCGAGGCCGATGCCGAGGATCGCCACCAGCGCGAGCGCACGGGTGGCGATGTCCAGCATGAGCGCAACCTACCGTCGTCCGGCGATCAGGCGCCGGGCCGTCCGCGCGCCCTCAGTCGAAGATCGGGTCCACCGTGCGGCTGCGCTTCAGCTCGAAGAACCCCGGGTAGGCGACCACGTTCACGAAGCCGTCCCAGAGCCGCCCGGCCTCCTCACCCTTCGGGGCCGGCGACATCACCGGCCCGAACAGGCTCATGCCGTCCACCCGGATCACCGGGGTGCCGACGTCGTCGCCGACCTGCTCGGTCACCTGCGCCTGCGCCGCGCGCAGCGCATCGTCGTTGGCGTCGGTCTCGCCTGCGTCGGCCAGGTCGATGGGCAGTCCCGCCTCGAGCAGCGCCGCCTCGTGCGTTGCGCGAGCGTTGGGCTCACCACCGGGGTGGATCCGGGTGCCGACCGCTGTGTAGAAGTCAGCCAGCCGCTCCGGGTACTGCTGCTGGACGGCGAGCGCCACCCGCGCGCCGGCCCAGGAGTTGTCCATGTGCCGGCGGTAGCCCGGGTCGAGGTCGCGGCCCTCGTTCAGCACGGCCAGGCTCATCACGTGGAACTCCACCTCCACCGGACGAACCCTGGCCACCTCCAGCGCCCAGCGGGAGGTCATCCACGCCCACGGGCAGGCCGGGTCGAACCAGAGATCGAGCTTCTTGCGGTCGTCAGTCATCAGCCGAGTGTAGGCAGGCTGCTGGACCGCCCGGGGCGCCCGGCCGGGCAACGGCTAGCCTCTGCGGCGTGATCCGTGTGGTGGTGTTCGACCTGGGCCAGGTGCTGGCTTCACCGCCGGGGCTGTACCGGGAACCGGCGCGGCTGCTCGGTGTGGACCCGGCGGCCTTCGAGGCCGGCTACTGGGCCGATCGGCGCGCCTACGACACCGGTGGGGCCGTGGCCGACTACTGGTCGCCGCTGCTCACCGGCCTCGGCGTGCCGCCCACCGGGGCGCTGGTGGACCGCCTCGATGCCCTGGACGCCGCGATGTGGGTGGACGTGCGGGCCGGCGCGCTGGCCGTGGTCGATGCCGTCCGCGGCTGGGGGGTGGCCACAGCGCTGCTCAGCAACGCGCCGCTCAGCCTCGGCGCCGCGGTGCGTCGGACGGGGTGGGTGGACCGGTTCGACGATGTGTTCATCTCAGCTGAGCTGGGCATGACCAAGCCCGACCCGCGGGTCTTCGCCGAGGTCACCGGACGGCTGGGCGTGGCGCCGGCCGAGGTGGCCTTCGTCGATGACCGCCAGCCGAACGTGGCGGCGGCCGAGAGGTTCGGCTGGCACGCGCACCTATGGGTGGACGACGCCGACACCATGGCCTGGGTCACCGCGGCCTGCAGCCCTGCCGCCCTGGCGTGAGCCGGCCGCCGGGGGGTGGGCGACCGGCCCACTGCTCCTGGGTGGGTCAGCGCAGCGGGAGGTACCGGGTGCTCGCGGTGTGCGCCTCGCCGTCCCAGCCGCCGAAGACCAGCAGCCCGTCCGGGCCGGCGACCACGGTCTGGCCGAGGAGGTTTCCGCCGGGAGGCGCAGTGAGTTCGGTCCAGGCGCCGGCCGCCGGGTCGAGCAGGTGGCCGCTCGCCAGCACCCGGTTCCCGCTGACGGCGGCTGCGCTCCACGCCCGGGTGACGCCCTCGCCCCAGGACGCGTCGCGCGCCGGCAGCGCCCGCCACTCGCCGCTGACGGTGTCCAGGATGCCGCCCATCGGGTAGCTCCGGCCCCAGTTGTTCACCTCACCGCCGTCTGCGGAACCGAGCTCGGGGAACACGACCAGGTCGCCGACCGCCACCGCACCGCCGCCGATCACCTCCGAGTCCGGCAGCAGCCGCCAGGTCATGCCGGCCGGGTCCAGCTCGGCGAAACGGATCACGGCCGGCTTCTCGGACCCCGGGTTCGCCACGAGTTCCTGGCCGAACAACAGCAGCCTGCCGTTCACCCACACCGCACCGCGGTTGAAGCTCTTGCCCAGCGGGTCGTCGGGCAGCCGGGTCCACTCGCCGGTGGCCGGGTCGTAGAGCTCGTCGAAACCAGCGGCCTCATCGCTGTGGTGGATGCTCGCCACCCGGTCGCCGGCGGCGACCAGCGAGCCCCGCCCCTGCGGAGCCGGCACGTTCGCCCAGGCGTCCGTCGCCGGGTCGTAGGCGTACACCTTCGTGTCCGCGGCGGAGCCGAGCTGGAAGTACAGCCTGCCTGCCACCGCCACCGGCACCCCGTCCGCGATCGGCACGGGGGCTTCGGCGATCCGCTGCCACGAACCGGTCGCCGGGTCGTAGCCGGCGCCGTCGGCCAGCAGCCGGCTGGGTGCGACGCAACTCGCGTTCGGCGGGCAGGGCGGGTCCAGCTGGCCGCCGACCAGGTAGAACTTCCCGTCCAGCCACTGCCCTGCGGCCACCGAACGGGCGGACAGCGGCACGTCCGGAACATCCTTCCACTCCCCGGACGACTGCTCGCCGTTGGTGGTGCGCTCAGCGTCGTAGATCGTCGTCGTCTCCGGGACGGGCGCGTTCCCCGCGGCGATGTCAGGACCCTCGGGAACAGCTGCTGCGGGCGCCCCACCGGAGGAGAGCCTCGGCAGGACCAGCGCGCCGGCCCCGACCACCACCACCAGCGCTGCGGCAGCGGCCAAGCCCTTGAACCAGCCGGAGTTGAGCCGAGCGCCCCTGGCCGGGGCGGCGGCGCGGATGGCCTCCGGGTCGAGGGGACGGAAGCCCTCGGCCTCGGCAGCGGAACGCAGCCCAGCTGCGAAGGCCTGCTCCTCGCGGGTGAAGTCGTCAGCCATCCTCACCCCCGGCAAGCTTGGCGCGCAGCGTGGCCAGCGCGCGGTGCACGTGCGACCGCGCCGTGCCCTCAGGACAGCCGAGTATCTGGGCGATCTCGGCGAAGCTGCGGTCCTCGTAGAACCGCAGCACCACAGCGGCCCGCTGCATGGGCGGCAGCTCGCCGCACAGCCGCAGCGCCTGGTCGGCGTCGGCAACCGCAGCCGAGGCGTCGGGGGTGACCGGGGCGTTGGCAGCCAGCGACGGGTCCTCGGTCGGGTAGAGCCGGCGTACCTTTCGCCAGGCCGAGACGTGGGCGTTGACGATGCTGCGCCGGACGTAGGCGTCGACGTCCCCGCGGGCAGCGATCTGTCGCCAGCGCGGGTAGAGACCGGTCAGGGCGTCCTGGACGGCGTCGTTGGCGTCCTCGCGGTTACGGGTGATCAGGAAGGCGAAGCGCAGCAGGGCCGCCGACCGGGTGGTCACGTAGTCCTCGAACTCGCCCACGGCCGACTGCGCGAACACCGCCGCCGGTTCGCCCACCAACACCCCCTGCCAGGCCGTCACACGCTAACCACGCGCCGCCCACCCGTTCCGTTGCGGTTACTCCCCGGGGTACCGCACCCGCACCTGCGAGCGGATCTCGTCCAGCAGCTCCATGATCGCGATCGTCTCGTCCAGCGGGAGCGTCGGCGACTCGGTGAAGCCGTCGGCCACCAGCTGGGCGAAGTGCGCCGCCTCGAAGGCCAGCGCCTGGTGCCCGTGGAGCTCGGGCGCGGAGCTGGTCACCGTCGTCCCGGAAGGCGTGACCAGGCGTACCCGGCCCGGCATGTAGAAGTCGCCGTCCAGCTCGACCCTCGCCCTGGTGCCGCTGATCACTGCGGTGGTGGCCGTCTTGGCTGCCAGCGTGCAATTCACCATCGCCTGGGCCTGGGGGTGGCCCTCGAACCGGGTGAGGATCGCCGACACCTGGCGGTCGACACCGGTGTCGGTCTTCGAGCCGGTGGCCACCACCGCGCCGGGGCGGCCCAGCACGAACGATGCGAACGAGATGGGGTAGATGCCCAGGTCGAGCAGGGCACCGCCGGCGAGCTCCGGGGCGTAGAGCCGCGGGGCGTGCCTGCGGTCGAGGGCCTGCCCGTGGTCGGCGACGAGCACCTCCAGCTCGCCCAGCACGCCGTCGGCCAGCAGCTGGCGGACGATGTCGGTGCGCGGCAGGAAGCGCGTCCACATCGCCTCCATCAGCGCCACCCCACGCTTGCGGGCGGCCTCCACCACCTTGCGCGCCTCCTTGGCGTTGCGGGTGAACGCCTTCTCCACCAGCACGTGCTTGCCTGCCTCGATCGCCAGCAGGGCGTGGGCCGCGTGCTCGCTGTGCGGGGACGCGACGTAGACCGCGGCCACCTTCGGGTCCTCCACCAGCGCGCGGTACGAGCCGTGGGCCGTAGCCACCCCGAACTCGTCAGCGAACGCCCTGGCCCGCTCGAGGTTGCGCGACCCCACCGCGACCACCCGTTGCCGGGTGGAGGCCCGCAGCGCCGACGCGAAGCGCTGGGCGATCCCGCCCGGCGCGATGATGCCCCAGTCCAACGGCGGGGCCAGCGCCGGGTCGGGCACGCGTGACGTCGGGAGCACCTGTGGAATCGCCATGGCGAGACCCTATCCGTCCCCCCGCCGCCGCGGTGAGGACTCGACTCAGGTCAGGGTGGCGACCAGGATCGCCTTGATCGAGTGCATCCGGTTCTCGGCCTGGTCGAACACGATGGACGCAGGGGACTCGAACACCTCGTCGGTCACCTCGAGCTCGGCCAGCCCGAAGCGGGAGTAGACCGCCTCGCCGACCTCGGTCTCCCGGTTGTGGTAGGCCGGCAGGCAGTGCATGAACTTCACCTCGGCCACCCCGGTGCGCTCCAGCAGCGCAGTGTTCACCTGGTAGTCGCGCAGCAGCAGGATGCGCTCGGTCCACACGCTCTCGGGTTCCCCCATCGACACCCAGATGTCGGTGTGGATGAACTGGCAGCCGCGCACCCCGTCCAGGTCATCGGTGAGCGTGATCCGGGCGCCGGTGCCGGCTGCGATCCGTTGCGCGGTCCGCACCACGGACGGCGGCGGCTGCAGCTTGGCCGGCGCCACCAGCCGGACGTCCATCCCCAGCAGCGCGCCACCCATCAGCAGCGAGCAGCCGACGTTGAACCGGGCGTCGCCAACGTAGGCGAAGGCGATGTCGTGGTCGTCCAGCCCGGACGACTCGCGCATGGTGAACATGTCGCAGAGGCTCTGCGTCGGGTGCCACTCGTCGGTGAGCCCGTTCCACACCGGCACGCTGGAGTACCTGGCGATCCGCTCCACCGTCGCCTGGTGGGCGCCGCGGTACTCGATGCCGTCGAACAGCCGGCTCAGCACCCTCGCGGTGTCAGCCGGTGACTCCTTGTGGCCGAGCTGGGAGGAGTTGCCGTCCATCTGGGTGACGTGGGCGCCCTGGTCGTGCGCCGCCACCTCGAAGGCGCTGCGGGTGCGGGTGGAGGTCTTCTCGAAGATCAGGGCGAGGTTGGCCCCGGAGAGGCGCTGCACCTCGCTGCGGTTCCGGCGGGCGGCCTTCAGCTCGCCGGTCAGTTCCAGCAGGCCCCGCCACTCCTGCGGAGTGAAGTCCTGCTCCTTCAGGAAGTGCCTGCCCTTGAGAGAGGTCCCCACCGCTCGCCTTTCGCCATCTCAACCGATAGGAGAACCTTGCCACCCGTGACAGCATGGGGCCATGCTCGTCCGATTCCTCGCCAGCGCCGCGGCCCTAGCCGTCGCCACCTGGCTGCTTCCCGGGATCACCCTCGCTGAAGGCGACGACTGGAGCCGTGCCATCACCATGCTGGCCGTGGCGGCCATCTTCGGTGTGGTGAACACGGTGATCAAGCCGCTGTTCAAGTTCGTGACCGCCCCGCTGATCTTCATCTCCCTCGGCCTGTTCCTGCTGGTCATCAACGCCGTCCTGCTGCAGCTGGTGTCCTGGGCGGCGGAGCAGCTGCGGCTCGGTTGGCACGTGGCCGACTGGGGCTCTGCGTTCTGGGGCGCCCTGATCGTCTCGATCGTCAGCTTCATCCTCAACGCCTTCTTCGGCAAGCGGGGCGAGGTGCACCGTTGAGCGAGCCGGCCCGGATCGTGTTCGTCTGCTGGGGCAATATCTGCCGTTCCCCGATGGCGGAGGTGGTGGCCAGGGCCCACGCCGCCCGCGCCGGTCTGCACGGGGTGGAGTTCAGCAGCGCCGGCGTGAGCGCGGAGGAGGCCGGCAACCCGATGGACCCGCGCGCCGTCGACACGCTGCGGGCCGCCGGCTACCGGCCGGCTGGGCACCGCGCCCACCGGATCACGGCCGACGAGGCGAGGTCCGCCGCGATGCTGATCGGCATGGAGCAGCTCCACCTGAACCGGCTGCGGAAGCTGGTGCCCGGCATCCACGACCTCTACCTGCTCACCGACTTCGACCCGGCGTCGCGTCCGGGCACGCCGATCGAGGACCCCTGGTACGGCGACCCGTCCGACTTCGAGGTGGCGCTGGCCCAGATCGAGGCGGCGATGCCGGAGGTGATCAGGCGGGCCCGTGAGCTGGTGCCGGCATGACGGCGGCGAACTGCGCTTGCGGATCGGCTCAGTCCGCCGGCCGCCCGATCATGGCAGGCTGGTGACATGCACATCCTCGTTGTCGACGACGACCAGGCCGTCCGCGACTCCCTGGCCAGGTCGCTGCACTACTCCGGGTGGGAAGTCACCACGGCCAGCGACGGCATCGAGGCCCTCGCCCGGCTGTCGGCGATGCGCCCGGACGCCGTGATCATGGACGTGATGATGCCCCGGCTCGACGGGCTGGAGACCACCCGCTCGCTGCGCGCGTCCGGCAACGACGTGCCGATCCTCGTGCTGACCGCCAGGGACGCCGTCGGCGACCGCGTGGACGGGCTGGACGCCGGCGCGGACGACTACATGGCCAAGCCGTTCTCGTTCGAGGAGCTGCAGGCCCGGCTGCGGGCCCTGACCCGGCGGGTGCGCCCGGCGACCGACGAGGCCGGCGCCGAGGTGCTGGGCTTCGCCGACCTGAGCCTCGACCTGCAGACCCGCGAGGTCACCCGCGGCGGCCGCAGGATCAGCCTCACCCGTACCGAGTTCGCCCTGCTGCAGACCTTCCTGGAGAACCCCCGCCGGGTGCTGGAACGCAGCTGGCTGCTCAACGAGGTGTGGGGTTTCGACTTCCCGACCACCGCCAACTCCCTCGAGGTCTACATCGGCTACCTGCGCCGCAAGACCGAGGGTGAGGGCGAGCCGAGGCTGATCCACACCGTGCGCGGCATCGGCTACGTGCTGCGCGAGACCCCGCCGTGATCCGCTGGCTCCGCTCGGTCCTCTCGGTAACCAATCGCCCGCTGCACGACCGGCTCGCAGCCCTGGTGTCGGCGGCTGTCGCCGGCGCGGTCGCGATCACCGGCGTGGCCGCCTACATCATCACCACGGTCGCGGTCTACGACCAGCTCGACCGGGAGCTGATCGAGATCGCAGCCGTCACCAGCAACTGGATCTCCGGCGACGTGGAGTCGATGGGCGGGCTGAACAGCGACGCCCTGGCCACCGCCCACGTGACGGTGCTGCTGATCCGCTCGGACAACCACACGATCTCCCCGCCGGGCACCACCACCGTCCTCGTGCCGACCGCGCGCGAGCTCGCCGTGGCCCGCACCCAGACCGGCTCCTCAGCACGGACCGGCGTGGACAGCCTCGACGTCGCGCACCGGATCGTCGCAGTGCCGCTGACCGACGGGGACAACCACTACGCGCTGGTGCTGGGACGGCCGCTGCAGCCCACCGACGAGATCCTGCGGATCCTGGCGTTCTCGCTGCTGACCTTCGGCCTGCTCGCCGTGCTGGTCGCCGGCGCCATCGGCTGGGTTATCGCCCGGTCGGGCCTGCAGCCCATCCGGCGGCTCACCGACGCGGTCACCCGCGTGACCGAGACCGACCAGCTGGCGCCGATCGAGCCCGACGGCATGGACGAGCTCACCGACCTGACCCGCTCGTTCAACACCATGATGAAGACCCTGGAGTCGTCGAGGGAACGG
Source organism: Actinomycetes bacterium (assembly GCA_023460935.1). Taxonomy (GTDB): domain Bacteria; phylum Actinomycetota; class Actinomycetes; order Propionibacteriales; family Propionibacteriaceae; genus Propionicimonas. The sequence goes on from JAEWOI010000027.1 coordinate 149,781, forward strand.
CAGCGCCGGCTGATCGCAGACGCCGGCCACGAACTGCGCACCCCGCTGACGTCGCTGCGCACCAACGTCGAGCTGCTGATCGCCGACGACCGGCAGGGCATGCTGCCGGCCGGTGCGCGGGGGGAGATCCTGCGCGACATCGCAGCCCAGCTGGGCGAGTTCACCCAGCTGATCGGCGACCTGGTGCACCTTTCCCGGGAGGACACGGTGACCGCCCACCCGGAGCCGATCGATCTCCGCGACGTCGTGAACAGCGCCGTCACCAGGGCCCGTCGGCGCGGTCCGGGCCTGGTGTTCGACGTGGAATTGGAGCCCTTGTTCCTGGTCGGTGAGCCCGACAGCCTGGAACGCGCGATCACGAACCTGCTCGACAACGCCGTGAAGTTCTCCCCACCGGGCGGGACGGTCAGCGTCCGCCTCACCGGGGACCGGCTGCGGATCTCGGACCAGGGTCCCGGCATCGCCGAGGCCGACCTGCCGCACGTCTTCGACCGGTTCTACCGCTCCGACCAGGCCCGCAACACCCCCGGCTCGGGCCTCGGGTTGTCGATCGTCGCCCAGACGATCAAGGCCCACGGCGGCTGGGTCAAGGCCGGCCGTTCGGTCGACGGCGGTGCTGAGTTCACCATCCGGCTGCCCGGTTCCAGCGTGCCGCCGGAGGACGACCGGGAGATCACCGACGGCGAGGGCACCGTCCTCCTGCCCCGGGTCACCAGCTGACCGAATGGGGACGGTTCCGAGTTTCGTAAGAGGGAATGGGGACGGCTCCGAATCTCGGAACCGTCCCCGGTGCGCCTGGGACGAGAGGGACGTCAGTAGCCGCGGGAGGTGTCCGCGGCGGCGTCGGCGCCCTCGAGGGCAGCGACGAAATCGGCTGTGGCCATCGGCTTGGAGAACATCGGGTAGTCGAACTTGATCGCGTTCTCGTGCTCGGCCAGCGAGGTGGCGCCGACGGCGTCGGTGAGCGTGATCACCTCAAAGCCCTTCTCGTAGGCCGACCGCATGGTCGACTCGACGCAGCAGTTGGTGAGGAAGCCGGCCAGCGCCACCGTCTTGATGCCGAGGCTGCGCAGGATGAAGTCGAGGTTCGTGGAACCGAAGGCGTCCAGACCGCGCTTGCCCTCGAGCACGATGTCGCCCTCGGCCGGGGCCACGTCGGCAACGATCTCACAACCCCAGGTGCCCTTGACGAAGGAGTTGGAGTCGACGACGCCCTTGAGGATGCCGTAGGGGTGGCTGCTGATCTCGTAGTAGCCGGGCTGGAAGGAGATCGGGCTGTGGATCACGGTGGCCCCGGCGGCGTGCGCAGCGTCCAGCGCCTCCCTGGTGTTGGCCAGCATGTCGGTGGCCGCCATCACCTCGGCCACGGCGCCGTGCAGGGTGCCGCCCTCGCTGGTGAAGTCGTTCTGGTACTCGATCAGCACCAGAGCTGTGGTCCTGGGGTCCATGGGTGATCCTTCCGCTGCCTGCCCCCGGGCCCTCCCCGGGGCATTTCCCGCATTGTGGACCTCCACCACCCTCGCGCGCAGCCCGAATGCCACGATCGCGGACGCAGCCGACCCCGCCGTCCGGGGGTGCGGACGGCGGGGTCGGAGCGCTGGGGTCAGAGGGCCTGTTCGGCCAGCATCTCCAGCACGTGCCGGTACGGCTTCCCTGTGGCCCGGGTCATGCCCAGCTCGCAGGTGCGGTTGCAGCTGCCGTGCGCCTCGGCGTCGAGGGCTGCGGCCTCGGCGGCCTCCCGCCTCGTTGCCGAAGCCGTGAGCTCCGGGTGCAGCATGCCGCGGTCGCCGGCGAAGGCGCAGCAGCCCCAGTCGACCGGGACGTTGACCTTCTCGGCCACCGCCTCCGACACCTTCACCAGGTCGGGGTTGAGCCCCATCTGGGTGGAGGAGCAGGTCGGATGGATCGTCATCGACTCCAGCTTGCGGTACTCCCCGAGGACGGGCAGGACATGCCGGGCCACGAAGGCCACCGAGTCGATCATCTGGATGTGCAGGTCCGGGTCGGCCTCGATCATGTGCACGAAGCCCTCGGTGCAGCTGGAGGCGTCGCAGACCACCGGCAGCCGGCCGTTGTCCGTGACTTCCCGCAGGATCGGCAGCACCCGCGCGCGCATGGCCGCGTAGCCGTTCGGGATGCCCTTGCTGGACCACGGAGTGCCGCAGCACATCGACTCGATCTGCTCTGGCACCAGCAGCTTGATGCCGGCCTTCTCGCACAGCGCCTCGAAGCTGACCTGCACCCCGGGACCCTCCAGCGGGCCGAACATCACGTTCACGCACGCCGGCAGGTAGACCGCGGTCACCTCACCATCGGGACGGGGCCTGGACCGCTTCGCACCGCCACCGGGCAGTTCCGGTGACCACAGCGGGATGTTGTCGTCCCCGAGCACCGCCCTGGCGGCCTTGTCGACGCCCACCAGGGTGGTCTCGAGCGGGCCGGGCAGCTTGTCGGTGATGCTCATCACCGTGGAGAAGGTGCCGGTCGTGCCCTTCCAGTGCTTGGAGAGGGTCGTCCACACCGCCTTGGTGGCAGCAGGAGTGGTCTTCTCCCGACGCAGCTTCTTCACCAGCAGGCCGGTGTTGATCTTCACCGGGCAGGCCGTGCCACACATGCCGTCGACGGCGCAGGTGTGCACCACCTGGTAGTTGAAGTCCTTCTCCAGCCTGGCCACGGCAGCGAGGTCACCGGCCAGTTCCAGGTTCTCGATCTCCCGGCGGACGGCGATCCGCTGCCGCGGGGTGAGCGTGAGGTCCCGGGACGGGCAGACCGGCTCGCAGTAGCCGCACGAGGTGCAGCGGTCGACTTCCGCCTCGACGCTGGGGTTCAGCTTGATGTGCTTGAGGTGGATGTCGGGGTCGTCGGTGATGATCGTGCCGACGTTGAGCAGGCCCTTGGGGTCGAACAGCCGCTTGATCTCGACCATCACCTCGTACAGCTCGTCGCCGTACTGGCGCCGGACGAAGGGTGCCATCACCCTGCCGGTGCCGTGCTCGGCCTTGAGCGAGCCGTCGTTGGCGATGATCAGTTCGACCATGTCCTCGGTGAAGTCGATGTAACGACGCATCTGCTCGTCGTCCTCGAACCGGTCGGTGATCATGAAGTGGATGTTGCCGTCCTTGGCGTGGCCGAAGATGACCGAGTCCTCGTAGGAGTACCGGTCGAACAGCACAGCCAGTTCGAGGCAGGTGTCGGCGAGCTTCTCCACTGGCACGACCACGTCCTCCAGCAGCGCGGTGCTGCCGCTCCTGCGGGCGCCGGCCACCGAGGTGTACAGGCCCTTGCGGAGCGTCCACAGGTCGGCGCGCAGCTTCGGGTCGTCGGCCAGTTCAACCGGGCCGCCGACGGGCAGCTGGTCCAGGGTCGGACGCGCCGCCTGCGCAAGGTGTTCCAGTTCCTCCCGCGAGGTGGCCTGGTACTCCAGCAGCAGGGCAGCCTGGGCCTTGACCTGCAGCTCCTTGATCATCGCCGGCGTCTCGGGGAAGGCCTGGCCCACCCGCAGCGACGTGGCGTCCATCAGCTCCAGCGTCGCGGCACCCGTGGCCACGAGCCCCGGCAGGGACTGGTTGGCCGCGTACAGGTCGTCGAAGACCACCAGCGCGGTCTTGATGTGGCTGCGCAGCGGGATCGTGCGGAACGTCGCCGAGGCTACGAACGCCAGCGTGCCCTCACTGCCGATCAGCAGGTGGGTCAGGATGTCGACGGGGTTGTCGTAGTCCACCAGGGAGTTGATGCCGTAGCCCATGGTGTTCTTCATCGAGAACTGCTGGGCGATCTTGGCCACCGACGCCGGGTTGGAGACGACCCGCTGGCGCAGCTTGAGCAGCCCCTCGTAGAGGGCGGGCTCAAGCGTGCGCAGCTTCTCGTCCGCGTCCGGGGCGCCGGTGTCGATCACGGTGCCGGAAGGCAGTACCGCGACCAGCGACTCCAGCGTGCGGTAGCTGTTCTCCACCGTGCCGCAAGCCATGCCGGAGGAGTTGTTCGCCACCACTCCGCCGATGGTGCAGGCTGCCTCACTGGCCGGGTCCGGGCCGAACTTGCGCCCGTACTTGACCAGCCTGGCGTTGAGCTGCTTGACGGTGACGCCCGGCTGCACCCGCACCCTGGCGCCGTCGTCCAGCACCTCCACGCCCTGGAAGTTGCGGCGCACGTCGGCCAGCACCCCTTCGGTGCCGGCCTGCCCCGAGAGGCTGGTGCCGCCGGAGCGGAAGGTCAACGCTATGCCTGCTGCCGAGGTGGCCCGGAGCAACCGGGCCACCTCCTCTGCGTCCCTGGGGGCGACGAGAGCTGACGGCAGCAGGAGGAGGTGCGACGCGTCATGGGCGAGGGCGCGTCGCTGTAGCTCATTCGTCCGGACCTGCTGGGGGTCGGCTACGCAGCCGCCCAGCAGGGTGGTGAGTTCGGACTGGGTAAGCATGGCGGTCACGGGGTGGTTGCGACTGCCGGCACCATCCACGCCCATGGACCGGCCTGCAGGACCACGATGATCGTGAAGTAGGCCAGCAGGGCCAGGCTCCACAGCACCACCTTGCGGAAGATGTCACCCTCCTTGTTGACCATGCCGACGGCCGCAGCGGCCACGGCGAGGTTCTGCGGGGAGATCATCTTGCCCATCACGCCACCGGAGGAGTTGGCCGCGGCCATCAGCACGGGGCTGAGCCCGGACTGCTCGGCAGCGGTCACCTGCAGCAGGCCGAACAGCGAGTTGGCCGAGGTGTCGGAGCCGGTGATGGCGACGCCGATCCAGCCGATCAGCGGGGAGACGAAGGCGAACGCACCGACGAGGCCGATGGCCAGCGCGCGGCCGAGCTCAGCGGTCTGCCCGGACAGGTTCATCACGTAGGCCAGGGCCAGCACCGAGAGGACGGTGATGATCGTGAACTTCAGCTGCTTGATGGTGTTGACGTAGGCCTGGACGGCGTCGGAGGCCTTCACCTTGTAGGCGAAGCAGGTGATGATGCCCGAGAGCAGCAGCAGGGTGCCGGTGGCGCGCAGGTGGTCCAGGGTGAAGATCGTCGTGCCGACCGGGTTGCCGGCGGCGTTGAGGATCATCGAGCTGGCCTTGCCGTCCGCACCGATGGTGGCCAGGCCCGGCCACGGGAACTTCACCTGGCCGATGCTGAGCAGCCACGCCTTGACCGCCGGGATCTGGCTAATCGAGAAGACGATGATGATGATCGCGTAAGGAGCGATGGCCCCCCAGATGCGGGCGCCGCCGGTGGCGGTGACCTCGGGGTAGTTGGCCAGGCGGCCGGACTTCAGGGCCGCGGAGTCGCTGCCCTCCAGGTCGGCCTTCTCCAGCGGGATGGAGTTCTTGGGCTTCCAGAACCGCAGCATCACCAGCACGACCGCGATGGTGACCAGGGCGGCCACGACGTCGGTGATCTCGACGGTGATGTAGTTGGCGGTGATGAACTGGGCGATACCGAAGACGACACCGGCGACAACGGCGACCGGCCAGGTCTCGCGGACGCCGCGCCAGCCGTCGACCAGCAGCACCAGCACCAGCGGCACCACTGCGGCGACGAACGGGGTCTGGCGGCCGGCCATCTGGGACAGCACGTGCACGTCGATGCTGGTCACGCTGGACAGCGCGATGATCGGGGCGCCCATGGCGCCGAACGCCACGGGGGCGGTGTTGGCCAGCAGGGAGACGACGGCGGACTTCAGCGGCTTCATGCCAGCGGCCATCAGCATGGCTGCGGAAATGGCCACCGGGGCGCCGAAGCCGGCAAGGGCCTCCATCAGGGCGCCGAAGCAGAACGCGATCAGGATCGCGAGGATGCGCTGGTCGTCAGAGATCGAACGGATCAGCTGGCCGAGGGTCTCGAACCAGCCGGTGATGACCGAGAGCTGGTAGACCCAGATGGCGTTGAGCAGGATCCACATGATCGGGAACGCGCCGTAGAAGGCGCCTTCGGCGGTGGCGCTGAACGCCATCATCGCGGGCATCCCCCAGCCGAAGATGGCCACGGCGATCGAGGTCACCAGGCCGATCACGGCTGCGAGCCAGGCCTTCACCTTGAACACGCCGAGCAGGATGAAGAGCAGGATCAGGGGCAGGGCGGCCAGGAGGGCCGAGAGCAGCAGGCTGCCGGCTATGGGCGCCAGCGGTTGAGTGAACACGGTGGGAGATCTCCTCACTGAGATTGACCGACAAGTAGGATTGTCCGACAAGTAGACGCGTCGTGCAAGCGGTTTCGGGTTACTTGTTGGAATATGATGTTGATCAGCAGCTAGTCAGGGGTGGACCTTGGTCCGGAACATCGTGGTCACGTCAGTGATCGACGCCGTGGTGGAAGACTTGAAGAGCCAGGTGCTGGCGGGCGCTCTCAAGCCGGACCAACCGCTCACCGAGTCCGAGGTCGCGACCCGCTACGACGTTGCACGGGCGACGGCCAAGGCTGCGATCGAACGCCTGGTTGCGGACAAGGTGCTGGTGCGCAAGAACTACAAGACCGCCCGCGTCGTGAGCCTGGGGCCGGGCGACGTCCGCGACATATACCGTACTCGCGCCTACCTTGAGTCGGAAGTCCTCCGCCGGCTGGCGGAGCGCCGGGAGGTTCCGGTGGCGGCCAGGGTGGCCAACGCGGAGATCGAGGCGCTGTGGGGCCAGGGCTCGTTCGACATCGTCGCTCCGGACATGCGTTTCCACACCGTGCTGATCGACTCCCTCGGCAGCGAGCGCACCAGCGCGGTCTACGGCTCGCTGGCCTTCGAGGTGAAGCTCTGCATGGCCCAGCTGCAGGGCAGCCAGCGGCTCAGCCCCGACATCATCGTCGCCGAGCACAGCCGCATCCTTGAGCTGATCGAGTCCGGCGACGGCGACGGCGTGGCGAAGATGCTGGACGAGCACCTGGCCAGGGCGCGTGAACTGCTGGCCGGGGCCCTCGGCGGACTGCCCGGCCCCGAGGCCTTCGTCCCTTCCTCGGCGCTGGTCGCCCGCTGAGCCGTGCGTCAGGGATAGGGCCAGGGATTCGGGGTGCACCCGTCCAGGTCGCCGGCCTGGGGCATCATCACCGGAGCCGGCCGAGCCTTCTTCGGGCACTTGGCCTCGCGTTCGCCGAGCAGGTGCCCGAGCCCGTGGTTCACCAGGTACGCCTGCCACTGCGCAGCGGACGCGGCGTAGGCCTCCGGTGCCGCCTTCCACAGCGCAGCGTCGATCACCACGTCCGACCCTTCGGTGCAGGTGCCGGCAGCATCGGGCTTGCACAGCTTGGCGGCTGTGGCCGGAGCAGCGAGGGTGATCGAGAAGTCGGCCTTCTCCGGGTCGGCCACCAGGGCGAACCGGACACCGCCGCTGCCCGCCCAGCTCCGCGGGTCGTTGAGCACGCCTGCGACCTGGCGCGCGACCTTGTCCGCCTTCAGTTTCGCCGAGGTCTCGACGCGGAACGTGTAACGGCGCAGCTCGCCGCTGGAATTGGCTGCCGGGACGCTGACCGCGGCGCCGGCGAACTTGCCTGAGGACTTCATCCGCGGCGGCTGTTCGGACGGCTCCGGGTCCGGGCTCTCGCTCGCCGACGGCTCGCCGGAGGCTGTTGCGGTGGGGGTCGGGGTAGCGGCGGTGGTGGCCGGCAATGGGCTGACCGATGCCGTCGGGCTGCCCACGCGGTGGGCGGGGGTGGCCAGGGAGTTGGTCCAGGCCACCAGCACGATCAGGGCCAGCCCGCCGACGCCGACCCCCAGCCACAGCCGCGGGCCGGACCCACCGCGGAACGACTGGCCCACCGAGTCACGCAGGGCGTGCCAGCGGTTCGTCGGCTGGGGTTGGGTCACCCGGACACCATAACCAGCGCCGCTCGCCCGGCCGGCCCCGACCCTCCGGCCCGGCACAACGGGGACGGTTCCTTTTGCGCCACCTCCCTGCCGAGATCGCTCGTCCCGATCCGCAAATGGCGCGAAAGGAACCGTCCCCGATCAGCAAATGGCGCGAAAGGAACCGTCCCCGATCAGCCAGGGAAGCCGAAGCGCCGGTCGCCCGAGGGCGGCCGGCGCTTCGTCAGCAGGTCAGGCTGCGACGACGTTGACGTCGATGTGGGCAACCACGCCGCTGGTCAGCTTCAGGCCGACGGTGTGCTTGCCGACAGCCTTGATCGGCTTGCCGATCTCCACGGTCCGCTTGTCGACGGCCGGGCCACCGGCCTTCTTCACGGCCAGCACGATGTCGGCAGGGGTGACCGCGCCGAACAGCTTGCCGGAGTCGCCGGCGCGGGCCGGCAGGCTCACCTCGAGCGCCTCCAGCTGCTCGCGCACCTGGACGGCGTGCTCGACGCCGCGGATCTCCCGGGCGTCGCGCGCCCGCTTGATGCCGTCGATCTGCTTCTCCGCACCGCGGGTCCACTTGATCGCGAAGCTGCGGGGCAGCAGGTAGTTGCGGCCGTAGCCGTCCTTCACCTCGACGACGTCACCGGGGACGCCCAGGTGCTCGACGGGAGCGGTAAGGATCAACTTCATGTCTCACTCCCCCGTTCAGCGCGCGGTCGAGGCGTAGGGCAGCAGTGCCAGTTCGCGAGCGTTCTTCACCGCGATGGCGACCTTGCGCTGCTCCTGCACCGACAGTCCGGTGACCCGACGAGCGCGGATCTTGCCCCGCTCGGAGATGAACTTCCGCAGCGTGGCGGTGTCCTTGTAGTCGATGTGGCCGATGCGAATGCTCTTCGCCGGCGCGACCTTCTTCGATTTCACAGGCTTGCGCTGTGAGGCCATTGTGGTGCTCTCCTAGTTTCTGCGAGAAAGCCCGGCTTGCCGCCGGAATGACTTGGTGGAGCCGGCCGCTGCTGCGGACCGGCGCTGGCCGATCAGAACGGGGGTTCCTCGCTCTGGGCCGAGGCCCAGGGGTCGGTGCCGCCGCTCCGCTCGTTGCTGCTGGCCTGGTTGCTCCAACCACCGGAGCCACCGGACGAGCCGCCGCCGGAGTAGCCGCCGCCACCGCCACCCGTGGTGCGGGTGACCTTGGCGGTCGCGTACTTCAGCGCAGGACCGATCTCTTCGACTTCCAGCTCGACCACCGTGCGCTTCTCACCCTCGCGGGTCTCGTAGCTGCGCTGCCGGAGCCGGCCCTGGACGATGACCCGCATCCCCTTGGTGAGGGATTCGGCGACGTTCTCTGCCGCCTGCCGCCACACCGCGCAGTTGAGGAAAAGCGCGTCGCCGTCCTTCCACTCGTTCGTGTTCCTGTCGAACGTGCGGGGGGTCGAGGCGACGGTGAAGTTCGCCACGGGCGCCCCCGACGGGGTGAAGCGCAGCTCCGGGTCGGCGGTCAGGTTCCCGACCACGGTGATGATGGTTTCGCCAGCCATGTTTGGTGTCTTTCGATCGGACTTAGCTTCTGGACCCCCACAGCCTGTCAGTTCCCACTGACGTCGGCGAGGGTTGGCAGCGATCAGTGCAGGTCGGGGCGGATCACCTTGGTCCGCATGACCTGCTCGTTCAGGGTGAACTGACGGTCCAGTTCCTTCACCACGGCGGGCTCAGCGGTCACGTTGAGCACGGCGTAGATCCCCTCGGACTTCTTGCGGATGTCGTAGGCCAGCCTGCGGCGGCCCCACACATCGATGTTGTCCACGGTGCCGCCGGCCTTGGTGAGCCCGGCGAGAGGCTTGTCCAGCAAGCCGTTCACCTGGCGGTCGTCGACGTCGGGATCAATGATCACCACGACTTCGTACTTGCGCATACGCGAACCCCACCTCCTCTGGTCTAGAGCGGCCACGGGCGCTTCCCGTGGCAGGAGGGCGTATCCGGCCCGCCGATTCGAATCAGAGAGCCAGTGGGCAAGCCTACCGTCCGCTCCCCGGCCCGGGCCAATCCGCTGCAGTTGCCAACGGCGAGACACTCCCGCCGCAGCACCCCGCCCGGCTAGCCTGCACGGGTCGGGGGGACGATCCGAAGGAACCTGAATGCGCAAACGCCTGGCCGCCGCGGTCGCCACCCTCACGGCCAGCTGCCTGCTGTGGGCCGTCCCGGCCCCGGCCGCCGTGGCGAAGAACCCGCCACCGCCCAAGCAGTTCACCGCCACCTCGATCGACGCCCACCTCGGCTACATGCCGCAGAGCACCTGCTCGCCCTCGGCCAAGCCCGGCACCACAGCGCTGCTGAAGGCCCTGATCGCCACCTGGGACGGCTCGTCGTCGGGCATCTCGCGCGGTTGCAGCGTCGGGGGCGTCTCGGAGCACAAGGAAGGCAGGGCGCTCGACTGGCGGCGGGACGTCAAGTACGCCTCCCACCGCAAGAAGGTGGACCAGGCGCTGAAGTGGCTGACCGCCAACAACGGCGAGGTCGCCTACCGCCTCGGGGTGATGTACATCATCTGGAACCAGCACATCTGGTCGATCTACTACCCGGAGTTGGGCTGGCGGAAGATGGCCAACCGCGGCTCCTACACCGCCAACCACAAGAACCACGTGCACATCTCGCTCTCCTGGGACGGCGCGATGGCGCAGACCTCCTGGTGGACCGGCACGCCGGTCAGCGAGCCGCTGAACTCCAAGTGCGGCGCCAAGGGTGTCCGGGCCTGCCTGCCGAAGATCGCGCGGAACCCCAGGCTCAGCTGGCCGTTCGTCCAGACCGAAGTGCCGGCGTCGTTCATGCCGGCGCCGTGGACCAGGCCCAACATCGGCGGCGGGCCGCAGGTCGGCCGCACGCTGACGGCGGTACCTGGCACCTGGGTGCCCGAAGGTGCTGCGCCGACGTACCAGTGGACCGCGGACGGCAAGTGGATCACCGGGGCCACCGGCAAGACCTTCCTCGTCACCGCCGACCTGGTCGGCAAGGTGATCAGGGTGCGGGTGACCGCAGCCGGCGCCGGCACCAAGACCTCCGACGGCATGACCGAGGTGGTCAAGGGCAACTTCACCACCGTCCCGAAGCCGGCGCTGGCCGGCCCGGCCGTTGTCGAGCAGGAACTGGGCGTGGCCGGCGGCACCTGGGTCCCTGAGCCGGATTCGGTCACCTACACCTGGCTGCGCAACGGCTCGGCGATCAAGGGAGCCAGCGGCCCGAACCTGACCACCTACCTGCTGAGCGCAGCGGACGCGGGCCAGAAGATCTCGGTGAAGGTGACCGCGCGGAGGGCCGGCTTCAACACCAGGTCGGTGACCTCCGGTGCGGCGAAGGTGGCCAAGGGCGAGTTCACCACGCCGCTGCCCCAGCCCAGCCTCGACGTCGAGCCGGTGGCGGGTGTGGCCGTGACGGCGATACCTGGCACCTGGTCCCCGGAGCCGAGCCGGCTGGCGTTCCAGTGGTACGCAGACGGGGCCAGTATCAAGGGCGCAACCGAGGTGACCTTCACCCCGCCTGCCAAGCTCGTCGGGAAGAAGCTTCAGGTGCGGGTTGCTGCGGTCCGGCCGGGCTACACCACCACCTACGTCAAGTCGGCGCCGGTGGTGGTCGCCGCGGCCTGAACGCCGGCGGCCGGCAACCCCTGCAGGGGTTACTGGTCGTCCTCCTCCCGGTCGGCCGGCGAACCCCAGAAGGACTCGGGTACCGAGCCGGCCAGCTCCAGGTGTTCCAGCAGGCGCAGGTAGTTGTCCCGCAGCGCCGGGGTGGGCAGGTGCTTGCCCTTCAGCCAGCCGGCGGCCGTCGTCGCCGGGACCTCCGCGATCCGCGCGGCCGCCCGGATCGAGAGGTAGCGGCCGCGCCGGGCGGCGTCCACCAGGGCGGCGAACTCCTTGCGGGTGTCTTCCACGGCCATGACCGGATTCTCGCAGCGCCTGCGGGTGGCCGGCGGTCAGTGCTGGGAATTCCCGTCCTGTGGAAGGTCGTCCAGCCACAACGCAGGATGCAGGTGCTCGGTCAGGTCGAAGGCCTCGACCAGGAGCAGGAACTTCGGGCGCAGTGCCGGGGTGGGGAAGTGCCGGCCGGCGAGCCAGCCCTGCACCGTCGCTGCGGGAACCCCCGCGATGCGGGCTGCGGAACGGATCGAGAGATGCCGGTCCAGGCGCGCCTGGTTGATCAGCTCGGCCAATTCCGAGCGGTTGGGCCGGTCCTGCACTTCGCTCCTGTCGGGGGTGTGCCGGCGCGGGTGGTCCGTGCCGGCGCGGCATGGGCGCAGGCACGTCCCCCAAGGCGAAACTGCACTCGGCCGCGCCAACGTTTACCTAGCGATCACCGCCATGATCGCGTCCCCTCAGAAAGCTGGGCGGCCAGAACCAGTGCCCCCCAGCCCTGATGTCCGTGCCTGCTGGTTCCTAGTGAACCCTCACCTGCACCGCCCACCCGAGCCGGTCGTCCGAATTCGTACAGATTCGTACACCGTTAAGTGCGTTCAGGGCTGCCTCGGCCGGCCGGCGCGGGCGTACATGTCGTCGACCAATTGCGCGAAGCGCCGCTCGACCTCCCTGCGCTTCACCTTGAGCGTCGGGGTGAGCAGGCCGCTCTCCTGGGTGAACTCCTCCACCAGCAGCCGCAGGTCCCGGATCTGCTCGTGCCTGGCCAGCTTCCCGGTCAGGCCGGCCACCCTGCGCCGCAGCTCGTCCAGGATGGCGGGATGGGCCAGCAGCTCCTCCCGGTGTGCCCAGGTCAGCTGCAGTTGCCGCCCGATGTCCTCGAGGTGGGGCAGCGACGGGGCGACCAACAGGGTGAGGTAGGGACGGTTGTCGCCCAGCACCAGCGTGTACTCGAACAACGGGTCGGCGGCGAGCAGGCCCTCGATCGGGGACGGGGCGACGTTCTTGCCGGTGCTGGTGACGATCAGGTCCTTGATCCGGTCGGTGATCCGCAGGTAGCCGTCCTCGTCGAGCTCGCCGACGTCGCCGGTGTGCAGCCAGCCGTCCACCAGTACTGCGGCGGACTCCTCCGGCCTGCCCCAGTAGCCCAGCATGAGGTTCGGCCCGCGGTAGCAGATCTCCCCCTCCTCTGCGATCCGCACCTCGCCGCCGTCGATCACCCGGCCGACGGTGCCGAACCGGTAGCCGGTGGGCGAGGGGAAGCTGACCAGGGGCGAGGCCTCGGTGAGGCCGTAACCCTGCAGCACCAGCAGCCCGCACGCGAGGAAGAACTCCTCGATCTCCTGGCGCAGGGCCGCTCCGCCGCAGGCCAGCACGTTCTTCGGTCCACCCATTGCGTCGCGGACGCCGTGCAGCACGAGCCGGTCAGCCAGCTTGTAGCGCACGATCAGCGAACTGCTGCGGGGCCGCCCGGCGCGGACGGCGGTGTTGAACTCCGTCCCAACGCGCAGTGCCCAGGCCAGCAGGCGCTGCTTCACCGGGGAGCCGGCCACCTTGTCCCTGGCTGCGAGGAAGACCTTCTCGTACAGCCGCGGCACGCTCACGAGCATGCTCGGTCGCGCCCTGACCATCATCTCCGCCACAGTGCGTGGGTCGGGGACGTAGGTGTTGAGGGCGCCGTTGGACAGCACTACGTAGGTCCAGGCCCGCTCCAGCGCGTGGCTGAGGGGCAGGAAGCAGAGCGAGGAGTCCGCGTCGGTGATCTCGAAGTAGCGGTTGAGCACCTCCACCTGGTGGGTGAAGCCGCGGTGGGTGAGCATCACGCCCTTCGGCTCCCCGGTGGTGCCGGAGGTGTAGATGATCGTCGCCAGCTCGTCCGCGCCGGCCGCGCCGAGGCGCTCGTCCACGGCGGCGGTGTCCTCCGGAGCCGCAGCCAGTTCGGCGGCCAGGCTGGTCACGCCGGGCACCTCGCTGAAGCTGACCACGTCCTCGAGGGCCGGCAGCTCTGCCCGCACCTGGCCGAGCTTGGCCACCTGCTCCGCGTCGCCGACGAAGGCCAGCCGGCAGCCGGAGTCGGCCAGGATGTGGCGCACCTGCTCCGGCGTGTTGGTCGGGTAGAGCGGAACCGGCACCAGCCGGGCGCTCAGGCAGGCGAGGTCGGTCAGCGTCCACTCGGGGAGGTTCGGGGCGAAGATTGCGATCCGGTCGCCCGGTGCCAGGCCGCGCGCCACGAACCGGGCGGCGAGCCGGCGCACGTCCGCCGCGAGCTCTGCGTAGCTGCGCACCCGCCAGTCCTCGCCGTCCCGGACGCGCGTGGCGGGCCGTCCCGGGTGTGCTGCTGCGGCAGCGGCGAAGCCGACCGCAAGGTGGCCTGAGTCCATCCGAGCTCCTCGACGCTGGGTGCTTCCGACAAACCTACTCCACCGTAGGTTGGCGGGGCGAGTCCTGGCCGGCTGCGCCCCTACGACCCGGCGACGGGCGTCAGCGACGCTGCCTAGACTGCTCGCATGGTGCTGATGGGTGGACACGTCGACCAGGCCGACCCGATCGCTGAGGCCAGGGCCCGCGGGGCCGGCCTGAGCCAGTTCTTCCTCGGCGACCCGCAGGCATGGAAGGGCCCGAAGGTTGCCTACCCGGGCGGGGCCGCGGCGCTGCGGGCCGACGCCGCGGCAGCCGGGATCGCGCTGTACGTCCACGCGCCCTACGTGCTCAACGTCGCCACCACGAACAACCGCATCCGGATCCCGAGCCGGCAGCACCTGCAGAAGCAGCTGGACGCCGCCGCCGAGATCGGCGCGGCAGGGGTGATCGTGCACGGCGGCCACGTGCTGGCGGCGGACGACCCGGAGACCGGCTTCGACAACTGGCGCAAGGCGGTGGACGGGCTGCGCATCGAGGTGCCGCTGCTGATCGAGAACACCGCCGGCGGCACCAACGCCATGGCCCGCCACCTGGACCGGATCGCCCGGCTCTGGGACGCCATCTCGGCCTCACCCAACGCCGACCGGGTCGGGTTCTGCCTCGACACCTGCCACGCGCATGCCGGCGGCATGGAACTGTCCGGGCTGGTGGAGCGGATCCTGGCGATCACGGGGCGGATCGACCTGGTGCACGCCAACGACTCCCGCGACGCCTTCGACTCCGGCGCCGACCGGCACACCAACTTCGGGCTGGGCAACTGCGACCCGGAAGGGGTGGCCGAGGTGGTGGCGACAGCCGGCGCCCCGATCGTGGTGGAGACCCCCGGTGGGGTCGAGGGTCAGGCCGCCGACCTGGACTGGCTGCGCGAGCGCCTCTCCTGACCGGCGGCAGCCGCCCGGCTCCCGGGCCGGCGGTCTCGCCCATTCCCGCCCCGCCGGTCGGGGTGGCCGCGCGGGGATAACCTGACCCTCGTGAGCAACAGCATCTACGTCGCCGCACCGGAGGGGCTGACGGGCAAGTCCATGGTTGCCGTGGGCATGGTCGAGGCGCTGACCCGCACGGTGAGTTCTGTCGGGGTCTTCCGTCCAGTGGTCCGCAGTGGCGCGGAGGACGCGATCCTGCGCACCCTGACCAGCCTGCCCGGCGTGAACCAGACCTACGCCGACGCCGTCGGGGTCACCTACGAGGACGTGCACGACGACGCCGACGCCGCCCTGCACACCCTGGTGGAGAAGTACGCGCAGATCCGCGAGCGCTACGAGTCGGTGGTGATCCTCGGTTCCGACTACACCGAGACCACCTCCCCGACCGAGCTCACCTTCAACGCACGGGTGGCTGCGAACCTGAACGTGCCGGTGATCCTTGTGGTCTCCGGACGCAACCGCACCCCCGAGGACATCCGCTCCGCCGCCGAAGGCGGGCTGGCCGAGTTCCGCGCCCACCACGCCAAGGTGATCGCGGTCATCGCCAACCGGGTCGGCTCGCTGGAGCGCGGCACTAGCGAGGAGGTCGACCCGGCCGAGCTCGCCGCCGTCCGGGCCGAGCTGGCCAAGCTGCCCGACGTGGTCACCGCAGCCCTGCCGGCCGACCGCCTGCTCGCTGCGCCGCTGGTGCGGGCCCAGTTCGACGCGGTCGAGGCCAACCTCGTGCTGGGCAATCCGGAGCTCCTCGAGCGGGAGTCGGCCGACATCCTGGTGGCTGCCATGACGCTGCCCAACGTGCTGCGCCGGCTCACTCCGGAGTCGACGATCATCATGCCCGGCGACCGCTCCGACATGCTGCCGGGCCTGCTGCTCGCCCACGTCTCGGGCTCCTTCCCTCCACTGGCCGGGATCATCCTGCTCGGCGGGTACGAGATTCCCGACACCATCGCGAAGCTGATCGGAAGCATCCACAACGAGCTGCCGATCGGCATGACGAGCCTCGGCACCTACACCTCGTCGGACCGGATGTTCCGGCTGGAGGGCGCGATGACGTCCAGCCCGCGCAAGGTCGAGATCGCCCGCCGCATCTTCTCCGAGCACGCCGATGTGCCGGCCCTGCTGCAGGCGCTGCAGGTGCACCGTTCGGAGGTGGTGACGCCGCTGATGTTCGAGCACCAGTTGCAGGACCTGGCCCGTTCCGACCGGCGCACGATCGTGCTGCCGGAGTCCACCGACGACCGCATCCTCGCCTCTGCCGACATCCTGCTGCGCCGCGGCGTCGCGAACCTGATCCTGCTCGGCGACGCCCAGTCGATCAAGGCGCGGGCCAGCCACCTCGGCCTCGGCCTGCAGGGCGTGGAGGTGGTGAACCCTGCCGATCCCGAACTGGTGGAGCGGTTCGCAGCCGAGTACGCGCGGCTGCGCGCCCACAAGGGCGTCAGCATCGAGCAGGCAAGGGAGAAGCTGAAGGACCTGTCCTACTTCGGCACGATGATGGTGCACCTCGGCATGGCCGACGGCATGGTCTCCGGCGCCATCAACACCACGGCGAACACCATCCGGCCCTCGCTGGAGTTCATCAAGACCAAGCCCGGGGTGACCGTGGTCTCCGGGTCGTTCCTGATGTGCATGCCCGACCGGGTCGTGGTCTACGCCGACTGCGCGGTGAACCCCGACCCCACCGCAGAGCAGCTCGCCGACATCGCGATCAGCTCCGCCGAGACCGCCATCGCCTTCGGCATCGAGCCGCGGGTGGCGATGCTCTCCTACTCCACCGGCACCTCCGGCACCGGGGCGGACGTGGACAAGGTGCGCCAGGCCACGGAACTCGTCCGCGAGCGCCGTCCCGACCTGGCCCTGGAGGGCCCGATCCAGTTCGACGCCGCCGTCGACCCGACGGTCGCGCGGACGAAGCTGCCCGACTCCCCGGTGGCCGGGCGGGCGACGGTGTTCATCTTCCCCGACCTGAACACTGGCAACAACACCTACAAGGCCGTGCAGCGCTCGTCCGGCGCGGTCGCGATCGGGCCGGTGCTGCAGGGCCTGAACAAGGCGGTCAACGACCTGTCCCGCGGGGCACTGGTCGAGGACATCGTGAACACCGTGGCCATCACCGCCATCCAGGCCCAGGCCTGAACCGACCCCCCGTCGAAGGAGACACCAAGTGAGCACCCAGGTCCTGCTGCTTAACTGCGGCTCGAGTTCGATCAAGTACAAGGTGATCGACGCCGACTCCGAGCAGGTGGTGGCCACCGGCATCATCCAGCGCATCGGCGACGAGTCCGGCACCCTCGACCACAAGCTGGAGGGCGAGACCGTCCACGTCGACCGCGGCTTCCCCAACCACGCCAGGGCGCTGAACTACCTGGTGCGGGTGTTCAACGCCCACGGTCCCGACCTGGACCAGATCCGGGCGGTCGGCCACCGCACGGTGCACGGCGGCGACAAGTTCCGCTCGACCGTGGTGATCGACGACGACGTGCTGGAGGGGCTGCGCGAGCTGAGCCCCCTCGCGCCCCTGCACAACCCTCCCGGCATCGCCGGCATCGAGGCGGCCCGCGAGGTGCTGCCGGACGTGCCGCACGTGGCGATCTTCGACACCTCGTTCTTCTCCACGCTGCCGGCGGAGGCGTTCACCTACGCGATCGACGCCGACCTCGCCGCCGAGCACGGTATCCGCAAGTACGGCTTCCACGGCACCTCCCACAGCTACGTGTCCCGGCAGGCCGCGGAGTTCCTCGGCCGCGACTACGCCGAGCTGAAGCAGATCGTCTGCCACCTCGGCAACGGCGCTTCGGTGTCGGCCATCGACGGCGGCGTGGCGGTGGAGACCTCGATGGGGCTCACCCCGCTGGCCGGCCTGGTGATGGGCACCAGGTCGGGCGACATCGACCCCGGCGTCCACGCCTTCCTCGGCCGCGAGCTGGGCATGAGCCTGGCTGACGTGGACAACCTGCTGAACAAGAAGTCCGGCATGCTCGGCCTGGCCGGTGTCACCGACTTCCGCGACGTGAACGAGCTGATCGAGGAGGGCGACGCCAAGGCGATCCTCGCAATGGACGTGTACTGCCACCGGCTGTTGTCCTACATCGGGGCCTTCATGGCAGTGCTCGGCGGCGTCGACGTGATCACCTTCACCGCAGGGGTGGGCGAGAACGACAACCTGGTGCGGGAGAAGGTCATCGGGCGGCTGGCCGGGCTCGGTGCGATCCTCGACCCCGAGGCCAACGCCCACCGGGCGAAGGACGCCCGCCGGATTTCCACGGCCGACTCCCCGATCACGGTGCTGGTGGTGCCGACCAACGAGGAGCTGGCGATGGCGCGCGAGACCAAGGCCGCGATCGCCTGACCCGGGCCGGCCCGAGCAGGGAGGGAGGGCACGTGCCCGTCCGCCTCCTGCGCAACGCCCGGATCGCCGGACGGGCCGGCGGCGTCGTCGACCTGCTGGTTGCCGACGGCACGCTGCAGCCGGCCACGGCCGATGCTGCTGGGGCGGAGATCGTCGACCTTGAGGGCCGCTGGCTGGTGCCAGGGCTGGCCGACCGGCACGTCCACCTCACCCAGTGGGCCGAGGCCAGCCGGCGCATCGACGTCTCCACCGCCCACAGCGCAGCGGAGGCAGCCGTCCTGGTGGCCGCAGCGTTCGCCCGGGGCTCCACGGAAGTGGTGGGCCACGGCTTCCGGGACGCGCTGTGGCCGGATGTGCCCACCGCAGCGCTCCTGGACGCGGTCAGCGGTGAGCGGCCGGTGGTGCTGGTGGGCGCCGACCTGCACTGCGCGTGGCTGAACAGCGCAGCGCTGCGCCGCCACGGCCTGGTGGCCACCGGCCTGGTCCGCGAACAGGCGGCCTTCGCCGTGCTGGGAGCCCTCGGCCGGGCCGACCGGGCCACGGTGGACGGCTGGGTGCGGACGGCGCTCGAGCGCGCCGCAGCGCGCGGGGTGACCCGGCTGACCGACCTCGAGATGGCCTGGGGTTTCGAGGACTGGCCGCGGCGGGCCGCAGCGGCGCCCCTGCCCGTGCAGGTGGACGCCGGCTTCTACCCCGTCGACCTCGACCGGGCCATCGCTGCCGGCCTGCGCACCGGTGCGGTCGTGCCCGGCACCGGCGGACGGGTGCGCGTCGGGCCTCTGAAGGTGATCACCGACGGGTCACTGAACACCCGCACCGCCTGGTGCTTCGACCCCTACCCCGGCCTCGAGACCGGCGAGCACCCTTGCGGGGTGGCCACCGTCGCCTATCCGGAACTGGTGGACCTGCTGGGCCGCGCGCACGCCGGCTCGCTGCGGGTGGCGGTCCACGCGATCGGTGACCGGGCCAACGCTGCGGCCCTGGACGCCTTCGCAGCTACCGGCGCCCAGGGCTCGATCGAACATGCGCAGTTGCTGCGCGACGAGGACGTGGCCAGGTTCGCGGCGCTCGGAGTCGTGGCGAGCGTGCAGCCGGAGCACGCCATGGACGACCGGGACGTGGCCGACCGGTACTGGCCCGGCCGGACCCGGCGCGCGTTCCGGCTGCGCGACCTGGCAGCTGCCGGCGTTCGGCTGGCACTCGGCTCGGACGCGCCCGTCGCCCCGCTCGACCCGTGGCTGGCGATCTCCGCTGCGGTGAGCCGCTCCCGCGACGGCGCCGAGCCGTGGCACCCGGAGCAGGCCATCGACGTTGGCGCAGCCCTGGCAGCCTCCACCGACGGCTCCGGCGTGCTCAGGCCGGGCGCGCCGGCGGAGTTCGCCGTCCTCGACCGCGACCCCTACGCCTGCACCGGGGAGGAACTGCGCACGATGGGAGTCCACGCCACGATGCTCGCCGGGGCCTGGACCCACCCACCGTCCACCTGACCCCTCCGGCGGGCCTTCCCGCTCGGGTCTCGTCGGCGCGGGTGATCGACGGGCGGGCCGACCGTCGTCCACAGGAGTTGTCCACAGTGGGGATAACTACAGCGGTGTCATTCCACCGGTCTCAGGGCTCGACCTCGGCGTAGAGGCCGAGCCGGTTGCCGTCGGGGTCGGTGAAGTCGAAGTACTCCAGGACGCTCTCCACCTGGCGCAGGCCGCTGACCTGTACCCCCATCCGGGCCAGCCGCGCCCGCTGCCCGGCCACGTCGGCCACCCCGAACCGCAGCACGAAGCCACCCGGCGCGCCCTGGGAGTCCTGCCCGAGCCGCAGCCAGACCCCGCCGACCTTGAACTCGACCACCCCCTCGCTCGGCTCCAGGTCGGGACTGGTGAGCTCGAACACCCGCTGGTACCACTGCACGCTGCGCTGGAGATCCGTCGTGGGGACGCCGACGGTGACGCTCTGGATCCTCACCCTGAGGATTCTTGGGCCGGCGGCCGCTCAGCTCAATGGCGCGCGGCGCAGCTGACCCAGTGTGCACTCCGGACCGGTGGGGGCTTCACATTCGCTCAGTCGACGAGGTGCTCGGTGCCGTCCGCTGCCGGCACCCGGCTCGGGAGCGGTCCATGCGGTGAGCCTGGGCCGGTCATCGGCTGGACCGGTGGCCGGCTCGCCGCGATCATGGCGGGGTGCGGCAGATCAGCGACGAGCAGCGACGGATCCGGCTGGCGCGGCGGCACGCCGTCCATCCCGAGCACCGGCTCCCCGACCCGGTGGCCGCCACGCGCGCCATGACCGTCCTGCACGCAACCGAGCCCCCGACGGTGCACCTCTCCCTCGCCGCCCGCGTGGACGGGCTCGCCGTGGCTGACGTCGAGTCCGTCCTCTACGAGCAGCGCAGGCTGGTGAAGCAGCTGGCGATGCGGCGGACGCTGTTCGCCTTCCCGCGGGACCTCCTGCCGGCAGCGCTGGGCAGCGCCTCGGCACGGGTCGCCGCGTCCGAGTTCCGCCGGACGGCTGCCGACGTCGCCAGGTCTGGCGTGGCGACGGACGGCGAGGCATGGGTGGAGGCCGCTGCCGCCGCGGTCCTGGCCCGGCTCGAGGACGGCTCCGAGCTGGATGCCGCCACGTTGCGCCGCGAGGTGCCGCTGCTGGACACCCGGATCGGTTTCGGCGCCGGACGCTGGGCCGTGCAGAGCGCTGTCGCACCTCGGATCCTGACCCTGCTCGGGGCTCGCGGGCTCGTCGTCCGGGGGCGCAACAAGGCCCACTGGCGGATCTCCAGGCCGCAGTGGACGGCCACGACGACGTGGCTGGGTGAGCAGCCGCAGCCCTGGACCGAGCGCGAGGGTTACGCCGAACTCGTCCGGCGGTGGCTGAGGACCTTCGGCCCCGGCACCGAGACCGACCTGGCCTGGTGGCTGGGCGCGACCAAGGGGGCGGTCCGCTCCGCCCTCGCCGACGTCGAGGCCGTCCGGGTCGGCCTGGACTCCGGAGACACCGGCTGGGTGTTGCCCGGGGACGACGGCCCGGAGCCGGAGGTCTCCCCGTGGGCGGCCCTGCTGCCCACGCTGGACGCGACCACGATGGGCTGGAAGCAGCGCGACTTCTACCTGGATCCGGCCGACGTCCCGTACCTGTTCGATACCGCAGGCAACGGGGGCACCACAGCCTGGTGGAACGGCAGGGTGGTCGGTTGCTGGGTGCAGGACCCCGATGGCAGCGTGCGGGTGGTGCTGCGCAGCGACCCCGGTGCGCAGGCCCGGCGCCGCCTCGATGCGGAGGCCCGGCGGCTGACCGACTGGTTCGGCGGTGAGGTGGTCACCTCGGTCTTCGCCTCGCCACAGGTGCGCGGGGAACGCCTGCCCTGACCCCGTGCCGGTTGACTTCCCGGGACGGCTTCCCGCAAGCTGGGCTCCATGTGGAACTGACCTCTCGCCCGTAGCCCTGCCAGCGATTGAGGTCATGCATGTCCGCTTCCCTTTTCCTTTCCGGCGTCGCCGCGTCCTTCGGCGCCCGGCCACTGTTCTCCGGGCTCGACCTGACCCTCACCGCCGGTGACGTGACCGCCGTGGTGGGCCCGAACGGCTCTGGCAAGACCACCCTGCTGCGGATCGTCGCGGGCGAGCACCTGCCTGACGCCGGTGAGGTGCGCTTGGCCCCACCCGACGCAACCGTCGGCTACCTGCCCCAGGAGCCGCCGGGGGCGGCCGAGACGATCCTGGACTACGCGCTGCGCCGCACCGGGGTCGGGCCTGCCTACGCCGCGTTCGAAGCCGCGGCCACCGCACTGGCCGACGACCCGGCCGACGCCGACCAGCGGTACTCCGCGGCGCTGGACCGCTGGCTCACGCTCGGCGGCGCAGACCTGGAGGTGCGCCTTGCGGAGGCACTGGTGCGGGTGGGCCTCGACGTGCCCCTGGACCGCCCGCTCGGCCACCTCTCCGGAGGGCAGGCCGCCCGCGCCGGGCTGGCCACGACCCTGGTCAGCAGGTATGACCTGCTGCTGCTCGACGAGCCGACCAACAACCTCGACGCTGCCGGGCTGGACGCCGTGACCGACTTCGTCCGGGCGGGCGGGACGCCGGTCATGGTCGCGTCCCATGACCGCGCCTTCCTCGACGCCGTGGCCACCGGTGTGCTCGAACTGGACCTCGCCCAGCAGGCCGTGAACCACTTCAGCGGCGGCTGGACGGCCTACCGTGCGGCCCGCACGCTGGCCCGGCAGCAGGCCGAGGCTGAGTACGCGGCCTGGGCCGCGGAGCGCGCACAGCTCGCAGAGGACGCCCGGCGCAAGTCGGAGTGGGCGAGGGTCGGGCGGGCCAAGGCAGCCCGGCTGGGGCCGGGGCAGCAGCTGGCCAGGAAGTTCAAGGAGGACCGCGCCCGGCGCATGGACCAGCGGGCCGCCCGCGTCCAGGCAGCGGTGGAGCGCCTGCCGGAGGTGGCCCAGCCGCGCAGGGAGTGGGAGTTGCGCTACACGATCGCCGAGGCGGAGCCCCCGGTGGAGGTCGTGCTCACCCTGGACGCCGTGGTGGTGGCGAACGGCGGGTTCACCCTCGGCCCGGTCTCTGCGCAGGTGGCCCGCGGCGACCGGGTGGCCCTCACCGGCGCCAACGGCACCGGGAAGAGCACGCTGCTGCAGGCTGTGCTCGGTGACCGGCCCGTCAGCTCCGGCCGGCTCTCGGTGGGGGCGAGGGTGCGGACCGGGCGGCTGGACCAGGGTCGCCGGGTGGTGGCCGGACCCGACACCCTCCTCCAGCGGGTGCTGGCCGGGCTGGGGAGCACGGACGCGGCGGCCGCGCGGACGCTGCTGGCCAAGTTCGGGCTGGGCGCTGAGCACGTCGCACGCCCGTGCGACACGCTCTCGCTCGGTGAACGCACCCGTGCCGCCCTGGCCCTGCTGCAGGGTCGCGAGGTCAACCTCGTGGTGCTGGACGAGCCGACGAACCACCTCGACGCCACCGCCATCGACCAGCTGGAAGCCGCCCTGGCCGGCTTTGCGGGCACGCTGCTGATCGTCACCCACGACCGGGCGCTGCTGCAGGCCCTCGAACCGACGCACACCTGGCAGTTCGACCGCGTCGGGGACCGCTCGCTGGTGCAGGTGCTCGCCGAAGCCTGACCCGGCGAGCCGGCGCGGGTGCCGCGCATACCGTGGTCGGTATGAGGATCGCCATCGCCGGCGCCACCGGCTACATCGGCGGCCGGCTCGTGCCCAGCCTCCTGGCGGAGGGCCACGAGGTCGTCTGCCTGGCCCGCACGCCGGGCAAGCTGGCCGGTCGTCCCTGGCGCGAGCGGGTGGAGGTCCGCGAGGTCGACGTCCTCGAGCCGGACTCGCTGTCGGCTGCCCTCAGCGGGTGCGACGCCGCCTACTACCTGGTGCACTCCCTGGGTGGGAAGCGGGACTTCGCCGCTGCCGACCGGGAGGCTGCCGGCAACTTCGCAGCCGCTGCCGCGGCCAACCACCTGCAGCGCATCGTCTACCTGGGCGGGCTCGGCGCCGGGGAGGACCGGCTGTCCGCCCACCTGGCCAGCCGGCAGGAGACCGGGACGGTGCTGGCTGCGGGCCCGGTCCCGGTGACCGAGCTCAGGGCCGCGGTGATCATCGGCTCCGGCTCGGTGTCGTTCGAGATGTTGCGCTACCTCACCGAGGTGCTGCCGGTGATGGTGACGCCGCGCTGGGTCGGAACTCGCTGCCAGCCGATCGCGATCCGGGACGTGCTGGCCTATTTGGTGGCGGCGCTCGGGGACGACCCCGGGCACCACACCTACGAGATCGGCGGGCCGGACGTGGTCTCCTACCGCGAGATGATGCAGGTCTACGCAGAGGTCGCCGGCCTGCCGCGCCGCGTGCTGCTCCCCGTGCCCGTGCTCACGCCGCGGCTCTCCGCGCACTGGATCGGCCTGGTCACCCCGCTGCCCACCGGCGTGGCCAAGCCGCTCGTCGACTCCCTGCGCAACGAGGTCGTCGTCCGGGACGACTCGGCGCTGGCCAGGTTCGACGTACGCCCGATCAGCTTCCGCCGGGCCGTTGAGCTGGCCCTGTCGCGCAGCCGGGAGCTGGCGGTCGAAACCCGCTGGTCCGACGCCAGCACCAGCCCGGCCGCGCCCTTCGCCGGCGATCCCGACTGGGCCGGCGGCACCCTGTTCGTCGATCGCCAGGAGACCGTCTCCGAGGCTCCACCGGCGGACCTGTACTGGAGTTTCGCGCGGGTGGGCGGCTCGGTGGGCTACTACAGCCTGCCGTGGGCGTGGCGGATCCGCGGGCTGCTCGACCGTATGGTCGGCGGCGTCGGCCTGCGGCGGGGGCGGCGCCATCCGGAGGAGGTGCGGCTCCACGACACCATCGACTTCTGGCGGGTCGCAGCGGTCGAACCCGGCAGCCGGCTCCAGCTGGCCGCGGAGATGAAGCTGCCCGGCGAGGCCTGGCTGGAGTGGCGGGTCGAGCCGGAAGGGGACGCCCACCGGGTCATCCAGACCGCCTACTTCCGGCCGCGGGGCCTTGCGGGGCGCCTGTACTGGTACGCGATGCTGCCCTTCCACCACCTGATCTTCGCCAGCATGCTGCAGGGCATCGTCCAGGCCGCGCTGGACCGGAACCGGTAGGCCACCGGCCACGTCTGGCGCAGCACCCGGGCCGCTGCGGCGCGCTGCCCCCCGACGCGCGGCTCGCGACAACCGGCTCCCCCCGAAGCGGCGGGCCCGGGTGCTGCTGCGATGCGGCCGGCGATCGGTTCGCGGCTTCGTCCCTCCTCGCCTCCGCCCGACCTGTCGACCGTTGCTCATCCGAGCGACGTCCCCCACCGGTGATACATCCATCAAGGAACAGCCTGCCGAGGGGGCCGGGAGGTATCAGCGGGGGTAACTCCGCCTCTATCCAGGTGAGGAGGCGCCTGCATAGGCTGTGGACGCCGCCGGTCCCAGGAGGTTCCCCCGTGATCCGTGTGCTCGACCCCACCACCGCCGTCGTCCGTGCGGGCCAGCCGGCTCCACTGCCCACCGTCTACGTCGCCGACCGGCTGCTGGTGCGCGGGGACCAGGCCTGGAACGGGCTGGATCCCCGCGTGCGCGGACGGCTGGAGGAACTCGGCTGGGAGCTGGCGCCACTGGCGCAGCCCCGACGGAGGGGGCGCTACGACGTGCGGGCCAAACTGGAGTCGGTGCGCCCGGTTGCCCACGAGCTGCGCGCCCGCAACGACCGCCCCGGCCCGCCACCCGACGCCTGGACGCTGCTGCAGGAGCTGGCAGCAGCCGCACCCGAGCTGGCCGCCTGTTTCGAACTCGACCACGTGCTCACCGCTGCCGGCGGCGGTTACTGGGGCGGCATCGGCGGTGGCTACTGGGGCGGCATCGGCGGTGGCTACTGGGGCGGCATCGGCGGCGGCTACTGGGGCGGCATCGGCGGCGGCTACTGGGGCGGCATCGGAGCGCCGGGCCCAGCCGAGTTCGGGATGCCCGGCTACGGCGGCCGGACCCCGGTGGCGCTGGTGGTGGCTGATCCGTCCAGGACAGCGCCGCGGCTGAAGCGCCCGCCGGTGGTGGTGATGCCGGACACCGGCATCGGCAAGCATCCCTGGTTCCCGCGGGAGCGCACCGGGGAGCTGCGCCGGCTGCCCGCGGCCTTCGCGCCGGCCTCCCGGCCGGTCACCGTGCACGGCTCCCCCGTGCCGGACGAGTCCTCGGGGGTCAGCGCCCCCCTCACCGGCGACCTGGACCGGCTGGCCGGTCACGGCACCTTCATCGCCGGGATCGTGCGGCAGACCTGCCCCGCGGCCCGGCTGGAGGCCCACGCCGTGATGAGTTCTGCAGGCGTGATGCTGGAGGACGAGCTGCTCGACCTGCTGCACGACCTGCTGGAGCGCCAGCTGCAGGCCCTCGCCGGAGGCGACCCGGCCCGCGTCGTGGACGTGCTTTCGCTCTCGGTCGGCTACTACCACGAGCAGCCCGAGGACGCGCTGTCGGACACCAGCGTGGCCAGTGTGCTGCGCGACCTGGGCCAGGTCGGAGTGCTGGTGGTCGCCGGCGCCGGCAACGACGCCACCGACCGCAAGTTCCTGCCGGCCGGCTTCGCCGGACAGGTGACCGGGCTCGAGCGGGACGCCCTGCCGCTGCTCAGCGTCGGCTCGCTGAACCCGAGCCCCGGCACCGTCTCGCTGTTCTCCAACGCCGGGAAGTGGGTGACCACCTACCGTCCGGGCGCGGCGATCGTGTCCACGCTACCGGTCTCGGAGGACGCCGCCGGCCAGGCCTCGACCCTGGCCGCTGCCGGCACCCCGGATGAGCGGCGGCGGGGCACCATCGACCGCGACGACTTCTCCGGCGGCTTCGGGGTGTGGAGCGGCACCAGCTTCGCCGCCCCGGTGCTCTCCGGCCAGCTGGCGCAGGCACTGGTGGAGCTCGGCCCGGACGAAGCCGGCCTGGAGGCACTGCTCGAGCGCGGCTGGCAGGCGGTGGAACGGGTGCTGGACGATCCTGCGGTGCGCCGGCCATGACCGCCACAGCCTCGCTGGGCGCCCGAGCCGCGACCGCCTTCGCCGCCTACCGGGACGGCGATCGGGAGCGCCTGCGTGAACTGGTCGCACTGCTGACGCCCCTGCTGTGGCACACCGCGCGTTCCCAGCGCGCGCCGCAGCACCTTGCGGAGGACGCGATCCAGACGGCCTGGCTGCGCCTGGTGGACGCAGCAGAGACGATCTCCGACCCGCACGGGGTGGTGTCGTGGCTGGTCGTCACCGTGCGGCGGGAGACCTGGCGGTTGCTCCGGCTGTCCGGCAGGGAGGCGGAACCGGCCGGCGGGCTGCCGGAGGTGGCCGACGACGCCTCGCCGGAGCAGGCCGCGCTCGCCTCCGATCGGCAACGCGTGCTGTGGGGCCATGTCGCCGACCTGCCCGAGCGGTGCCGGGCGCTGTTGCGGGTGATCGCGTTCGCCCCGGCGCCGGACTACGCGAATGTCGCGGCCAGCCTGGGCATGCCGATCGGCAGCATCGGGCCGACCCGGGGGCGCTGCCTGGCCAAATTGCGGGCGCTGCTGGCGTCCGACCCCAGATGGGAGCTGTGAAGTGGACGAGGAAATCCCGGGCTCCGCAGAGCCGATCGACGCCACGGACCGGCTGCTGCTGGCCGAGCTGGCGACCGTCCACGACCTCCTCGACCCGCCGCCCGCCGGCCTGGTGGAGCGCATCGACTTCGCGCTCGCCGTAGCCGAGCTGGAGGCCGACATCGCCGAGCTGACCCGCGAGGAACTCGTCGGCGTGCGCAGCGACGAGACCGACACCGTCACGTTCACCAGCGGGTCGCTGAGCCTGATGGTCACCACGGTGGTGGCCGCGCGCCACGTGCGCATCGACGGCTGGGTCACCAGTCCGGGCGCGGAGGTCGACGTGGTGGGCGTCGGCATCACCCGCAGCGCGACGGCAGACGACACCGGCCGGTTCTCCGTCGACGGCATCCCTCGGGGCAGCACGCACTTCATCGTCAGGCGGGAGGGGTACCGTCCGGTGATCACCCCGTCCATCGAGATCTGAGGGAGATGGCCGTAGCCGCCCAGCAGGTACTCGCCAGGGCCTCAGCCCTGCGGCTGGCCGGGCTCGCGGAGAACTCCGCGGGGCGCCCCGTGCGGGCAGCCGCGCACCTGCGGGCCGCGCTGGCCCTGCTGCCGCCGGTCGACCGGCCGGCCCCGCGCGAGGTGGAAGCCGTGCGGGTTGCGTGCCTGCTCACCCTCGCGGTCTCCGAACTGGCCACCGGCGGACTCGCCGCTGCGCAGGCCCGCCTGGACCAGGCCAGGGTGCTGGCCGGTACCGATCCGGAGTTCGTCGCCAGGTGGCGGTGCCAGCGGGGCAACGTCCTCGGCCGGGCCGGCGACTACGCCGTTGCGGTCGCCGAGCTGGAGGTGGTGGTCACCGAGCCGCAGTGGTTCACCGCGCTGGAGCGGGCCGCGACGCTGCTGAACCGGGGGATGGTGAACTTCGAGCTGGGTCGTCCCGGCGCCGCGGCACGCGATTTCGCCGCGGCCGGCGCCCTCGCGGCCGAGGCGGGCGACGAGCGGTACCAGTTCATGGCAGCGCACAACCGTGGCTACGCCCAGTACCTCACCGGTGACCTGCCCGGCGCACTGGCCACCATGGCCGCGGCGGAGCACCTGCCGGCAGACGTGTTCCGCGGGCCGTCGCTGTTCGACCTCGGCCGGGTGCTCGGCGAGGCCGGGCTGCTGGACGAGGCGATCGCAGCGCTCGACCGGGCCCAGGCCGCCTGCCGGCCGCGACAGGACCGCTTCCTCCGGGCCGAGATCGACGTGGAGCGGGCCAAGCTGCTGCGGCTCTCCGGGGACTTCACCGAAGCCGCGCGCGCGGCCCGCGCTGCCGCGGCCCGGTTCCGCCGGCTCGCCGCAGCCGGGCCGGCCGCCCGCGCGGAGCTCATCGTGCTCGACTGCGACCTGAGCCGGCTTCGTCGGCTGGACCGGGTGCTGGCCGGCGCCGGGGCTGCCGAGCGGCAGGCCGCCCGCGTCGGCGACACCGAACTGCAGGCCAGGGCGCTGGTGGTGGGGGCGGAGGCCGCCGCCCGGCTGGGTCGCCCTGAACTCGCGCTGGCCGGCCTGGCCCGCTATCCGAAGCAGAGCTTCGGGCTGGTGCTGAAGCTGCGCCGGGCCTATGCGGCAGCGGTGACCGACGTTGCGGCAGGGCGATCGCCGCGGCGCCGGCTGGCCGCTGCGTCGGCGGAGCTCGCCGCGAGCCAGGCCGTAAGCGCGTCGCTGGACTCGAGAGCGGCCCGCAAGGTGCTCGGGCTCCGGCTCGCGGAGCTCGACCTCGGCCTGGCGGTTGGCCAGGGGCCGCGGGCCACCCTCGCCACCCTCGAGCGGTGGGCCAGCCGCGGGCTGCCGGTGGTGCGGCCGCCGGCCGATCCCCGGCAGGCCGTGCTGACCGAGCGGCTGCGGTCGTTGTCCCAGGCGCTGCGCGACGATCCCGCCTCGCCGGCCGCGGCCGCGCGCCGGGCGGAGCAGGGCGAGCTGCGCCGCGAGTTGGGCCAGCTGGGGCTGGCGCACCGGCAGGAGCACACCGAAGCCGAGTCCCTGCCGCACCTTGCTGAAGCACTGCAGGAGTTGCGCCGGGCCGACCGGGACCTGCTGTGGCTGTTCGCCCACGACGGCGCGGTGTGGGGAGTCGGGCTGGCCGGGGGGCGACCCCGCCTGGCCCGGCTGGCCGACCTGGCCGCGTGCCTTGAGGTGACCAGACGGATCGGCGCCGACCTGCGGGCGCTCGCCCACCGGCCGGCGGGCGCGCTCGGCGCAGCGGTGGCGGCGTCACTCGCCACCGGGCTCGACTGGGTGGACGGGCAACTGGTCCGGCCGTGGGGGCCACAAGCCGGCGGGCTGGTGCTGGTGGGCTCCCATGCGGTGCAGGCGATGCCCTGGGCGATGCTGCCGTCCCTCGCCGGAGTGCCGGTGGTCATGGCCGGTTCGGCAACCCAGTGGGCCCGGCCCGCGCGCGACCCGAAGGGCGGCGTGCGGGTGCTCACCGGGCCCGGGCTGCAGCATGCAGCTGCGGAGGCAGAGGCCGTTGCCGCCGCCTGGCCGGCGGCAGCTGTCACAACTGGGGCCGGTGCGGCGGACCTTGCGGCGGCGCTGCAACGGCCCGGCCTGGTGCACGTGGCGGCCCACGGCCAGCACCGTGCCGACAGCCCGCTGTTCTCCTCGCTGCGCATGGCCGACGGCGACATGCACGCCTACGAGTTCCCCGCCGGACAGGTGGCCGCCGGGCACGTGGTGCTTTCGGCCTGTGACGTCGGCAACGCGCGGATCCGTCCCGGCGACGAGCCGCTCGGCCTGGCCAGCACACTGCTCGCGCTGGGCGTCCGGTCGGTGGTGGCGGCGGTCGCGCCGGTGCCGGACGCCGCTGCAGCCGAGTTGATGGCCGCCTACCACGCCGGGCTGGCTGCCGGCCTGGGCAGCGACGAGGCGCTGGCCCGGGTGGGCCGCGGTACGCCGTTCGTGGTGCTCGGCTCGGCATGGCGGGCCGGCTGACTCCTCCGCCTGGGGTTCCGCGGATCCCGCCGCAGTATTACTGTGTACTACATGCCAGCACCGCAGCGCCGCTCCCTCGTGTATTCCGTCCGGCTCAGCCCACAGGAGAGCAATGCGATCCAGAGGATCGCTGACGCCCGCCACCTGCCGGCCTCAACCCTGGTCCGGTCCTGGATCCTCGACCGCCTGGAGGCGGAGCAGAAGGGCTGACGCCGTCGCCTCCGCGGCGCGGCCGAGGTCGAGGTGGCGCGGCCGAGCCGACAGCTGCAAGGCTGCGGTGTCGACGGAAGGACTTCGATGCGTTTCCTGTTCCTTGGCGCCGGCGCGATCGGCACCTACGTCGGCGGCTCACTGGCCGCCGCCGGCCACCAGGTCACCTACAGCGAGCAGCCCGCAGCGGCGGAAGTGATCGCCCGGCAGGGACTGCGGCTCACCCGCGGCGGCCGTACCACCGCCGTCCGGAACATCGCGGTGTTCGGCTCGGCGGAAGAGGCGCTGGCTGCCGGGCCGCATGACGTCGGCGTGTTCGCGCTGAAGTCCTTCGACACCGAGTCGGCGTTGGCCGGGCTGCTGGCCACCGGCAGGGAGTTGCCGCCGATCCTGTCGCTGCAGAACGGCGTGGACAACGAGCCGGTGATCGCCGCGGCGCTGGGTGAGGTGGTCACCGGCACCGTCACCACCGCCGTGGCGAAGCCGGGCACCGGCCAGGTCGTCGAGGAGAAGCGCCGCGGCATCGGGGTGGCCCTCGACCACCCGCTCAGCGCTGCGCTGGTGGCAGCGCTGAACGACGCCGACCTGAACGCTGTGGGCTTCGCCCAGGCCGGGCCGATGAAGTGGTCGAAACTACTGACCAACCTCACCGGCAACGCCACGTCCGCGATCCTCGACCAACCCGTGTCCGCACTGTTCGCCGACCGCAGGTTGTACGAAGTGGAAGTGGCCGTGCTGCGGGAGTGCCTCGCGGTGATGGCTGCGCTCGGCCACAGGCCGGTGGATCTGCCGGGCACCCCGGTGCGGGCGCTGGCGCTGGCAGCGTCCAGGCTGCCGAGGTTCATCGCCCAGCCGGCGCTGACGAAGGCGCTCGGCGGTGGGCGGGGCGACAAGATGCCCTCGTTCCACATCGACCTGCACTCCGGGCGGGGCCGCACCGAGGTGAGCTTCCTGAACGGAGCGGTCGCCCGGTACGGCGCCGAGCACGGGGTGCCGACCCCGGTGAACACCGTGCTGACCGCGACCCTGGAGGCTCTCAGCTCCGGCGAGCAGAGCCTCGAGATCTACCGGCACAATCCCGAGGCCCTGCTCGCCCTGCTCCAGGTCGCCCGGCCGTCAGCCGGGTAGCGCGACCTGCCTGCGGCGCCGGCGCCGCAGGTGCACGGCGTAGGCGACGGCGAGGGCTGCGAACCACGCGGGGGTGACCAGCAGCGCGTTGCGGGTGTCCGGCTCCAGGGCCAGCACCCAGATGATCGCTGCGAAGAAGCCGAACACGACCCAGGTCATGACCACCCCGCCGGGCATCCGGTAGGAGGAGGCGGCGTGGGCGGCCGGCTGCCGGCGCCGGTACACCAGGTAGGAGGCCATGATCAGGCCCCAGACGAACACGAACAGCACCGAGGCCACCGTGGTCGCCAGGGTGAACGCCGCGATGATCGAATCGGTCGTGTACAGCAGCACCAGTCCGGGCAGCAGGCAGCAGCAGGAGAACACCAGGCCGTTGGCCGGGACCTTCTGCGGGGAGAGCCGACCGAACGCGCGGGGAGCCTTCCGGTCCAGCGCCAGCCCGTACAGCATCCGCGATGTCGAGTAGATGCCCGAGTTGGCCGAGGAGGCCGCGCTGGTCAGCACCACGAAGTTGATCGCAGACGCCGCGACGCCCAGCCCGGCGAGGCCGAACATCGAGACGAACGGGCTCACCGCGGGGTTGATCAGCTGCCACGGCGTCACCGCCATGATCGCGGCGAGGGCGAGGATGTAGAACAGCCCGACCCGGATCGGGATCGCGTTGATCGCTTTCGGCAGGGTGACCTTCGGGTTGCGGGTCTCGGCCGCGGCCGTGCCGACCAGTTCGATGCCGAGGAAGGCGAAGAACGCTATCTGGAAGCCGGCGAGGAAGCCCTCCGAGCCGCGTGGGAAGAAGCCGCCGTGCGCCCAGAGGTTGGAAAGGGCGGCCTGGTGGCCCTCCGGGGAGACGAAGCCGGTGGTGACGAACAGCACGGCAACGACGATCAGGGCGAGGATCGCGACGATCTTGATCAGGGCGAACCAGAACTCGATCTCGCCGAACAGCTTCACGGTGACCAGGTTCAGCACCAGCAGCAGCAGCACCAGGCAGGTGGCCGCCACCCACTTGGGCAGGTCTGGGAACCAGTAGGCGACGTAGGCGGTGACCGCGGTCAGGTCGGCAACCCCGATCACGATCCAGCAGAACCAGTAGGTCCAGCCGGCGAAGAACCCGGCCCACGGGCCGAGGATGTCCTCCGCGATGTCGCGGAACGACTTGTAGTTCAGGTTGGACAGCAGCAGCTCCCCCATCGCCCGCATGACGAAGAACAGGAAGAAGCCGATGATCGCGTAGACCAGCAGGATGGAAGGTCCGGCGAGCGAGATCGTCTTGCCCGAGCCCATGAACAGGCCGGTGCCGATGGCGCCGCCGATGGCGATCATCTGCAGGTGCCGGTTGCCGAGGGCGCGGTCGAGGTGGGAGCCGGACGGGTGGTCGGTGGCCGGGCCGGCCGGGGAGGGGGTGGTCTCGGGGAGCTTGGTGAGGGTGGATTGGTCGGTCATGGAAGAACTCCTTTGTCTCCATGGGCCGGGTGGGCGCCTCCGGCGTTCCCACCCGGCCGTCCGCGGTGGCGGGGGGGGGGGGGGGCGGCTGCGCGCA